>JANPHB010000022.1:0-1897 GCA_031424235.1 Pirellula sp.
ATTCACGTCCAAGTAGCTCGCCGGCCCATTCAACTAGGCAGATAGGGTACATTTAGAAAATTACTATCGGCGCCGCGCCGGAGAATTCCTAGTTCGTCCACCGTGACCATCGGATAGGAATACCCAATGAACCCTTCTGACATAGATCAGATTCACGAGATGATTTTCCGACTCGGGCTGTCAACTTTACTTGGCGCGGTGCTTGGAATTGATCGAGATCTTCACCGTAAGCCTGCAGGACTACGCGTCTTGGCAATGGTCGCTCTCGGTGCTTGCGGTGTTATTATGGCTAGCATCACGTTCGATCATTCTACTGGAGACGGACTGCTGCGTGCCGTTCAAGGGGTCCTAACTGGCATTGGATTCCTTGGGGCTGGTGTAATTATGCACGCGCAAGGCAAAGATGAAGTTCATGGCCTGACCACTGCGGCAACGATTTGGATCAGCGCGATTGTCGGCGTAATTTGCGGGGCAGGTCAGTTTCTATTGGCGATCACGGTGTTTGCAATTGCTTGGTTTTTACTGATCGGAGGACGATGGATTGAATGGCGCATCATACGTTGGACTATCGCCCACGAGAGCCCTCTGTATTCAAGTGACGCAAAGCCTGAAACGGGAGTTACCGAAGCAAATCGAGTTGTAACTTTTCCTGCTGTGGGATCAGAAACAAAAGAGTCCAATGACTGACGATTTGCCTCCATCTTCTCGCAGTACCCGAGAACAGCGGACAGAACAAGGTCGATCGTATCGCCAGGTTCTTCCGAGATCGGAACATGCACACTGGTCTCCCGATTCAAATCGTCCTAGCGTCGTAGACTTGCTGAGGAAATCAAATGAGGATCGATTAGCAACGCTCGTGCCTATTCGACACGGCCGCATGCTGGCGTCTTCATTGGCGTATTTTCGTGGCATGGCGATTTCGATGGCTTACGATCTTGGTCACATGGCGTCTAGTAAAATGACCGTGCAGAGTTGCGGAGACTGGCATTTGCAGAACTTCGGCTGGTTTGGAACACCCGAGCGAAATATTATTTTCGACGTGAATGATTTTGACGAGACAATGGCTGCACCTTGGGAATGGGATTTAAAGCGATTGGCTGTCAGCTTTGCATTGGCGGCCTCTGTTATCGGGGCACCGAAGCAACTCAGCAAAGCTCTCGCGACAACGGTAGCTCGTGAGTATCGTGATCAACTTGCCATTTACAATGCGTATTCACCGCTGGCAAGGTGTTACCACAAGCTGGATTCAACTGCCATAGCGAGCCATTTTGTCGAACCAGATACGACTATGCGTTTAAAAAAAATGTTCGACAAAGCTCGACAGCATACGATGGAAACTCTATTGCCGAAATTGGCCGTTCGTGTTGGCAATGAACTAAAAATAGTTGACCAACCACCGTTAATCTATCATTCGCCGCAGAGCGATGGATACTTCGGTGAAGTCGGACGACTCCTTTCGGGGTATCGCAATTCGCTTACGAGTGACCGCCGTTTTTTGTTGGATTTCTACAAGCTATCCGATGCCGCTTATAAGGTTGTAGGCGTAGGGAGCATCGGGCTTCGTTGCGGCCTCGTCTTGTTAGAGGATGCTGACAATTCACCGCTTCTACTTCAGATGAAAGAAGCGAGAGCGAGTGTCTTAGCTCCTTACGTTGGGCAGGTTCCACGCTCAACCCACGGAGAGCGAATTGTATGTGGGCAACGACTTTTGCAAGCAGCAAGCGACATTTTCTTAGGTTGGACGGTTGATTCAGAAGGCCGTCACTATTACGTTCGACAATTGCGTGACATGAAGATGTCCGTCGATGTTACCAAATTTTCCCAACCTGAATTAGCAGACTACGCTCGACTCTGCGGATGGGCGTTGGCGAGAGCGCACTCTAAAGCCGGCGACCCA
>JANPHB010000023.1:0-44962 GCA_031424235.1 Pirellula sp.
TTTGGGTAACAAACGCATTGGCCATACCGCACATCCGATGCAAAAAAGACTCCTGAAACGGCTACCCGAACGTGGGGTACCCGCCCAGCCTCCTACTGCAATCATTGGACCATTCGGAAATTAACGTGCGATTGCCGTGGAGGTAGTACGGTCTATGGACAATCTGGCTCAGGAGGCTCCAGCAGTGGGTGCAGATGAGGTAGGCTCTTTTCTAACGCGACAGTCGCACGAATTCTTATGCAGTCACCAGCATGCTGCAATCGAAGTTTCTAGTCTGGGGCAACTTTCGCAGTTGATTGGTAAGGTGGCCTGCCAGTTTCCAACGGCTCGCATTGGGATTTTGGTCGCCACGCGAGAAACTTGCTGGCGGCTGAAGAACACTATTCAACGTCACTCGGATGGATCGTCGGTTTTTGTGGCCTTCAATACGATCCACGAAAATGTCATTGACAATTGGGACGGACTACCGCGAATAGTGATCGGTACACCGCATTCTCTCACAAATAACAGTGGGTTTGCGGCTAGCTGGACCTTTGACGCGATTTTCATGGCTGATGAGCGATTATTGCCGCGCGAGGTCCTCCTCAATTACCTGCAAAGAGCTCGGCAGGGCACTCGGGTATTTGTCTGTCTCGGAAAGCACGTTTTGTATGATCCTAAGTGGCAGGCTGAGCTCTACGAGTACGCAGGATTTGCTCGCGGCATTTTGGCCGACAACGGGTCAATACTCCCGCCGCCTCGGATTGAGTTTGCCAATTTGAACTGGAATGTAGGCGGAGACTTACGTCTGACGACCGAAGTGGACTTTGTTGATGTACTGGATTGCGAAAATCGGCGACTGAGAGCGATCGGGGCGACGTTGAATCAACGACGGTTTCGAGATGCTAATACCCGCATAACACTGGTGTTCGCCCGGCAGCGGTCAGTTGACGCGTTTTGCCGACTATTTCCTGAATACAGCTCGATTGAGAGCCTCTGCGGCAGCGGTCTGCTCAGCAATCGGGTCGTGCTCACATCGAACCAGTTATCGCAAGTCGACGTCAACGGTAACACCACGGTCGTGTGGGCAGGCTCGAGAGGGGCGACGATCGATCTTTATCGACACCTAGCCCCGAGAGCTACACCTGACGCAGCGATTCGGATTGTAGACCTGCAGGACCATCCGCATGACCAGGTCGGAAGACACCAAGAATTTGTACAAACCGTTGCGAAATGGAATATCGACCGAAAACGCGAGTACCGGGAAACTGGGTATCTACCAGTTGGTGGTGGTGATGCGGCCCAACACACGATGGAGCTGGCTCGGAAACTCCTAATACGCGACATTCAACCAGGAGAGCTAAGTGTCTAGATATCGTTTTCAAGATGTATACCAGAGCCAGGGTTCTTCAGGGATGCGAGACTCGCGGCCTAGGCGGTTGTCTCGTTTGCAAAGTGGTCAGACGGGTATTCCGGAACCGCCAATACCCATCCCAGAAATCACAGTACGGCATTTGTTCGATACCAATCGGACAGTGAGCTGGTTCGACGGACGGAAAAACCGAATCGGGAATGCTGCCGGCGTCGATGGTATCCAGCTCCGCCACCTCAAGCGTGCGGATGTAGCGAGGCTCTGTAAAGATGTCATAGGCGAAATTCACAGTGGAGAGTTTTTGCCGAATCCACTGCGTACGGTTGATATACCGCGACTGGACGGGCGAACGCGAACACTGATGCTTTCGACAATAGCCGAACGGATAGTCTACGGAGCTGCGGCAAACTACCTGACTGCTGCAGTGGCTCCGCACATTGGCCCAAACTTCCATGGTTCGCTGCCGAATCGCGGGGTACACACATTGCTGGCCGAAATTGTGAAGTTTGTAGCCAGTACACCGCAAGATTCCCCAATTTATGTACGTGAAATGGATGTCGTCAGAGCTTTCGACAATGTTCGATTGTCGGCAGTAACTGAGGTTCTAAGCCAAATGGGCTTTCAGGACGAGGTTGTCGAAATGCTCCAACGGATTTTTACCCCAACAGACGCTGCCGGAGAAATAACTGGGCTCCCCCAAGGAAATCCGTTTTCGCCGATTTTATTTGCGGTAACATTGGAGTCGTGCTTTCAGCAGAATCCCGATCTGTCCGAAAGTTCGGGAGTCCTGACCCCGCTAGTGTACGTAGACAACATCGTCTACATCACCACACAGGAACGGTTGCTAAGTGATTCCATCCAGTTTCACCAAAGCGCAATCAATTTAAAAGGCCTAGATTACGGCCCATGGGCACCCAGCAATTCCGCTGGGAATCTCCGGACCGGAGACACCAGCGTATTGCTGGGCAACGCCCTAACCGTAATCGGGACAAGACCAAGGTTCGAAATAGAGCCCGGTAGAGTCCAAAAAGTCCAAGAGTTGATCAGGAGTCTAGCAGTCCACCCCAACCCATTGGGTAGCACACTAGAGTTCCTTAACGCGTACGTAAGCTCGAAGGGTCACATATACGCAACCGCTGGACGGGAGTACTGCAACCAAACCCTTAGCACCATCTGCGGTGGATCGGAAGTCGAGGAGCACGCGAAAACGCGTATCCTCGACAAATGGCGAACCGCAGGGGGCAATCAAACCAACACATGGGAGACCCAACACATTTGGTCGACTACTCTCAACGAGCGGTCATCGCCAAATGGGTCGGAGGAAAACCTCTACATCCCATGGGAGGCTTGGTAACGGGGTAAGGCCATATGCGGGAACCGGTCCTACCGGAGTCAGCACGGCACGGCCTATACCCGGTACATCCCTGTATATGTTATTGGCTGTCTGACCATCCGGTCTGACATCGCTTACTATGAGCAAATTCGAGGCTTTCAGCCTTTTGGCGGCGGCCAGCGTATTTATGCGTTGGCCGCCGATTTTTTTGCTTTGGCAGTTCCGATGATGGCCGGCTGCATTTGGACTTTTTCGTAGCGTCACCAGCTGCCGTCACGGGAGAAGAAAGAGCCTTGAAGAAATCCGCATTGAGGGCGCTGTCGGTTCATGTTGCAATGCTGCCATTTCCAGTCGTCACGGCATGGCGAAACACTCCGGTGACCCAAGTAGGTTCCCCCGTCAAAACTGTCTTCGGCAGCAAGGGCATTCGCCATCATGCCCTTTGATCAACGACAAAAACGCAGTTGGGTGCGGAATTGTAGTGATGGCTCGAAAGGCAAGCGGATCGCGATGGGCGTAATGTCGGTACGTAACACCCCGTACCGAGTGTCCGAGTATCTCAATCGCAGATTCAGGGAGGTGCTGGTCATAGTAGGTTGCACATGTCTTGCGAAGGTCCTTCAAGAGCCATGCGTGCTCCTCGCCCGTTTCGATATCGTGTTTCGGGGCAATTTTTGCAAGTCGGCACAAATCGCTAAATACTGCATTCGGTCTGGAGGAACCACCTCCAAAAACGGGTGTGTCTGGCTGACAACCTTCGTAATGAAGATTTCTCAAGTGCGAATGAACAACTCGGTTCATAGGGCGAATAAAGACTTTGCTGGTCTTAACTCGGCGATAGGTAATCCAGCCCCACCTCGAACTCTTCTTTCCTCGCCCGTCAGGACAAGCAGGAGACCAAGAGACGTTTCTCCACAAAATCGGCTGATGAATTGGTTTCCATTTCCAAATGGTGCCAGTATCCAGTCCGTAGTTGAAGAATAAGACCAATGCAGCTCGCCAATAGCGACCAATATCGAGCTGTAGATGGCAACCGCGTGGTAGAGGCATCTGATAGGTTGCGAAGTAGAGTGCGTTGAGCTCCGCTTTGGTAAGGTAATGTCTACCTGCGACGTCACGCTGCTTCTTTGTCTGCGGAAATTTCGGAAGCGTATCAATGAGCTCTTGCTCCCAAGCCCAAGACAACACTGCTCTCAAATGCTCACGGCACTTGTTTGCAGTGCGCCCGGGATTTCCGCCTTTGCTCTCGGTCGCACGATCAAAAACCCAGTCAAGAAACTCTCGAACCTCCGATCTCCCCATGCTCTCAATTGGAACTTCCTTGTTCCATTCTTTCCATTTACTCAACGTCGATTGATATTCGACTCCGGTGGCAGGCGAAAGGGAGCGGGCCTTAAGGTAACCAGCAACGGCAGATTCCAGCGACTTGGACATTTTTGGTCTCCATGCCAATGGCTGGAACCTCCTTGCTAATCCGATTCCGCCAAAGAACACTCTGTATGCGTCGTGCTCGACCTCCCGTCGATTTGATTTCGAAGTTGTATACATCTACAGTAGTCGGCGCGAGTTGGCGGTTCCGGTGAATTCACCTCAGTTTGTTCCGACTCAGACTCAAGCTTGCTTCCAAGAGATGAACCGCCAATTGTGGCCCCGCAGGCTAGCCAGGTGGTTTGGCTGGAGGCCGGCGAGCTCCAATGTTGATCGATGGATACTCGCCGTCGATGTCAGGCTATTAAAACCCGACATTTTTGAGCCTCAATCTCCGACGGATGCTCCGGGGGATCCGGCACCATTGCGGCCACACCCAACACGTTGCAGCAGATCACAATACACGTCGGTCAGGTGGTGCCTGAGGGCAGATTCAGCGGCAGATGTGGGGAGCCGCAGGCTGAGCGCGAACTCGCTCCGGTTTGGGTGACCGGAGCGACTTGGGAGTGCAAATTCGGCCGCAAAACTTCCCCTGCAAATCACGGTCGAAACATTTGGCGGAGTTTTTGCACCGCGAGGTCCTCCGCAATTATGCCTGTTTCTTGTAAAACACTTGACAGTTAGAATCGGGCCCTATCAGGAGGAGTTGTTCATTGGAAATCAATTCCCAGGTAAATGTCATAAAAGTGTCCCTTATCGAAACGTTTAGAATTGTGGGTGATTTCTCAGCAATTGAGACCAATCCATCTACCACTCTTTCACCAACAGCATCCTTCCAAGTCTCTCTCCACCTCGATGGCAGTGCGATACAGATTAAAGGAAAACGGTCAATTACTTTGGAAGACAGCGTCGGCGATGACATAGCTTTCCAGGTACCCAACAAGCCTATTGGAACTGGCGATTTGGATTCCACTCCCGAGAAACAATTATCAGAGACTTCAAGCCATGTCGCAAAACTCGGTTCAGCCAGCGAAAGAGATCGAGTTTCGTGATCGAACATCCAAACTTTGTCTGTTTCGTCGAGAACCAGAAGATCGCCATCCTCCGATACAGCAAACACTAGCTGATTTTTCCTTGCCTTTGTATTACCACTCAAGTCGCAACTCAGCCATGCTTGCAACTGAAATGCAAATATCGAGTCCTTTCCGTCCACATTAACTTTTCCCAACAATTGACATTCGTTTTCAGACCGAAGTGATGCGCATTGCCAAATCGTTGTCCCCGTCTTCTTGTACCGACGTTTCCGAAACATCGGATCACAAGCGGCCTTCTGAAATTCCAGTGAGACCCACGACATCGAATCGGGAAGCTGAACCTGCTCTAGCATTTTATTGACCTTTCGTTTGCATCCAGTTTAACATTGGTTGTAAGTTGGGTTGTACGCAATCGGTATAGTTGTGTTCCATATTCGAATACTTTTGATGGAATCACGGCAGAGTCGAATCAAGTTCTGATGGGAATTGTCGCCACCACGATGTAAGCAATATGCTTGCAAGCATTGTTGACTTGAAGGTCCATTCGAAACTTGCGGAAGTGCTTAAAAACGTTGATTGAAAATGCGAGGACTGTCCACCATGTGGCGAATGTGTCTGTCCACATGAGCTTTAAGAGGCCACCTGATCTGTCGTCCGAGGAAACTGCAGATACCAGGGTTCCAAAGCCAAGCGAAATAGGATATCCCATGCCGTTCGTAACGCTCAATCTGTCGAACGACCAGAATGAAGGACAATGGACCGCGTTCAACAAGGTTTTCGTGGGAATGGACGTTTGGTTTGGTACGCGGAAAATGAAAATAGGCCAAAACAGTACGGGACAACGGCAGCCCAAAAGTACATTTGCGCGTCGGTAGAACCAAATGGACTATTAATCGACAGAAACAAACATAGACGCCCCCCTTTGGACAGGTTGGATCTCAGTACTATGCGCGCGAATTTCGCTGGCATTGCAGCGCGAGATACATGATGCGGAAATGTAGCTGCCGCGCAAAGCATCCGCATGGTCGAATCTCGCCCATCCTGCGGTGCCACTTGCTGCTTTGACCTCAACCCGCTCCGGTTTGACACGCCGGAGCGTCGGTGTTTGCTCGGCAACCGGCCAAACATCTACGTCTGAGCATTTCGGCTGCACATTCAACCAGCAGGTGGGGTACATTTAGAATATGTATGCCGGCGTCGCGCTGGAGAATTACTAGCTCTGGCAATTGGAGACTCGCAATGCGATCGAACCTTCCTCTCATGATGGTCTGCGTCTTTTTCGGATCGCTTGGGTCTGCGCAAGACAAAGATGTGAACCCGGTAGACGTCGCGAAAATGATCAATGCACTTTCGTCAGACAATCCTACCCCCAAAGAACGGAGTGGGCCGGATTTAAAGTTCCCCACCGGTTATGATCGAAAGAAACAAGAGCCAGTTTTGAACGCCTTGAGTCAACTCAAGGCTATGGGGCCTGCAGCGTTTAAGTCGCTAATCGACAACTGGGGTGACGAACGCTACTCATTAACATATTCCGTTGGAATAAATGGATACATGGACAATGCAACGGTCGGAAAGATGTGCAAAGTCATTCTCTACGATCAAATTCAGCCCTACGGTATATGGCCCGAAACAGATGACGATCCAAGAGGGAAACCAAAACGACCATCGTACCCTAGCGTCTTTCTGGCTGATGCTAAACAGGCCACGAAATGGCTAGAACAAAACAGAAACAAGTCGCTTTATGAAATTCAATTGCTTGTTGTCGATTGGGTCATCGATCAAGAGAAAAGAAATCCGAAAGATTTTGCCATCAAAGAACTGGAGGCTATGAAAAAAGTTAGGGCAATGCTCTTGAAGTCCAGAACCCCGATAACACGAGGCAACTACTACATGGATGATTACCACTGAGTTCAAGCCAAAACAAAAATTCACGCGAGTCGCCTATCGGGCGTTTCCCCAAATCAAAGTCTCTTTGCGGCAACCGGGTGATTTTGGCCCTTACCCAAATGCACTGAATATTGGGACCGTCATGGAAGATGAAACAAATCCTTATGAGCCAAATGCGTCGCATGGCGTATTCAACGAATCGCCCAAGAAGCTATCCGGGTTCTTCAGAGGAGTTCGCAATGGCTTTTTCTGGTCTCTTCCCGTTTTTGTGTTGCTTACGATGTTCATTGCGACCTACGGACGAAAACCTCCACCCATCCATGCCGCGATGCTTGAGGCTTTTCAAATCCCCGCAATTTGGATGCTCATTGCTGGATTGGTTGCAGTCGCCACGGATCGACGTAAACGATGAGTATATCGACATGCCTTCGTGATACCGACTCCACTTGCGATCGTCCTGGCCATATGCCGAGGTCCCTTTTGACTTCTTCCTTTACGAGGCTCGTTCCCGCCTCGAACTAGCTCCGGTTTGACACGCCGGAGCGTCGAATCGGAACACAAGGCAACGATTTTCACCGCCGGGTAACCGACGTCCCTACCGTGACGCATGAACTCCGCGAAAAACAGCCGCGCAGGGCTGCGCTACCTCCGTACGCCAATTCCCATAGCCAAGCTCAATCAGCAAGCTGGTGACATCATTCCTGCTGAAAATGGTAGCCTTCCCGATCTCGATCACATCCTGAGGAAATTGGCAGCAGAACTGAGCGTTCCGTATTGTCAAAAACCGTAAAAAACCGTAGAGATGTTGAAGTTTTGGCGCGACTGTGTCGCACTCAGTTCCACTTAGGCGGCAACACTCATGGGCCATAACCTCGACCACCAACATTCAGACGAACCATTCCGGTTAGCGGTGGAAGCGGCTGCGACGGGCATATTGATGATCGGCCGCAACGGTCGAATCACGCTTGTGAATGGTCAGATCGAAAAGTTCTTTGGCTACAATCGGCAAGAACTGGTGGGACAGCCGATCGAGATTCTCGTGCCGCACTCGGTTCGCGACAAACTTCCGCAGGTGCGCGAGGAATTTTTTTCCAAGCCTGAAGTTCGGTCGATGGGTTCTGTTCGAGAGCTAGTCGGAATCCGCAAGGACGGCAGCGAGTTTCCGATCGAAATTAGTTTGAATCCTATTCAGACCGACGAAGGTTTGTTTGCTGTGGCGTCGATTGTCGACATTACTGCCCGCAAACGATCCGAACAGGCCCTGGCTGAGCGTGTTCGACTGGCGGAGTTGACAGCAAAAATTGGTGTGGCTCTCACCGAGGGAAATACGTTGCAGCATACGCTTCAGGCATGCGCCGCAGCCCTCGTAGAGCATCTCGATGCAGCCTTCGCGCGCGTTTGGACTTTGTCCGAAGCGGGGGACGTTCTGGAACTTCAGGCGAGCGCAGGTTTATATACCCATCTCGACGGCCCGCACAGTCGCGTACCGGTTGGCAAATTCAAGATCGGTATGATCGCGATAGAGCGTAAGCCGCACCTGACGAACCAAGTTATCGGCGACCCGCGAGTCGGCGATCAAGCCTGGGCCAAACGCGAAGGCATGGTTGCTTTTGCCGGCTATCCACTAATCGTCGATGGGGCGATTGTCGGCGTCATGGGCCTTTTCGCTCGGCGTCCTCTGCCACCCGCCACGCTTGAGACACTGCGATCGGCAGCGGACCTCCTGGCGGTGGGAATTCGGCGAAAAAACGCGGAGGACGTGTTGCGACTGGCGAAAGCTGCCGCCGAAGATGCGAGCCGCGCCAAGAGCGAGTTTCTAGCGAATATGAGCCATGAAATTCGTACACCGATGACCGCGATCCTGGGTTTTACGGACCTTCTTTTAGACGAGAGGAACTTCCAAGAAGAGCCCGAGAAGCGGATTTCGTCTATTCAAACGATTCAACGCAACGGCTCTCACTTACTTTCGATCATCGACGATATTTTAGATTTGTCAAAAATCGAGTCCGGAAAGATTGAAATCGAGGCCATACCGTATTCGCCCTTTCAAATCATTGAGGAGGTCTTATCGCTGATGCGCGTTCGGTCCTCAGAAAAAGGGATCGCATTAGGCTGCGAATTTGAAAATGCCATTCCTTCGAACGTGCTTACCGATCCAATTCGGGTTCGGCAAATACTTTTGAATCTGGTGAGCAACGCGATCAAGTTCACAGAGCTCGGTGGTGTTCGCATCGTTGCACGGTACGTCAGTGGCGATCGTCCAAGACTCGAATTCGATGTGGTCGATACAGGGCTGGGCATGACTCCTGAGCAACAAAGTCGATTGTTCAAGCCGTTTACACAGGCGGACAGCTCAACGACACGTCAATTTGGCGGTACTGGACTTGGTCTAACGATAAGCAAACGACTTGCCAATTTGATGGGGGGAGATGTTTTCATTGTCGAATCCTGTGCGGGACAAGGTACTCGATTCCGCGCCTGTTTAGGTATAGGCTCTATTGAGTCATCCAAGTTGATTGACCCGAATCAGGTCTCCAACTACCGCAACGAAGGTGTCAACGCGGAAGCCAACTCAGTTCAAACCGCATCACCAAAAGCCGTTTTAGCGGGATGCAACATCTTGCTAGCCGAGGATGGCCCTGATAATCAAAACCTGATTTCGTTCATTCTCAAGAAGGCCGGGGCAAAGGTCACTATTGCGGAGAACGGCCAATTGGCTGTCGACTCCACCCTCGATGCCGTGATAGCAGGCGACCCATTCCATGTCGTTCTCATGGACATGCAAATGCCCGTTCTGGATGGATATGGCGCTACAGCTCTATTGCGATCTAAGGGCTATGGCGGGCACATCATCGCGTTGACAGCACATGCGATGGATAGCGATCGAGCCAAATGCATTAGTGCGGGGTGCGACGATTACGCAACTAAACCTATTGACCGCCCTTCTCTCATCCAACAGATCGCAACGATCTACCGTAAACTGAACTTGTAGCCCGCAATTCACGATTCCCTCACTCCGTTTGCTCAGCCACGTACTATCCTGAAAAAACACTAGCTATAGCTAGAGTCCGCCGTGAGACAGGGCCGCGCACAATGCACTCAGCGAACGAACCCGACTGGGCCAACTACATCCTATATGGCTACGGCCGATTTCAGCTCGTGGTCGGTTGAGATCCTTGCGTTACACACTTTGTTCACAAGGAACCGTTGAAATCACAGCGACGAAATGCGGATCCAGAGCGTCGGCGAGTGCGGAGTTTGACAGTTCGAGCCGATTTTTCTCCAACTACCTTAACTCGCTCCGGTTTGACACGCCGGAGCGTGGGTATTCACTTGGCTCCGGGCCATGCTTCACCTCCAAGTTGCTTGCCTGCCCATTTGACCTGCCAGATCGGGTACATTGAGAATGCGCTTGCCGGCGGCGCGCCGGAAAACTACTAGTTACCCGACTGAAGAATCCCTCTCTCGGACGCGACTTCATTAATGTTTGAGATATTCTTTGGCGTGCTAATTGTGTCTGTGATGATTGGGACGTTGATCTTCTTCGGTTGGGTCGCAATCCAATTCAGCGCATCGTTCTTGCTGCCGTTTATCGGATCATCACTTTTTGGTTGATGGCTGCCTACAACCTTCGTGACGCAGCAACGAAAGTCGAAGCTACCGGTTACAAATACAGTCGCTCCGAACGATTTGTGGCTCTGATTCGTGGTGTGTGTTTCATTACGATGACTGTCCCGTTCTTCTTCCCAAAATTTCCGTATCCGTTGCATTTCTCGATCGGATCACTGATATTCATGTTCCTCACCATGGGATTCATACACGGAGTACTTCCTTTGTTCTCTCGTGGCGATACAAATAACGGGTAACCGAATTGTTATTGGACTGAAGCTGCTTGACATTACATCCTTTTGACATTCGATACGGCGAACTGATCATTGGAACACCTGTGCGATTCGAGGATGTGACGTTCGTTCCTGCAGCCACAAAACTCGTTGGAACTAGCTTCTCCGCCCAGTTCGATTTGCTTGATTGGGCTCGCGACCAAAACCTACGACTACCTGCGATTGTCCGCGGAGCAGTTAAAGAAAGTAGCAGGTGGTAAGCGAAGCGCGACCACCGGTCTTTTGACGTAAATGCAATTGATCCTGAAGGGATCACAGCAATTCGTTCGACTTAAGGTCTTTGATCCCTTCTGGATCATGTGGAGAGTCCAGGATTCAGTCACAAGGGGTATTTCCCAATTGCCCCTATTTTGAGAGCTCTTCAAGCAACGATCGCGTAGGAATACCCCGATGCATCAGCATTTCGTCAATTGAATCTAGACATTCATCTCGAATCTTGGCGTATGCTGGCGTACTCGACTGTTCGTAAAGCCTCAAAATCACGCCGTTTAAATGAAGATCTAAAAGCCCCGTTCTGCGATTTGGCCTCTCGCAAGGATTACGTTGAAGGTCGATTGCCTTTTTGACCGTAGCAATCGCGACATCGTTGAACTGTGTTAGTGATCCGACAAAGTCGTACAGCGAATCACACAGGCTATCTGGATCGTCGGCGAATGCTTCTGATTCAATGAACTCTAACAAGAGCTTCGAGACGTTTGGGACTAATAAAAGTCGCTCGTCACGAAAAGCAAATGCAACGAGCCGTCGAATTTCGTCGGCGGGATCATTGCACATGGCAGCCAGAGCTGGGAAACACTTGTCGGCATATTTCGCGTCCTTCGCGAACAGCCCGGCTATTTTCGCAACGCCGGTTCGTTGTGGTTCAGAGCCGGAACGACAGGTATCGGCGAGTTCCTTGAGAACGTCGAAAAACAGCCATCGAGCAAACGCTTGTTCCGCGCCTTCTTCGGATATACACGGTTCATGCGACGATAGCATAGCCTGGATCAGTGGCGTCAACTGTTCAGTAAACTCGGGAAATGCGCAGTTCATGAACCGCTGGGCGTTTTGTCCACATGCCGGCCACAAGTCTGGACTGGCAGCTTTGACAAACCAATCGATGGCAAGACGACGGTTGAATTTCCAGATCGGTAAGCATACGCCAGCCATCGCCATTCTAACTGCGGGATGAGGGTCGCTCAGAACTGATTCCAACGAAGATTCAAAATGAGTAAAAAGGGTCCTTGTGATCATAGAGAAGTGAGCCGATTGCTGATATCGCAAGTGCCCGGACGTGGTTGAGTTCAACGGTCTCGAAATGATGGAGGCGCTCTCGAGCTGGTTCCTTGTCTGGATGCATTTGCTCAGTCACGTCATAAATTGGATCAATGAATGCGGTCAACTCAGCCAGACGCGAAACGATTCGAGCAGAAGGTTTCAGATCGGCGCGTTTCATGATCAGCCCGCAGAAACGTCGCATCAAGTAATTGTCATCAGACAGGTTTACCGAATCTAGAAGTTGGTTAACGAGCTCTCGCGAAGCTGGTTGCCAGGATTGGCGGTTTTCTTCAGGCACTTCGCTTGGTGGCTTCAGCTCGTCTATCGCAGAAAAAACTTCGGCAAGGTAATCTGCGGGAGCGTCGGCTGGAAATTGCAACGCCAGTTTTCCAAATCGTTCCGGTTCACGTTTCGCCGCAAATCCAAAATCTCTTGCAAACATATCGACTGAGGATTCGGTGACGCGATTTTTCCCGTACTTGCGAAAATTCATCGCACCGTCGCGAGATGGTATTTTCTGATTTTTGATCAGTCGCAACCATTGCTTATCGCTTATTCTGGCTTTTCTTCCCAACGGGGAGCGAACTGTTCCACCGCGCGGCCGGGAACGAAGGAAATGGTCTTGGGGATAGGCTGCGAATTTCTCCTGCAATACACCAATGCGACCCGTTGTTTCATCGCTTCGCTGGTTTGGAGCTAGTGCGGGCAGTAGATAGTGGGCAGCTGCGCCAAATCCGTTTCGGTAGTAACCTTTTCTCGCGTCACGTAGCCACCATGCTGCAAGTCTTATCTCGTCCGGATCACGGTATTGTTGCAATGTTGCTTCAAGCCGTTTGAAAACCGACGTAGAGCAATGCGGCGACATTCTTCTGACTAACCTAGCCGCTTCGCACCAGCGTGGTTTTCGTCGGCTAGATCCACATCGCAAGCGGTTGCAGTCTGCCAGTAGCCACTCAACTGCCTGATTCGAGTAAATTTTGGCTGGCAGCGTTGACCAACCACGTGTAAGCAGAGCCTGAACACTTCGAGATTTCAGTTTCTCGAGCCGACGGTTCAGCTCAATAAATTGGGTCGGATTCCGCTTTGCCAAGGTTACGATAGCTGTGCGAAACACCGTCAGTAGTATTTTTGGGAATTTAGTACTTGGGTACTGAGCATTGATGTCGTCTTCCTTTCTGTTCTTCCAAGCTCTGTGCTCGTTGATTTTGCGCTTTGCAAATCTATAAAGAATTGGCAACAGCAACCGAATGGTTTGTTTTGGCAAACGTCGTGCTGCGGAGCGAAACACCTCACTATCGTTTCCATGGATTATCTCCCGGTCACTAGGCCTGTGATCAAGAAAAGCCGCAAGAAGTTCGATCACGCGATCAGGGCGAGTTTTGGACAGTTTGTCCCATTGCACGTATGGAGGTTCCATTGCACTGGGAATGGCGGATATCCGCCAGGTTCAAAGGCCATTAGAAGTCACCAATACTTGATTACAGTTCGTTTGAGACTTTTGTCATTCTCCCAGATACATCTATTCTCGCAAAGCTAGGATATGCAAAGTCTTGATATAGACGGCGCGATTTACGCTGCGCTAGACCGGCCCTTCGGTAGGTGCCAGGCGGCCCTTCGGTAGGGGCCCTTCGGTAGGGGCCAGGCACAAATGGTGCTGTCTGGTAGTGCGGCAGAAGCGGTGCAATTCAGGTCCCTATCCCATAACGTTGAGGTAAGTCTTCAACTCTCGAATCTGGAGCTTCCGGATGTAGACGCACCGGCGTGTCAAACCGGAGCGAGTTGGCGTTTAGGCTAACCCAGCTCCGTTTGTTGCGTCCCAGCCCCAAGCTTGCTACCAAGAGATGAACCGCCAATTGCGGCCTCGTATGCCAGGTAACTTGGGAGGGGGCCCGGAGCAGTCCGGTCCCCTGTTCCATCGATGTCAAAAACGTACGATCGAGTGGTCAGCTTGTGCGGCTTCATTATTTGTCGTCTTCAAGATGCGGCTTGTCGTATCCACGACGCCTCACTTCTGAGGTGTGGACGAAATGCTCAATTGCCGTTGAAGCGATCGCATCATCGGTCTTTGAATTCGCCCGCGCGATCATCGTTGAATTGATCACGCGCCGCTTGGTTTCGTCAGGGGCGAGTATTGTTGCCGTATGGAGCGTTCCTTGCCAAGTGCTCCCGTCAGAAGAGTAAGGAGCCGATGAATTGTTGATACAGACGATTTGAAAGTCGTCTGGCGAGAAGCAGGGAAACCGAGTTGCATAGGGACGCAGCAATTCGTATCCGGATTTGAACATGGGATTGTGCCGGGCCATGAATTCTTTCGGTGTAAGGCCGAGGTCAAAAGCACACTTCGCATAATCGGTGATCTCAAGTTCAGACGTAATCTCGCTTGGTTCGTAGCCAAGCATCAGAAAGCACTCGTCCGGGCCGCCATCCAGGTGTGGCTTCGTTGATTCTTGTTGATCAAAACGAGCGACAGACAAATAGACCAATGACTCGTTCGTTCGTGAGGCGTGAATTGAAGCCATTTCAAGTTTGACATCAACCATAAACTGACGAAACGCAACAGATCCGATTGAGTTCCCTACGTTGACGAGGCAAAACCCCGGCGCATCGAAGTTCGTGCGGCAAGTGCGATTGTAGACGTCCAGTGCAATACCGCTAACGTCCTGCTTGGATGGACGCAGGCAGATCGAATCCGGATCCCAAGAAATGGTGGTTGTCATCATGGCCTTCGACAAATGACTCGATTCACTCAGCGGCGCAGTAAATCATTGCTTTTGCTATTAAACTGCGAAACGCAGACCTCCGCCGCTCCGTTGCAACCGGTGATCTGCGATGCCTCGAGGGACGATCGTCAATCAGCCCTCAATCATCACAACGTATACAATACCCCGATTTTCGTCGACGTACCATTCACGCAGACAGGAAGAATTTCCATCAATATCTTCGCCGCTATCGATGAAGATCACCAACGATTTTTCGAAAGGAAAGTCGTACCATTCCGGTATGTGCCCTTCACGAGCACACATCGCAATTTTGCGTCTCAATTCTCGGGCTACATCTCCGTCTTCGGGTCGATAAACGTCTTCCCGCTGCGCGTTGACGCGAATCTGGGAAATGGAATTCTCATCTACCGTGAAGCGAGCGATAGACGCCTCACCTCCAACCGCACCATGATATGAGAATCGCAGGTTGTTGATCTGCTCCGCTGGTAGAAGCGTCAAGAAACGCTGTTTATACTCGGACACCGTTGGTACCTGTCGCGAAAATGGCATCGTACAACCGACAACGCTGGCAACGACAGCAAGTAAGTAAAAACCCTTCATCTTTTGACGCTTTATCTCTTAGCAGACCAGCAATACTCCGGCCCAGCGCCGGTAAGCACATTCTAAATGTACCCCATCTGCTGGTTCAATGGGCCGGCGAGGTGCTTGGATGTGAATGATTGGCTGGGAGCCGAGCAAATCGGCGCTCCGGCGTGTCAAACCGGAGCGGGGTGGACGGTGGTCTGTGGAGCGTGCCAGGCAACGGGCATACTAGCCGATTTCTACCTTCACGTTCGGCAAATTTCGTATCCAAGTGCATCAGCAAGCCTGACTAGTAATGGTTCAATACGTTCCGCATGTCCGCCGTACACATATTCGACAACCACCGATTCGCCTGGAATCACATAGCATTTTATGAATTCGTCATCTGACTGTCGATCATCGCCCGCGATCATCTCAATTGAATCGGCAACCAACGCTAGAACTCGATCTTTTTCGTCATGCGAAATGCCCGGCTGCGAGTTTAGCAGTCGTTCGGTAACGTAACGAAGACCTCGCTTCTGGTCGCAATGCGTAAAACCGAACGCACCGGTCGCCCGGCGAACAATCTCATTGACGGTTAAGCAGGCGTTATCGTTTAGAGGGCGAAGGTACGTCATTTTGAGTTGGCAGAACTAGTATTTTCCCGGCGCATCGCCGGCAAGCAAATTCCTACTGTACCCTATCTGGCTGGCTGATTGGGCAGGCGAGTAACTTGGCGGAGAAGGCTTGGCTGTAAGCAACATAAACACTGACGCTCCGGCGTGTCAAACCGGTGCGAGTTGGGGGCAGGTGAACTCATATCCATTTACTGTCTCCTTGGCCCGATGATCGAATAAGCTTCTACAGTTCTTCTTCCTTCGTAGTCCAATCTTCGGTAACGGGGTCTTTCAGAAACAATTCAGTGTACATCACAACAAACTCAGCAAGCATCGGCAATGATCCATCCGCACTATGCGCAAGTGTCAGATAGGCATTTGGTTCACAACTGACGATTTCGAGGTGTGGGATCTTCGGCAGTTTTGCGATGACTTCATTCGGATCGCAATAGCATGGGAACGCAAGGTTAAGGTGCTGCCAAGTAATCTGGATCCAGTGGCCTGGCTTTGTATTGGAGGTGGCAGAAACACACCAATCGCCGTTTCCTGCGACCGTTTGGTCGATCGCGCGCTGAATCCACGAGGCAACGAGGTTAGTCATCAAAAAGGCTCCCTTTTGGCAAATCACCATTAGCGAAAACGGTTGCAGCCATGTGGCTAAGGTTTGCGGAAACGTCCAATCGACAACTCGGGTGCATTTTGGTTATCCGTTATTGTGGTCGTCTGCCATTATTTTGCGAGCTCGTAACCCGTTTCAGTCACGGCCTTCCGCAACTGATTTGTCTTTGCGTCAGGATTGAGTGTGGAAAGCTGCCGATTGGTCATGGGGTTGTTCGCAAATACGGAGGATACAATCCCCGTGTCGATGTCAACCTCGTAATTGTCTGCCAACCAGTCTGCGAATTCTGCGGGAGTATAAGTTAAGTGCGACAGAAGATCCTGTGAACCGTCGGCATATTCGTCGTTTGAATACTCGATCGTTGCTGTGCGCCAAACTCTGTCTGACGTAAGCCGCCACAGAACGAATGTTTTAGAGGCGATATCAAACGCTGGCTCTTCCAGTGACGCATTGAATTCAACCGGAACGCCTGAAAGTAACCCGGGCCAAAGTTCTGGAGGGCTAGTGCGGTACGGCGACATTTTGGACTCATGAGCGAAGCCGATGATGATGCAACCTGCCTGCGTGAAATGCGAGAACATTTCGTCACCGGAGCCATTTTTGATTGCACCCATTTGTTCGGAACGATCCCATTTCGGATGAAATTCAAATTGGGACTCTCCGTATTCGACTGCGAACACAGACTCAAGAGCGGCCATCTGCTGCAGTCGTTTGCGCAACGAATCAATGTCTGGCATTTGTGAGAGATCGCGAGTCGAAAGCATTTTGTTTCAGTGGCATGACTAATAGTTCGCCGGCGCGGCGCTGGTAATCCGACTCTAAATGTACCTCATCCGCCTGATGGTATGGGCATGCAAGCTACTTGGAGGTGAATGTTTGGCTGGGAGTCGTGTAAACATCGACGCTCCGGCGTGTCAAACCGGTGCGAGTTGGGTTAGGCAACTCACCTAAGTTTATTCCAATCGCCCCAATCACGACGTCGACCAAATTGCGTCTTTCTATCAATGACTTTTTGTGGCTCGAATGTGGGTAAAGAGAAAATTTGATCTGCATTTACCAATCGATCATGGCATGTATGACGTGGCCCCCGCGAATGCACCATACTGCGTGAACTCGTCCACGGCCATCGTCTCTAACACTTGACTGATCGTCATCGGCGTAGATGTTAAAACCATCGGCCGAAATCCCATCCGAAAGCAATAGTCGCTTGGACAGGCATAGGGGCGGCGACCAAGATTTCCCGCCATCGCGTGATCCTCGATAGTAGGCTTGCCAGATATCGCCTCGGCGTTCCATCCATGTAATGTGCACCATGGGCCCACATCCGTCGATGGCCGTCATTCTGACCTCCTCGGCATCATCGCTGGAAAGGCAAACTGGCTCTTCCCAATTTTCCCAGTCTCCACTTTGTCGCACCATCAACTTGCGGGCTACATCTGCAACATAGGCGACATGTAAGTTTCCAGATCCATCCTGCGCAAGGACGGGAAACCTTTGTCCATCGAATCGGTGTGTTCGATCAGGCTGCAGCGACTTAACAAGTGTGTTGTTTGTCCAGGTACGACCACGGTCGTCGGAAACCGAAACGACGCTTCGAGAATCGTCATGTTCAGCTATCCATGACGCTGCTACTTTCCCCGCATCACTGACAACAACTGCGAACGGGATCGCATGTTCACTGCCTAGAGGGCTCGTCCATTTTTCCCAGTGTTCTCCGTGGTCCATCGACACGAACACACCGTCGTAATTTCGGATTCGTGCTCGCATCTTCGATGGCAAATCAGGATCATCGCCATTGCGGGGATCGGTTGACACACCGGATACTAATTCTGCCATCGCCGCAGCTACGACAATTTGCTTTCCGTTCGGGCTGATGCCAAGCACTGGCCGATCGCAGGTCTTCCATGGAATGGGCAATGGCTTTGACCAAGACATTGCGAAATCTTTGGATCGATGCACTAGAGGGCGTCCGTCTGAAAATAGGGCGTGTACTAAGTAGAAATGTCCTCGCCTATCGGTCTCCAACCATGGATCAAAGTTAAGTTCGCCCTTATTCGCCATCTGTGTGATATTTTCAGGTCGCTCCCATGAAGCGCCTCGATTCGCCGAACGCCAGACAAGGATGTCGGAGGACCGTCCCTTCTTTCTATAAAAACCATGGGCCGCAATAACGACGTTGCCTTGACCGTCCGCAGCCACCACGGGCTTCGGAGAAGTGAAACCTGACAACGCGAGTATTTGCTTGGCTTCGATCAGCACGGGTACCGATGTTGTAGCTAGCGATGGATACGGCGCTGCGTTTGGAATTGATTCGGCCCACGGCGAAGGACGTTGACAAAACCAAATCGCTACCAACACAAGGAGTGTTGCCACCGTTAGACCAAAATTTCTTTTTGACATACACACGAGCATCACTTGATAGAGGACTTGCCAATCAAACCTATGGTCGCCTGGGCCGAGTCCAGCTGGGGTTCGTCAAAGAACTGTTCCATTCGATTCAGGGCCTCAGGAGATTTGGCGGAAACAGGCAGCTTGCCTCGCGACGATTGAGAAGAAACAAAGGTCACATGACCTGTTGGATTGTATATCAGGTATGTGTAAGCAGTGTGTCTTCAGTTGGACAACTAGTAATTCTCCAACGCGGCGCCGGAAAACACATTTCAAATGTACCCCATTTGGCTGGTCGATTGGGCAGGCAAGCAGTTGGGAGGTCAATGTTTGGCAGGGAGCCGAGTAAACACCGACGCTCCGGCGTGTCAAACCGGAGCGAGTTGGGGGCGGAGAGAAACCACTTTCTTTGCCCAACTGGAGCGAGAGAGAAACGCCCACTCCGCTTAGCGTGCGGTGACCATTTCAGAGCTACAGGGTCAGGCGGGGCAGGCCGGGGACAGGCCGGCTGGAAGATTAGGTGACCGACGCGGCTTGTCCAAGAAAGACGATCCTCAACTACGTCCGGCAAAATTAACCAAATCGCCGAAAGGTGACCGAATCAGCTATCCCGCAGATCGCTATACTAGCGATCTTCAACTACCGACAAGTTCGGTATTAAGTGTCTGCCATTCACTCCGTGCGAAATAATATTCAAAATCACTCTGATCCAATTCAAGAACGTTCTATGCCCGAAGATTTACTCCGTGAGTATCAGCGACTCCAAAGCGACGGTTCTGTCGATCTCCCTGAATTCCTTTCTTCTCGCCCGCAGGCCTCGTCCGAGGCAAAGCTAAAAGTCATCCTGCATGATCTGCAAGAGCGTTGGAAGTTAGACCAGCCATGGAAAGTCGAGGATTACCTTGAGCGATTTCCGGAGTACGCTAATGATCCCGATGCGATCATCGCCCTGGTCAAAACCGAACGTGAAGCTCAGCTAGGTATCGATACGACGCCGGAGGTATCGGAGCTTGTTCAGCGGTTCCCACAGCTGGCCAGTCACCTTCTGGAACAGATGCAGACGATCGATTCCAAGTCGCCTGAATCGCCCGATCCATTTCGCACAGTGAGTCGCGATCCCAATTCTCCCAATGAAGTAATGCTAGCGTCTCGGTACCGGATGTTGCGTCTGCTAGGCCAAGGCGCGTTTGGACGCGTTTACTTGGCAGTCGATATCGAACTGGAACGCCAAGTTGCGATCAAAGTACCGCAACCCGAGCGCTTTCAAGGCTCCGGTGATGCCGATACGTATTTAGCTGAGGCACGCACGGTTGCCAGTCTGAACCATCCGCACATTGTCCCTGTGTATGACATGGGCCGAACACCCGAGGGAGCCGTCTTTGTCGTATCGAGATTTATCGAAGGCACAACTCTGGAAGACAAGCTGAAATCGAATAGTCTCCAAGTGACTGATCTAGTCAGCCTGCTGAAAACCGTGGCGGAAGCCTTGCACTACGCGCATGGACAGCGACTGATCCATCGCGATGTGAAGCCCGCGAACATTTTGATTGAGGAGAGCACTCGTACGCCGTTCGTGGCGGACTTCGGCTTAGCAATTCGGGAGGAGGACTACGCCAAGCAGGGAGGCATAGCAGGTACACCAACGTACATGAGTCCCGAGCAAGCTCGCGGTGAGGGACATCGACTAGATGGTCGGAGCGATGTTTTTTCATTGGGTGTGATCATGTACGAAGCGTTAACAGGCCAGCGGCCGTTTCGCGGCGGTACACTCAATGAACTGTTTCATCAAATCGTTTCGGTCGAACCTCGCCCTCTGCGCAGTCTACGCGAAGATACCCCAGCCGAACTTGAACGCATTTGCCTCAAGTCGCTCAACAAACGAGTATCTGATCGTTACGCGAGTGCGGCAGCCTTGGCAGAGGATATTGCAGCTTGGTTACAGCCCAAAGCAACGACGGCAAGTGAGACGCATCGCGAAGAACAGATCGTGCCCAAGGGCTTGCGCTCGTTCGACGCTAGCGATGCAAGTTACTTTCTGGAGCTATTGCCTGGTCCTCGCAATCGAGATGGCTTGCCAGAGAGCATTGCGTTTTGGAAACAGCGTATCGAACAAACCGATCCCGAGCAGACGTTCAATGTGGGGCTCATCTATGGTCCGAGCGGTTGCGGGAAATCATCGCTAGTCAAAGCCGGGCTGATACCACATTTGCATAAAGATATCGTGGCGGTTTACGTCGAAGCCACTCCCGAGGATACTGAGGCCCGTATTCTACGAGGCTTACGAAAACGATGCCCTGAACTGTCAGAAGAAATGGGACTCGCTGACACCTTGACTGCTGTTCGACGTGCACAGGGGCGTAAAGTCGTCATTATTATCGACCAGTTCGAACAATGGCTGCACGCGCATCGAGCGGAGACAGACTCCGAGCTGGTAACGGCATTGAGGCAATGCGATGGCGGTCGGCTGCAAGCGATCGTTATGATTCGCGACGACTTTGCGATGGCTGCTGCACGGTTCATGAACGCACTGGATGTTCCAATCGTGCAGGGCGTAAATTTCGCGACGGTGGATTTGTTCGACGTCGACCATGCGACGAAGGTGATCATTCGGTTCGGTCAGGCGTTTGGGAAACTGCCTGCCAACGCGGGCAATCTGTCGCCCGAAGAACAGCAGTTCGTTAGTAACGTGTCTCAGGGACTGGCTCGCGACGGCAAAGTTGTTTCTGTGCGATTGTCGCTGTTTGCCGAAATGGTGAAAGGCAAGCCCTGGACGCCAACAACGCTGCAACAGGTTGGGGGAACCGATGGTATAGGTGTTAATTTTTTGGAAGAGACGTTCAGTTCCCCCCAAGCGAACCCTCGCCACCGATTGCATTCCATTGCCGCCCGCAGTGTTCTCAACGCTCTGCTTCCAGAACTGGGGACCGACATCAAGGGGCACATGAGCTCGCAGTCCGAATTGCTCGAAGTGTCAGGCTACAAGGACAGACCATCTGACTTCAATGACCTGTTACGAATCCTCGACGGCGAATTACGGCTTATCACTCCTACCGATCCGGAAGGACATGATTCGCAATCAAAAAGCGATATCTCGCTTCAGTATTTCCAGCTAACGCATGACTACTTGGTTCCGTCGCTTCGCGAATGGCTAACGCGGAAACAGCGTGAGACCAAACGAGGGCGAGCTGAATTGAAACTTGTCGAGCGAACGTCGGCATGGAATGCAAAACGCGAAGACAAGCAGCTGCCAACTGCGATGGAATGGCTCAGCATCCGCAGGCTCACCGAAACGAACAGATGGTCCGAGACTCAAAGTCAAATGATGCGGCGTGCGACAAGAGTGCACTCTCTACGAGTAGGAATCGCAGTAGCTTCCTTGTTGGCCTGCTTGTCAGTTGGGATGGTCGTTCGGCAACAAATGCTTCATCGGCAGGAAACGACCCGCATCGAAGGTCTAGTGAAGCAACTTGTCAGCGCTGATCCCAATCAAATTCCATCGATCGTCAAGCAATTGGATGCCAATTACGATCTCGCCACTAGGTATCTGTCACCGCTGATCTCCGCAGATGGCAAAACGGTTGACGAACAGCGTGCAAGGTTACACTCTCGGCTTGCGACGGTTGCTCACGACAAGTCTCTCGTCGAGCCATTACTCGAAGAGCTTTTCAGCAATAAGGTCTCTTACATTTCTCCGATCCGCGAGCAATTGCGTCCATACGGTGGGGAACTGACCGAAAAGTTGCTAACCCTTTTGCGGGACGAAAAAGCCGACTCCAATCGTCGCTTCCGTGCAGCCACGGCGCTCGCAGACTATATTCCCGAATCTGAGTCGACTTCGTGGACTGATGCGGACCTACAGTTTGTGGCTGGGCAATTGGTCGTGGAGAATTCCGAATTCCAACCTTCGCTACGTGAAAATCTTCGACCGATTAGCAAACGATTGCTCCCGGACCTCGAAAGAATCTTTAGTGGCAAGAATAGTACGGATGCGCAGCGACTTAGTGCGGCCAATGCATTCGCTGATTACGCTGCCCGCGATATTTCGAAGTTGTCCCAGTTACTGACGGTCGCGACTCCGCAGCAGTATGCAGTTCTGTATCCGTTGTTCGCAGCGGTTCCTGCACCGTCGACCATTGACGATCTCAGCAAGATCGCAGCGACGTTACCACAAACCGAACTGGGTTCGGTGGAACGTATTACCTATGGCCAGCGTCGTGCGAACGCGGCGGTTTCATTGTTGCGTCTAGGTGAACGTGAAAAGGTTCTACCGGTGTTTGACATGACCGATGACCCGGAAGCTCTCACACAGTTCATTTTTCGTTGCCGAGACCGTGGCGTACGAGTGGAAGAACTGCTGGATTTATTGTCAATGGCAACCCGAAGCGTAAGCGAGGGACCACGTCCAAATGCTCTCGTGCGTTACGCACTACTGCTTGGGCTCGGCGAATACAAACTAGATGAGATACCCGCAACGCAACGGGACGGACTTGTGAAACAACTTGGTGGATGGTATCGCAATGACCCCAGTTCGGGCGTGCATGGTGCTGCAGGCTGGTTAATGCGGCACTGGGGGCAGAACGAGGTCGTGCAAGAGGTTGACCAAACCGCAGTCCCGTATTCAACCGACCGCGAATGGTTCACACTAGCCATCACGGTCACGCCGACAGCGCCACCTAAGCCAAAGGAAAAGCCAACAGAAGAAAAGGGAGACAAGGAATCAAAAACCGATCAACCTGCGGAGGACGTTGGAGGGAAGAAAGCAGAAGGGGGAGACGCTAAACCGGAGCCCTTACCAGCGAAAACGTTTTACTATACGTTCATCGTGTTTCCAACTGGGCAGTCTGAGATTGGGTCCGCCAGTGATGAACCGGATCGTCGAAAAGATGAAGTTCGGCACAGTGTCAACCTGACACGTCCGTTCGCGCTTTTGGATCGGGAGATAACGATGGAAGAGCTAATTGCATTTAAACCAAATTACGCTGGTTACATGCAGCAATTTGATGCGAAGCCATCGGATGCTGGATTTGCAGCGGACTGGTACGATTCCGTTGCGTTTTGTCGTTGGCTGGGCGAGCAGTCGGGAATGTTGGAAGGAGATCAGTCTTATGGGGCCCCGGAATCACTTGCCAAGGAAGAGTATCCACGTGAGCCGGAGCCTGCTGCCAACTGGGCTCCACGGAATTGGCCACTGCAATTGGGGCGCCCCGGCTTTCGTTTACCCACAGAGTCGGAATGGGAAGTGGCTAGTCGCAGTGGAGTACGGACAGCCTATGGCTATGGAGGCGATGCAGGAATACTAGGTCGTTTTGGATGGTTCCAAGAGAACAGTGGCAAACACGTTCACCGGCCTAGGGAACTTCGTCCGAGCATTCGTGGCATGTTTGACATGCACGGCAACATGTTCGAGTGGACACATGACTGGTTTAGTGACTATAAAGTGGGCAACGTAGTGGATCCGATGGTATCCGAAAAGGGCTCGAACCGCGTGTACCGTGGCGGCAGTTGGGACTCCGCCGCAGTGTATTGCCGGACAGCGTTCCGCAACACGAACGTTCCGGCGCGCCGCACGAGCATCAGCGGCTTTCGCTTGGCCCTGATTCCGTCTGTCAAGTCGCCGGAGGCGGAGGGGAATAAGGAAGATAAGTAGCGCAGCCATTAGGCGTAAGCACGGAGCGAGCGTCGCGGAGCAGCCGTAGCCTGATGGCATAGCGGCGAAAGTGATCCGACGATCGCAGCGAGGCGCTCGATTACACTGAAGTCGCACCGGCGTGTCAAACCGGAGCGAGTTGGAGTTTGCAGCCGTCCGTTCGTTACAAAAGCCTCACTGGTGCAATTAAATGGGACCGAATGCCGCCTTGACCAGGCTGAAGGTGGATTCGACGCTTGACCGCCAGTGATCCCGGGACATGAATCCTTTCCGCGGTGCAGTAGCATATTTCTGACACAACCTCATTCATAGAATGGCTTTCTGTCATCCAGCCGCAGACGCAGGGGAATTGTCCTGAGGCGAGCTTGGCGGTAACGGCAGCGTGACCGTTTCTTCAGGGTTCGATACCGCAGGAACAGGTGGAGGTTGCGATGTTGATGGAGTGAGACTAGGCGTATAGTTCGCGTTGCAAGATGGCGTCTTTGGGGCAAGGGCAAGTATCGCGGCTGGATTTCCTACACGCATTGCCTCGTTACAATGAGGGCAAACAACACCTACCGTTTGGTTCCCAAAATTCGGGGCTCCGATCCAAGTGCTCGCGGGCACATTTGGCGACGATTCGCCAACGGCATTCCTGTTGGCCCCAGGAAAGTAGCCCGAGACTGGTGTATGTATTTCCAGAGGCATCGCTGAGTCTTGGACACTTGCAGAATGCATAATTGGCGCGATAACCAAAAGCATTGCGCAACCAGTCATCATCGGAACAGGGCCCGTGCAGACTCCCGTAATCGCCCAGGCTTTTCCCCTGGCGTTAGGTCGATATCCCAAACGCCAAAGCGCGAGCAAACCGAATACGAAGGCCGCTGTCCCAAAAACACCGATCGCGGATACATGCATACCTAGCATCAGTATCAAGCGGAACTCGTCGAGAACATCCGAAAAAATTGCCACAACAAAATACCCGATAGGAAGGGCAACCAATAGGGATATGGCAACGATACCTAAAATACCCGAGGCCAAAGCCAGCCGCGAACGCTTGCCGCGTCGTATACGAACATTGCCGCTCATGACCGGCCGGATTGATGATTCCGTCGACGCGCTCGCGTCACCTTGCACATAAGTTCCGGTATTCTCAAGCTGTGAGCTCCGAGCCTCAACTTGCGATACGATCGCGAGCCGTTCCTCGCGTGGCAGCAGACTTAACAGGACGCGATCCAATGCGTCCAATTGTGAATTGATTATGTGAGGTAGTTTGCAATCGTTTGACATGGTAGGCCCCTTATTGGCAATAACGCATCCTGGAGTGCCTCGCAATATAACAATCGCCGGCTTCATGACCAACATCGCTTTTCCTGCTAGAAAATGCTATCAATGCGATAGAAATTTTCTGACATCCTAGCGCGTTCTGGTAACGCAAGGCCTGCCGAGGTTCTTTGCGAACTGGACCAAGCGATTCCTTTCGCGTTGAGGTAAGCTAATGCGGTCCGGCAGTCGGCTACGCAGGATTGTTTCTCAACCTTCAGGTAACTGACTTGCCGCGCGAGCTTCTCAACAAGAGCAATGATTTAGTCCACTTAATTTGGAGTAGAATTGCTTTCCCAAAAATGGAGGAAGCGGTAATCAAAAATGGCCAATTCGCCAACTCCAAACCAAAAAAAGCACGACAACCGAAAACGCCGCTGGCCACAGTGTGATTAATCGTCCTGCGCCGACGGCTCCGCTCATTGTGGGGGTCACGAATTGTACTGAAATGAAGACTACCAATGCAAGAATCGTTGCTCCCCATCGAACCAGAGCGGCCGAATTCGTTATCCAGCTAGGTCCTAGAACGCATCCGAAAAGTAAAGTTACCGCCATAGTACAGATCGCCACCATTGCATAAAAGTCTAAAGGCGTTGGATCTCCGGAGCCAAGCATCATGATTTTCCGAATCTGGCAAGTCAATGATGACCTACGATGAACGAATTGAGTATTGCGAGAAGATGACTGTAGTCGTTCAAGGAAACTGAATGAACGAAGTGAAGTGCGATCTCGATGGACCTCCCCAAAGCCGGCTCGAACGAATGACAATCTGATTTAAAGCCCAATGATGCTTCTTGCATAATCACAGGCTCGCATGTGCGAGGGGTAGTGTGGTTTTGGGTATGGTAGTATTGTTGGAAAGGATTTCGCAGTGTCCTCTGGCTCGTCCGAGACCATGCACACGCCAGCACTCACGTTGAACAACCCACTTCCAGCGACAAAATCAAACTCGGAAACAAAGTCCTTTCGAGCATTGGGGCCAATTGGGACAGCTGGGACAACAATATGGTATCCCCACTGAGTATGGCCGTGATAAATACTCTGATCAGCCGTCTCGATGAATATGCTCGACTCGCCTACGTGGCTAAGCTCAATTACTTGTGGTTAGATGCTTAGTAGAGCCGCATCACGGTTTGGAAATCCAAATCGAAAATGACTCCCCAGGTGGTATTGGCAGTAACCTCCAATTGTTTCTTGGCTGTATTACCCCCTTTGAACTTCCATACTACTTGGTACTTGCCAGGCGCAAGTTCCAGCCGCATCGCTTCCTTAGGGTCCTTCGCGCCAATGCCAGCAGGAATCGTTACCGACTTGCCGCCAATCGTTAGTTCGACCGGCTCGTTAGAGAGATTACCCATTAGTGCCAGTCCTTTCCCGGTACTTGCAATCATCTTGTCTGCTCGGGCTGCAGCTGTATTCTGGACGTTCATCGCGATTGCGGTCGCATCTCCGCTTTCAGACAGACGGACATCGATACTGCCGCTTGCATTGGCGTAGGTCAACGCATTCGCGATCGCATTTGGAGTTTTCGTGTCCCTGAATCCGCGTGCACTAAATTCTTTGCGGTAAAACGCCGCGACACTTTTCAGCGGGACCTGGATCGATGCTTCGACTTGCTTAAGGTACTTTGTCCCTTCGATCGATTTGCTGTCGCAGTTCTCGGGCAAGGGGAAGTCATATTCTGAATCTGCAGTCAGTTCGACTGTTTGGCCAGGCAATATGGGCTTCGCATCGATTTGAAGTACCGGCTGATTGATTTGTGCTTCGAATGCAAAAGAATCGTCGATCATCTTCATGGGTTTGTCGAGAACAACTCGACCTTGTACTTTTTCGTCGCGAAATCGGACAGTGGATTTGATATCGCTCGAGTTCGTGCTCATTGATCCGCCAGACACCGCCGCATTGATCATGACAGCGTTGCCACTGATCTTCATTTCGATTGTTGGCCCGCTTTCGAAGCCCCCGATATCGTAGATACTAACGCTCGAGCGGCTCGCAAGCATTCGCTTCAGTTTTTCTTCGTTGAGCGGTTTATTGCTAAACATGAGCACTTTGGTCGCGGTGCCATCTTCGACCTGGTTATAGGCGATCAAGTACTTCAGCGTGTGCGTCTCCTTGCCCGTTTTGATAACGCATTGACTCACCTTGATGCCGATATCGTTGGGTTCGATTGGCTCCTTGTCGTCCTGGGCAACAAAAGTGACGGCATCTGTTTCTCGTTTTGTTTCCACAGTTGAAGCGTCTTCGGCGTTGAGACTTTTCATCATTGCCGCGGCTTTGGCTTGAAGGTCCGCCATATTCGCTTTAGAAGCTCCTCCAGCCGTACTATTCAATGAACCCAGAGCCTTTTGCATCTCGAGATCGATTGCCTTGGTAACTTCAGATTGGATTTTGTCGATCTCGGTATCGACCTCGCTCTTGGTCTTGGTTAAGACAGGGTTCGTCGACGCAACACTCTCAGCCTCGGTTTCTAGGTCCTTGGTCTCTCGGTCCTTGGTTTTCATATCCTGTGCATCGGGCATCGCAACTTGTTCAATGGATATCAACCGTTGATCCTTTTCCGAAACAAGTCGAGCGATGAGTCCCGTCTTGGGTCCCGAGGAGATAAGCAGACTCGCCACGTCCGCTTTTTGAAATGGCTCGGCGTTCTTGAACTTCCAACCAAAGCCCTCGCTGGATTTTTCAAACAGAGCAAACATGTCAGCTTGTTCTGCATCATATTCAAATGCGGCTTTCATCGAAGTAAGATCGAGCTTCAACAATTTGCGAGGATCTGGGGTTGGTATATCAAACGGTATGGCGAATTCCGAGTGATAAAAGACTTTGGTTTTATCGGCCGGATTCTGTGGATCGCGATAGATCCCTAGATTGATTCGCATCGCGTTCTTTCGATATTTTATCGATCGATAGTGAGGCACGTCGATGTCGGGTGTAAAGAAATCTCGGACCTCTTGCCATCCGAGTTCTGTCAATTTCGCACTGAGCGATTCAGCTACCTCGATGATACTATGTGCAGTAGCATGTCCAGCATTGACCGGAGTCGATTCAGTAGGGGCTGCATCCTCCATCATTGGAAGAAGGCGGGCATCTACATTGCCAAGATTAGAAAGGTTGACACCGATCTCACCGGCCTTGCCTCCGGAACTTACCGTTGCGCGAACGTAGTTTCCGTCTTTACTGAACAAGCGATCCGAGTACTGTTCGCTCGGCGGGCTCAAGTTCGGCAACTCCATCCAACCCCTGGATTTGAACTCCGATTGATAGAACGCGTCGGCACCTTTGATGGACGATTCTCCTGTGTAGTAAACGTAGGTGGGGCCTTGATCCATGACCCTTTTCTGATTGATACGTGGAAACGTCAACAAGTCGATCACACGAAGCGATGCCACTGCCGACGATGGCTCGGCAGCGGGCGGGTTGGGCTTAGCGGCCAATTGAGGTGCAGCAGAATTCGCGGGAGCACTCTCCGCGACAGTGGGTGCAGCCGTTTGCGACGGCGACTCTGGAGTCGACGCTGCAGTAAGCGTGGTTTGGGGCTCACTAGGCGTCTGGGGTAATGGCATGCTAGACGTAGTGGCGGTTGGGGCGATCGAAGCCGAGGGTTGACCACAGCCCGCAAACGATAGACCGATAAACGTAATTGTTGCAAAAGGAAACTTCTGGCTCATTGAATCACTTGTCCAAGTTTACAAAGTCAGCGATTCCGGAGTTGGACGCCATTCGCCAACTGTTAACCGCACCAAGCAAATACCGGGAGGAGCAGCAAACGAAACAAGAATCTTGAAATTTTATTCAGTAAGATCGCACTTGCCGAGAGTGACTTTGATATCTAATCGTTATCGACGATCGACCATTGGAGGCAAGGAATTGGTCGCACCCGGCAGGTGCGACATACTGGCAGCGAGGGTTTTCGCTGCCTCTTCCGAAAAGAGTCTCAGCTCCGTACTCGTCGGCGACTCAGTCGTTCTTCGTGTTTCCGCTTTTACAAACCATCCTTTGGCTTCTTCCTGCTTTTCGAGTTTGGAAAGGATCATGGATTTAAAGAACCAGTCTATTGCCGAGCCCCCCTTACCAAGCTCGATGGCTTGGTCGATCGCCTGGTCGGCTTCATGAAACTGATTCATTCGGTAGTAAGCTAGCGCGAGAGTATTCCGGTAGTTGCCAATCGTCGGTGCGCCCTGCGTCGCCTTTTTTGCAAGCTGAACCGCAAACGCCGCGTCTTCGGGTGCAATGTTTTCCGAGTTGATGATCATCCAGGAGTAGCTGTCCGCCGAGGCGGGATTATTCGGAGAGATTTCCAACGCTCGATGGTATTGCTTCGCTGCCGAATCGCTATCGAAAGAATCTTCAAATGCCTTGGCTAGGACGAGCAATCCGCTTGTCAATTCGTATTTAAGCGACTCGACTTCCGGCAGGGATGCGACCAACTGCTCTTGAATCGATATGGCTTTTTGCGCTGCCTCAACGGCATCGTCTGCTCGGTTCTCTTTGAGGTAGCATCGAGCCAAGGTGACAAGATTGTTGCCCCACTCGTTTCGGCAATCATGCCTTTCGGGAAAATCGGCACTCAGCTTGGAGTATAATTTGTCAGACCGCTTAAGCCAGCTTTCTGCTTCCTGGTCTCGACCGTTATCAAGAAGGATCATGCCGAGATGCGTTTCGCTTCTCGCAAGGTACTGTTCGACGCGACGGTTCTCGGCCGCATGCGCGATAGTCAATTCTCGAAACGCGATCGCTTCACGAATGCACTTCTCTGCTGGCTCAAGCATGGATCTGCGTTGCAAGAGATGTCCAAGATCATCGAGGCATAGCGCAAGTTCGGCGAGGTAGTTTTCGCGGGACAGGAGACGAAGCTTCTCCGATCCATTTTCAGTCAGTCGACTTCGCAGGTTGCTGCATTGCGAAACCTCCCAGTCCACTTGCTCGGATAGCCCCTTGAAGTCGCTCTCGGTTCGGGAAAGTGACGTTTGCGAACCGATTTCGCCAGCTCGGATCTGAGTTGCATTCAAATCGATTCTCAGTGCATCGAGATACGTTGACACGCATTCATCCAGACGTTGCTGCGCGTCGTAAACTACGCACAAATTGATCTTTGCATTGGCGACTCGCAGCAAGTAGGAGGTGTTCGAAGGCGTTTGTTTGAGCAGCTCTTCAATGATCTCAATAGCTCGCAAGTATGTGCTTTCCGAATCGCTCCAACGCTCCAGCCTCCGCAACACATGCGCTAGCTGGATCAGACAGCCGGACCTCTGCCAATTGATGTTTGCGTTTGGCTCCAATTGTTTGAGCCATGCATCGGCACGGCGTAGTCCAGTTTCCGATTGAGTCCACAGACCTAGATCGGAATGGATGAAAGCGGCTCGCACAGAAGCTTGTGCGGCCTCCAGCCGTATAGCAGGATCCTTGGTGTCTTTAGAGAGAAACTCTTCGTAATAGGCAACCGCGTCCTCAAAGGCTCTTCGACGAACGTGGTCCATGCCAGGCTCGTTATCGAGTTTCAAACCGAATTGGGTCCAACGGCCTACCAATTCTCTCGCCTTTTTCAGGCTGGACTCGTATGCTGATTCTGCTTCGGCGGCACGCTCTCTTTGGCGCGCTTCATATTGATCGCGTTGGCGTTCGATCTGGACCATCTGGCGTTGTTGCCAAATAAAGATGCTTGCCGACCCAATGCAAACAAAAAGCATGGCTCCAACCAGAGCAGCCACTTGAGGGTGACGGGCGACCGTACGCCATGTCCGTTCGAAAAGAGAGGTCCTCCGCGCCGCAATCGGTCGATGATCCAAAAACCGATTTAGGTCATCTGAGAGTGCCGCCGCAGAAGGGTATCGGTGACTGGGATGTTTATTGAGGCACTTGAGGCAAATGGTTTCCAAATCTCGCGAAACGTGCTTGTCTAGTTTCGACGGACGGATGGGTTCGCGATTGGCAATATAGTCAAGCGTTGCAGCAGGCGTTGGGCCGTGAAATGGTAGTCGCTTGGTAATCAGCTCGTAGAGAATGACGCCGAGCGAAAAAACGTCCGTCGTCGGGCCTACCGTTTTCCCCGCTCCAGACGCTTGCTCAGGGGACATGTAACATGGGGTGCCTAACAACGCGCCCGACTTCGTCTGGAAATTTGCAAGATCGTCATCCCGCTTTGCAAGCCCGAAGTCAACGATCTTCGGCACGTTTTTGACCGTGAGAAGCACATTCGCCGGCTTTAGGTCGCGGTGAATGATGCCTCGCTGATGCGCATAGTGCATTGCATCGGCCAATGCTTTTAAAAGCGATGCGATTTCGTGATTGGACCACGTTTTGCTCTGAATGTGCGCATCGAGACCGCCCCCTTCAACATACTCCATTGAGAGAAAAGGACGATTGTCGTGTTTCCCAATTTCGTGAACCTGCACAATGTTTGGATGGTCAAGCGATGCCACAGACTCTGCTTCCCGCTGAAAGCGTTTATGGTCGTCGCCGTTCGACGCTAACGATTGGATAACTTTAACTGCAACGATACGGCCGAGTCCTATTTGCCGAGCACGATGAACGATCCCCATCCCTCCTCTACCTATTTCCTCAAGCAGTTCGTAGTTTCCAAAACTCATCGGTGCAGAATGGTTTTCAAGTTTGGAGTTGGCCGTCATTTGGCCACCGGCCAAGAATGAGATCTGACGAGGCTGCTCATGCAGCGTATCGGATTCAGGCACGTCAGACTCCGATAGAAAATCATGCAGTTTCAATAATCGCTCCAATCGAACGCGATGAAGGGGAAACCCGTTTAGCCATTTTCCGCCTTCCGGTCTTCTACCCAATTCCTCGAGGGTGGTGTACTCGGTGTAGATGACTTCAATCGAAGCTTCGTCGTTCGAAGCAATCTCTGGATATCGAGACAGGACGTAGGATGCCGGATCGATCCTATTTAGACGCACGGATTCAGCGACTTCGGCGCAAGCTTGCCGCAAAAGTCGCTCACTACTCGGTATACTCTTAGAGGAGTCCGTCATGAATTCCTAAAAACTCTTCCCAGCGAAAATTTTCAAGTGGCTACGAATCAATTGACTAAATCTATTGTAGACACTGAATTTCCAATCTTGCAGACATCGGTTCATTTTTCGTGAGCTGATTGAGGCATCAGGTTGATGGAGACATAAGATGGATGCACTCAACGATTTCGATCTGCTTCTATCGGCCGCCCGTTCAGGTGACGCCGAGGCTATTGAACTGTTGGTGGCGCAATACGAACCGGAACTTCGAATCGTTGCACGCTTGCGACTCGGGACGGCCTTGCGTCCGCATTTGGATTCGATCGATTTGGTGCAATCGGTCCACAGGAGTTTGCTCATTGGATTGCGTGCGGATCGATTCGACATATCGTCACCCGAAAGACTCCTTGCGCTGGCATTGACCATCGTGCGCCGCAAAGTCGCTAAACATTGGCGGCACCTAAAGCGGCAACAGCGTCTGTCTGGAGTCGACGACGAATCGGGGGATCTGGTCGATACTCTGCTTGCGCTGAAGTCCTCAGACCCAACGGTTTCAGCGAGTGCCGAGCTTCGAGATCATTTGCAACGCTTGATGCTCGAACTCGATCCCGTTGAGAAACAGCTCATCGCGATGCGAATCGACGGATTCTCAACGATTGAAGTGGCCAGAACACTCGACCTCGATCCCGATGTGCTCCGAGTTCGGTTGAGCCGAGTTCGGAAACGACTTCGTGACAAAGGCTTCGAAGAAGAGTTGTTATAAGGCATTGGGGGCCTTTCAATTCTTGCAGCGGAACCCGTCAAGCTACGAGGCCGTCTCACTTTTGGAGTTGTGTTCTAGTCTAGTGGCCCCAGACGAGTTTGCCTCGTCTGGACCGACGGTTCGTGGCTAGAACGTTACCTCATGCGACTGCCCGCTTCTCCTGCCCATCGCCCTTGGCGATGGGCAGGAGAAGCGGTAAGTGGCTTGGGATTTTGGCGTCTAGCCGCAAACCTTAACGTCCGATGGGGCAAGCCCATCGGGGCGTTTGAAAGTGAAACGATCTCCTTGCCTACCAGGGATGAGTAAAAACGCTTTAGACATGCGTTGTTTACTTGGCGTCAGGAACCTTCGCAAGGAACTGCGACAAAACGGGAATGGCCCAACGTTTTCCGCTGCAAGCCTGCACGATGCAGTAAATGCTAACCCCGAGAACCGTCAGCCCGAACAACGCGTTCAGGATCGCCGCAAAGGTCCCGACCATTGGGAGCATCGAAAGAACAAAAAAGAAAAAGTATGCGACGAAGCACACGGCGGTGATCAGAAGCCCTTGTTTTGCGTGCCACGAAATAAACGGGTCATCCTTCTTGACGAAATAGGGAATCAATGAAAATAGCCCCAGATAACTTAAAATACACATACCAATGTTTGGTGAGTTAACTTGAGTTGTCGACATTCAATTTGTCCTTCGAGGTGTTGCGGTTCTTTGGAAAGCAGTTCAGCGACTCGTGCGGCACTGTTCTAACCATGGAATACCAATGCCACCTTGAGACCGAAACGAAACAAAAAAGGAGTTAAATATCTGACAAGTCGAATTTCTGTTCGTTTTGACTGCTCTGAATCTTTTTGTCACAGGTTCGGATGTCTTTTTTAGCTATTGAGACTAAGTTGTTTAAAATCAACGACTTAGTGCAAGGCATTTTTTCGAAGTGGCTGCGTAGAGGCCTTGAACGGTAGGACTTGGCACGCTTGCCATACGGCACGGATTGGACGACCCAAGGTATCGACAAAGTGATCGAGTAAAGGAACGTAGGCCAGCATGACTGCCGTCACAAAAAGCGAGATCATTTTAATCTATTTAATCGTCAACAGGGCCAGATACTTGGCTTTGCATGTAGGCCAGAACTAGCGGACGCTGCGTTGTAAAGATGAGTCGGGATGTCCTTCATAGTCGGAAAGCGAAGGCCGCAACAGACAGAACAGAACAAGTCAATGCACCTGGGCTTAGTGATGCCAACCAAGAGTGGCCACAAGTTGAAAACGTTGTGAGCAGCAAAGAAAAAACGACCAGGTGAGAAGAAGCCTTTCTCGCCCCTGTCGATCACAGCGGCTCGTAGGCGAAGCGGTATAGTTCAACGTGAAAGCTCACAAGCGGCCCGGCCTTGCGGAGCGTCTGGTTCAGCGACTAGGTCAGCACGACCGCTCACTTTCCCACGCCGAACACATACTGCGTCTCACCAATCCGAACGACCGTCGGAGCGGTTTTGGCGATGATCAGACTCACGTCCTTGTTCCCGGCCTTTTCACCCGCCTTTATTTCCGTTAGGACCAACTGCTGTCCGTCCTTGTCTTGCAGCTTCCATTTGCCTCGGATCTCTTCCGCGGCCGTACCGGCAGGAAGCAGTTTCTTCAGGAGGTCTCCAGGGATCGCATTCTTGCCTTTCTTCAGGACGAACTCTGTCTTGGTGAACGTCCACTCAAAGTCCGGGTCGTGCGACTTCTTGTCCAGCGTAAAATAGTGGTTTAGCTTCAAGCTGATGACATCCGCATCGGTCACTGGAGAATACTGTCCTTGCGCATCAACATGCCCAGCGCTTACGAACAGCAGACTACTGGCTATAAGGCTCAGGATGCCGAATAGGCTGAATTTACATCCGAAATGTCCCATGGAACTCCTCCAGGTATGAAGCGGAACTATTGATTAGCTTGCCAAGGCGGCAATCTATCCCGGCGAAGTTGTGACGGTTTAGCCACGGCCGAATCGTCCGTAAAATAAACCGCCGTTGATGCATTTGTCAACCTCGCCAGCAAACATTGCGAAGGAATTCCCCAGTTGAGTTGGGGCTGAAACTGGATTCTATCTGGGTGAGTTGTAGGCGAACTCGTTAGGGTCAGACACGAGATTCGGGATTGCTATGACTTTCTCAGACGAGTCTTGTCGGTGGCGGAAGTATAGGCCCGGAAGTTGCACCAACGCCGTGTCCGACGCACCAACCCCGCTTCAGTGGATTCTAGTTGGTTAAATGCTGGCTGATTCAGTGATTGTGTATCGGTTCTAATTCCCTGCTCGGTGCCAAGACATTCTGGAGTTTAGTGACAAGAACTCGACAATCAGTCCTGCTGATGCTCGCAGTAGGCGTGGTCCATTAAATGTCCTCGGACGTGGTTATTTTGCTGTTCGAATTGTTGGAACTGTACCGCCCTGTGCAAAAACTAAGTTCGAATGCAGTCGTCGATTTCTTGATCTGGATTTCCGCCGCAAGTCATAGAAGGCGAAGCGACCAAAGGCATTCGAACCGACCGTTTGGCACCTAATGGCAAAGTGAACGTTGGACCGGCGCATCGATTGTTTGAGATTTTCCGAGAAACGACGTTTTAAGAGTTAGGCAGCGACCCGACTGTAGCTTTTTAGCAGCCCACCGAGTCGCTCGCTTCCTTCCGGCAGGCTTCTGCGATTTCCACAAGGTACTGCCGAGCTGCTAGCTTCCCGAATTTGGCTGGATGCAACGGCTCAATCAACTGTGAAAGCGTCGTACTCCCGCAGGAGCGACGCTAGCAGCAACAACAACAACTGCCGCTTCAAAAGTTTGGATCACATCCCCAATTTGGACATCAGCTCCTGCCTATTAGACGACGCTTTGAGCCCGATACCAATTTGATGCCCAAGGCACCGACTGCCAGACTAATCGCGAATACGGCGAACTGAAACCCAGTGTCCATACTCCGGTCGATTAGTACACTACTGCGGGCCGGATCCTTCGCGTCGTACCAGCATGGATGCACGGATCCAACGGCGTATTGGGCGAGCGACTCTTCGGCCTCTTGGCGACTGTTGTACGACGGCGTATATTGCTCGGTGTTCTCACTTCGTCCGAAAGCACGCCCATCAATCTCAACCTGATGCGCGACGCGAATTTCAAAGTTGTTCGTGACCTTAACGATTTCCGCAGCAACCACCCGACAGCTACCTTTTGTGTAACAAAGTCTCGTTTGAACTTGCCATGCCAGGCTCTGTAACGTCGCGGCAACGCAGAAAGCAGCCGGGAGTGTAAGTACTATCCCGAACCAAGCAAGTGAGCGAATAGGGGCCGACTGTTCCACGTCGGAGACCTGGTCTTGATGTCGAGATAACTTGTTCTTTTTCACGCTCAGTCGCGAATCTTTGAGGGTGTGTCACATTCTGCGTCATTCAGCATGCCGACGCGAAACGAATTTGGACATCGTAGACGCCGGGCAGATCGCGGTCAAATCTCCAACCGTAAGCAGAGGCCTCATACAGGGCGGATTATTTCGCAGCTGTGGGAAGAGCAAAACCGAGCTGGAAAAGCTCAACCACTGTGAAAATGACGTCGCCTGCAGGATCGGCCTAGCCAGCAACCTAGCGGCTACCGTAGCAATTGCTAATCCCATCCGTTGTGAATCCGTCCAATTCCCTTCAAGACGCCGCTGCGATTTCCACAAGGTTGTGCCTAGCTGCGATCCATGTGAGCACATCAACTGTGAAAGCGTCGTACTCCTGCAGGATCGGCATAGCCAGCAACCTAGCAGCTGCCACTTCCACAGGTTGGACTGAGGCAGGATTCGCGGCCAGGCGAGCTACTTGGAGGTGAATCTTTGGCTGGGAGCTGAGCAAAAGCCGACGCACCGGCGTGTCAAACCGGAGCGAGTTGGTGGCGGAAACTTTGGCATATGACCAAAACGATTGCAGGTCGCCATAGCGAACGCATGCGATAAACTCATCGTTTACTTCGATCTGCGACGGCTGCAACCAATCCAGCAATGAGCATCCAAATTGCGGGGATTTGAAAAGCCTCAAGCATCGCGGCATAGATGGGCGGAGGTTTTCGTCCGTAGGTCGCAATGAACATCGTAAGCCACACAAAAACGGGAAGAGACCAGAAAAAGCCATTGCGAACTCCTCTGACGAACCCGGATAGCTTCTTGGGCGGTTCGTTTAAGACGCCATGAGATGCATTTGGTTCGTAAGGATTTGTTTCGTCTTCCATTACGGTCCCGATATTTAGTGCATTTGGGTAACGGCCTCCGGTGCGTAGCCGGCAACGCATTCTAAATGTACTCTATCTGCTGGTTGAATGTGCAGCTGAGTTGCTCAGACGTAGATGTTTGGCTGGTTGCCGAGCAAAAGCCGACGCACCGGCGTGTCAAACCGGAGCGAGTTGGCGGTTAGGCAAACTAATCTCCTTTTGTTGCATTCCTGACCCAAGCTTGTTTACAAAAAGAGGAACCGCCAAATGCGGCTCCGGCTCACCGCTTGGTTTTGTAGTCACTTTCCTTTGTTACGGAGTCCAACAGTCTTGAGATTTCCTTCTTCTCTGCGTCTTCGGGAGAATTGAATGCGTCGTTCGTTTTGCACCAGTACGAAGGACTGCGGCCTTTATTATCTATTGCCGTGACGTTTGCGCCCGCCTCAAGGAGCAGTTTCACACTCTCGACGTTAAGATCGCGAACCGCCCAGTGCAACGGAGTATCACCGCCGGTATCGGCAACGTTGACTTTCGCTCCACGTTTGATCATTGCTTGAAGAACATTAGGACTCTTGGTTGCACGATGCATCGGTGTGATGTCACCTTCTCCGTCGATGTAAACACCAGTCTTGGTATCTATTTGGGCATTGGACGAGACTAGTAGAAGGGAAAGATCATCGTACCCGTTGTACACTGATGACGAGAGTGCGGTGTCGCCATATCCATCATCTAAGTCGGTATTGGCATTTGCCTTGATCAGCAGTCTAGCGATCGCTACGCGCCGAGAGTCACGCTCTGAGATCAGCTTTGGGTCAATCGACTTCAATTTGGCCATCGCGTTATCCCGTCCGGCAATCGTGTTTTCAGTAAGCCTTTCAGGCTGGGGTTCGCGATGACTGTGCGCTACAGCAAGCAATGGAGTCCATTTTTCAGAACCAATATCTGAGTATCCGAGTGTCCATTTGTTCTGGAAAAGGTGATCGTCATAGAATCCAAGCCGAGCATCGGGGTCAGCGCCCTCCGCAAGCAGACCTCTGACACGGTTGACCTCCAGCTCAAATGCAGCAATCACTAGTTGCTGGCCTTTGCTATATTGGGTTTTCACATCGTTTTGCGTCGCCGAGCAACCAGCGACGGAAACGCAAAAAACCAAAGTCAACATGGGTACCCAGCTAGGCATCGGTGAGACCATCTTTTGAGTTTTCGACAGAATTTGTAATTCTCCGGCGCGGCGCCGGTAGAGACATTCCAAATGTACCCCATCTGACTAGTTGATTGGGCAGGCGAGCTACTTTGAAGTGAATGTTTTGCGGGAAACCAAGCAAACACCGACGCTCCGGCGTGTCAAACCGGAGCGAGTTGGCGGGTGGTGTCTGAAGCTCGCCAAGCGAGAAGTCGCAATGGACCTTGGCACATGGCCAAGTCGATTCCAAGTGTGGGCGATAGGACCATCGTGGCACAGGTTGCTCAGCTTCCTTGAACCGCCGTATGCGGACCGGCATCTACGGCGACCTGGCGTATTTCAAGTCATTGTTGTCGATGTGCATTTGGAAGTTGCGAGCTTGCGGTCTCGTCCAGTCTCCGGATGGAATGTCGATACTCGGCGAAAGCTACGGCCCCAAGTTCGTTCTCCTTTTCCTGCACTGTTCAACAGTTCTCGTCGATCGGCAAGTTCTCCGGTTGGTTTCATTCAGAACTCAATTTGCTTTTTAGTTCAGACTCTTATGGGTCGTTTGTCGAATGAACCCAGTTTGAGAACATTAAAGCCCCACCACTTAGGCACCCCGTCGCCAAAGATCCTAAGACGCCTTTTGCTACCATCAACGAAAAACGGCATTTCAGATCACTCAGACAACAAATTCGCAAAATGGAGTCTTGCCTTCGTAATATTTTGGCGATTCGGATCGTGGATACTAATGAACATCGAACTTGGGAGTTCAACACAGTGAAAGAACACGATTGGGAACAACTATGCCAAACACACGGTCCTCTGGTCTGGAATACGGTCTACCGCCTCCTAAACAATCACTCCGATGCGTTAGATTGCTACCAAGAAGTGTTTCTCGATTTGTTTCGTCGGACCGCTGACCAAAGCGTGGAAAATTGGGCGTCTCTCGTCACCTGGCTCAGTGTGCGCCGGGCAATCGACGCATTACGTCAACGCAAACGCGAAACGCTGAAGGGAAGCGAGTCTGTCGAGTTGGTTGCCGACTACAGATCCACAGACAAGGCTTTCGAGCTTCACGAATTGATGGAGCGACTTGCCACTGAGTTGGCAAAACTTCCCGATCGACAAGCCGAATCGTTCTGGCTGCGCGCGGTTGAACAAATGTCTTACTTAGAGATCGCTGAACTGATGGGGACAGACGCCAATGAGGTTGGCGTATTGATTCATCGTGCCAGACAATCGCTGCGTCTTTCGTTATCCTCTTTACATCCCAGCTCACAGGAATAGCCATGAATACCAATATCCATTCGAACTCAGACGATCCACTGGACTTGGCGATAGCCGGTTTTCGCAATCGAACGATTCTCGTGTTTCCAAATCCAGTGATCGCGATACCCTCTGTTGGTCCGGCACCAAAAAGTGGCGACGTAGCAGCCTCTCGCTTAAGCTCACGGCGCCGTTGGCTGGTCGCTGCCAGCGGAGTTTGCGCTGCCGCAACTTTGGCCATCATCACCATCTCCTCTTGGCCGAAAAATACCTGGGCACATGTCGTCACCGCGGTCCAACATCAGGCATGGGTGAGGCTGAGTATCACCGCACCAAGCAATCCCGCAGCAGAAGAGCCACAAGTTGTTTGTTGGTTTTCGCCTGAACAGCAGATTGGCGCGGCGCGACATCCAGGTGGAACCTGGTTCGTTGAACTCGGAGATCAGAAGTCACAACGATACGACGCCGTTGAAAAAACGATCTACCTCACCGACGCAAGTTCCTATGACGAAGGTGAGTTTGCCGATTTCGCTGCCGTGCTTCAATCTTTTCAAAACAAATCAGCGCTCGTGTTGCCCGATTCTGCAGGTGTCAAGTTAGTCTCGCAGTCTCACAAGCCGGGCAAGGACGGAGACAAAGTTTGGGAAGACTTCATTTTTGAATACGAAGATTCTCGCCGAACGCCAGTTCACTTCCGCCGCATTTTTCGCTTGATGGATGGCGCCAAGTTGCCCGACCGGATGACGGAAGAATGGATACAGGAAGGGAAAACTGTATCGAAAATCATGGACATGGATTATCCCTTGTCGGGGCCAACAGACATCTATGCGCTCGATGTTCCTCGCGATGCCAAAGTGGTGGATCTGTCATCGAAGCAGGATCTGAAAGGCCTGCTGAAGAGCTATTCCGCAAGTAGAAAGGTTGCAATAGGCGACTACTCTGCATTGGCCTTGCATACTGTCGCGAAGTCCGATTGGAAGTGGGTCAATACGATGTACCAAGTTCGACATGCCGCGTCCGAGTATTCGAGTGCGAGCAGCGATCTTGAGGTACTGATGAAACTCAGTATGCAAATCCACAATGGAGAAGTCAAAGTCCCCGATATGGAAGCGGACCGATTGGAGTGGTGGAAAGAGCAATCATCTCAGATGAACTTTTCCGACTTTGAGGGAAGTACTCGCCACCAAGTTTTCGTGCCCGATCAAGTTGGATATCCCGATATTGGTCTTCCAACCGAATCCGCTCGAGCAACCCTTGAGCCCAATCCCCAGATAGGTCCAAGTCAAACGGTGATGGTAACGGTACGAGAAGCTAAAACGAATCAAATTAAGGATCGATTCTGGTTAGATCCGGAACGAGGCTTCCTTTGCGTTCGACTCGAGCACCATCCAGACAGCGGCTATCTGCAATCTGTGAAGACGGAAGGCGAATGGATTGCGGTCACGGATATTGATGTTGCCGAGAAATCCGAGAGTGGACGCTGGTACGCCACCCAAGTTCGTCAGGGAACCGTCAAGTCGAGTGGTGATGAGCTTGAAAACGGAATGATTGACGGAGCGCCGTATGGCACTTCAACTTGGCGTATTTTGGTCGATTTTGCGAAGTAATTGAGAGGATGGGTCGAGGTCGAACTCTAGATGAGTGCAGTCTCGACCGGATCAACCGGGCAACCACAGGTTCGATTGACTTGTGGGAACTGCAATGGCCGCTTCCATGCAGGGATGTGTGCTTTCGAGAATCAGTGGTGGTCGAAACGCCAAACGGTATGAACGTTAGCTTTAGGAAGCGACGAAAAAAGTCGGAAGGGGAGAATGCTTTGCTTCTATGCCAATTCGACGCACCGGAGTGTCAAACCGGTGCGAGTTGAGGGTTAACGTGGAATCCTCGGTTTGACGTAGCGTTTCCATAGCTCGTTTCTATGAATCGGAAACTTAAAAATGCGAGTTACTGACACAGGACGGTTCGTCCTTATGCACGAACGGTCGAACCACGGAGGCATCCAGAAGCGTGCCGTGAACACAACCTATGATCTTGAACTCAAATTGGAGCCAACCTTCATTGGGAGCGAGTTGGCAAGCACATCGCCATTGTCGAAGCCTCTTTCCCGTAAAATTCCAGCGGCCCCGCGACAACCCGTTGGTTCTGGTAGACGTTGACTTTGCCCCAGTCGTCCGTTTCGACTTGGTGCTTATGGGGGATTTAACCGGAAAACGCCAAGCATTTCCGTAGTTTTGTTGGGCGAAACGCGGCAGAGACGTGAAAACCCGCCTTGGTATCTCCATTCAATGGGTTTGATTAGAATGGTGTGAGCTTCGACGGACCGTGTTTTCCTACCAACGACGACCTGCATGAACGCACCAATGTCTTCGACCTTGCCCAAAGTTCCCGATGATGACACCATACACACCAAGCAATCGTAGCTGCACAACGAGCCCACAACATGTTAACCAGGATTTGATGCCTCTCCGCCCTCGAGTTTTATTTGCTGTTCTTGTGGAAATGAACAACAACACAGGTTCTTGCGGATTTTTCTGCAGGAAAATGAAATCAACAATTGCTCGACAGAAGTGACGTTATGTTCGGATTCCGTAAGGTGACATCTCGTCGAAATTGGCTACGCAGAAGCGTTTTGGAGACTCTCGCTTCCCGCACGCTTATGGCTGTCGATCTGGAAGTTCCTCCAGCGATTGTGTCGCAGTTTCCGGCACAATTCAATGTAGTTGATAGCCCTGCAGATGGTGCGACAATTGGAGTCGTTTTGAACACAGTATCACAGACATCGCTTACCGGTGTTTTTCAAAGCGAATCTTATGGCGGGAACTTGTATACCGTTGGTAACGATAATTCTAAACCAGGGTATGTGATGACGGACCTGTCAACCGGAGTCAGTACAAAGACCATGTTGCCTTCGTTAAATACGACGCTTTCCGAAGGATCGGTACTTGATATTAATGACGTCGGTTCACAAAGGTGGCTAGTCGGAGCAGCTAGTTCTTCTAGCGGCGCGACTCGTAGTCCAACCATGTGGAATAGCTCAGGAGTTCCAGTTTTAGTATCTCCTCCAAGCGGTGCTACGCCATTTGGTCAAGCGAATTCTATCACTCATAATGGATTAATTGGTGGGCAGAGCGGAAGAGATGCTTTCATTAAAACAAACCAGGGAAGTTTCTTCTTACCTACAAATGGCACAACGGGTTTGTCGTCGGTTCGGTCGGTCAGTGAAAGTGGAAGATATCTCGTTGGGGGGCTTGATGGGACGAACGCGCTTTGGACATCGGTAGGAAATACAGAAGATGGAAACTACCGCCTTGAAAGTTTTGCATTTGAGTTACCACCTGGCTCGCAGGGTTTAGATCCACTACGCTTTGCCTTAGATAACACTATCTATGGTGGAATCGGTCTGGGCGAGTACGTCAACGAAAACGGTGATAACGTCGCAGGTATTTGGAGTCTAACAGACGGACTATTGATCAAAGATTTTGGCGCAGGTTCCGCCATCGCCGACGCCACCGTCGTCAATGGTGAAACCTTCGTAGCATTTAACGACGGTAACGACGGCCATATTTTGACCCTGGAATCGGGCAAGGCTTACGACTTAAAAAACCTCTTGGGATCGAATGGAACGACCTACTTCACGCCTGGCGGGATTTTTACTTCAACTTTTAATGGCAAACCCATAATCGGTTTTTCCTACTACGAAAACAACGCCCTCAAAGCGTCAGTTTTCGAACTCCGAGTTACAACCGCAGAGCTCGCCTGGGACTTTGAAAAAGACGGAACAGTTGATGTCGACAAGACAGCAGTTTCACTTCCCGACTCAACTGCCCATGTGTACACCAAACTTGGCCAGACAACTGTTCAGGTTGTCGTAACGATCAACGGGGTGCCCACCACCCTCGAGAAGATGGTCGATGTCGTCAACGTTTCTGTTGTTGACAGAAAGCTCTACCTTGGTGGTGATAGCGGCAACGATGTCGTCGTCTTAGAAAAGTTTCCAAATGGTGGATTAAAGGTCACGGTCAACGGTACGGAGACTTCGTTCGCCGCTGGCGCCGTGGATCAAGTATTCGCAAACTTGGGCGGAGGCAACAACTCTCTTGAAGTATCGGGACTTGATCTTAACTCTGCGAACCTGTGGCACGTTGGTAAGCTAAAGCTGACAAACGGCTCGACGTTGACCGACTTCACAAGTTCGGCCGCAAGCCAACTGAGTGCAGAGTCTCAAGGTGGAGGAGGTTCTGGTGCGCCGTTGTTGTTACTTGATGTACCACCCACTGATATTGGTAAGCTTAGCCCACTCCGCTTCAGTGGAGCTGATTGGAAATATGTAAGCCAGACTACGGTCGACGGATTGCCAGCACACATCTTCAACGCAGTTAGCATTTCGGTCGTTGTAAAAAATGGGGTGTACCAAAATCCCTTGAATTACCTCGACCCAGACGGCGATGGGAACGTATCACCGCTTGATGTCCTAGTCCTCAATCAAGCGAAGCTTGTTTGAGGTTTCTTGACGATTTCATAAAAAAACCTGAAACCTCCTGGTGTTTTTGCGGTTTAACGTAGTAACAACACAAACGTTTTATCGCTAGCACGGAGGATTTCAGGTGAAGAC
>JANPHB010000024.1:0-8032 GCA_031424235.1 Pirellula sp.
GAGAGAATCGATTTGCTCTTGCGATCGCGAGTCTTTTTAGAATTTGCTTCTTGCGTGCATCGATACGTTTTGCGAAACTGGTCTTCACCTGAAATCCTCCGTGCTAGCGATAAAACGTTTGTGTTGTTACTACGTTAAACCGCAAAAACACCAGGAGGTTTCAGGTTTTTTTATGAAATCGTCAAGAAACCTCAAACAAGCTTCGCTTGATTGAGGTCTAGTATGGGTCCGCAGTTACGAAGCTGAGCGAGAGTTTAATGATGCGTATCGCATACTGATGGGAGGGAACTCAGTTGACAGAAAGATATTGCTGACAAAGCTTAGTCAGTCGTTGGAGGGAGTCGAAGTTCATCGATTCTCTCTACAAAAGAGAATTGGGATCGAGAGTCTGCTTAAGAACTGCTTAACGGATGATGATGCTGAAGTTGTTTCGATGGCGAACTGTATGTCCAAAACACTACGGATTGTGCATGGCGGGGCTGGGGCGGAGCGACATTAGCACGCCAAGCCAATTGCGAACTGGGGCACAAGGCCCGCGTTCGCGTTTGCCCCTGGTTCCTTTGCCGCCAACAATCTAATTCGCCCCTATGCCACTCGGAGGCCGTCGCACTTTCTTTTTGGAATCGCTTGCAATTTCAACGGGAGGGAGAGGCTCCTGCCGAGCTTAATGCGTAAATGGCTCGGCAGGAGCCTCGCCCTCCCAATTTCCCCATGCGGGTTAGCTCTCGCCGCAAAGCGAAGGGTAGTTAAGCACGTATTATTCAAGCGCCGTGATTGCACGAAAGACAGATAATCGTTCAAGAAAAGATATCTCGATCGAGCATTCGGTAGTTGATGGCTTCTTGGACGTGGTGAGCTTGAATGGTTGTAATCGATTCCAAATCCGCTATGGTTCTGGCGACTCGCAGAATCTTGTCGTGAGCTCTGGCGGACAAGCCCATTTCGGTTACCGCGACTCGCATCAGTTCGTGTTCGACCTTTCCAAGCACGCAATGCTGTCGCAATTCGCGGCTGTTCATTTGTGCGTTGGTGTTGGTATTGCTCCTTTCAAATCGCTTCGACTGAATGGTCCGGGCCTGTTCCACTTGTGCCCTTATCTCAGCGCTGCTCGTGCCAGGTGGGCCGCTGGTCAACTCGTTGAACGGAACCGCGGGCACTTCAATGTGAATGTCGATGCGATCGAGCAACGGGCCACTAATCCGAGACATGTAGCGTTCGATCTGGGGCGGAGTGCAATTGCAAGTGCGACGAGGATCCGTGCGATACCCACACGGCTTATTCCTATTTCCATTGGATTGCAAGTTTGTTCTATCTTCAGCCATGCTTTGAGTTTACGCCAATTGAACGAATCAGGGAATTGCGGGAAAACGGTTTTTCTGTGAGCAAAATAGCCAAAACGACGGGTACTCCCCACGGAGTCGTACAACGTATCGTCGGAAAGTTGGACCCTGCTGGAGTCCAGGACGCTCGAAAGCGTCAAACTGAAAAGGCAAAGCAGATTGACAGTTTGCCAATTTCCTGGTCAGAGAAAATAGCTCGCTGGACAGAAGAAACCGGACAGTGTGAGACGACCCTCTGGCGGGTATTGAAAAAGTTCCGTGAGTCCAGCATTCGGGATGCCTGACCACTGGAGGCACTCTTACTTCTTCCCCTTCTTCCTGAACTCCCAAGGCGGCTCTGGTGACTTATCCGCCCAAAGCCCCTTTTTCGCCCTCCGAGCCTCGTCCTCAGCCTCCGCCAATTCCTTCGATTTGGAATGCTGCTTGTAGTGCCATGCCATGCCCTCCTTTACCATCTCCAGATTGATGTGGTGATCGCCCCGATGAACATCACCAAGAACCCGTCCGTAGCGATCCTTTTTGTCCCATTTCACAACCACGTCGCTTTTGCCAATCAACTTGGCGGGCTGAACTTACGCCAGCGTGTTTCGATAGCAGCATTTGATGGACGTGCGTTCTCATCGTTCGGCAGATGCAATTGTCGATTATTCAGTTCACTGTACGAAGTCTCCAAAAGGGAGTCAGCAACCTTCACTTTCAGTGTAACTGGCTCCACGGCGATGAGATCAAGATCAAACAGCGTGTGAATGTCGCCCCGAAGCAATAAACCATTTGAAACGTGATTGGAATGCTCTCCAAGATACGGAGTGATGTGCGCTGCTTCCAGAGCTTGAACAGCGTCACAACCCGTTATAGAGCATCTACCGTCATATGCTTCAATTAAGCCAGCCCGAAACCGTGGTTGCCCTCGCCTTTGAACAATCTCACGCAGTATGCGTTCTCGTTCATCTTCGATGTTAGATGGATCAAAATAGTGTTCGTCACTCAACCTCTTAGCTATGATCGTGAAGTCATTTGCAAATTTCGAGCTAAAAATCCATTCTCTCGCAAACGGATCGCTTGCACGAAGCCATCCGCCTTGAGGAAATTTGAAACCCTCTGGTTTTTCGAGTTTAAGTTTCTGGAGCGGAGTTGTTTTGAACGCAATACAATACCCAGCGTCAGATTTATCGACAAAGTAAGGATCGGTCGAAGGGTCTTCACCGAAGCCTTGAACAATTCTTTCTCGCATTTGCTGCTTCGTAGAATACTCAAACTTGTCAAGTTTGGTGATCCTTGACTTCCAGACGATTGCCTGTGACGGCGAGTCGTACCAGAAAAGGACATCACCTTCTGATACTTCATTGTAGGCCCACATGCGTTTCTGCCACATATTGAACCAAAACGCCCGCTGAAACTCCTCACGGTCATCGGGAATCGAGTAGCCACGACTTGTAATGAATGCGCTGGTTATTGGAACAACGGTGAACCCAAGTTCTCGAAGTACAAAGTTGGCTTGTCCCTTTTGCTCGCCGCCGCTGAAATCGTTGTGGTTGAGAACTGTTCCATTCAGGTGCCGAAAGGCGATACCAACTGCTGCTTTGGGTGCGTATGATTTCCCCTCATGTAAAAGGTGATAACCAGTCGCACCGCCAAATGAATGTTCGATACCCTCGTCCAAGTCCCTTAGCGCCAACAAAACATGCTGACTGTTAAGGCCATCTGGAATTGCTTTCGGCATATTGAATTACTTCCTATCAACCGCTAGAACTTTTTACGTGATTGCTACAAGTTTTTAAATCTAATTAGCGATGGTCAACTTCAACTGTATCGGCCTATGATCGCTCGTGGTTTTGTCATCTGGAAAGTCACCTTCACGAACGATGACCTTGCATACTGGCTTCCAATCTTTGGCGGGACCAGAAACAAACGCAAAGTCGAGCATCGAATCTGGGTAGTTATCCTTACCATCACCATCGGTGTCAGCCCAATTGGTGTCGATCAGTTCAACTGGCCTTACCCAAGTGAAGATATTGTCCCTGATGATCTCTGGGAACGCTTCGTTGCCAAGTTCAGTGCGAAAATCAAAATCCATATTGAAATCACCGACATTGATGACACCAACGCTTTGATCTCTTGCCCATTCTCGTAGCCCAATTGCCTGTTTTGTTCTAAGTTCAGCATTCCTACGAGCTAGGTGATTGGTCATCACGATGAACTGAACGCCAGTCGTTTTATCCTTTAGCCGAGCATAGAGCGGTGATCGATGCGTTCCATTGTTTAGTACGAACTCACGATACTCCATCAACTCCTTTTGCTCTAGCAACTCAAATCGCTCTTTGTTGAAGATGATTTGGAGCCGGTCATCTCTGCCTGTATTCCCGTTGATGGCCATGAACTTACTGCCAAGTGAAATTGCATTTTGTTCAAACGTCTTAGGATCAACCTCAGACAGACAATAGATGTCGTGTTCACCGAGTTCCTTGAGTTGCTTTGCAATGACAGCGGGATCACTACCACCTGATTCGACATTCCAGGCAATCACTGAGAGTGTTCCGCTGGGCGCAGTCGTACCTTGCTCCACAGGTTGCTGCCTTACTGTGCTTGCTGCCGGAGGTTTTGGAGCATCGCATCCAAATAGTCCAGCAAAAACAAGAATCCATCCTATCAATCTCAACATGAACCTGTTCCCGTAAAATGGTGTCCGAAGCGAATCCACTAACGATAGGCTCGAACATGCTAAATCTTGAACATTTGCGAAAACAATGCTCGAACGGCGAACGATTCGAGTATTTGTTTTTCTGGGGACATCAACCATCAAAGGATGGCAGGATTTCCAAATCTTGCTTCAGCCAATGGTTCGAGTCCCCATTCGTGATCGATGACATAGTTTACCAGACAGCAGAACATTGGATGATGGCTGCTAAAGCTCGATTGTTTGGCGATGGTGATACTCTGGCGAAGATTTTGGAATCGTCCGACCCAAAAACTGCCAAAGCACTGGGGCGAACTGTGAAGAACTTCGATAGCGATGTATGGACGGCCAATGCACGACGGCTCGTCACCGAGGGGAATATTGCCAAGTTCGGACAGAACCAGGAACTCAGGACATTTCTGTTGGCAACGGGCAACTTGGTTCTGGTCGAAGCAAGTCCTTATGATCGTATTTGGGGCATTGGCTTGATGGCTGATGATGAACGTGTGAAGAATCCTGGTACATGGCAGGGGCAGAATCTACTCGGATTTGCGTTGATGGATGTTCGGGAACAATTGGCGTAAGCAATTGGGTGAATCGCAGGGTAAAATGTTTCGAGCCATCTTACCCGTCACCTTGCCGTCGAATTGATTAACGAATGACTTGGGCTTTACCAACTCCAGAACAACAGGTTCTTTTTCTGCGTAACATGCAGAGGTTGCTATCCGAAGGTTTGTTCGTCGCTAGCTACAAGTTCGCTCTGGTTCATGCCCTAGCTGATCTTGCGGTGCTTAAAGGTGATGATTCGGGTAGTCCATTGGAACTATCCACAAAAGACATCGCTGCCAAGTTCGTCGAGTTGTATTGGCGTCAGTCCCGACCGTTTCCCGTTGGTGGCGAAAGTTCTGGTTTGATTCTCCAGCAGAACACTGGCAAGCAAGCCGCTATCATTGCAAAGATTGCTGCATCTCAACAAGAGTTCGGTGGATCATTATTTCGACTCAAGCAAGGGTCACCAGATCTGTGGCATGAACTAGTTGCTGAAGTCGATACGGTTGTCAGAACAATGCCCCTTTGGAAGCTCCAAACTGTTGGCAATGAACCGCTGGAGTTTCTGTACGAGAACGTAGGCAAAGGAACCAAGATCACACTCAAGCCTGGAGTCAGCTATTGCTTGCGAGCGTTCTACGAGCTTATCCGTGATTTAATCGAAGGTGCATGGGTTCGGTTTGTTCAGAAGTTGAACGCCAACAAGCTTGGCAATATCACGGACCTCGGCTCGTTCTTGTTTGGAAACGAGCGAGCTTGTCTTGATGCCTATCGACCGATTCTGATGGATGTGCAAAAAGGAACCTGCCTCTATTGCCGGAACTCGCTTACGCAGCAATCACAAGTAGACCACTTTATTCCTTGGTCACGATTCCCTGCTGATCTTGGACACAATTTCGTATTGGCCCACGACAAATGCAACAATGCGAAATCTGATTTCCTTGCAGCCGAACATCATCTTGCGTCGTGGCTAGATCGAAACCGAGGGCATAAGTCGGAACTTCAAGAGCGGTTGGTTGCATCAGCATTGCCGTGTGATTTTGGCGCTTCGATACAGGTCGCTAAATGGATGTATCAACAAACCGAAAAATCACATGGCCAAGTGTGGGTGATGGAGAAGATGCTGAAGCATCTTGATCCAGCATGGGGCAAGTGTTTTGCAGCGTGAGACATTGCTCAATGAGAGATAGAGCAAACCGGCTAGAGTTCGAGGAAATCAAAGCAAACATCATCGCCCTCAAAGCTGAACTAGATACGCTGTTGGCCCCACCGCATGTTTTCGCAACCGTCTTGAAAATCAACCGCAAGCCATTTGAAAAGGATGGCGTCCAAAAACTTTTGATTGTCTATGACGGAAAGATATTTGAAGTGGAGGCTTCATCTGGACTGAACCTAAATCTTTCCGATAACGTGTTGGTCGAATTGGTGACAAAGCGAGTTCGCACAAATACCATTCCTGGTGCATCGTCCTAACCTCCGCTTGCCGTTGCGCTACACTTCGTTCATGTTTCGCTTGCGACTGTTTTGCAAATGAGTATCACTTGGATGAATTGGGGGAAATCATGAACCGAAGAATACGGATCGAATGGATCAAGGTAGGGCGGAAAGCGGTATCGAAATGACTCCACTGCTTTTGCCCTACATTTTCAACATCATCGTTCTAATCCCAATCGGACTTCTGACATTACTTGGCGGCGAAAAGGGGGGACAGTTAGCCTGCCAGAATAAGTTCCCTGAGAGCGAAGGGTTCCGCACGATCCTGGGGTCATTGTGGACTGCAATCCTAATTGGTTCGGTATTGGGGCTGTTCTTTCCGATAACAATGTCGGCATTGCTTCTGATTCAAGTGATTTACAAAACGCTTTGGCTTTTGGTTTATGCGTTGCCCCGTATGCTCAATCAGCGAAGTAACGAAGTTCCTTTGGGAATCGCTTCGACGTTTCTCATAATCATCGTGAGCTACCCCTGGGTCATTCCTTGGGGGCAGTTGTTCGGAACTCGATGATCGATCAATCTTTGGGACTAGCCTTCCTGCACTTCTCGCTGCAATACTTGACTTGCTCCCAAACCTTTTCCCACTTTTTTCGCCACTTGAATGGCTTTTTGCAGACGATGCAAATCTTTTCAGGAAGGTGGAGCTTCTTGTTAGTCATTGGAGAGTGCAATGGATGGTGATTGGAAAATGTAGCTAGCTTGCGTTTTAGTTGACGGGTAACAATACATGACTCTGGGCAACATCAACTTACAAACCTCCAGGAAATTCTTCGACATAGATAGCGTCCCCAACTGGATTCAATGTTATTCGAGTTGCGTTGATGACTAGCTTCTCCCCGCTTTGAGTCTCGAACAAAACACGAATATATCCAGAGGCATCAACAGGGAATGGAATTTCATTCTCGAAGAGGACGCCATCGATAACATACGAACCATCGCTCAAGACGCATGGGAATTCGGGAAACCCAACTCTTGACGAAACATTTTCAAGAAGAATGTCAACATCTTGAACCCATCCTGTTCCTGGATCAAATCCAGGCCGTCCTGCTGAGCGATGGATGTATGCGGGGCGAAAACGGATCACGGAAAAGCTTCCACATGACTCTATTCCGTCAACCGAAGAATCATGTAATTCGATGATGCTATTTGTATCCACAGGTGGTTCCACCTACTTCTTCTTCGTTGGTTTTTCGACCGGCTTCTCAACAGGTTTCAATACTGCGTTTAGCAAAACGTATTCCTTGTCGGCTTCGGCGTAGATCACAGCCACGAATTGCCCCTTGGCAAGATCGGTGGCTTCAGCTTTTCTCTGAGTGATGACCGTTTTACCTGACCGCACTTGCGGTGCGAACAACGCAAAGTTACTAGTCCCGGTGATTTTGAGTTCAATAGTTCTCTTTGATTTGTCCGACAACTTGATGGTCACGGACTCCTTATCGAACTTTTCCACTGTGCCAATGGCTGTTTCAAAGTCAGGTGAATCGGCTTGTGCGAGCGAACACAGTAGAAGAAAGGTGACGGCGACTAGCGAGACGAGTTTTTGGGACATTGGAGGTTCCGGTCGAAAGTTGGAAGACACATTTTGCTGAACTAATTATATCGATTCGACGGACTGATGATATTTGTTGGGTTAATTTCACCTATTCTGCATCGCACTGGAATTGGCAATTGCCTCACTTCATCAAAGTCAGCAGCATCTACGTTCGTCGCATTTCCGGTTCATCGCCGTTGGTCAGGTATTTCTCAACAGCAGCGAACATTTCGTCGTCACTATCAAAGGTGTGAGAAGCATCCCAAGTTTGCCTGTCCGTGAATGTGACTTTCTTCTCGACGAGCCAACAAGTTGATTCTTCCTTGAAAGTTTTGGGAATTCGGCATATCGTCACCCCTCGCTCACAGCACGACTTCCAGAATAAGAGTTCGTCCATCATCGATTCTCAGGTTCAAGCTGGTGGTAACGTAAATTTAGTGACAG
>JANPHB010000025.1:0-124582 GCA_031424235.1 Pirellula sp.
TTTTTTTTTTTTTTTACACCAAATTTAGTGCGCGGGGGCCGGTCGCCGCTTTCCGTTTCCCATTTAAAAAAGGTTTGCCGGGGCTCCCCCCCGCGGCTCAATTTGAGCAAAGTGAGTGTCATTGGGCGTTAGCCGGCATTAACCCTAGACTTAACCCTCTTCGTTTGCTTTAGGCAATACCTCCAAGTCCGTTTCTTTGCCGATGCTGATAATGCGTTGTCCAACCCCGATATGCCCCGAGGGTTCAAACCAGTTTTCTGCAAGGCTTGGGTAACCAATGAGATCAATCGTCCATTGTGTGACACCTACTTGATTGGACTCACGATTCCATAAGAGGACAACGCGGCGCGCAATTCCGTTTTCTTTGTCGGCCCAAAGTTCGATCTCTACCGGCAATGTTCGATCGCTCGCCAACTTGCTCTGGCCTTTCGATTCGCCATGCACTCGTTCACAAACGACTGTTCCTTCACCCTCCACACCATCCAATCCCGCGTCAGGCAACATCGTAAGTTCGTAGTCCTTCTTCATTCGCTTCAGAGCGGTGTTCAAATGCAAATAGGGTGAAGTCGAGTCCTTACGCATGAGCCACCCACCTAAAATTCGCTCGCTGCCTTTGAAAGCTGGGCCAACACGAGGTACGAACCATTGATTCATGCCGTCAGAGCCAATCCAAATGTCGCTCGAAGCGAGCCAACTTTGCCTCCGTACCGCAAATCGATTGTTCTTGTCTAAGTACAATTGAGCCGTCCTAGTCAATTCATCGCCCGATAGGTTGTGCAGAAGAATGCGAATCGAGTACTCGCGAGCAGCAGGAGTTGCACGCAAACATCGATCGACTGCTGCGTAGGCTTTCTGATTGGGCGACGAAAACTGAGGCCAACTACTGACCGCGATGAGTACCGATGCAGCGATCACAAGCGGCAGCCAACGAACAAACGAACTGAATTTGTGAACAACCGCCGAATGGGCATCGTTCAACTCAAAGTCGGGTTTCGAAAAAAGCGATTGGATTCGTTGTTGGTCACGCTCACGCTCCGGACGCAGTGTTTCTTGCAGCAAAGAGTCTAACCAAAGTTGGTCAAGGTCCTGTCGGCGATCTTTATCGAATGTCATAACGTGGCCTCCTGACTTCGTGCCGCTTCCATCTTGCTGGTAATGCACTGCACGAGTCGCTGCTTGGCTCGCAGAAGCCGTTTCTTGATCGTTTCCAAGGCGACGCCCAAGCGATCGCTCAATTCGGCAGGCATCAAGTTTTGCGAATACCGAAGCTCGACACATTGCCGTTCATGGTCTGAGAGCAAAGCGATGCAACCTCGCAACGCCTCGAGTTTTTCGTCGAACGTGTCCCCTTTGAGGCTTTGAACGGATTCAAATCGCTGGCTCAAGTACTCCAAGGATTCCGAATCCGTAATCGTCATTCTGCCTTTGGTCTTTGAGTAATTGGCAAGCACAATCTTGTGGGCAATCCCTCGAAGCCATGGCCCAAACGGACGACTTGTGTCATAGTCGTCAATACGACGCCACGCGACCAACATCGTTTCTTGCCAAACATCGTCGGCTGCGACTTGGTCGGTTTGAATCGTTCGTATATACGCCATCAGCATCCGCGAATTCTCCCTTACCAAGATCTCAAAAAGCTGTTTTGCGTTCAAGGCTTATTACCGACATCCTTCGATTTGATTTTCACCGGACGGCTTGTCCAATTGCATTTCGTTTAACAGTCAGCCGTGGGCGTACTGTCAAATATGCTCAGTACGCCTTCGGCTGACTGTTAAACGTCTAAGTCAACAGGCCCCGAGCGCCGTTCCTCTTTCAAATACCATTTGGCTTTCTTGCTGTAGTTATTGTCGCGACGAACGCGTTCGAGGACAGGTAGCACCTCCATTTTGGAATTTTGATACAGTCGCACCCTCAACTTCCCACGCCGAGCTCGCTTCCAGTTATCTACGAAACTGGTTCGGCCACGTCAAACACAACTGCTCTTGCATATTGTGTGCATGTAGATAGACTGAAAAGAATCCGTTGGCACAGAGCCACGGTGATCGCCCCTAAAGAAGCTCAGTTGGAGTCAAATCATGCGATACCTATCGGGATTACTGGTCTGTTCGATCGCGATTCTATCGGGATGCGGCGTTTCAGAACCGCCGCAGTGGAAATCGTGGCAAGATCAGTTTTTGTTGAAGGCCAAGCCGGAGGGGGCAATCACCATCGCTGAAGCGATTGCGTTGCCAGCAGACCAAGAGCAAGAGATTGCGATTTTCGCTCAAATTGGTGGCGGCAAGGGAGATACTTTCGACAACAAAAACACATCCTTCCTCCTGTCCGAAGCCCCCGACGAAGCACACCAAGGAAAACCTGGCCACGATCCAGACGGCTGCCCATTCTGCAAACAGAAAATGGCCAACGCTCCAACAGTAACAGTCGGTTTTTCAAACGATCAAGGGCAACCGATACCTGTCGATGCTCGCAAACTCTTCGGGGTGAACAAAGGAGATATCGTCGTTGTCAAAGGAAAGAGTTCGTATGAGGAATCGATGAAGATATTGACGATCAACGCTACTGGGATCCACGTCATTCGTAAGTAAGAGCCTTTGGCTTACGTAGCGAAAGTCGTCAAGACTTTCGGCTACTTCCTCAACACAGCCGACAATGGTAGCAGGCACGCTCCGTCGTGCCGTCCGCGGGAGTGAATTGACACGGATTCATGGTGAACGGCACATGGAATGTGCCTACTACTTTTAGGGGCGTTTCTTTTTGCCTTTGACTTCGTCGTTGAAGGTGCTCTTTTGCCTCAACAAATGATGGTAGTGCTGCGCAAAGCGGTGAGCTTCATCGCGAACGTACTGCAATAGTCGCAAGGCAAACGACTCGCGTCCCAATCGGATCGGTTCACTCTCTCCTGGACGAAAGATTTCCTCCTCCCTTTTCGCAAGCGAAATGATCACGGGTGGCTCGATGTCTTGATCTCGAAACGCCGCCAAAGCAGCGCTCAATTGCCCTTTCCCACCATCGATCATGAGCAAGTCGGGAAACGCTTCTTGGTCGTCGCTCAGTTTTCGGAAGCGACGCGAGATGACTTCGTGAATGCTTCGGAAATCGTCAATGCCTTTGACTTCTTGAATGCGATAGCGGCGATAGCCTGGCTTAAATGGCAAGCCATCCAAGAACTGCACGAGTGACGCGACGGTATTGCTTCCTCCCAAGTGCGCGATATCGACCCCTTCGATCACTCGCGGCTCTTTGTCCATCCCGAGCACTTTTTTCAACGCTCGCATCCCCTTCTTTGGGTCGATATAAAAAACCTCAGGCTGAGCGTGGATATCGATCTCGCCGCGATCACCGAGGTTTTCAAGCAATTGGATTTCGTCCCGCAGTCTCGCAGCTTTTTCGAAATCGAGCTTCGAAGAGGCCTCAAGCATCTCCTCTCGCATCTGCTTGACCAATCGGTCGCTGCCACCTTCGAGAAAAGTTTGCAGTCTGCGAATGTCGCGTCGATAGTCACTCTTGTTGATTCGTTTATTGCAAGGAGCCGTACACTGTTTGATCGAGGCTAGCAGGCAGGGCCGAAACCACTCCCAACGTGGATCGTTTTCTTCGATGTCGAGCGAGCACGTTCTGAATTGAAAAATACGCTGCAAGACTTGGAGGGCACCTCGCAACTGACCAGCGCTGGTGAACGGCCCATAGAGTTTCGCCCCCTTGGCTTTCGGAGTGCGAGTCACTTCAACACGTGGAAAGTCTTCGTGCGTGGTGATCATCAAGTATGGAAATGTTTTGTCGTCTTTTAGGTCCTTGTTGTACCTCGGTTGAATATCCTTGATCAGGCGACTTTCGGTCAGCAGCGCATCCACTTCGCTGCTGCACAGCATGTAGTCGATATCGGCGATCTCGTGGATCCACTCGGCGGTCCGGAGTTCTTGAGCTGCAGCAGCCAAGAAATAACTGCCAGCACGCGAGCGAAGACTTTTGGCTTTGCCGACATAGATGACCACCCCCGAGGCGTCCTTCATGAGGTAGACGCCGGGGGAATGAGGGAACTCGCGGACTTTCTCCGCAGACTTGCGAAAACCTAGATTCCCACTGAGCAAGGAATCGATCCGCTGCTGGATTTCAGGAGTCGGATCGGTAAGATGTTCGTCCGGCTCGGCGACCGTGACTTCCAATTCGAGTTCGTCTTCTTCGTCGGTTTCAGTCCGGTCGAACTCGTTCATGATAACCACTCCATGGCGAAGGATGCTTTCACTTCCAAGGCACACCCGGCAGGTGTGCCCCACGGTGGGTCACTCTTGCCGAGAGTGACATGGCACTAAGGCAGCGACGCGGTTCGTCCCACGTTGCTGAACCGGCGTCAATCGGCTTAACCCGGCATACCAACAGTCTTACGGTTGAAAACCTGGGAAAGCACCGCCGCCAGGAAAGCCGCCTTGCGGAGCGCCGGCACCAGGTCCACCTGCCGACTTGGGTTGCACGAGTTCGGACAACGCAATTCTCAGTTTCTTATAGTCTGCTTCGCTTACAACATAGTACCAATCTGCAAAGCGACCGTTGAGTTCAGCCACTTTGTTCTTAGCTACCTTCAACTTTTCGTCGCGTAGATCGAGCTTGCGTTTGTTCCCTTTGGTGATTCGTTCACGGGTTGCTTCCAAACGTTCCTTCCATTCTTCTTCGGTCGGCTCTTGTGCGGCTGCAGGAGTGTCTGCTTTCGCTGGCGCATCTGCCTTGGCTGGCGCATCGGATTTCTTAGCTTCGTCCTGTGGCTCTTGGAAGACAACGAACCGTCCTGCTGGAGTGCTTCGTTGCAACGAAAGAGTCGCTGGTTTTTCAGGAGCGGGAGCGTCCGCAGCAGGGGCTGCTGGTTCCGCCGGTTTTTCCGCGGCTGGCTTATCGCCTTCTGCGGTCTTCTCTTCTGTGGCCTTTTCGTCAGCAGGCTTAGACTCCGCAGGTTCAGCGGGCTTGTCTTCCGTTGCTGCTGGAGCGGCTGGCTCTAGTGGCGTTGGCACAGCTGCGGGCATGTCGGCAGGTTTCTGTTTCATTCGCTCCATTTCCTTGAGCTCGTCCACCGTTTCGGGCAAACGCTCCAGTTCGGGCATCGGAAACTTGGATTCATCTACGCGTGCAGTAACCAACATAAATCGATTGATCGAGAACTCTTCTTTTGCTTTCTCGCCTTCTTTTCCTGCTTCGGGCTCAACGGCATTGATCTCCGCACCTGCAGAGGCTCCAAATCGCAACAAGTATTGAACACCATCCTTTAGCGTTACAATCAACTCGCCACTCTTAGCGTAGAACTCGATGCCTTCGTCCCCTTTTTGATTTGGATTCGGGAAGAAACCTCGGCGTTGCAAAGAAGAAAGCGATTCGGTATTTCTGAGTAGGCTGCTATCCGCTCTTAAGTCGGCTGCAAGTCCAGCTGGTTTTTTCAAAACATCTGCAATCTTCAGGCTGTCGAGCGTGTTCTTGATCTCATTTAGCTTCGTTGCATTCAACTGCTCGTCGGGGGTCAGCGGACGTTCGGTTGGCGGATCGGACTCAAAACTAGTGATGCGGTTGGCTTGCCATTGGCCATTCGAAGTTGCAAAGCTCAAATCTGCTTCGTACTTCCGTTGCAATCCAAGCCCCTGTTGCACTTGAACGATTTCGTAATCTCGGACTCCCAAGGTCTCGATATCGTTGCTGCTCAACTTGAGAAGATCTGGCTCAATCCACTTTTTGAAGTCGGTGCTTAGTGCCGTCGTTTCCAAGTCAACCACGTAAACGACGTCTTCCGATGGGACACGAACAAAGCGCTTTTTCTTGTCTTCCTTGCCAATGATCAAATCGGCGAGCATGTTTCCTTTTTCGTCTCGCATTTGAACGAGCATGCCAACCCCTTCACCACCCTTGTCCGCATTTTGCTTGTTCGGCTCAACGACACCGTAGAGTGCCTGTTCCGACTTCTTTTGAGTCGCAATTCCAACCACCTTTAGCCCCACGAACAAATTGGCGGCATCGCTCATTTGCTGGCCAGCGTCTGCAGGATAGCTTTCATGGGACGGAATGGTCCAGAGGCCAACTTTGCGATCCCGCGCGACTTCAAAGTCGACATAGTTCTCAGTTGGAGAATCGTATCGCAAAATCTTGAGCGAGGCCGCTTCCGCAGGATCGGTAAACTTCTCGAAGAGTGGCTTTCCCATCATACCCGTAATAACGGGCGTGTTTACACGTGTGCTGTTGGACGTGGCCCATGCCAAGAGTACGACAATGCCCACTACGGCTGCCAACGACCCGGTTTTGGTTCCCTCTGTCACTTTTGAATCTCTCCGATATCTACGCTTGTTTTGATTTTGAATTTGTTTTGAATGGAAGCATCGGTTTCCATGAAACCGACTCTGCAATCCGAGGCGAACACGACGGACTGTTGGTCTGGCATAAATCCTTGCTACCGAAGTCGCGACTTTGAGATCCCTTCACGTTCGCGCAGCCTACGCGAGACCATGACAATGATTCCAACCAAAAGGGGTGGAATGGGAGGAATAAAGACAGCGAGCAGTTTGTAGTAATTTTGAATCTTGTTGATCGCATCGTCGGATTGACGACGGGCTTCCCGGATGCCTTGATCTCGTGTTCGTTCCAAGCGATCTTTTTCCACTTTGAACTTCTTCTTCATCTGCATATTCTTGATTTGCTCGTATTGCATCTTTTCTTGGAGCTTTTTGAAGCTCTCTTGATCGATTTGGCCTTTCTCTTGCAGTTTTTCGATTTCTTCTTTGAGAACGCGTTCGGACTTGGCATTTTCCTCTTCGACGGTGGCGACCGCTTTCTTGTACTCGCTGTCGAATTCAGCTTGCTTCGTCGCTTCTTCCCTTCGGGCTTCTTCCGCCTTTACTTCGACCAGCTTGAGTGTGCTATAGGTTGGAACGTGACGTCGAACTTGTGGATAACGCGTCTCATCAACCAAGACGTCAACCGTGTTGAGAATAAAGGTGATGTTTTGAAACTGGAAATTGATCTCCTCCATCGCCTGCTTCTTGTTTCGGATGTTGATGAAGACTTCTGACATACAATCGATATCGGTCACATAGACAGCCTTGATCGGACGTTTGCCAGCGGTAGCACCTTCTTTAGGTGTCTCTCCCTCAAGTAAAGCGGCGAGAATCTGCTCCCCTTGTTCCTTGCCTTGTCGAAGTTGCAATTCGGTGGCACGGCTCAAGCCGGACCTCTGAATGCTGTCGATTTCAGATTTCGGCATGTTGCCTGCGGCTCGACCTGTTTTGACTAGCGCAGTGAACTTCGTGTCTGCATCTTTGGCTGGCAGAAGCACACCTGCGTAAAGGAACATGACTTCCTTGAGTCCCTTAGTTATTTCGCTACTTTCACTAAGTGCATCTTCAGCATATGGAGCAGACTCACTCGCGAAAATCCAAAGGTCTGTCGCTTGCGAAGTCTGCGCCAAAATTGGGTACGGATTGTATTCTTGCCAGCATAGGTCAGGCGAAAAACCTCCCTGCATTCCTGCTCGTCCCGGAATTTCCAGGCCAAGCGCTCGCCAAAGCGGTCGAATGTCTCCCTTGGGCTGGGGGCCACCGCCACCCATCATGCCCATCATTCCGCCAGGAGCTTGCTTCGGATCCCCAGTCCCAGGAATGGTATCGAAAGCGACGACAACCGGATCTTCAAAGATTGCCGTCGGAACACCTGCTGTGACCGCGTTGGTGAAATTGATCATTTCCTCTGGACCAAGCGACGATGGTTGTACAGCGAGCAAGACATCGTACTTTTCGGTATCGATCGGAGAGGCTGCGTTGACATCAATGACCTCGTATTGCTTTGAAAGCTCTTCTACGATTGGATGCTGCGGTTGCGATTGGAAAGTTCGTTGATCAAAGCCACCCATTAGTTTGGCATCGGTCTTTACGATCCCGAGCTTCTTGCGGGCTGGCTTCGCAACCGTCGTGAGTGAACGAACCAGTTCATATTCAACAGGCACGCCCGGCTCAAAGAATGGGATGACCACTTTTTGAAGACCGCTACGAAATGCGGCGCCCAAAAGAACGGGCTGATCCGAATAGGCACCCCGTTCGCGAACACTGATCATTTGAGGAAGAATACCGTATTGTTGTTCGGCCATCTTTTCCTCTTCGCTGGACGGGCGGATGGTATCGTAAATTCGAACTTGCATGGCAACACCTGAGGCCTTTGCCGTCGATTCGAATTCCTTCAACAAGGAAACAATCTGGTACTTGATCCTAGCGTATTGTTCTGGCACTTCGTCCGACAAGTAGGCATCGACCACGATGTCGCGTTCGCGGCCAAGCGTTCGAATCATGTCGATGGTGACCGGAGAAAGCGAACTCACTTTATTCTCGGTCACATCGCTTCGGAGTAGGTCCTTGTTTCGGAAAAGCATGCTTCCGAAAAACGCCAGCACTCCAAGCAAGCCGATGCGAAGCAGGAAGTGAGCGAGTTTGACGTTGCCATCTCGTCCACCGCTCCAGTGCCGCTTTCCAATCAAGACCATACAGAGGTAGACGCCAAAGGCGGCTACCAACAAGAAATAGGACATTCCGGACAAACTCAAGACTCCGCGACCGAAATCGTCAAATCGTTCTTGGATTCCGAAGTTCTTGATCTCGCGGGTAACGCTACGGTTGGACCCAGCCCCGAAGAAAAACGCAAAGATGTTGTCGAAAATAAAGGCAAATGCCAACGGTGCATTGAAGAGAGCCCCAAGGATAAACCCAACCGTCAAGTTGCTCGTCAAAAACGATGCAACCATCCCGATCGAGATCATCGCCAAGCCGATAAACCAATAACCAAGGTAATTGGTAAAGAAGAGCCCTGTGTCGATCTCACCTTGAGTCAGCAAAGCCAACACCATGAATGTCGAAAGTTGCGAGAACAATAGGGAAACCGTATAAATCGCAGTTGCCGCTACGTACTTGCCCGCAACAATGTCAAAGTCATCGGCTGGCAAAGTCAGCAGCAACTCATCTGTCCCTTGCCTCTTCTCTTCCGCCCAGATGCTCATCGTGATGGCAGGGATGAAGAACATCATGATGTAAGTAAACCATTTGTTGAGCTGTCCCAACGTTCCGAGGTTGGAACTAAAGAACTCATCGGGCCAGAAGGCCGCCATGCTAGTCAGCAAAACGAACAAGCACAAAAACACATAGCCTGTTGGGTTCGCAAAGTAACCGTAAAAATTTCTTTTGAGAACGGCATATGCAACGCGTCGGCCGCTGGCAAGCAAAACGACGAGCGCGAGCATCACAAATAAGAAAACGAGGTCGAGCACTAACAGCTTAACCAACGCGGTGAGAACGAGAGTCACTTGCAGTATTCCTTAATCACAAAGTCGTTGTTTGATTGCGTTTCAGTCTTGCGTCAACAAGTTTATTGCCGACGCTGTCTTCGTTTCACGTTGCCCATGAAAAAACCATGCGAGGCAGGAGCTTATGGTGCAGCGCCGGTTAACTTATGGAACGCAGCGGACAGGTCACCCTTGACCAGCTTGAGTTCGGCCACAGTCCCTTCGAATACCTTGCGGCCTTCGTTGATCATGATCACGCGCGATGCCATCGCCTCGACTTCTTGCAGAATGTGAGTGGAGAGCAAAATCGTCTTGGTCTCGCCCAACTTACGCATGGTGTTTCGAACTTCGCGAATCTGATTCGGATCCAGGCCGGCGGTGGGTTCGTCGAGGATGAGCACTTCCGGTTCGTGTAGAAGCGCTTGAGCCATACCAACTCTCTGGCGAAACCCCTTCGATAGCTTGCTGATGGCTTTATGAAGCACCGATTTCAAGTCGCACAATTCAATAACAGCTTCTACTCGTGTCTTTTTGTAGTCACTAGCCATCCCACGAGCGTCAGCAAAAAAACTCAGCAAGCTATGTGGAGTCATATCGGGATAAAGCGGACCGTTTTCTGGTAGATATCCCAGTCGCACCGATCCGGCGATTCGATCGGAAAACATGTCATGGCCAGCGATGCGAGCAACCCCCTCACTCGGGGCTAGGTAACCCGTCAACATCTTCATCGTCGTGCTCTTGCCCGCACCGTTTGGTCCCAAAAAGGCAACCAACTCACCTTTGTTTACTTTAAAGGATATTCCACGGGCCGCCGCAAAAGGACCGTAAAACTTGGACAACCCATCAGCCTCAATCATCACTGTAGAGTTAGCGCTCGGTTCAGCCATATTTAAGTCAACTGTTGTATCTTTGAGGGAACATACCCTGTGACGAAGTCAAAGCTTCGCTCCAGGCCAGATTGCGAGTATACCGCGATTCGACTGTCCAACAACGCATCTTTGACGATCAAGTCAACGAAAACAGTCAGACAAGCTGTGGCTACGTTGAAGAGAGACTCGCAGTTCACCAGAAAGAACAGACTTTTTGCGTGCTCTCGCTAGCCTAAGAAATGCTGTTGCACCCGGCAGGTGCAACCCACGGTGGGTCCCTCTTGCCGAGAGTGACCGAAGTGCTGACAGATCAACTCAGTCATACCCAGAGTTGGTGTGTCGGCCTTTGCGCTTCAATGGCACTCTTTTACCGGGGCCTTCGACCCCGGCAGAGGTTTTGCCAGCCCTTCGGGCTTAAAGACATTTCGTTCCCAGCCAGATCCTGGGAACGAGTAAACCGGGTCTAGTAGCGCCCGCCGGCTAATTGAATGGAAAACCACATGGTGCGTAATCAGTCGCCACGTAGCTTCAAATTCATGATCTCAAGTTTCTCACGCACTTCGGTCAAACTGGTCACGCCGAAGTTCTTGCACTCCAGCAGATCGTCACCCGTCTTGCGAATAAGCTCGCCTATCGTATTGAGCTGCAATCGAACCATGCACTTGCGTGCACGAACCGAAAGATTGAGCTCGGAGATCGGACGTTCGAGCAACATTTGCTGGTCCGGTGTCATGCCGCTGACATCAATCGGCGGATCCGCTTCGCGTTTTTCGTGCGAAAACTGACCGAGACCTAGGCCTCGAGCGGTGAGCATTTCGCGAATCTCAACCAATGATGTTTCGCCAAAGTTCTTGCTGGAAAGCAAAGTCTGCTCGGAAACACGTGTCAAATCGCCGAGAGTTCGAATGCCCATCTTCTGCAAGCAATTTCGGGACCGGACAGAAAGTTCGAAATCGGTGACGGGTACATTGAGCAACTGAGCCAATCGCTCGTTCTTCTTTTGCGAATCCTCATCGTAAAGAATGTTGCCGCCAGCTGCTGCGTCCTTAAGATAAAGCAGTGCCAACTTGTGATCTGGTTGTGTTTCCAAGATCCGCCGATAGCAGGCTTGAGCGCGAGCGTAGTCGTTGCGATCTTCGTACATGATGCCCAGATTGAGCAGCGTGCCGATGTGCGATGGAATAACACCAGCACCACGCTGATACAATTCAAACGCATGCTGGTCATTGCCAACGCGATCGTTTTCCAATGCTAAACCAAACAATGCACCGGCGTGTCGCGGGTTGACTTGCAATGCTCGTTGGTACAAAGCAATGACTTCGGTCAGGTTTCCGCCGATTGAGGCCAACGTCGCAGCTCGTTGGAATGGATACTCGGCATGCTGTTCAACAGCGCCAAAAATATTATCCAAGAGTTTGAGTGCGTCGTCCTTGCGGCCAACGTAACGAAGAACTTCCGCGCGTGACAGTTGGCACCATTCCGGTGTGTATCCAGCCTTCTCGGCTGCATCGTAATAACCTAATGCTCGCTCGTATTCCTCAAGCTGGAAGCAGCTCTTGCCCAAGTAAAACTGAGCCAATGCTCCGCCGTCCGCTTGCTTGAGCGTCGCTTCTGCGTCTTCAAATTTCCCGATCAAGTACATGCAAACGCCCAATCGAGTCAGCGTCGCAGGGGACGGGTTGGGTGTTTGCTGGAGCTCATGAACCGCATCGCGAAGCAACGCGCATTGCGTCAGATCATCCTCAATGCTTCGCACCAAACGATCGATGTCCTGTGGACCAAAAGTCTGGTTGGAAAGAACGATCTCTCGGATGTCTACTGTCATTTGAACCATTTGCTCTTTGGAACCCCAATAAATTTTTGTCGACTGGTTTTTTCTTTTGGCTTTTTCGTCTTCGAATGCACAAGGCAACGAAGGCCGCAGCCGCGAAATAACTTTGGAAGCCGATGGTGGGAGTCGAACCCGCAACCCCCGCATTACGAATGCGGTGCTCTACCAATTGAAGCTACATCGGCGCGTTTTTCTTGGGTGGTCGCCAAGTGCAAACACCAGGCCACCATCGAGTATTTCTTACCCTTTTCCAAGAATCCCATAAAATAAGGCCTTTGGGTGGTAATCGTCAAGGGCAACCGCATCCCGTCCTGGTGCGCCAGCTTCGGCCGGCTTGAACAGCCCCCCTCTTTTGGTGTAACAGCTTTAACCGGCTAAAGCGGGTACACCAGCAATCGCTTAAAGCCGAAAGTCCAGCGTTTTCAGCCGTCTTTGAGCCGCTTTTCCATCAATAACTTGCTCCAATTCAGCGAGAGTATTAAATGTTTCCGGCAGCAAATCCGGTTGAAGGCAGCACTTTTCCACTTTTCCATCAGTCATTATTCGTCGATGAAATTCCCGCATCGAACGCACGCCCTCCAACCAAAGGTCCTCCGCCAAACCAAGGAGTGTTGATTTATACAAACCTGGAAACGGGCGAAAATCCTCGGTTTGTTCGCCTGAAAAAATCGCCGCCATAGCTGCTGCTTTCGATTTGACTGCCGCTTTTAACACAGGAAACCATTCCGTACGCCAGTCCAAAATGTCGCAACTACTAATCAAAGACCACTCGCTGCCGCGGTGGTTCGACGCACGCAAAGCGGCTAGGACCCCTGCAAAAGGCCCAGCGTTCTCGACCCCATCTTCAATCGACGGAATTTCATACCCAGCAAAATCGGTCGCTTTTTGCACAACCAAAGTTACATCGTGGCCTTCGCTGGCAAGTTGGCTGGCCAGGCGTACAATCAACGGTTCGCCGGATATTAACACGAGTGCTTTGTTCTCGCCAAATCGGCGGCTCTGCCCTCCCGCCAAGATATAGGCTGATTCGAATCGTTTCACGCTCATTTGATTCATCATAACCAAACTCGCGACAACGCAAGAAAAAATCATGCCCTCAACCGTCACCTCTGCGTCGATCAAGCAACCCACTCCAATCATACCCGATCGATTCTATTCTCTGCTGCGAGAGATCTGGGGATTCGATAGCCTCAGACCTTCACAGCATGCCGCGATCGCATCCATTCTTGAGGGACGAGACACACTAGTCGTTATGCCGACAGGTGGCGGGAAATCGCTTTGTTACCAAGCGCCCGCGATTTATCGCGAAGGCATGACGATCGTTGTGTCGCCACTGATCGCGCTCATGAAGGATCAAGTCGATTCACTCAAGCAGGTCGGAGTCAACGCAGTTCGTATCGATAGCACACTGACCGCACCCGAAAAACGCGATGCGGCTCAAAACATTCGCTCCGGCAAAGTGCGAATGCTCTTTGTGTCACCCGAGCGATTGGCCAATCAAGATTTTGTTCGGTTCCTCGACGGAAACGATGTCCACACCATCGCCATCGACGAAGCGCACTGCGTCTCGCAATGGGGCCACGACTTCCGCCCTGAATATCGCCAACTTAGCAGTCTGCGAGCCTCGTTCCCCAAAGCGGCCATGCATGGCTTTACGGCAACGGCGACGGAAAAGGTACGTCTCGATATCATCGATCAGCTTGGGCTAAAGAGCCCACGAGTCCTAGTCAGTTCCTTCGACCGCCCGAACTTAACTTACCGCGTTCTGCCGCAGTTAGATATCGAAGAACAAATTCGTGAAGTCTGCGATCGCCACCGTGGATCGGGTGGGATCGTCTACTGCCTGCGACGCAAGGATGTCGAGTCGGTAACCGACTATCTTCAGCGAAAAGGCATTTCGGCTGTAGGTTATCACGCAGGCATGTCGCACGAGGAACGAAAGCTTGCTCAAGAAGCGTTCTTGACCGAAGCGGTCGACGTGGCTGTTGCGACCGTAGCATTCGGAATGGGTATCGATCGCTCCAATGTTCGGTTTGTGGTTCACGCTTCGATTCCGAAATCGATTGAACACTATCAACAAGAAACGGGCCGAGCAGGCCGAGATGGGCTGCCTGCTGAATGCGTTCTGTTTCACAGCGTCGCCGACGAAATCACCCTCAAAAAGATTACCGAATCGAGCTTGATCGAAGCCGGAGCTCGGGCGGAAATCATCTCCGCGTCACGTATTCAAATAGAGGAGATAGCTCGCTACTGCCGAACACCTGTTTGTCGCCATAGAGCCTTGGTCGAATACTTCGGTCAGTCCTATGAAAACAAATCCTGCGGTGCGTGCGACATCTGTTTAGGCGATACCGATGATGTCCCCGATGCCAAAATCATTGCCCAAAAAATCTTGTCCTGTGTCTATCGAGTGCAGGAGCGATTCGGTGTCAATTACGTAGTCGAGATCTTGTTGGGAGCCAAGACGCAAATCGTTTTGCAAAGAGGGCATGACAAGCTGAGTACGTATGGATTGCTCAAGGAAGTCGCAAAAGCTCAGTTGCGAGATTGGGTCTATCAGCTCGTTGGCCAGGGGGCGTTGGAACTGGATGGGACCGAGTATCCAATCCTCAAACTCAATGCAAACTCGAAGGCGATCTTGTTTGGCGATGCCGAGCCAAGACTGATTCGCAACGCGACCAAGAGCACAGCCAAGGAGAGGCGGGCAACAGCATCTCCGAGCGATGCTTTGGTGCATGCGGACGCTGCGTTGTTCGAAAAAATGAAAGTGATCCGCCGCAATCTGGCGAGCGAACAAAAGGTGCCTCCGTTCGTTATTTTTTCTGACAACGTGCTCCTCGAAATGAGTGCCACCAGGCCGTCGACACTCGATGGAATGCTAAACGTTGCGGGGATCGGGAACGTAAAACTGAACGCTTACGGCAGGACATTTTTGGAAGTGATCCAGGAGCACTGCAAAGCGGCATCGGTCGAAATGGACATCGACTGGAAAAAGGGGCTGGACCTTCAGGCAGCAAAACCTCGGCCAGCTCGCATTGGCGGCGGAACGGGCACGAAATCGATTACTTATCCAATGCTTCGAGAGGGCAAGACGCTGGAAGAAATCGCCGAGCGGGCCGAAGTAACCGTCGGCACCGTTGTGTCCCATCTGCTCGACTTGATGCAGGAAGAGCAGATTCCGTCTATCGATATTTGGCTGCCGATTGAAAAGCAGAAACGCATACTTGCGGCCGCGGATGCCGTCGGCCGGGAAAAGCTGAAGCCGATTTTTGAGCATTTGGAGCAGTCGGTGCCTTACGAGCAGATTCGGCTAATGCTGAGTTTCGAACGGCAGCAGGTATCAGATTAGACGATACGCCCCGATGGGCTTGTCCCATCGGACGTAACGGTTCGCGGCTAGAAACAACCGAATCAGACGTTTTCCGCATCTCTCCCCTCCAAGCCCAACGCCAAAAGCGTTGGGCTTGGAGGGGAGAGATGCGGGCGTTCCGGAAAGAGATGGGTTCTAGCAGCGAACCTTAGGCTCCGACGAGACGAGCTCGTCGGGGGCCAGTAAAAAAACAAAAACTGAGAAAGCGAGACGGCCTTCTTGGGGAAAGATGGGGGACTAGATTTCATGGTTTCATCAAAACGGGGCCGATTTTGAACTGCGGCCCAACCCGCCCAAAGGTCAAAATTGAGCTAGGATTCAGTGCAAACTTGCTTAGTTTGTCGCAAACCATCTTAACTAGGATTTGTGGCCATTCGGGGAAAGAGTTACAATCCCGCTGGATCTACCATTCCAAGTTCCGCACAAACGGATAGGTTTTGTAGTTTGCATTTCAACTTCTCACCCTCCTCATGGAGTTCCTCCGTGCAAGTTAACGTTTCAGCTCGACATGGCCACTTAAAGCCCGAAGACCAAGCTATCATCCTGGAAAAGGCTGGAAAAGTGCGGCGATTGTTCGATCGAATCAATGCGATCGAAGTGACTGTAGACATGGAACACTCGGACAAACCAACCGTTGAAATGAACGTATCGGCCGAGCATTCGCCCGATTTTGTTGCCACCGCGCAAGCCCCGTCCATCCTCGCCGCCTTGGATTTGGCGATTGGCAAAGTGGAGCAGCAAATTCGAAAACACAAAGAAAAAGTAACCGATCACAAGGCTATTCCTGTAAAACACACAGGCAATAACGAAGTCTAGGCTCCGTTCGATTGTCTTTTTGTCCTTTTATCCATTCCACAATTCGATTCCCGACGGTTGTTTCCTACGAAACACAGCGGGGACCGTAGGTTAGTTGCAAGGGTCCTTAAGTAATGAAGTTCTCCGTATTTATATCCCGGAAGGCAATTTGCGCAGAACTAACTGCGACGACAAAAGAAGGTGTCATCACGGAATTGGTCCAGTCACTCGTCCAAGCGGGCGACATCAAGGAAGCAGACCAAGCTGACATCATCAAGGCGATCATGAAGCGTGAAGAGCTTGGCAGCACAGGCATCGGCCGCGGAGTTGCAGTCCCTCACACGAAACACGCCAGCGTCGAAAAGCTCATTGGTACAGTTGGCGTCAGTCCGGCAGGTCTGGATTTCGAATCGCTCGATGGCCAACCTGCCTCGCTGTTCTTTTTGCTCGTATCCCCTCCAGACCGACCTGGTGATCACTTGCGAGCTCTGGAAAACATTTCGCGACAACTGCGGGATGACATGTTTTGCCGTTTGTTGCGACAATCCAAAACCATCGAAGACATTGCCCAGTTGCTTGACGAAGCTGACGGCAATCAGTTCGGCAGCTAAAACCTTCCCTCAAAACGAATCGTATGTCGGCTATCCAACACTGCACGGTAACGGTCAACAATCCTGAGGGATTGCACATGCGCCCGGCAGACAAACTGGTTCGCGCTGCCGCTGGCTTTCAGTGTCAGATCGAGCTGGAACGAGCTGGACAAATCGCTGACTGCCGAAGCATTTTGAGCCTGCTAACCCTCGGAGCAACCCAAGGTTCCGAGTTGGTTCTACGAGCGCAAGGACCTGACGCGGACGAGGCGATTCGCGTTATCCGATTGATGTTCGACCAACAATTCGACGAACTCAACGTCGAGCAGTCGACGTAACTGGCTCAGTAATCTCGTGGATTCTTGAGCTTGCAGAATTGCATATTCGGTTGCCGCCAAAGCAACCAACTAACCAGATTGATCATTTCAGCATGCTGGAATTGCAAGGCATCGCGGTTTCGCCCGGTGTCGCGATTGGACGAGCTCTCGTGTTTGATCGCGAGGGCTACCGTATTACTCGTTGCTTGGTCGCCGTCGGTGAAGACGAACGCGAATGGGGTCGGCTCGTCGATGCCGTGAAGCAAGCGTACGACAAACTGGAAAATAGTCGCCAATCCGCTACAGCTCAACTCGGTGAACGACTCGGCAATATCTTTTCGGCTCAGCAGCAAATCCTGCACGACCCGCACTTGCAGTCCGAACTCGAAAGCCTTATCCGGACGAAAACATATTCGGCGGAATACGCGGTCAGCGAAGTCTTTACCAAATACGCATCGGCCTTTCGCAAAGCCACCAGCACATTCCTATCCGAACGAGCAGCCGATATTCGAGATGTTGAGAGGTTGCTTCTTGAGGGACTTACAGGGCAGCCGACTGCCACGCTCAAGCAGTTGCCGCACGAAGCGATCGTCGTTAGCCATGATTTAACGCCTGGCGAAACTGCGGCTTTCGATAGAGAAAAAGTGCTCGGCATCTGCACCGAAGCCGGCGGCCCCGGCGGACACACGGCGATTGTCGCTCGCGGTATGGAGATCCCAGCCGTCGTCGGCGTCGGCAATTTCTTGCACAATATTCGAAGCGGCGATGAAGTCATCGTGGACGGCCACCTTGGCCGCATCATCGTTTCGCCTGATGAAGCAACTCGCGATCACTACATGCAGCGCCGTCGATTTCGACAATCGATCGCCACGCAATTGGAAGAGATTCGCGACTTACCCGCGTGCACCAGCGATGGTGTCCGCATCGAGTTGATGGCCAATGTTGAGTTCCCGAACGAAGCGCTTTCGTGCATCGCTCGTGGGGCCGATGGTGTTGGCCTATACCGAACAGAGTTTCTCTATCTGGGGCACGACCAAGAGCCTACAGAAGAGGAACACTACCAAGCATACGCGCAAGTTGTGCGCGATATGCAGAACCGGCCTGTTGTCATTCGCACACTCGACCTCGGTGCGGACAAAATGGGCATGACGATGCCGGCAGAACCCGAAAACAATCCGTTTCTCGGCCTGCGAAGCATCCGTTTGAGCCTTCGAAACCCAGCGCTCTTCCGCATTCAAGTTCGCGCAATCCTACGCGCGGCTTGCCTGGGGGATGTGCGCATTATGTTTCCAATGATCACCACACTGGATGAACTGCGAAGCGCTCGCTTCCTGCTCCGCTCCGTGTCGGAGGATCTAGCGTCGGAAGGCAAACACATTCAATGCGCAGTTCAAGTCGGGATGATGGTCGAAGTCCCTGCTGCAGTTCTTATGCTCGATCGGTTTATCGACGAAATCGATTTTGTGAGCATCGGTACCAATGACTTGACGCAATATACGCTTGCCGTAGATCGCAGCAATGACTCAGTTGCTGACCTCTATCAAGCGTGCGATCCGGCTGTCCTTCGGCTTATCCAAAGGACACAACAGATCGCATCGGAAAAAAAGAAATCGACCAGCGTTTGTGGCGAAATGAGCAATAACCCTGCTTACGCTCTCCTGCTGGCCGGAATGGGGATACGAACATTAAGCCTAGCCCCAGCTGCCATTCCCATCTTAAAGAAAGCGATTCGCTCGGTCACTATCGGCCAATGCGAAGCCATGGCTTGGCGAGCACTCCGTCTTTCGACGGCTCGCGAAGTCGACGCTTTTGTGATGAACCAACTAGCCGGGCTCGTGCCCGAAATAGTACTGCAAGCATAAATAAAACAAACGCCATCCAACACGTTGCTCGATCGCCTGAGTCCGATCGCAGTTCAACCAAACAGGTTAGCGATAATCGAAAGGAACAAACCAGTCCGATGAAGAAGGAAATGCTCATCAATGTCTCCCAATCCGAGGAATGCCGAATCGCATTGCTGGAAGACGGTGTTCTCGAAGAACTCTACACGGAACGTACCAGCCAAAACAATTGGGTTGGCAACATCTACAAAGGCAAAATCGTCAATATCGAACCCAGTATCCAAGCGGCATTCGTCGACTTCGGTGTAGGTCGAAATGGCTTCCTCCACATCAGCGACGTCGAGGCTCAATACTTCCGTCAGGCTGGTTACGATCCGGAAGAAATCATGGACGGCCACTATCCAGGCTCCGACGATGATCACGGCGATGACCACGACGACGAAGAAGACCACGATCAAGACGATAGCGACGAAGACGAAGACGATGCCGACGAAGGCGGAGGTGGAGCACGCAGCAAAACTCGCGGTCGACCGCGTCGAAGCAACAAACTGCGCAGCGGACGCCCTCGCTTTAAGCCACCCATTCAAGAGATCTTCCGCCGTGGCGACGAAGTCCTCATCCAAGTGATCAAAGAAGGTATCGGCACCAAAGGCCCAACCCTTTCGACCTACATCAGTATCCCAGGCCGCTACTTGGTCTTGATGCCTGCCTTGGGCCGCGTAGGCGTCAGCCGAAAGATCGAAGACGACGACGAACGTCGAAAGCTGCGTGGCTACATGCTCGACATGAAGCTGCCCAAGGGTGTTGGCTTCATCGTGCGAACTGCCGGCTGCGAACGAACTCGCAAAGAACTTTCTCGCGACGTTGCGTACTTGCTGCGACTTTGGAAAGTCATCGTCAAACGTGTTCAGACAGCACCTGCACCCTGCGATGTTTACGAAGAGAGCGATATTCTCATCCGAACCATCCGAGATACGTTTACCGAAGACATCGATTCGGTCATCATCGACCACCCTGAAGCGTTCCAGCGAGCCAAAGAGTTTGTCGAACTCGTCATGCCTCGAGTGGCCGATCGACTGCACATGTACGAAGGGCGAGAACCGCTGTTTTACAAGTACAAACTGGAGCAGGAAATCGGACGCATTCATCAACGCGTTGTTCCGCTCAAAGGTGGTGGATCGATCGTCATCGATCAGACCGAAGCGTTGGTCGCGATCGACGTCAACAGCGGTAACTTCCGCGGTGGTGACAAGAATGCAGAGGACAATGCGTTCCACCTCAACATGAATGCAGCCAAAGAAATTGCAAGGCAATTGAGGCTTCGCGATTTGGGCGGCGTAATCGTCAATGACTTCATCGACATGCGAAAAGACTCCCATCGCCGCAAGGTTGAGAAGACGCTTCGCGATGCCATGGACCGCGATCGAGCACGAACCAAGATCTTGCGAACTAGTCCATTTGGATTGGTGGAAATGACCCGTCAAAGGATTCGTCCAAGCTTCAAGCGGAGCGTCTACGAGGATTGCCCTTGTTGCCGCGGTCGCAGTTTGGTCAAGACGGCCGAAAGCATGTCCATTGAAGTCGAACGACTGCTGATGATGGCTTGCCAAATGCCAAATGCGGCGAAGGTTGTGGTTCGAGTCAACGAGAACGTAGCCGGCTACTTGAATAACCGAAAGCGTCGTGAGATGATCCAGCTGGAAGAATCCGCAGGTGTTAGTGTCCAGATTTTGGGCAGCGACACGCTGTTCCCTGAGCATTTGGAAATGGACTGTCGCGACAAAGACGGTACGCTCATCCCTCTCCATTTTTTGAGCGAACGCGGCTAGAGTGTCGAACAATTGCCCTCAATTGTTTAGAGTGTAAAACGATTGTCCTCAATCGTTTAATACGCGTCGGAACGATTGTTCCCAATCGTTCCACCAATGCGGTAGCGAAACTCGTCAAGAGTTTCGGCTGCTCACCGTCCCGAAAGTCTTGACGACTTTCGGGACGGTCACAGACAAATAACAAATCAATTCCTCTCCGCAAACTTATAACAACATTGGACCCCCACCGGAATCGAGTTGAATGAACACAGCACTTCTTGTTCTAGTCATCATTTACTTGTTAGGTACTTTGGCGGTTGGAGCTTGGGCTGGTTCCAAGATCAAAAATACGGCAGACTTTGCGGTCGCGGGCCATAGCTTGCCGTTGGTTATGGTCATCACGACCAGTTTTGCCACTTGGTTTGGGGCCGAAACGGTTCTTGGCATCCCGGCCACCTTCGTCAACGGCGGGCTTAAGGAGGTTGTCGAGGATCCCTTCGGCGCATCGATGTGTTTGGTTTTTGTTGGGCTCTTCTTCGCTCAACGGTTGTACAAGATGAAACTCCTATCGATCGGGGATTATTTCCGAAATCGGTATGGTGTCGTGGCAGAAATGCTCTGCTCGACGTTGATTATATTGAGTTATCTAGGCTGGGTGGCTGCCCAGATCACCGCATTGGGATTAGTGTTTTCCGTGTTGTCTGGCGGGGCTATCGACCCGCGCGTGGGTATGGTGATTGGGACCGTGTTGGTGCTCATCTACGTGATCATGGGTGGGATGCTTGCGGTTGTTTACACCGACTTCATTCAGATGATTGTGCTTGTGATTGGCTTGTCTTACATCGCATGGGTTGCGGCGGATCAAGCGGGAGGGGCCAGCAAAGTCATGTCGCTTGCGAGCGAGAAGGATTTGTTTACGATTTTTCCAGAACCAACCTTTAAGAACTGGCTGTTCTTTGTAGGGTCTGCGATCACGATGATGCTGGGTTCGATTCCGCAGCAAGACGTATTTCAGCGCGTCATGTCGGCCAAAGATGCGCCAACCGCGAGAAATGGAGCCGTCATCGGTGGCCTCTGCTATCTGATGTTTGCTTTTGTGCCAATGTTCATCGTCGTTTCTTCGTTGATTATCATGCCAGATACGGCGGCGGAACTGTTGACGAAGGATAAGCAGAAAGTTCTGCCGACCTTGATTTTGAACCACATGCCTTTCTTTGCGCAGGTGTTGTTTTTCGGTGCATTGGTTTCTGCGATCAAGTCGACATCGTCGGCCACGCTGCTCGCCCCATCGACGAGTTTCGTAGAGAATATCCTTCGGCATTTGTGGCCGAGTCTCGATGACCGGCATTTGTTGAAGGCGATGCGAATCAGTATTTTTGTGTTCGCAACGTCGGTTCTATGTTATGCGATATCCGTGCATGGTCAACCGATCTACGACATGGTTTCCTCGGCGTATCAAGTTACGCTCGTCGGAGCGTTTGTGCCCTTGACTTTCGGGCTTTACTGGCGAGGCGCAACCACCCAGGGTGCATTATCCAGCATCGCGTGTGGGGTAAGCACATGGCTAGTTGTGAAATTGGTGCCAGGATGGGGCGAAGAATTCCCAAGTCAACTCGCCGGCTTGTTGGCAAGTATCCTAGGTATGTTCGCAGGCTCGCTGCTGCCGCAGTTCATAGCGAATACTAAGGCGAGCGAAGAAGCAACCTACAGCGTACACCCCGAAGGGGTAGTATAGCGTGAGGCCCGTGGGTCGCACCTGCCGGGTGCGACCTTCAACGGGAGAGCGAGGCTCCTGCCGAGCTTTCGATGCTACGGTTCGGCAGGAGCCTCACCCTCCCTGGTTTGGAAAGTTTCGTGCTGCCGCTCGCTTTATGTTTAGTATCTTCCGCGAGAGACGTTGGCGGCTGCACTGTTTGGAGTAGGCGTGGCTGGCCCCGTCGGTGCGACCATCGGTTGGCCTAACTGAGTGGACGCAGGCCCACGGTACTCAATCAGAAACAATGCATCTGTTCGCTGTCCCGTTGGCGACGGCAAAATTTTGTTTAATCCGAACAGCGTTGGAGGATTGCCGCTCAGCAAAGTATTGTTCACTTGGCCGACCGGGGCTGCGACGACACCACATGAAAGCAAAAGGACTTGGTCCGAGGGCCATTGAAATCGCTCGTGAAGACGCCACGAAACGACTTGCGGAACGTCGATTTGTACGGATTGCGGTTGGCTCAGGGGCATTTGCAATTCGATCGGGACGTTGTTGAGTCTCTCGACTTGATCGATCTCGCACTTGAGCATCAAGTCGACGGTTCGACCGTCTAAGCTCATGAGTGGGCTGACTTGGAGTTTGTAGCCTTCCTGAATTTCATCGGAGACCGGTGTGTAGGGTGGCCAAGTTGCCGTCTTGTTTTGTTGATATTCCCGAAGGTAGTTTCGTGAGCGGAGCTGTTCAAGTGTCTGCGACTGGCCGTTGACCATCGAGATATCGACCGCTTGCATTTCCCGGACATCGATGCGTGTTCGGAGCTGAGCCATAAAGATGGCCGCATTTTCTTTTGGCATCAACCAAGCTTGGACACCTGGTGTTTCCACGGCGACAGAACGCATCAATCCCGTGGACTTCGTTCGCCAATTGGGATTCCCGACGGTAATAAGACGGAGGCCATAAACCTGAGGCTCTGTGAGGCCATTGACGAATTTCTCATAAATCTGAGAGACCTTTTTTTGCATGGCTTCGTTATGGTAGACCCGCAACGTGTTTCGATCTGCGTTCAGGATCCCCATCGGTTCATTGAACCAAACGTCCGTGCCCGTCTCGCGAATGATCCAGTCGATGATGACTTGCTGCGGTCGTTCGACATTTTTCATGTTTTGGGTGTAGGGTCGAATATCGTATTCAACCCATTGCTGACCATTTGCGGTTGGCAACTCCATACGACCGATCGAACGTGGAGCGTTGCTTCGTGCGCTATTAGCGGCCTGAGCTGCCATGCTTTCGATCGATGGAACCGAAGGTGGACCGCCGGAGGCACTCGAGCCCGAAGTACTGGGGCTCGAAGTACCGGGTACAGCCCCTTGCTGATTCACTGGCACTGGTCCAGTTGGTACTTGAGCCACCGCAGTTTGTCCAACGATGAGCCCCCAAATCACTGAGAAGGAGAATTGGCGAATAGCGTTTGAGTTCATGGCTCAATTCGTTCCAGAAAGCGATCCTTGCATCAAAAAAACCGATCTTGTTGAATACGAAAATTCACGCTGAAAGCCAAGCCCAGTTTGAATGCTGGCATTTCGCAGAACTCAGGGTGTCAAGAAAATCACCCTCCGGGTGGAGGGTGGATTTAGGTAGAAGGAGCCTGAAAAATTGCCTCTCGCTTACGGGCTTATTGACTTAGTCGTTTAACAGTCAGCCGTAGGCATACTTAACCTCTTTGACAGTACGCCTACGGCTGACTGTTAAACGAGGTGCATTAAGGCAAGTAAAAATCAACAATCCCGCTCCTCTTTGAGATTACTTCGCAGCCGACAGACGGCGGTGATCTAGGACCCAACGGGCAAGCGATACGTCTCCCTCGACACCGATCTTCTCAAGGATCCGCTGTCGGTGACGCGATACGGCTTGAAAGCTGGTTCCAAACTCAGCAGCGATGTTTTTCATCGAGTTTCCAGCAACCAACAGTTCAAGTACTTCGTTCTCTTTGTTGGTAAGCTTCTTAAGCTTCTTTTTGGCTTCTTGGCTGGATAACTCCAACTCATAGGCCTGCTGGCTTGCTGCCAAACATTCTTTGACTCGAGTAATCAAGGCTTCTGTTGGCACGGGCTTTTCAAGATAATCGAGAATGCCCGACTTGAAGGCTCGAACGCAAGAGCCAACTTCCCCGAAGGCGGTGACAATGATTGTTGGAACGGTCCAACCCAATTCACGGGTCTTTTGATAGAGTTCCAATCCCGTCATTCCGGGCATATTCAAGTCGGTAACGATGCAGCCAATCGGCTGTTCGGTTCTACCCTCGAGAAATTTTTGGGCCGAGTCAAACGTTGTGCAACTAATCCCATGAACATTGAATAGACATTCGATGGAATTTCGAGAACCTTCATCATCATCGATAACAAAAACGGTTGGGGCGGTCATCTGCAAGAATCTCCTGTAAGCAAACCTTAAGCATTAAATACTAAATCAAGTGTTTCCATAACGCTGAAAACCGGAAAAGCTGGGCGAGACTCTCTCTTGAGTTGAATAGTACTACGGTTCGGACAGAATCCAAGTGGAAAAAGTTGATCTTTGCACGATAAATCTTCAAATTAGCGTAAGTTTTTAACCATTTCAGGGGGCGTCCTGGCCAATCTTTGGAGATCAAACCCTAAAGAGAGGAAGCGACGTGGTGTAAGTTGCCCTTACGACCTCATTAGTGCAGTTCGGGAGAGCGAGGCTCCTGCCGAGCTGGCGACGCAATCGCTCGGCTGGTTTCTCACGAAACCAGCAACAAATGCTTGAAAGCCCATGAAAGACTAGGCCCGTTACAAAATCACAAGATCGCTAAGGTTTTAGCTCTTGCAATCGGATGCGACGGTACTCCATTTGTCCGCGATCCCCCTCCAGTCCGATCGGTCCCGTCGCTGGAACGCTCATTTCTGCCTCCAAAATCTCGCCGTTGCAGGTGCAATGTGCTTTGCCCCCTTCGACTTTCACCACCAATTCGTTCCAATCCTGGGGACGGTAGTTCTTGAGGTTTTTGTAGGGCCCTGCTAGCGGGTAGTCGCGGCACTGAAGCTGAGGTGTTCGAATAAAAACTCCGCTGTCAGCATTCGGCGTCGCCCGAAACTCCAGCTTCAACACGAAGTTCGTCGGAAATTCTTTCGTTGTCCAAAGCTGCTGGATTCGGCTTCCCTCGGCCGGTGTCGTCACAACCAATCTTCCATGAAGAGCGACATAGCGGCCGTCCGCCGACATGGCTTTCCCGTCCAACGAGCCTGCGACAGGCTTCATGTCTTTCGAACGAAAGCTCCATCCTGCTAAGTCTTTTCCGTTGAACAGACTTGTGAAGCCAACTTCGACCTCAAACTTGTCGTCTTCCGTTTCTACGAATCCGAGTGTCGCAAGGACAGGCCTCAGCGATGCCGCCCACTTGTCGTAGCCGACTTGATTCAAGTGGAGCAAATCGGGAAACTCCTCAAGCTTGGCGTCGCCAGCTTCGTTGGCATAAAGTTTAAATGTGTCCAAGACCGTGATTTGAGAATCCCCTTTGACTGACTCCAGCAGCAACTTGTTTGTCGCTTGAATCTTGGCTGTTGGACGGGTTTTTGATTCCGAGCTTGGAAAAATCTGACAAAGGATAATTGGCATTTTGCTGTTGTGCGATTTCAGAGCCCGAATGATCGATGCAACATTAGCCGCGATCGTTTCGGGCTCCGCCAATTCCTCCAGGTCGTTCGTTCCCATCAACATGACGATCCCGCTCGGCTTAAGGGCCAAGACGTCTTCCTTGAGGCGAATCAACATCCCCCGTGTTGTGTCACCGCTGATCCCTCGATTAGCAATCTTCACGCCTGGGAAATATTTTTGAAGATCCGGCCAGCCTTGCGTGATCGAGTCCCCTAGGAAAACCAACGCCCCTTGATCCTTTTCGGTCGCTGCGGACCACTCGTTACGTTTCGAGTTCCATAGGTTTCGAAACCAATCGGCCTGACGAAGCGGTCCAACGCCGGGTTGACCGTCTGCCGTCGGAAGATCGAGTGGCGATTTCTTTGCCTTCGCGGGTTCCTGTTTCTCTTGCCCGAAGCATGTTGATGGACTGGAGAAAACGCACGCCAAACAGGCCAGGAGAAAATAGATTCGCATGGGAGAGGTCTCTTGTTGGAGGAAAGGTTTGTAGCGGATTCGTTATTTTAGCGACGATTGCGATCTCTGCGCATGGGCTTCCACGGAGATCGTTTGTGACCACCGGAGTCCCCGGCGCCTTCCACACGAAACTTGGGCTGAGGAAGATCGGCAAGCAACATTTTTAGCTCGTCGTCAGTCAAATCGGCTCGTTTTTTGCCTGTGCCACGGAAAATAGGCAAGCCTTGCTCGATGGAAAGAACTTCGCGACGCGATCGGCCATGTTCGTCTTCAGGCCAACGCCCTTTCACTTCTTCCCACTCAAAGACTCGGCCCATGATTCCACAGATATAGTCCCAATAGTCTCGTTGGTCCGACTGCAAGAACACTTGTCCATCCGGCTTCAAGCAACGATGCATCAGGCCAAGGAAATCGGGAGTCAACATGCGTCGGCTCGATTGCATCCGATCCGCGAACGGCTGCGGATGGTAGATGTGAATTTCCTGGACCGACTCGGGAGTCAAATACGACTCGAGAAATCGCCATCCATCGCAAACGGCAAAACGCAAATTGCTGAGCCCACGCTGGTTGCCGCGCCGAGTTCCATAACGAATCACCGCAGGCAAAATGTCGAATGCAACGTGATCCCAATCCGGGCGTCTAACGGCCGATGAAATTGCAAAGCGACCGTTGCCGCACCCGATATCGATCGCGACGGGCGCCGTTCTCCCAAAGATCGCTTTGAAATCGAGAGCTGAATTTTCTGGAAGTTTTTTGATCGCGGTTTGGACCCATTTTTCTTTTTCGAGGATAACGCCTGGGATCGGGATTCCCATTTCGTACTCGATGTCACCCGCGATCAGCTCGGTAGGTGCGGAATTGTTTTCGTGTCGTTTGCTCATGACTCAGTTGCTTTGTAGTGTTGACTTGTTTCGACGTAGTGTTTCCATCCATGCTGGATCATCTCCGCATCGACAGCGTTGGTTTCACGTACCACTTTTCCTGGCACTCCCATAACCAACGAATTGGGTGGAATCACCTTGCCCTCCGGCACGAGTGCGCCGGCTGCAATAATGGATCCGGTCCCTATGACGGCACCGTTGAGGATGACAGCTCTAATTCCGATCAAACAATCATTCTCGACCGTTGCCCCATGGATGATTGCACCATGACCCACAGTCACACGATCGCCGACGGTGCATGGGAACCCAGGATCGCCATGCAAACAGCAGAGGTCTTGGATATTGGACTGCGTCCCGATTTGTACCCCAACGCAATCGCCTCGTATCACCGCGCCAAACAGGACACATGACTGGGAGCCAATCGTGATTTGCCCCCGCAAGGTTGCGTTTTTTGCAATGAAGCAATCGTCGGCAATGAGTTCGGGTTGGTGTCTTGTGCTCATGGATTAGCAAAGGAGCGTGAAAGTAGAGTGGACGGTAGACTTGGATTCCATCCGACATCGCACGCTTCCTACGCAGCGGCCCCACTCAAAAATCGTTGGTATTCGTGACTTGGGGCCATGGACGTTGGACTTGCCCTAAGCGGCGTCACACGAAGCGATTGCGAATCTAGAGGTTTGCTGGCGGGAAAAGGCACGAAGTGCAATCGGACAGTAGTGCCCAACATCATACTCTCCAGAAGCCACTTCCTCCATTGCGATGTGACCGATTCCGACGAATCAGGCGGAAGGGGCCGGTTTTGGCCTTTCGTGGGACTCATCTGGTGACTTTTTTTGGTTATGATGTGGAACCTAAGTGAAATCGTGGATCCGTGAAAAGATGTTTAACCGTCAGCCGAAGGCGTACGCGGCACAGTTGGCAGTACGCCTACGGCTGACTGTTAAACGAATTTTTACCGAAGCTGAGCTTCGTGGAACGATTGTTTCGAGAAAAACGCTATTGCCAAAAACCGCCAGTCCCCCCCTTCCTTCCTTCCGAATTTAGAGTGTCAGCGATGTCCAATAACGAATCCAACAAAATGTGGTGGCATGGGCTAACCAGTTATCATTGGTTTGTTTTTATTGCCGCCTCGCTTGCTTGGCTGTTCGATTGCTTGGATCAACAGATTTTTATTCTTTCGCGTGAGAACGCACTTTCCAATTTGCTTCCCAAAGATGCGGATGGCGTGGCGGTCGCCACCACAGTTGTCAAGAAGTATGGCGGATTTGCGACCTCGATCTTCATGATCGGTTGGGCAACTGGCGGACTCATCTTTGGTTCGGTTGGGGACAGAATCGGCCGTGCGAAAACGCTGACGCTAACGGTCCTAATCTACTCCGTTTGCACTGGTCTCTCTGCGTTGTCTCGAGGTTGGATCGACTTTGCTATTTTTCGTTTCTTGACGGGACTCGGTGTCGGCGGTGTTTTTGGACTGGCGGTGGCGTTGGTCGCAGATAGTTTGCCGGCTCGAAGCCGCGCGGGTGCCTTAGGTATGCTTCAAGCTCTATCAGCTGTTGGAAACATAACGGCCGGCTTGGTCGGTATGCTGCTTGGGCAATTGATTGCTTGGAAGTATCTGGATGGATCGAATTTTTGGAAGGTGATGTTTGTCGTTGGCGCTCTCCCAGCATTCCTGTGCGTGTTTCTTCAAATTAAGCTGAAAGAACCCGAGGCTTGGACGAAAGCAAGGCAAGAGGGGAAAGTAACTGGAGTGAAGTTTGGCTCCTACATGAGTCTGTTCAGCGATCCTCGCTGGCTGCGTCACTCCATTTTCGGAATGATGCTGTGTGTGGCTGGAGTTATCGGAATCTGGGGTATCGGCTTCTTTAGCCCTGAACTCGTTCGCGACGTCATTAAGCGCAACCTCGCCGCAGACGGCGTCGACCCAAGCCAAATCGACGGTTATGCCAAGTTTTGGGTGTCGATTAACATGATTTGCCAAAATGCAGGTGCGTTCTTTGGTATGCTGACCTTCTCGTATTTCGCACAAGGATTCGGACGCAAAATCACATTTACCTTTGCGTTTATCGCGGCGATGCTGGCCACGATTGGCTACTTCCAACTCTTCAATGGAATTGGCCACATTTGGATGAGTTCGATCATGGGCTTTTTTCACTTAGCCCTATTTGCAGGTTTCGCGATTTACTTGCCCGAACTATTTCCGATCAGCTTGCGAAGCACGGGCACCAGTTTCTGTTACAACGCCGGTCGCTTTATTGCAGCCACTGGCCCAATCACACTCGGCAAGCTTCAAGAATATCTTGCCTCGGAAGGAAATTCGATAACCTCGAAGGCCTCCGAAGCGATGAAGCTGGCGACAACGCAAGCGGAGAAAACCGCCGCCCTTGCGCAACAAGCACTCGGTAACGAATTGAAACTCAACGCGTTTCGCGATGCTTGCACCTACATGAGCGTTGTCTTCTTGCTTGGGCTGGTGGCAGTTTGGTTCTTGCCTGAAACGAAAGGCAAGCCGCTCCCGGAATAAGGTGCATTATGGCGGAATGGGGGCAAGACGAGATTCAGACGAGGCAAGTATTCGTCTTGCGCACCAAAAGAGTCTATTACCTGTTGCTTTCCATCATTTTCGTAGCGATAGGGTCGGCTTCCGCTTGGTATGGGGTGCCTTACTTTCTGAAAAAGGGACCGGGTAGTTGGCGAGAAGTCATCGAAGAGAAATACCAATCGGCCTATGAAAAGAAGTACAGCTTTGAAATCGTTCTGCCGCCCGGTTACGAGACGAGCGACGTGTCAGTGCAAATCCGTAGGCTTGCTATAGAACATCGCTACCAGGACCTAGTCATTCAAGAAAAGGAAGCGGATGAGGTCTTTGCCGTGGGTAAACTCGGACCTCCATTCGGCAAGAACGAGTCGACAAACAAGCGAGTTTATATCCAACTCTTAAATACGCGTTTGTTGGGTTTGGAGGAAAAAGCCGTGGATCCAACTCGCATCTTCGTCCGCCTGGAAGCCGTAGGCATTTCTACAGGGGACGTCGCAAAGCAATTTTACCGCGGCGAACAACGTGGCTTTCAGGTACCAAACCATCAGAAATGGAAAGGGAACGAACTCCGCTTTATGTCCCTGGATAGTCAGGACACTGGCGGAAAGTATAGTTACGACCTTGTCGTTGTTCTAAGTTCCCCGGACTAGCGAATAGTTGATGGCTCACTTTAAGTCCCTCCCGTACCCCTCAAACCTTCTGTTTCGAAATCTACCATGAAACTCGTTGCCTTGATTTTTGCCTTTGCCGGTCTTTGGATCTCAAACATTGCATTTGCAGACGGCATCGCTGGGAAACGCCCCAATGTCCTCTTCATTTTCACGGACGACCAAGGTTATGGGGACATTTCGGCTCACGGCAACCCCGTCCTGAAGACTCCCAATCTCGAAGAGCTTCGTAGTGAAGGGGTCCGGTTCACCGACTTTCATGTCAGCCCAACTTGTTCGCCAACGCGAAGCGCATTGATGACAGGTAGGCATGAGTTCAAGAATGGTGTGACGCACACGATTCTCGAGCGCGAGCGTCTCACACTTTCCGCGACGACCATCGCACAAGTTCTGCAAACAAGCGGCTACACTACCGGTATCTTTGGCAAATGGCATTTAGGGGACGAAGCGGAATACCAGCCAAACCGACGCGGCTTCGATGAAGTCTTTATCCACGGTGGAGGAGGCATCGGACAGATTTTTCCAGGCTCATGCGGCGATGCTCCTGGCAACAAATACTTCGACCCGGCTATCTTGCACAACGGTAAGTTCGAAAAAACAAAAGGCTACTGTGCCGACCTCTACTTCGAACAAGCCACCAAGTGGATCGACTCGCAACACAAAAGCAAAAAGCCCTTCTTCGCGTACATCGCATCCAACACCCCACACGCACCGTATATCGCTCGTCCAGAGGACAAAGCGTTGTACGAAGGCAAGGGCCTGACGGAGGAGACCGAAAGCTTTTTTGGAATGCTCCATAACATCGACCAAAACGTGGGCAAGATCCTCGCCAAACTGGATGAATGGGGGATAGCCAAAGACACGCTCGTCATCTTCATGAACGACAACGGGGGTACGGCTGGCGTGAAGGTGTTTAATGCTGGAATGCGCGGTGCCAAAGTCACACCATGGATCGGCGGAACCCATGCAAACTCCTTCTGGAGATGGCCTGGTTCCATCAAACCGGCTGACTGCTCCGCGCTGACAGCGCACATCGACTTCTTTCCTACCTTGGCTGAAATCGCGGGAGCGAAGATCTCGGATTCGGTTAAGCCACAGGTTGAGGGACGAAGCCTTGTTCCGCTGCTCGAGAATCCATCTGCACCATGGGCAGATCGAACGCTAGTCACTCACGTGGGCCGCTGGCCAAAGTTTACCGATCCGAATGAGTGGAAATTCAAATCGTGCAGTGTACGAAACACGCGTTGGCAACTCGTCTCGGAAAAGGGGGCAGCGACACCGAAGTGGGAATTGTTCGACTTGGCAAACGACCCAAGCGAAAAAAATGACGTTGCTGCAGACCATCCGAAAGTGGTCCAAGAGCTCTCACAAGCGTTCGATCAATTTTGGTCCGAGGCTGTTCCGTTGATGACCAACGAAATGGTCGAGGGACCATCCATCAATCCGTACCAAGAAATTTACTACCAACAATTTGGTGGCAGTCCAAGTAAAGAAGACCTAGCAAAAATGGCCCCTAAACGCAAAAGCGAAGGGAAGCAGAACTAAGCACATTGCCATCTTTTTTTGACTTTGCTCCCCTCGCCCCTTTTAGGGGAGAGGGGTTTGCACCGTGTTTTGAGTGGAATCTTGGTTTCGGTCGCAATTCTATGCCTTGTTCAAACGGGCTAAACAAGTCATTGAGCCGGTGACTTGTTACTGACAATTCTACCCCTCACCCCCCGGCCCCCTCTCCCCGAAACGGGGCGAGGGGGAGAAAATCGCATCGTTTTCGTTCCGCCATCAACGCTTCGACCATCATGGTTATCGATTCAAAGTAAGTGCAATCGCAGAGCGATCTACGTAGTGCAGGGGATAACCCACCACCACCGATGAAAACCCTTACCGAATTGGCGAGCAATTGCCGAAGCATTCGATGATTTTCGACGATGCTCTCAGGGGTCTCAACATGAGTGTGGCAAATCCATACGATCGATGGTTGCAGATCGGAGGCTGCTTTGGCAATCGATGCCGCTGGCAGATTGCAACCGAGATCAACCGTTCTCATTCCGATAGACCGCAGAACGAGGCAGGCAACTTTGGATGAAATCGAATCCAAGTTCGACTCAAAAGTCCCACCTATGGCTAAGTTTGCGGTCGACTCCACTTTCGGCATTCGACACAACAGAAGATCGAGGATCGTGCAAACGGTGTTGCTGCAAATATGCTCTTGGTAAACATCCATTTCTTGTGTTCGCCAGAGTTCACCGATATGCCATAGAGCTGGTATGAGTGTGTTTTCGAGGACCTGCGACAACTGGTCTGCCGCCTCCAGTTGCTCCCAAATGGTCTCCAGGATCGCGTCGATATTGCGATCCAGTAGATGCTTGACAATCTGTCGTGTGCCATCCGGATCGAAGGAATCTACCGAGACACATTTTTTTCGCGAGCCATTCCAAAAGAATTGGTAAGCTTGATCCAAATCGGCGCGATCGATTCGCCGATGCCCCCCCGTTGTCCTATGCAGAGGGATGGCGTACCTTTCGCAGAGCCTTTTGAACGTAGAAGCGCTTACGCCCAGATAACTCGACGCATCCTTAACCGAAATCAATTGGTTCATTGACTTGCTCAACTTGAAATATTACCCGATGCCGTTTGCCTGTTCATTTCGCAATTGTGGGCGGGCAATTGTCACGATGGATGGTTGACACTCTACGCGCGAACCATGCCTTTATGTTCGGTTGATTAACGATTGGTAAATAGCGGGTTTAGTTTGGTTAAGAAGCAAATGGGTTAAGGAAAACCTGTAGTTGCGTTGCAACATCGTCAAAGGTAACGCGAAGTCATAGGATTCCCTCCTGAGCAGTTTGGACGATTTCGAAATTGGCTAATTGAATCAAAGCGATCATTTTTGGCGTTAGTTCGCGCTCGTGACCATTCAAACCCACCGAGCAATTCTTTTGCACCCAATTTCATTTGTGCAATTAGGTTATGCGATGCATATAGATTGGGCAATCTTGGCGGTTTGGATTGCGTAATGGAATCGTTCGCATCGGACCACATTCCGATTTATCAGACGTAGGGCGAGTTGAATGACAATCGAAGACGACGAGTTGATCAAGGATTTCATCGTTGAGTCACAAGAGCACCTTTCCGATGTGGAAAGCCAACTGTTGACTCTCGAATCCCAGCAGGATGGAGTCGATGTTGCATTGGTCAACAAGGTCTTTCGCGCAGTGCATTCCATCAAAGGAGCTGCCGGATTCCTGGGATTTGAAGTACTTGAGAGTCTCGCGCATCGCGGCGAAGAAGTGCTCAATCGGCTTCGCAACCACGAAATGCGACCAACCAATCTCGTGGTCAACACTCTCTTGAAAGCAACGGATCGACTCAAGGGACTATTGGATTCACTCGAAACGTCCAATGAACAAGATGTGACCGAACACATTGTTGCACTCGAGCGTCTGCTCAATGCCGATTCTGCCGTCGCTGCACATCTTGATGAGGTGCAAAGTGCGGAAGCGCCTGAGGAGACTGCGCCAGAAAGAGTCAGTGAGTGTGCGGCGCAATGCAATCCTGCTGAATCAATCAGTTCGGCAATTCATGATGCAGCGATCGTATCGGCCGTCGATAGCACCATTCGAGTTGACGTGTCACTTCTTGACACGCTTATGACGCGAGTTGGAGAACTCGTGCTCGCTCGAAACCAAATCTTGCAGTTCACAAGCGAACTTGGCAACACCGATTTGCTGAGAACGACACAACGCTTAAATCTCATTACCACCGAGTTGCAAGAAGGGGTCATGAAGACCCGCATGCAACCGATCGGGAATGTCTGGAGCAAGTTTCCACGTCTGGTTCGCGACTTGGCCGTGATTTGCGGCAAGGAGGTGCGCATTGAAATGGAGGGCAAAGCCACGGAACTGGACAAAACCATTATCGAAGCCATCAAAGATCCTTTGACCCACCTCGTTCGAAACACAGTTGATCATGGCATCGAAAAGCCAGAGGTTCGCCGCTCCATCGGCAAACCGGTAGAAGGTTGTCTCACGCTTCGGGCCTTTCACGAGGGGGGCCAAGTGATTATCGATATATCGGACGACGGGGCTGGCCTCAATCTCGATCGCATCAAAAGCAAGGCGATTGAAAAAGGTCTCATAAGCCAAGAGCAAGTGGCCCGAATGCAGGAACAGGAGCTTGCGCAACTCATTTTCTTGCCCGGTTTTTCCACAGCCGAGAAGGTTTCCAATGTGTCGGGCCGTGGCGTCGGAATGGATGTTGTGAAAACGAACATCGAGAAGATAGGCGGCTCGGTGGATCTTCAAACGCGGCCCGGCCTCGGTACAACCGTTAAAATCAAGATCCCGTTGACGTTAGCGATTATCCCAGCATTGATCGTATCCAGTGCGGGCAATCGATTCGCGATCCCACAAGTCAACCTTCTGGAATTAGTTAGACTCGAGGGCGAACAAACCACCAAAAGCATCGAATGGATACAGGGAGCACCGGTCTATCGTTTGCGAGGCCGATTGCTGCCACTGGTTTATCTTCGCAATGTTCTGAAGACCAGTGTCGCGAACGAGACTCCTCAGGACGTGATCAACATCGTCATCCTTCGCGCGGATGACCGCCAGTTCGGTCTGGTTGTTGATCGCATCAACGACACCGAAGAGATCGTGGTTAAGCCACTTAGCAAACAACTCAAGGGAGTCGCGGTGTATTCCGGTACGACCATTATGGGGGACGGCAAAGTGGCATTGATCTTGGACGTTCTCGGCCTTGCTTATGCCTCACAAGTCATTTCCAAAATGCGCGATGGTGCGTTAGTGGATCCGAACGGGAGAGCCAAGGACGCGAATGGGGAACTTCAAACGCTCATCATTCTTGGCACTGGTACCAGCCGTCGACTCGCATTGCCGATTTCGCAGGTAGCTCGTTTGGAGAAAATTTCAAAAGAGGCTGTTGAATATGCGGACCACCAAGAGGTCGTCCAGTATCGCGGCAAGATTCTACCTCTGATTCGGCTCGCAAGCTTTCTCGGACTGGAATCGAACGACACCTCGGAAGACGACTTATTAAACGTGGTCGTCTACAACGAAAACGAACGCAGCTTTGGACTCGTCATCGACAAGATTATCGACATTGTCGAGACAAGTTTGCAACTCAATCACCCGTCGGCTCGCGAAGGACTTTTGGGTTCTGTCGTGATTCACGACCGCGTGACAGACCTCGTGGATTTACCGGCAGTCATTCGAATGATCGATTGCCCATCACCAAGACAACTTACATCGCTCGTTTAGGGAACTAGATCATGTCCACGACAACTCAATCGACTGCTAGTCAGTTGTGCACCTTTTACCTCGACAACCAGATGTTCGGGATCGATGTGCAATCGGTTCAAGAAGTCATACGGTACCAGCAGATGACGGATATACCCTTGGCTCCCGATTCGGTTTGCGGGCTGATTAACTTGCGAGGCCAAATTGTCACCGCCATCGATTTGCGAAAGCGACTGGGGCTACCCAATCGTCCTGAAGGTCAATTGCCAATGAATGTCGTGGTTCGAAGCGATGATGGCGCCGTTAGTTTGCTCGTCGACCAAATTGGCGACGTACAAGAGAGCGACGAAGAGAACTTTGAGCCGCCACCAGAAACACTTCGTGGTTCAACACGCCAACTCATACGAGGTGCCTACAAGATGAAGGATCGCTTACTTCTTGTCCTTGATACTGAGAGAGTGATCGACGTTACTTCCAACGTCGACTAGCCAGCCGAAACCGTCCCGAAAACTGTCCGATAGTTATTTAACCAGACCCAATTCAATCAAAAACCAGAGGAAATTATGTCCACCGTCACACGAACCACAACGCCTTCCACCAAGAAAACCACCGCAAGCAAGCCTGCCAGCAAGAAGACGAGCAGCTTAGGCCTTGCTCATTACAAAGAGCAGGTGGATACGCTCAATACAGAAATGTCATTGCTCGCAGCCGAGAAAGCCTTGCTGCTCGCTGAAAAGGAAGCGCTCGCCTCGCAGATCAACGAGCTCAATGTTCGTGTCGACATCATGAACATGACAAGCATCGTTTCGGAGTCGGATCTCAAAGGGGATATCCTTACCATCAATGAGAAGTTCATCGAGATCTCCAAGTACAGTCGGGAAGAGTTGATCGGTCAGCCCCACAATACGACCAGACACCCAGATATGCCGAAAGAAGTCTTCAAGGAAATGTGGTCAACGATCGGTCGCGGCAAGCCGTTTCGCGGCATCATCAAGAACCGTGCCAAGGATGGGACACCGTACTACGTCGATGCCGTGATCGCACCGGTCATGGGCCCCAACGGCAAACCTCAGAAATACATCGGCGTGCGATATGATATTACCGCTGCTGAAATCGAACGCCAAAACGCAAACGGCATTCTCGCTGCCATCGACTTGAGCTTCGCTTACATCGAATTTGACACCAAGGGGATTGTCCTCAAGGCGAATACCAACTTTTTAAAGACGCTTGGGTATCGACTCGACGAGATCGTTGGAAAGCATCACCGAACGTTTGTCGAGAATAGTTTTGCCAACTCCAATGCATACAACCAGTTTTGGGATGAACTCAACGCGGGCAACTGCCAGTCAGGCGTCTTCAAACGCATCAACAAAGAGGGCAAGGAGGTTTGGATCCAGGCCGTCTATGCACCTGTCAAGGACGAGATGGGGCGAGTCTTTAAGGTCGTAAAAATCGCGACTGACGTTACCGCCGAAAAAGTTCGTGGGGCAGATTTCGAAGGCCAGTTGGCAGCGATCAGCAAGTCGCAGGCAACGATCGAGTTCGCCATGGACGGTACCATCCAAACCGCCAACGAGAACTTCTTGACCACGCTGGGTTACTCGCTCGATGAAATCAAGGGACGTCACCATGGCATGTTTGTCGAAGAGTCTTTCCGCCACTCGGCCGAATACAAAGAGTTCTGGGCAAAGCTCAATCGAGGCGAGTACCAAGCTGGCGAATACAAGAGAGTTGGCAGAGGTGGAAAGGTCGTATGGATTCAAGCATCGTACAATCCAATCCTCGACCTCAATGGCAAGCCGTTCAAAGTGGTTAAGTACGCGACCGATGTGACTGCCCAGGCAAACACCCGCGAAGCCTTGAAGAATCTACTTGCTACCGTCTCTGACAACGCAACTGCTTTAGCTGGAGCATCGGAAGAGCTGTCCTCGGTTAGCACCACCATGAGCGCAACGGCTGAGGAAACTTCGGTCCAAGCAAACGTGGTTTCAGCGGCTTCTGAGCAGGTCAGCAAGAACGTTCAAACCGTAGCTTGCGGCGTAGATGAATTGAACGCTGCCATCAAGGAGATTGCCAAGAGCGCTTCGGAATCTGCCAAGGTTTCGCAGCAGGCGGTTAACGTCGCGAACAAGACCAACGGAACCATTGCTAAGCTTGGCGAGAGCAGCTGCGAGATCGGCAAAGTCGTCAAGGTAATCACCTCGATTGCTGAGCAAACCAACCTGTTGGCTCTTAATGCTACAATCGAAGCGGCTCGGGCTGGCGAAGCAGGAAAAGGCTTTGCTGTTGTTGCCAACGAAGTCAAAGAGTTGGCAAAAGAAACCGCGAAGGCTACGGAGGACATCAGTCAAAAGATTGAAACGATCCAGACCGATACCCGAGGGGCGGTCGAAGCGATTCGCCAGATCAGCGACGTCATCAATCAGATCAATGAGATCTCGACTTCGATTGCTTGTGCCGTTGAGGAACAGACGGCGACCGCAAACGAAATGGGTCGGAATGTTTCCGAGGCTTCTAAGGGCTCCAATGAAATCTCAGAAAACATCACTGCTGTAGCAACCGCTGCACAGAGCACGACCGAGGGGGCGAACAATACGCAGCAGGCGGCGATCGAAATCGCCAGAATGGCCGCTGAGCTCCAGCAACTGGTCTTGGAATTCAAGTTCTAAGCCGGTCTTTTCAAACTGAGCCGCGGGCGCTAGACGCGATACGATTGGCCTCTCGTCCCCTGGCTCCGCCTGGGGACGAGAGGCAACGGAGGCTCCTGCCTCCTTAGTTCGCTCATCCTTGAGACTAACGCGAGGCGTAGCCTCGAAAGCAGTGCGTTCCAAGGCAGAGCCCTGGAACGAGGCAACGGGACAATGGTCCCGTCCTACGTACCTGCTAACGATGATTTGGTTTACACAAAATATTGTAAAAGGACTTTTGACCTATGCGTGCTTTAGTAATTGATGACGATCCAGCGATACTTTTGATCGTCTCGGCGATCCTGACTGGATTGGGTTACGAAGTGAATACGGCCAGTGATGGCCAAGACGGATTGAAATGCTTGACCGAATCAGGCGCACCGGACGTCGTGCTAGTGGATTGGAATATGCCTGTAATGAACGGACTGGAGTTTATTAAGTCAGTCCGATCCAATCCGAACTACCATGATTTACCCATCATCATGGTTACGACGGAATTGGAAATGTCGCAACTGGCGCTGACATTCGATGCGGGAGTTTCGGAATATATCATGAAACCGTTTGCGCCTATCATGATCCAAGAGAAACTTCAAATGGTTGGTGTCGTGGCATAGTAGCCACTAAGTTATTCGTTCCTTCCCCACTTTGCGTTCCAACGGGGAATGATCATCCGAATCAAACCTTCAGAGAATAAAATGCATCCATGAGTACCGTTGCCGCTCCCTTAGATACGCAGGCGTTTACGTTCATCAGCAACTTGGTGCGCCGCAAGTCGGCCATCATTTTGGAAAGTGAGAAAGCCTATCTTGTCGAGTCACGGCTAACGCCAGTGGTTCGCGAGCTTGGGCTGCTCAACATTTCTGAACTGGTCACAGAACTGCAAAAGCCAGGCTCGCAGAGTTTGAACCAGCGGGTGGTGGAGGCTATGACAACGAATGAAACCAGTTTCTTTCGCGACATCCATCCTTTCACAGCTCTCAAAGAGAAAATCCTGCCCGGTCTGATTCAGAGACGGGCCAAGGAAAAGTCGATTACGATCTGGTCCAACGCGTGTTCGAGCGGTCAGGAGCCTTATACCATTGCGATGGTGCTAACGGAACACTTTCCAATGCTCAAAAACTGGAAGATCCGCCTTATAAGTAGCGATCTTTCCAATCGCATTTTGGATAAAGCTCGGCTAGGAGTATTCAATCAAACGGAAATCAATCGCGGGCTGCCGATGAATTATCTTTTGAAGTACTTCACCAAGGAGGGAGGCCAATGGACCATTCGAGAAGACATTCGCAAGATGATTGAGTTTCGTGAGCTAAACTTAGTCGAACCTTTCCCGAATTTACTTCCGAAGATGGATATCGTTTTCCTTCGAAACGTGCTTATCTATTTTTCGCCGGAGACCAAAACCGAAATCCTCAAAAAGGTCCATGCCGTCATGCATAAGGACAGTTACCTTTTCCTTGGCGGCTCGGAGACGACCATGAATCTCAATGTTCGCTTTGAACGGGAACAAATTGGAACCGCCGTTTGTTATCGTCCCGTCGCTTAAAGACATACACTCTCACTCCCAAACAAAAAGACACTCCCATGCGAGCTCTAGTCATTGACGATTCTCGATCCATCCGTCGAATTATATGCAACATCATGCGTGAACTGGGTTACTCAACCTTTGAGGCTGGCGATGGTCTCGAGGGCATTGCTCAACTTGATGCACATGGCGAAATGGACGTTGTGCTTGTTGACTGGAACATGCCACAGTTGAATGGCCTCGAGTTCATTCGGGCTGTGCGCAAGCGACCGGAGTACCGCCATATGCCCTTGGTAATGGTTACCACGGAAACGGAGATGGACAACATTAGCCAAGCCTTTATGGCTGGGGTGAATGAGTACATCATGAAGCCATTCGATAAAGGTATGATCATTGAAAAACTACAGCTGCTTGGAATCGGAGTTTAATACGCGCAATGCGTAAAATTCGGGTTCTCATTGTCGACGATTCAACGGTCATACGCCGATTGTTGACCAATGCGCTGACCACGGATCCAGCCATTGAGATCGCGGGAGTAGCCGCAAACGGCAAGATTGCGCTCGCGAAAATTCCGCAGGTTGCCCCGGATATCATTACGTTGGACATGGAAATGCCCGAGATGGACGGGCTGACTACGCTGGTGGAGATTCGCAAGCTCTATCCGAAGCTGCCCGTCATCATGTTCAGCACATTGACCCAAAGCGGCGCAGAAGCCACGATCGAAGCGCTCACCAAAGGTGCCAACGACTATGCAACGAAACCGTCCAACGTCGGAAGCGTAACGGCTGCGATCGAGACGGTTGTCAATGAGCTGGTGCCAAAGATCAAGCTGTTTTGCAATTGGAATAGCAAGTCCGTAACCCGTCCGATTGGTCGTTCCGAAGCGAGGAGCCCTAGCAATCGACCTGCAACGCAAGCCAAGCCACTTGTCCCTGTCAAACCTAGTCGTGTCGAAATCGTTGTGATTGGAGTGTCGACTGGCGGCCCGAACGCGTTGACAGCGATGTTGCCGAAGCTCCCAGAGAACTTCCCTGTTCCGATTTTGATCGTGCAGCATATGCCGCCTGTTTTCACGAAGCATCTTGCTGACCGTTTGAACCAGCTTTGCAAATTGCATGTCCATGAAGCCGTCGACGGAGAACTATTGGTGGCAGGCGGTGTGTGGCTTGCTCCAGGCAATTTTCACATGACACTACGCCGTCACGGGCCGCAACTCAAAGTCGTCCTCAACCAAGAGCAGCCAGAGAACTCCTGTCGACCTGCCGTGGATGTCCTCTTTCGTTCGGCTACCGAACTATTTGGAGCAAACGTCCTCGCGGTGGTGATGACGGGCATGGGGCAAGATGGTCAGCGGGGCTGCGATGCTATTCGTCAAGCAGGTGGACGGGTGATCGTTCAAGACGAAGCGACTTCTGTGGTTTGGGGAATGCCCGGAGCCGTTGCCAATGCTGGCCTAGCGCAGAAAATTTTGCCGCTTCAGAAAATTGCGGATGAGATTTTGCTTCAAACTCAATCGAGCCGGGCTGTGAGCTCACGAATTGCCGTTCGTGTGTAGGCACAATACCGTTCAACGAAGCCTACCTTCGGAGAAAATTCGTTTAACAGTCAGCCGTAGGCGTACTTCCAAATGGCACTCATTTTGTTAGCGGAACGGCGCGAGCCGTCCGGTGAGTGGCCAGTAAATGACGCGAAACCGGTGGGCTGGCGCCCATCCGCTACAGAAACACAATCTAAAGTGAGTGCCATTGGGCGTACTTCCAACGAAGTCGAGTACGCCTTCGGCTGACTGTTAAACGAAAAATTGAGCGGTATTGCGTCTTGGCTTCCCATTCTGTTTCTCCGATTAGGTAAAGACGATCCAGCAAGTTTGTGTAAAATTGATCCCCGACACCGATTCTTTCATCGACGCAATTAATCTGCTTACTTATGCAAAATCCGACACCGACACTTGCAAGACTCATGATCGCGGAATGGTTTGGGACGATGCTTCTCGTTTTCATTGGATGTGGAGCCGTTCATGCATCGGTCTTGCTCAACGCCCAGAGCGGTGTCTGGCAAGTGGCAGTTGTGTGGGGAGTGGCTATCATGCTCGCCATATTCGCAGTTGACGCCATAAGCGGTTCTCATATCAACCCAGCCATGACGATCGCTTTTGCTGTTTGGGGACGGCATCCTTGGCGGCTCGTGCTTCCTTATATCGTTGCACAAACCGCAGGCGCGTTTACCGGTGCCCTGATCCTGTACTGCCTTTTTTCGGGATTCCTGTCGGCCAAGGAGGCTGAAAAACAAGTAAGCCGAGGCGAACCGGGGAGTATTGTTACCGCCATGTGCTATGGCGAGTACTTTCCGAATCCAGGCGGCCTAGCTTCGGGAGATACTCCTTATGATCCTGTGAAGCATGAGAAAATTCGGAGGCGATTTTCTCATTTGCAAGCTTGGTTTGCTGAATTCCTCGGCACAGCAATTCTGGCAATTGTTGTCTTTTCACTGACCGATGTGCGTAACAGTGGTCGCCCTCAAAGCAATCTTGCACCGGTCTTCATTGGCCTGACAGTTTCGGCATTGATCTCGGTCTTGGCACCACTGACACAGGCTGGATTCAATCCTGCACGCGACTTTGGGCCAAGGTTGTTCGCCTACTTTGCGGGTTGGGGGCAAGTTGCAATTCCTGGTGTGTCGGACCCAAGCTGGATTACCGTGTATATTGTCGCTCCGATCATCGGTGCAGTTGCCGGCGGTGGATTTCACCAGCGGGTACTTCGACCGGCTGGCCCGATAAACGCGTAGGCAGAATTTGCCGAGAAACACGATTCATGGCAATTCATTGGTCAGACGAAAACGCATCCGAGGAAGCCCTCAACGCATGGACTCATGGTCTCGGTGTGGCGTTGAGCTTACCCGCCGGTTTCTTTTTAATTCGTCTTGCGCTCGAATATCGCCAAGACCAAGTGTTGCCATGTCTCGTTTATGGAGCGAGCTTGACCGCGTTGTATCTATTCTCAACGTTGTCTCACGTAGTGCGAGAGCCGAATAAGCGTCACGTTATTCGGTCACTTGATCAAGGTTTCGTGTACGGCCTGATCGCGGGTACCTTTACCCCCTTTATCTGCTCGTACCTTGAGGGTTGGCCTCGAATCCTGTTACTGTCTTTTGTTTGGATTGCGGCGGCAACGGGGTTTTACTCCAAAGTTTTCTCCAAGCACCGAATCAACAACATGGCCTCGCTTTCCTACATCTTGTTGGGTTGGATTCCTGCGATGGTTTTGTTTGGCTATGTGTCGATGGAGTGCTTTGGCATGATGGCACTTGGGGGCGTGCTGTACACCGCTGGAGTCGTCTTTTTGCAGAACGATCATCGCGGGTTTTACTACCACGCGGTTTGGCATTTGATGGTCATTGCCGCGAGCATTTGTCATTACATCGGAATCATCATGTATGCCATCCTGCAATGGGACCGGTAAGCTAAGCACATCGCCACAACTACACCGTACTAACCAGCTACCAGGAAGCGAGTCGAGAGAGCCTTCTGCGATTAAATCGCGAATGCGATGGGATTTTTCAGCCTCGGGTGAAGTTCGCTATGCGAACGAAACCCCAGGTAAAACGCCCTAATTGATTTAGAGCTCTGAAGGAGCGGCGTTGGCTGTGAATCATTCCTCGGTCGATTGCAATGTTGATCATTCCGCAGTTCAAACGAAAAAAGCCGAGGCGTTGCAGCCTCGGCTTTTGTGCTTGTCAAAATGGTCTTGGCAGACCAAGGCTTCGAGCTCTAACGGCCACGACTCGCGATTTGCTCTTGCTCCATAGCATATGGATTGATGATCTCGACGGTTCGGCCAACTCGCGGTGGCACGACTGCAACTGGCTCGCTCGTCGAACCTACTGCATGTTGGACGTGCGGATTCATGACTGTGGTCGATCGCAACGGGGTTTCCTTCGGCACTGGATGATAGTCCGGCGCGGATTGCAATTGTGGGAAGGCAGCATACGGGCTGTCGCCGTAAGGTCGTTCGTAACGTTTGCCGTAATAGACGGGTGGGTAAATCGCAAAATAAGGTGGTGTAGGGAGCCGATTTCGGAAGCTATTTTGGTAGCCTTGGGTATACCCAAACTGGAAGCCATACGGCCCCTGGGCTTGCGCCGATGGGGCAAAACTACCCAAAGCAAGAACGGAAGCAATCGAAAAAATCAACTTTGTAACCATGTTTTTCCTCGTTATGACAGGTCCCCCGACCTAATCCACGCTAATTGGATTCGAGAAGTCTTCAAGCGTTTTCCTTGCGTATTCCAGGTTTGCATGCGGATACGCATCGGTTGGTTCCGATGTTGAGGCCGTTTCTATGGCAAAAGGGCTTGAGTTTCGGCTAGAATGTTGGAGTCTCCACTGGACTTGTTCGAAAAGTCTTTGCTTGAGAATCCAACCCAATCCACCTCGCCAGCCACTCCAAAAATATGAATCTACCGAATTTCAATCGCCGGGATTTCCTGAATACTTCCGTTTCAGCTGGCCTCGCGGCGGGGTTGGCGCAAGGGGGCTTTTTTTCGGCCCCAACTTACGCCAGTGAAAACAAAAAGCTAGGCGTTGCATTGGTAGGGCTTGGCAGCCTCAGCGCAAACCAAATTGCACCTGCCTTTCAAAAATCGGCCAATTGCAAACTGACCGCCATCGTGACCGGCACTCCAGAGAAAGAAAAAATCTGGTCTGAAAAATACGGTATCGGTCGCGACCACATCTACAACTACAACAGCTTCGAGAAACTGGCCTCCGACGAAACCGTCGATTTGGTCTACATCGTTTTGCCAAACAGCATGCACGCAGAATACACAATTCGAGCGGCGAAAGCTGGCAAGCACGTGCTGTGCGAAAAACCGATGGCCAATTCGGTCGCAGACTGCCGCGACATGATCCAGGCTTGCAAGTCCGCCAACCGAAAGCTTGCCCTCGGCTACCGATGCCAATACGAACCTCACCACTTGAAGTGCGTTGAGATGGCTCGCAATAAAGAGCTCGGTGCCATCAAGATGATCGATGCTGGATTCGCGTTCAAGATTGGCGATCCCAAACAGTGGCGGCTCAACAAGAAACTCGCTGGCGGCGGAGCCCTCATGGACGTTGGGATCTATGCTCTCCAAGCTTGCCGTTACCTGACGGGCGAAGAGCCGGCTATCATCACTGCGCAAGAAACCAAGACCGATGCTGCGAAGTTTGCACAAGTTGATGAATCCATTACTTGGCTCATGCAGTTCCCTTCGGGTGTGCTGGCTTACTGCAGCACCAGCTACAACTTCAACGGATTGAATCGCTTTAACGCTTATACCGAGAACGGTTTCGTTCGAATGGATCCAGCCTTTAGCTACGAAGGCAATCGTATGGAAACATCCAAGGGCAAAGTCGAACTCGATGTGCCCGACCAATTCGCTACCGAAATGGATGCTTTTGCAAAGTGCATTCTGGAGGATAAGCCATCCAAAGTTTCGGGCGAAGAAGGACTCAAAGATATGCTGGCCATCGAAGCGATCTACAAATCGATTGAGACTCGTGCTTCGGTAAAGGTCATCGCATAACCTTGGCCATTTCCTTCCCAAAGTCCGCGAGCCAATGACGATGCCGATTCGCGATTCCAACGATGCTGTTGACGGATCGACACAAAAACCAATGAATGTGCTCAAGATGAGCCCTGACCCAGCGATTCGAACCGAATTTGATCCTGAGGTTCGGCTCTATCCAACCATTGGCTATTCCATCGCGGACGGCTCGCTTTGGCGTGTTCAGATCCAAGGTCGAATCTCCCGAAACGGACCGACCACCTTTGGCAAACGGCTAATGCTTCGTGGTCTCATTCGTGCTCTCAACGTATCGACCGAGGTTGCCGAAGGGGACTTGTTCCGGAATCGAGTTCGCGGATTTATCGATGCTCCCGTTTCAGGAACTCGCATCCAAGTCGAACTGGCCGGCCAACATTATGTTTTGCGACGCAAGTCGAAAGCGAGTGGTCTAATCAATTGCCGACTGGACATTCCCGCAAAGCAACTGCAGCAATTTCGTACTTACGGACCATCACGTGAGGGGAACATTGCCGCAAACCAAGATTGCCTCCAAAAATGGGATATCGGTTTTGGGCAGATCAGTAGTCCGGTATTCTTGGCCGAACGAAGAGGTATCAGCGTGGTTACCGATATCGACGACACGATCAAGCTGACCGAAGTCAACAGTCGCCGACGCATGCTGCATAGGACATTCGCCGAGCCCTTTGAGGCGATCGAGGGCATGGCAACCGCGTACCAACGTTGGGCTGACCAAGGTGCATTGTTTCATTATGTCAGCAGCAGCCCTTGGCAAATCTTTGATTCGATCAATCAGTTCTTAGTCGACGAAAAATTCCCTGCTGGCAGCATGCATTTGAAGTGGTTTCGGTTGCGTGACGAGATCTTCAAACGATGGCAAATCTCCAGACGCAAAAGCAAAGGAGGAGTCATTCGCAATTTGATCAAACGCTTGCCCGGCCGAACGTTCCTATTGGTAGGCGATAGCGGAGAACGAGACCCTGAGATTTACGCCAAGCTTGCCTCCAAGTTTCCATCGCAAGTTTCACGCATTTGCATTCGACAAATCGATGCGAACCCGCTGGATGGTGAACGGCTGAACAAGATCTATCGTCGCTATGGGATGACAGTACCTATCCAAGTTTTCGCGAATGCAGTCCAGCTCGGCGATTTGGTCCTGTCCTAAGAGCTTGATTTAACAACTTTTCACTTACGAGCCACCAAAGTTTAATCGATCCTACTGACAAGGTCGAATCGTCAGCGGTACGAATTGATATAGGCTAGGAACGAGTACTGAGGGTATGTTGTCGCCTGGACTCGCTAGCATCCCGGTGGGGGGACGCAATCGTCGCGGAGCGACGAGCGACAATGTTGCCCTTCGCTCTGCGAAGGTAGCGTGCGACAAGACCGATTATCTATCAGCAACACAATACTGCCTACGTAAATCATAAAAGTGCTCTAGGATGCTGTCACGCTGGTCGCGTTCGCTTCCAGTTCTCAATGGCAACCGATAGTACCAGTTTCATGGTCTTTGAGAATATTAGGAGCGACACACTTGCATCAAGGGACATTCGGATTTTATTCCACCCGAACGCAGGAACCGCTAGGTTTGCAGGGGGAGCAAGTATCGCTGCCCAATATAGATATTCGAAATAGGCCCAGCAGGGACCAAGCGTAACAGTAAGCAACAGGGCAAGCATCCAAACCCCTGGCTCGCTACGCCATCTCCAGAAAAAGCAGCAATACACGCCGAGGGAAAAAAGCATGAACCCAGAAAGGATTCCAAAGCCGAATCCTAAGACTAACGGTAGAACGAAAATTGCTAGGCCAACAATCAGGATCGCACGCGAATGGCGAACGATGCCGTCAATTTGGGATTCGTTCATTAGCGACATATAGTCTTATGGCCGCTCCGACCACTCCATTTCGATTCCGTTCAAACGTTCTAAATCCGCTGTTGTCGGACCAAACACATTGAAACCGACTAATTTTGCCGCCAGGATTGGATTGCAGAGCCACAAATTTGCCAACCCAGCCCGCCGCTCGCAGGTGCTACCGGAATGAAGTTGAAGGAAAATGTACTTTCGAAAACCATCCACTGAATCGCCACGTTCCAGGAGAATGGAAATGATCAAGCAAGAAATGTAACTTGCGGCCGTGACGCCTTCATCCAATCGAGTTCGCAGCATGCTCGTCGACATTCGCCTGTAGTGTCGTTCTGTCAAACGGTTCATGGCCGAACTCGCCCAGCATCCTAAGATTTGACTAGACGCTGCACCGACGAGCGCACCGATCGCTCCGCCAGGGAGACCAAACAACTGGAAGCCGATAACAGCACAGATCATTCCACCGAAAGCTATTACATATAGGTATAGCAAAGTAAAGATATTCGGTTGCATGACAAGTAGCTTGGAACCTTTGACCTGAACGTATGAACGGACGGGAAAATGTCCCTCTACGAATTCTCTCGTGCTGCCGATCGATGTTGTGTTATCGAGGTAACTTTTCATCAATCGAGCGTATGCATGTAACTCGGTACTTGAAGTTTTTGTCGTCGATCTCGTTCGGACGGTTGGAATCCTTTCCAACCAAGACAATGAGCTTGTCCTCCTTAAAAGCATAAATTCCTTTCAAGCTAGTTTTTGTGTTTTTCGGTATTCCGACGCGCTTCGTTGTTTGGGGAAGTTCGACTTGAAAGTCGATCGTTGCGGGAACTGTTTTTGAATTGGTTATGATTTCACAGCTCATCAAAACGAGCAATGATTCTTCAGTGTTGGAGGCCTTGGTAATCTTCCAATTGTTTAAACTAAAACGAATCTCTGTGGCTCGCTTCTCTTCAACAAACGCAAATCTACTGAATGCCCCATCGAAATTTATGTCCGCTTTGTTGTCAGCTGACGGCGAAAATGTCCACAGGGATGTCTGGACGGACTCGACGACCCATTTCCCTTCAATGGTATTGGTGTCTGGGCTCTCGACGTTTCCTTGAGCGCAAACATAACCGCCGCAAAGCATGTAGGTGATCGCGACCCATCCAAGAACCTTTGAAATACACACCATTTCGGCTTGCCTCCTGCAAGTGGTCGGGAATGTTTGCCTTAGACTGGCGCAAGCCGATCAAAAGACCAAATACTATGCAACTGCACGTCATCCTAGTCTATCCGATCCAGCTATCCTCGTCGAATCGGCGAGGTCACTTTGATATTTCCGAAGCAATTGCGATTAGATGAAACAGTTCCAGGTGAACGATGCCGCAATGATTCCCACGGAGGTAACCATCGCAAAGAGCGATCGAAGCGATATCTTTTTCATCATGATTGCCCGCGTTAAAACTGCCGACAACAGCATTGCTGTGACTGAAAAAAGAATATTTGAAGCACTCGCATATTCCGAACGTTGGGTCGATTGTACTTGGAACGGTTGTATGCCAAACAAGTGGTTCAGTGAGTACCTGGGTTCACGGTAATCTTTGTAGTTTGTGGTTTGAAGGATCGTGTCAATTTTCGTTTCCTTGGGCCAACCGTAGTGAGCTTTACCAAAAGAGTATCGACTCAAAATTCCATCCTGAGATATCGGCGGTTCACAGTGAACGCGAGGAAAAGAATTCACAAATAGAAGCAACAACCCGAGAACCCCTGGAACCACGACAGAAGGCCACATGTGCCTAAAAATCGAACTGTTCAACGAATCCTGAAACTTCATTGCTTGGCGGGCTCTGCGTTCCATACCTTTATGTCGTCGAACAACCCGTCTTTTCCTGCAACGCCGATTTCGATTTTGGACTTGGTCGCGTGCCCAATGCCTGACGACTTGAGATAGCCCGATGGTTCGCCGTCGATGGTGACTCGCATCTCGTCGCCAACGGTCTCAACAACGAGCGTATACCATTTGCCAGGTTCTAGTTTCTTTGGGTAAGTAATACTGCGACCGTCAAGCAGCTTTGCGACGTCAGCCTTTTTCGCCGGGTCTTTTTTCATCTCGTAAATATCATTGCGCATCCCCCCGTCCCGTTCATCGATGAGAGTGACACCGGTAAGACGTACTTGTGCTCTACAAATGTGGCCGTAGTGAGCCCCCGTGAACTTGCGATCATCGAACTCGACATCGATCATCGTTGCCCCTTCAAAACGTATCCTCACCTCGACAACGCTATCCCTCGTCGGAATCTCAAGGCCATGTACTGCTGCATGTGCTTTCATGGCAGGCTTTCCGTCAGCAGCTTCTATGTCCTTGTCTCGTGTCTGGGTTCCTTTGATCACACCATTTTCGACAACAAACGTTGGGACGACCTTATGCCAAACATTGGCAGGTTTGGATCCCTCGAAGTCATCTGAAAACAGCAATTCCTTTTTTTCCGCGATTGATTTTTCTGGGATTGCGGGACGGTCACATGCAACAACATTAGATGCGACAACAAAAGTTAAGATGAGCGCTAGGCTCGCAATCCATACATGCGTTAACATGGAATTCTCGGCGGGTAAACGGAAGAAGATTGGCGGATTTGCTTAGTCATCGAAACCGTCGTCCTTGAAAATCTCGTCTCGGGAATGCAGTTGGCAAAAGAGAGCTCGCTTTTGCTCTGGCAAAGAATAATCAAAGCCGAGTTGGCGGAGAAACCCTTCGGAGGCGCTGATCGCCATCACTTCTAAGATGCCTTTTTCGCGAGCCCGATCGACGCACGCCTTGACCAAACCAGAACCAATCCCGTTTCCCTGGTATCCTTCGGCCACAGCTAAGCACTGAATTTCACCAAGCTTACGGGAGTAGATTTCTACCGCTGAGAAGCCAACTATTTTGGTCTCGCCGGATTCCGTGGTCACTTCGGCAACGTACCCATTTGCCATCAGCAAGATCAACTCGGACTGCATGCGACGGAGCAGTTTTCGCTGTTCGACGAAGGGTTTTAGTAACGCTTGAATGTTCGCCAAGTCGTCAAAGTGAGCGCGACGAATCTTGAACGGTATCTTCGGCTTCTCTGGTTCAACAGTAGAGGATTCTGACAAAATGGCTCAATCCGTGGTTAGTTAATAGTGAAGGGTACGCTAGCTAATCGCCTCGTCATCCGTACATACCGAACAATCATGCTATCCGATTCGGACTTAAGAGCCAATTGGCAGCCGTCAGAACCCGAAATCTTTGCCTAAGTCCTATGAAGATTTGCTCGTCTTGCCACGCGTCGACCGTTTCCCGTATAACGGCAAAACAGAGTCAGGCATTGACCGTTCGCATACCGAAATTCAATTCGAGAACACTTTTTGTGGACCATTGGTCCCAGTGTCGTCAAAATCACCACTATGTCCAATCAAGATTTCAACGAAAGCTTTATGGGACGACGACTTTTTTTCTCGGTTGGCGAACCAAGCGGCGATTTGCACGCTTCCAACTTGATTCGAGCCATTCAGCAAATTTCCCCATCTTCGACGTTTCGCGGGTTAGGCGGTAGCCGCATGATCCAAGCCGGTATGGAGTTGGACTACGATCTGACCAGTCTGGCAGTAATGGGGTTCGCTGAAGTGCTTCCAAAACTGAGAGAGTTTTTTCGGGTCGCAGATATTGCGGAGCAGAGTTTTGCCCGCGGCGAGGTGGATGGGGTCGTCTTGGTCGACTTCCCAGGGTTCAATTGGCACATTGCCAAGCGTGCAAAGAAGTACGGACTGCCGGTTTTCTATTACCTCCCACCTCAGTTATGGGCGTGGGGTGGCTGGCGAGTCAGGAAAATGCGTCGTAACGTCGACCATGTCCTCTGCAATCTTCCGTTCGAAACTCCTTGGTTTCAAGAACGCAAAGTCGATGCACATTTCGTCGGACATCCATTTTTTGATGCCGTTGCACAACAACCTTTGGATGTGAGATTCGTTGACAAATGGCGAAGCAATGCGACGCTTCAGGTAGCCGTGCTTCCTGGCTCTCGCGACCATGAAGTGCATAACATTTGGCCTTTGCAACTCGAAGTGATTCGGAAGCTTGCGGCCAAGTTCCCCAAGACGCAATTCTTGGTAGCCACCATCAAGGACTCACACGCGCTTTGGTGCCGTTCGCAATTGAAAGCGTCTGACGCGAAGTTGCCGCTCCAAATTTTTGCCGGAAAGACCAGCGAGATCATCGAATTGAGCGACTGCTCCTTGATGAAGAGCGGTTCGGTTTCGCTTGAAATGATGGCCAGAGGCAAGCCGGCCGCCGTCATGTACCATCTGAGTCAGACCACGTACGCGATGGCCAAATTGCTGGTGAAGTGCAAACACATGTCGCTTCCAAATATGATCGCAGACAAGCTGGTATTACCCGAGTTTTTGTCACATGGAAAACTGACATCCAAGTCTGCTATCCGATCGATTCACGACGTGACCGAAGAGATGTCGCGACTCTTGGGAGACGCTGAATACCGATTGAGCCAGCGGCGCAATTTGATCGAGCTTGCATCGAGATTTGCCAAGCCCGGAGCAAGCAATGCTGCTGCTCGGTTCATCATGACGAAACTGATCCATTCCGAAGATGGCACGCTACCGATGGAAGGCGACAGGCCGTCGACGTCTAGTTATCGACGCGTCGCATAAGGCGAGAGGCAGAATGAAAACTACCGTAGCTGAATTCGTGAGAATTCAGAACCAACTGAATTCTCACGAATTCAGCTACGAATCTCGTTTAACGGTCAGCCTTGGGCGTACCTCCAAAGGTGCCGAGTACGCCTTCGGCTAACTGTTAAACAACTTATCAAGCGGTATTAAACTATCCCCCGAAATCTCGCTTTGCGTTTTTTCCGAACAAGAGAAAGCAGGCCCAAATTCCCACGGGAAACAAGCAACTACCACAACAAGGGATCGCGCAGAAAATGGCGCTTTGTTTCGCTGTTTCTAGGTCCGTTTGGTAATAGATATTGTATCCGCCTTGGAACATGAAATAAGCGATGGCCAACCCAACAGCAATGCCTATCCCTGTCCCAATAAGCACAGGTGTCAGCTTGTCGTAATCGATCGTTGCGTTGGGTGGAAGATTGGCGAGCGCGAGCGCGAGGACCACGGGGCGAATAATGCATCCCAAAACAATCAAGCCAGACCAAATCATCATCAGTACCCCGATGATGTTGTATTGAATCACGCGACTTGCTCGACTCGAGCCACGTCTTGTTCCACCGCTGCTGTAGGAACTGGCTACGTCATACGGATTATCGAATCCTGACGAACCACTGTACGGAACATTGGCACTTGCTGGCGGGATTGAAGACCACAGCGAGTCATCTTGGAGTGGATTGGCTGGATACGCGTTCGTTCTCTGAGGCGTGTAGGTTTGGATTGGCTGAACTTGTATCGGCTGGAAAGAAACCTCGTTTGGAACGGGGATCGTCGCTTGACATCCAGGACAACGAATTGCTTTACCGGCGGCTCTTCCAGGTGCTCGAAGCTCTTTGCCGCATGACATGCACTTAACGGCGATACTATCGTTGTTTTGCGAGGAGGAGGGCGTTTGATAGTTGGGCTGTGGCGTTACTTTGACAGGTGTTGCCTTGATGGGCGTTGCTTGGATCGGTGTTGATGCTTCACGAATTACTTTGACCGGCGTTTCAGGAGTTGCTGGAGAGGCCGGACGTTTGATCAGAATCAATGTTTGACAAGAAGGGCATCGCGTTTGCTTGCCTTCCGATTCGTCGGGAACTTGAAAGCTTCGTTGACAGGACTCGCATTGAATTCGAATCGACATGGATATCGGGCTAGCTAGAGCAGTTTGACGTTAGATCAAAACCCAAGAGACACAAAAGGTTGAGCTGGAATTGGTCGTTCGCAGTTCCCTTGGCTTCAATGATTTTCTACTAGTCTAGTCTAGTTCAATCAGGAATATTGGCTACTTGCCCATCATTTCGGTTTCCCAATTTACGATGGATCGCGGCCGCCGGACGGCCCCCCCGTGCGAATCATGATGATTGTGAAAGGGCAACGACAATTGCGTGATATTGTTGGCACATTGATTTCGCCGTGCGGCCTCGCGCGCTGCTTGCACGGCAGGCAAAAGCCACTCTCCCCTAAGAGGGAACTCTGTTAAGAGGGAACGCAGTGAAGCATTTCAGGACGGCTGGGGCTTGCCCCACCGTCCGCAGCTTTGGAGTTCTAAAATCACGTCGCCCGATCACATGCATCCGGATTCGTCGCACAGTGTAGAGCGATTGTCTCAATCGCTCGGCGGGCACTTTAGGCCCCATCCCGCAGAACAAAGAAGCCACGACTTGAAGGTACAATTCGAATGCGATTGTGGTCTGCACTTCCGAAACGATTGAGGACAATCGTTTTACACTCGCCTTTGGCGGTGCGACGAATCAGAGGAGGCATTTTCATCTCGAGGCCCATTAGAACACCACAGCGGTGTCCGGTCGGGACAAGCCCCAGCCGGACAGCAAATCCGAACAAATCACTGGACCGAAGAATTGTCAGTGGCAATTCTATTTCTCAAGCGATCAACCTCACACACTCTGCAGCTGCGACCTCTGGCTTCAACGCCGTCGTTGCGATCCCGGAGACGACCTTGGTGATGTTGTGGTCGACTTGATCTGGGACGCTCCAAGCGGAGCCTTCCGCGGTTGTGATGTAAACCGACAACGTATGATGGCCACTGCCTGGACGTTCTCCGATAATATGAACGATAGTCTGCTTGCCGCTGGTTCCCTTGTAAAGCAACTCGCCCATTCGATAACCTGCTCGCACACGTCCCGACTGGACAATAAACAATTGCGGTGCGACCCGAAGACCTTTTCGCGTGAGCCCATCTCGGATACCTGTCACCAGTGGCATCAAATGGCCGTCATCCATAGCTCCCAATGCATTGAGCCCCTCCGAAACAACGATCAAACAATCAAACGACTCTTTTCGTTTCTGGCGTATGGAAAGCAATTGCTCGCGAGATTCATCCGAAAGCTGTTCGCCCGATACGGGATGCAGTATGTAATCATTGCGATCTTTCGATCGGGTGCGAATCCGAACGACATTCGGGAGTTTGGCAACGAACGCCTCGTCCCATTCTCTCCATATGCACTTCTTTGCATCCGAATAGATCGTCTTAACTTCTTGCTCCAGATTTGCATTTAGCTGCCATGGCTGTTTGCCAAACCCCTGGGCGACGAAGACGCCGCGATCCCGAATCTGCAGAATCTGCTTTTCTCCCTCGTGAAGAATCTCGGCATCGGTGCGGGCGTCTCCGTGTCTACGTTGGTACTGTAGATAAACCCAGTTTGGGTCTCCGAAGTGTTTCGTGGGTCTACCATTCTGGTCGATCACTCCGAGCGTTTTGAAAAAATCCCACATGCGATCGTTGACTCGGAAGCCAAACTTTTCGCGGAGCCGTACATGGTCCTGAAAACCAGTCGTCAAATAACCAAGCATCGGATCGATCTTGGTCGGCAAGGCCATCAAGTAAGCTGGATTGGCAGGTGCAACTTGTTCCAAGCACCAATCAAGATCATCCAACGAAACATCCATGTGCAGCGTCGAGCAAACGTCCAGCCCGATCGTCAACCCATGCAGCTTCCCCATGACAATATCTTCCAAACAACATCGAACCAACTGCTCCTTGCTACGAAACACTTCTGGTCCGATGAATCCCGCGACATCGTTGACATGCACCCAAGCATCGGAGGAAAGGCCATGTTCCGCTCGAGTCTCTTTCAATGCCTGAGTCAACGCGCGAGCGAGTCCGTACTTACGTGATTCATGGATGAGCATGTCAAACCCATGGCCATGTCCGTTGGTGAAGTCCGCACCTTGCCCTGTCTCGAAATAAAGCCCATAGTTTCCCGTCGCTCGCGATTTAGCATGCCGCACCATTTTGGCGATATCTATATCAAACGTTTTGTTGGCCGCATCGTTTCCTGCAATGCTCTGAAACCACAACTCGGTAGACTTCGGAACCTTTTCTTCAACGGCAGCTTGGACATCGATGTGAGCCAACACGCAATGGGGCATTGCATCCGCGATCCCAAACGTGGCCAAAATTTCTTGCAAGGCACGTTCTATTGACGTAACGGACTCAAGATCGCTCGAAACGGGATTCGTACCGAGCAACACGTCGCCGACCGCGTACGAAAAACCGTCGAAGACCTGCCAGCGGATATCCTCAATATTGTCGGTTGGCGAATTCGGCTGGAGCCTCGCGCCAAGATAACCTTTCGCCCCGATTCGGCTGTTGGGCAGTGAATTGAAAACCTTGGCACCGACGGCTATCAGCTCGTCATTGGACATGAGTTTGACGACGCAAGCGATACAATCGCTGGACAGGGAGCCCTTCATTAAATGGATTTCCGCTTCGCTCAATGCAAGCAATGAGGACTTGAGTTGGCCGACCGTCCAATTCGACAACTCAGGCCGAGCGACTGTCGTGGTTTTGCGTACGAACGAATAAAGCTCGTCCAGGAGTGGCGGGTTGGCATCAATGTCCGCAACTCGCGTGTTTTCCAACAAAGTTCTCGCGATCGATCTGGCTGTTTCATCTTGTGTTGCAACGCCAACCAAGTCATCCCCTTCTTTGAAATCGTTCGCATTGCCGAGAAGTTTCAAATAAAGGTCGCGATCGAACTTTCCAACTTGCCTTTCGATGTAGTCAAAGATGTCTTCTTCAGGTTTCGGCGGTGCAAGTCGATTGGGTTCGCTGCCGCGGCAAGTTTGGCAGGCCAATGCTCTTGCAACCATAGCACCTGTAGCTAATGTTCCCATGAAATTTCGTCGACGCATTACAACGGGCTCCTGGAGCGGTGACGTAGGTCAGTTAATTAAGCGGCAGCATGAAATCTACAATCATAACCCGAAGGGCTCGAAAAGCGGCTTTCACAGGAAAAGGGAAGCCGTAGAACTCAATCGAGCAGTCGAAATCAAGCAAGTCCGTTATGGCAAACGAGTCGCTAATCCGGGTCTACGCCGGACAAGGTGACGCAGGGAATGGCTTTTCGTTCGTTGGCGTCTTGAATTCTCCGCAAGTATCGGTAGCATAACATTTTACAGCATTGGGCGGGGCGGTGCCATTTCTGCAAATTCCACTCATTGTCGCTTGTCCTGCCCAAACACAGGTCCAGCGCGCCTGGTTTCGAGAAAAAACAAGCCTTTCCGTCTGCTGTCTTGCCCACCTACCCATTATTGGTCTCAACCAAAACTGAGGCTCTCATTGCATACACCGGAAAGTTCGCGTGCACATGTTCTTTAATTTGTTGGCAGAAGCCGATTTTTCGTCGATATTCACTTTGGCCTCGCTCCAAGTTGTCTTGGCCCTCATTGTGATCGAAGGCTTGCTTTCGGTCGACAATGCGCTCGCGATTGCGGCGCTGGCCTCGCATTTGGATGAAAAGAAACGCAAGGTCGCGATGACGGTCGGTTACGCGGGCGCCTATGGCTTTCGAATCTTGGCTTTGTTTCTCGCTTCCTACATCATCCACAATCATTGGCTTATGGCTTTGGGAGCGGGGTACCTGATATGGCTGATGTGCAACCACTTTGCCGAAAGCGAAGACAACGACGCGAACTCAGGCGAAAACAAGGCGCCGCCCAGTTTTGCAAAGACCATCGCCCTGATCGCATTCCTAGACCTCAGTCTCAGTTTCGACAACGTCGTTGCGGCCGTTGCCTTTGCACGCGACAACATCTATTTGGTTTACGTGGGAGTGACCATCGGAATTATTACGCTACGCTTGGTCGCCGGGTATTGCATCAAATTACTAGACAAACACCCATGGTTGGAACACACCGCCTTTTTGCTCGTGGGATTTGTAGGAGCCATGCTTTGTGCCGAGCTGTTCTGGGACTCGTATGTCCGCAGAGACCTTAACATCATGGGATACAGCCTCATCCACGGCGAGGCGCCCGTCGATGTTTCTGGCGAGGAAACAGCAATGAATACACCTGAGCCGAAACCACAAGAACTGGCCGCCGCAATCCAGCACGATTTACACTACCACATTAAAAAGCCAGTCAAGTTCGGAGGGATATTCCTGATCGTGCTCGGGCATCTGCTCTACGAAAGGTTTCCTGCCGTGAAGAACGCAACGCGTCCTCTCGTCATTGCCCTTCGGGGTGTCTTCGCCCTCTTCGCACGTGTCATCAATTCCATCTTCGGATTTTTGACCTTGCCCATTCGTATGTTGTTCAAATCCAAACGCCAAGAAGCATAAGTCAAAATATTCGGCTCGAAAACCAATTCAACTCGAACTCCACTTGGACCGCTAGAATGTTCCCCTCTTTCCCAATCCCTGAACCATCCACCGTTTGGACTCGCTTTTTTGAATTGGTCCAAGTCCCAAGGCCATCCAAAGCTGAAGGAGCTGCGATCCATTTCCTTGAAAATTGGGCCAAAGCACTTGGCTTCGAAGCCAAGCGCGATCAAACCAGCAACCTAGTGGTACACGTCCCATCGACGCTTCCGCAATCAAATGCAGAACCAGTGATTCTGCAATGCCACGTCGATATCGTATCCGTTACAGCCGAAGGTGATGCCCACGGTGCGGATGCGTCGAGAGGCTTGATTCCAACCGTTCGTGGCGATCTCAATCCGGCCGATGACAAGCGGCTGCTGCCGAATCCCTCCGGCGATTGGATCAACGCTCCCTTCACGACATTAGGAGCTGACAACGGCATCGGCGTTGCAATGATGATGGCCTTGGCCGAGTCTAACCATCGACCAGTGCCAATGCAGCTGCTTTTTACCATCGACGAAGAAGCTGGCATGACCGGGGCGTTCGGCCTCGATCCACTTGCTCTCGGATTGACTGGAAAGCGACTCATCAATATCGACACCGAAGACGATGACGAAATCACCATCGGGGCCACTGGCGGTCGCGATGTTGAAATCCAATGGTCTAATCCCGCTGCAGCGATTGCGAACGAAAACTGCTTTTCACTGACGCTTAAGGGACTCAAGGGAGGCCACTCAGGAATCGAAATCAACCAAGGCCGAGCGAATGCGATACGAACACTAGCCCGCGCTCTGCGAAAACTATCCGATGCAACGGACATCCGTTTGGTAAAGCTAAATGGTGGTTCGCGTCGAAACGCAATACCTGATTTTTGCATGGCAACGATCGTATTGGACGACGCGAAGTTACCTGCTGCCCAAGCGACCATCAAGGCATGCAATGAGCAATGGAATCAGCTCTATGCCGGCCGTGACAACCCGATATCCATCGAACTGACGCAGCTTACCGGTACGAAACCAACATCGTGTCTGTCGGTCGCAAGCACCCGATCCTTGCTCCAGTTGCTGACAGGGATACCGACAGGCATCTGCGAAATGACCTCCGACATTCCCACCTTGGTCGAGTCCTCCTGCAATCTCGCCATCGTTGAGGTTACCGAGTCTGGCACCGCCAAAATCATTTCCAGTGTTCGCGGAACAACCGGCTACGCAGCAGATGACATCTGCGATACCCTTCGGTCGCTCGTTGGACTTGCAGGTGGCTCCATTGGGATCGCGGACGGCTATCCTGGTTGGAAACCAAGATTGGATTCACCTCTCTTGAAGATCGCGATCGAGCAATACCAATCGCTTTTTGCGACATCGCCGAAAGTGCACGCCGTCCACGCAGGACTTGAATGTGGACTCTTAATCGAAAAGCTTCCAGGACTGGATACGATTTCCATCGGCCCCACGATCAAAGGAAACCATGCCGTCGGCGAACGTGTTCAGATCAGCTCGGTGCAAAAATCCTACAAGTACTTGTCGGCCATCTTAGAAGACTTGAAGAAGTAGTTGGAGCCAATCTAGGCGAGCGACGGGTTCCAATGTATTTAAACGAGCGGCAGGATGAAAACTACCAGTTGTAGTTTGGGACCATTGTCCCGAACGAATAAACGGACGGGACAATGGTCCCATCCTACGGTAGTTCTAGGTCTGCCGATCGCCGTAGGCAAGACGTAGCACAGGCTGCCGCTCGCCCTACGAAACCCCAATATGCACGGCCGATGGCTTTAGCTCCCGGCCACCAACCCAAACATGAAGGCCATCTTGCATTTTGGCGATGACTTCTAAACTTTGCACGTGATGGCCCGCAACGAGGGCTTTGGTACGTCCGTCGTGACTGAAAAGCTTAAAGTGGAGACTGCTCTGGGCGACATCGACAGTGATGTACCGGAAGGAACGATGCTTGCCATCCAAATAAACTTTGGGTGTGCTACCAGCATACTCGATCTTGATTTCCTTGAAATTCCCTTGCTTACTCACCCGGCCATTGCTTAACGTTAGGCCCGTTCCTGTCGAGACCGAGCCAAAGCAACGCGGTCTTCGCACTTCGACTAACTTTCCACGAAATGTTTCATTGTAATTGCGAACGTGACATAATCCCCTGCTCGAATCCGCCATGTTACCGCTGGAATCCAGCGCAATTCCAACGTGCGTAATTGAGCCGACCGGAAAATCTGGGCTCTTGCAAGTGTCTTTGAAAAGCAATATATCACCTGCCTGAACCTGAGTGGTCGGCACTTTAAAACCTATGGCGTCGCCCGCCAAACTATCGGCGAAATTTTCGTTCGTAGATAATGCTTGAATATGATTTTCCTGGTAATACGGCCGCGAATGCGCAATCGGCATTAATCCGTTTTTGTGCAACACAGTTCGAAAGACATATCGCACGAAAAAAGCGCACGTTTCCTGAGGGCACCCATACTCGCCTCGAATACTTCGGTTTTTCCATGTACGAGCATATTCGGTTACACTTTTGATGGCTTCGTTCACGATTCTTCTCCAACAAGAAGTCTAGTAGTAACAGGCAATTGAGTCTCAATCGATCGAACAGACTATATTAAAACATCTAAACTTGAATAGCAACTGGATTGTGAGGATACTAAGCTAGTCACTTACCGGACGGCTTGCTCCGTTCCGCTGAAAAAGTGAGTGCGTACACTTGACCTATATCAACCGAAAGTTTTTCAAAAAACTCTGTGACACGCTTCCTCCAGAGTGTCGCCAAAAGATGTTGCGGTTTTTCGAGAACAACTAGTAGTAAGGCGAGCTGCAACATGAAAACTACCGAGCACAACCCGAAACCTGAGTGAGGGACCTGTCGAATTGACCCTCGCTTATGCGTTTTGACGTTGCGATATTCTTGTTGAGGGCCGAAGGCTCGACACATCCTTTGCCGGTGCCGTGAGGCACCGGACTTGATAATCACAAGGATTTCAAGGCCCGAAGGGCCGACACACTCGATCATGTGCCGCCCCTTCGGGGCTTGTCTCTCGATTGGTCTTCGTACCGTGGCTTATCAGCCACGGCTAGGGATATGTCGGCCTTTCAGGCCTTATTTGCGCAACTTCAAGACTTACGGGTTTGGATAATGCAGCCTGTCGCTCGCCTAAGCCTAACGGTGTGCAGTTTGTTCGTTCGGGACAATGGTCCCAAACTACTGCCTACTTAGGGCAAATCCTGTCGGTGACATTTTGTTTTCTGCGATCGCTTCCGGTGATCCAACGCCAAGGATTTTTCCTCCGTCGCCTCCGCCTCCCGGGCCGACGTCGATCACCCAGTCGCAGCATCGAATCAAATCCATTTGGTGCTCGACCACAATGACTGTGTTTCCCTTCTCGACCAAGTCTTGCAGGACTCCGATCAAACGCACCACATCGTCTATATGAAGACCCGTGGTTGGCTCGTCGAGCAAATACAGAGTCTTGCCAGTTCCAGGCTTTGCCAGTTCGCTCGCAAGCTTGATGCGCTGCGCTTCGCCTCCGCTAAAAGTGTTTGAGGATTGTCCCAACGCGATGTACCCCAATCCAACTTGCACTAAGCATTGCAATGGCGTTCGCAATTTCGGAATAGCATCGAAGAACTCCGCCGCCTCGGCAATGCTCATGTCCAAGCAGTCTGCAATCGACTTCCCTTTGTACTGCACCGATAACGTAGCTCGATTGAATCGTCGACCACGACACTGGGGACAAGGAACAAAAACGTCCGCCAAAAAACTCATCTCCAGCTTTTGGCGGCCTTGCCCTGCGCACGCTTCACATCGGCCTGCACCTGCGTTGAAACTAAATCTTGCAGCGTTGAATCCTCGTTGCTTGGCATCTTTGGTTTTAGCGAAGACCGCTCTAATTTCATCCCAAAAGCCGCAATAGGTTGCCGGGATGCTACGCGGCGAACGACCGATCGGCGACTGGTCGATTTCAATCAGTTTATCGATTCCGTCGAAACCATCCACTTTCCGAATGTGCGACGGAATGGGCTGCCCGCTTAAGCATCGCTGCACTGCCACTGCCAGTGAGTCATGCACCAACGTACTCTTGCCACTCCCGCTAACTCCGACCACGCCAACCAATCTCCCCAACGGAAACTCGACACGGACGTCCAACAAGTTGTGCATCGTGACTCCGGAAAGAATCGCCGAGGGATGAGTCTCACCGACGGGCCGCTTTCTGCTCGTGGGCATCGCAATGCTGCGTTGAAGATATCTGGCCGTCAGTGAATCGACATTGTGCGAAAAGACTTCAGGTGGGCCGAACGCGATAACTTGGCCACCCAATTTGCCAGCTCCCGGTCCGATATCGACCAGCAAATCCGCGGCCCGCATCACCTCTTCATCGTGCTCGACAACTACCACCGTATTGCCCCGCTGCTGCAATGCCCGAAGCGATGCAATCAGTCGTTCGGTATCTCTTGGATGCAAACCAACGGACGGTTCGTCGAGCACGTAGCAGACTCCGATGAGCCCGGTTCCAATGCTGGTCGCCAATCGTACGCGTTGCAACTCGCCGCCGCTCAACGACTCGGCCGGTCGATCCAATGTCAAGTAATGTAGCCCGACTTCCCGTAAGAACGACAATCGCTGCTCGATCTCCCGAATGATGGGCAGCCCGATCTTGGTGTGCCGTTCGGATAGCTTCAATCCGCGAAACCATTCACCGGCAGTGTCCAAAGACATGGTTGTAATCTCGGCGATAGACAGCCCTTGCAGCCGTATAGCCAGCGACTCTTTTCGCAATCTTTGACCATTGCAAGTTTTGCATTGAACGTCGGGCTGGTCTGGCATGTGTCCAAAACCATGGCAAGTGGAACATGCGCCGTAGGGACTGTTGAAACTGAAGGTGCGGGGCTCGATCTCCATCAAACTCACACCGCACCCGACGCAGGCAAAACGAGTCGAATACATGCGATCCTGGGTGCTAGGGTTTTCAGGCAAGCAGGCCGAGGTCTCAACCAAACCGTTGCTCAACCGAAGCGAGACCGCAACCGCTTGTTCGATACGTTCCCGAGCATCATCGCGAACGACAATGCGATCCACAATGGCTGAAATAGAATGCTCCTTGCGAACGGCCAAGGTCGGTAGCGATTCGATTTCGTACAGCTCGCCGTCGACTCGCACTCGCAATAATCCTGCCTTGGAGACCCGTTCGAAAACATCGGCATGTCCACCCTTTCGACCGACGACCATAGGAGCTAATACGGTTAGCTTGGTCCCCAACGGCAATTCGCAGATGGATTCTACGATCTGGCTGGGAGGTTGGCGATCGATTGGTTGACCGCACAGATGGCAAGCGGGGGTCGCGACCCGTGCCATCAGCAACCGTAAGTAGTCATAAATTTCAGTAACCGTACCAACCGTGCTGCGAGGACTAAGTACTCCCTGCTTTTGATCGATGCAGAGTGCGGGTTGCAGGCCCCGAATCGATTCGACGTCCGGTCGCTCCATTTGATCAAGAAACTGCCGGGCGTAACTCGACAAGCTCTCCATGTACTGCCGTTGCCCCTCGGCGAATAACGTATCGAATGCGAGCGAGCTTTTTCCGCTTCCGCTGACTCCGGTGATGACCGTCAGCTTGCCACGCGGAATGTCCAAGTCCACATTCTTGAGGTTGTGAGTCCGAGCTCCGCGAATTTCGATGTTGCGGACGGGCTGTGGCTGTGCATCAAGTGTCGCGCTGGCGGCTGCAACGACTAAACGGGGTTTCCCCTTTTTCATTTAGCCAGCCCGAATTCGTACAGCATGTATAGCTTTGGTTCGAACAAGGAGTTCACCGGCGACGGCAACCGTTCATTGTCGAGCGCAAACACTTGCGAGCATGCCAAGATCTCGTTTGACAGATAACGGCGAGACACATCCGCTAACTGGATGGCTTTCAATTCTGTATTGTCCGACGTCTTAACCGCGATTTGAAATCCCCATTCGCCGAATGAGTTCAAATGTGTCCGATAGGGTACGACTCGAAAATCGGAGGCTTGAATGGTGGCTTCGATGCACCAGAATGCTTCACGAGTGATGACGGGGGAACTGCTTTGTGTCACGAACGCTCCGTCATCGCTCAGGATGCGGTGAAGTAATTTGTAAAACTCTTTGCAGTAGAGTTTATTGAGCACTTCACTATGCGGGTCTGGCAAGTCGATGATGATGCGGTCGTACCATTGGCCGCTGTCTTTGAGTCTTGAGTAAGCTTGCTGTACATAATTGAAAGCGTCGGCGTGAATGATTTGAACCTTGGGATCGACGAGACTGTCCGCATTGAGTTTCCGAATGGAGGCAAACCGCTTGCTCAATTCGGTCATGCTCGGGTCGATATCCACAAGCTCGATCGACTCGACTGATTTGAACTTCAAGACCTCGCGAATAGCTAGGCCATCTCCACCGCCCAATACCAGAATTTTTCGAGGGGCATTGCCAACACTCATGACTGGATGCACGAGCGACTCGTGGTATCGATGCTCGTCCAAGGCTGCGAACTGGAGGTGGCCATCGAGGTATAGTCGTACCTCTCCGTTGCGAGGGTGGCTGGTCAAAATAATCCGCTGGTACGGTGTTTGTTCCGAGTAGATGATTTCGTCGGCAAAGAGCTGTCCTTCTGCAAATTGGGTGATCACCCCGGAAGCAAACAAGCCAGCAAGCAAAACCCCAATCACCAGCATCGCGTATTTCCAATAGGCCTTTACTTTTGGATGCGAAGTTTGAAACATGGTCAATGCGATCGCGCCGACGGAGATGTTCAGTAGTCCGATGACAAACGCTGAACGAAAAAGGCCCAGGCTTGGTAGGAGCAACAAAGGGAAGCTTACGGAACCGATTAAGGCACCGATGTAGTCAAGGCTTAGCACATGTGCCAACGATTCCGAGAAGCTGGCGGACCGCGACAAAATGCGGGTCAGAAGCGGAATCTCGAGCCCCACCAAAGTACCTATCAACAGGATGAGACCGTACATCACAGGCTTGTAGAGGGCAAAATAGGGAAAGACCACAAACAGCATGGCTGCGGATAGCCCTCCCACCAATGCGACGGCGATCTCAATCTGGATGAAACGTTCGACCAGATCTTGGTGAATGAACTTGGTCAAATACGAACCGATTCCCATCGCAAACATAAAGAGTCCGATGGTGATCGAGAATTGGGCGACGCTATTTCCGAGAAGGTAGCTTGAAACTGCGGCGATGATCAGTTCGTATGCGATGCCGCAAAGAGCTACGATCAAAACGGATAGCAGAAGCGATCCGGTTTGATGTTGGGTTAGCGTCGTTGATTGAGTTTGCGCCTCTTGAGGTACAGGACTACTTTCCAAAACTGAAGCCTTTGGAACCGGTACGAACACGCGCGGACGAGCTCGAGCTGCTTGACATGCGAGTGCTCTTGACCGAGCTAACAGCGGATTGGTGGTAGTTGGCTGGGCTCATGGGAGTGTTTGCAAAGCCGGGACGGGCTCCTGCATTCGCGCCGGAATAGTAGCTGTTTTGGCGTCCCATCATGGAACCAAGCATGTAGCCCATCATCATTCCGCTGGGACGATAACCATAGCTATGTGGACGGTGGTATCCGTTGTTATCGGAGGCCACGAGTCGATTGTTGACGACGTCCATCGCAACAGTAAATTCCTTGGATTCGCCAGCGTCCTGAATTAGATTTTCGTTTGGATCCTGGAAGCCGACGATTTCACCTCCAGCGGACATGCTGACTCCGACCGGAACGCTCATGACTTTGAGTTCATTGAGTTTAGCTGCGTACTTCTTCAGGAAATCGGATTCTTTGGCAGGGTCTTGTTTTTCAGGTTCGATCACTTGGATTTCAGCGGTACTACTGACTTCGGCGTTGCCATCGGTGGCAGCGACTGCTGCAACAGCTGCGTCGGAAGCATCTTTGGCTGCAGCCGTTTTTGCCGCATTTCCTTCGTCCAACACCGCGACCAAGGCATCAACGACTTTGTTGAGGTCCACAACATCCACATCGTTGGAAGTGGAACAGCCAGCCGAAAAGGCGAGCAAGGCAATCGCAGGGAGTAAGAAATTGCGGGAAAGGATCATGGGATGAACTCCGATTTTGGGTGTGATGATTTCCGTTTGAGGAATAGTGAGGATGTACGGCTGTTCGAGCCAGAACGTTACAATCATAGCAATTTGGCATTGCTGATGCAAAACGAATCAAACCGTTATAGGGAACGAACTCGAAAATGAAGACTTTTGGCTCAGTGACCGAGGGGGCCATCTCGCTTTCTTTTTGGAATTGCTTGCAATTTCCTCGGGAGAGCGAGGCTCCAGCCGAGCTTGCGACGCTACGGTTCGGCAGGAGCCTCACGCTCCCTAGTAACGAATTCGTCGAGCGAACTCGTAAGAAACATGTTTACAGCGGTAGCCTCGCCCTCCCAATTCCTCTCAAATGTTTGATGCTTCCAGCGAGAAGTGCTCGAAAATGCGTGTACTTTCCTTACTGGCAACCTCAAAAGTGGTAAACAATAATCCTGCCCTTTTGCCATCCTTCAACGACACCTGGAATGAAACCATGAATGACCTGTTTCGTCTGACTCGGCGTGACCTGCTACAAACGTCTGTCGTAGGTCTAGCGGGAACCGTTCTGTTGGATCGACTTTATGCACAGCAGCCCGATTCGGTGGCCAAGAGACTTGTTCCTCTCAACCGCTTTCCTCGGATGATGCAGGAGTATCTAGGCGCAAAAGTAGCGGAGGCAGAAAGAAAAAGTATCGCGAGGCTGGCTGCGTTGAAGACGAGAGAAGAAGCCGAGGAGCATGTGAAGCAAACGCGGGCCCGAATCGCTGACTGTTTCGGCCCATTTCCTGTGCGGACGCCTCTCAACCCGCGAGTGACCCGCGTGGTCGATCGCGAGACTTACAAAATCGAGAACGTGATCTTGGAAAGCCGTCCTGGGTTTTTCGTTACTGCGAACCTTTACATTCCAAAAGCCCGAAAGTTTCCATTGCCGGGCGTCGTTGGCTCGTGCGGGCATTCGGCAAATGGAAAAGCTGCTGAGGCATATCAGTCGTTCGCTCAGGGACTTGCAAGGCAGGGATATGTGGTGCTGATTTTTGATCCCATTGGCCAAGGCGAACGATTTCAAAACCTGGATGACAATGACAAGTCATCAGTCGGCGCTGGTGTTCTGGAACATCTCCTCTGTGGCAATCAGCAGTTTCTATACGGGGACTTTTTGGGATCGTGGCATGCATGGGACACGATCCGTGCGCTCGACTATCTGCTCACTCGCGATGAGGTCGATCCGAAGCATATCGGCATTACCGGAAACTCAGGCGGTGGCACGATGACGATGTGGCTATGCGGCGTCGAGTCCCGCTGGACCATGGCCGCGTCTAGTTGCGCTGTGACGACTTTTCGTCGCAACTTCGACAACGAACTGCCGACCGACACGGAACAAATGCCTCCACTCGCGCTCAAGCACGGACTGGACCACGGAGACTTTCTATCAGCCATGGCCCCGAAGCCGGTTATGATCATCGCCGCCGAAAAAGATTTCTTCGATGTTCGGGGTTCGATCGAAACCTACGAACGACTGCGACCATTGTGGAGGTTACTGGGTGCCGAACAGAATTTGCAACTCTTCATCGGGCCCAACGAGCATGGTTACACACAGCCCAACCGCGAAGCCATGTACGGATTCTTCAACAGCCAAACGAATATCGCTCAGGGAAATTCTGAACCGACGATCACAATCGAAAAGGATGAGACGCTCTTGTGCGCACCGAAAGGACAAGTCGCACACATCGGTTCTAGGACAGTGCAGTCATTCACTACGACAACGGTGAAGTCGTTAGCCGCGGAGCGTGGAGAACTCGATGCAGCCACAGTCCGGCAACGCGTTGCATCGCTCATTCCGCGATTGCCCGCCAATCCTCCCGAATCACAAATTCTTCGTACGTTATCGAATCGCAACTACCCACGAAAGTCGTTTGTTACCTACTCGATTGAGACCGAACCCCACGTTCGAGCTATTCTTTCCCGCATTGAGAACACATCCCCTTTGTCTCGGCCTGCACAACGAGAGGGAAAGGTTCTCCTTTATGTTTCGCATCAGTCGTCCGACGTTGAGCTTCGCGAGGAGCAACTCATCAAGGACTTACTGGCAGACGAACCCGATGTCGAGTTCTATGCACTAGACGTGCGAGGGTGTGGCGATTCGCAACCCAACACCACGGGCACAAACATGTTTTTGCAACCGTATGGCAGTGACTATTTCTACGCCGTTCACTCACTCATGCTGGGCCATTCGTTGCCTGCACAAAAAGCATTCGATATTTTGCGAGTGATCGATTGGCTTAAATCGTACGGCCGCACCGAAGTCCATCTCGTTGCACGCGGTTGGGGTGCGATCCCTGCCACGTTGGCCGCAGTGGTCTCGGACGATGTGAACCAAGTAACACTTAAAAACGCATTAACGAGTTGGACTTCTGTCGCGGAGACAGAACACTACACATGGCCTCTCTCGTCCTTTGTATCGAGTGTGCTGAAGAGTTTTGACTTGCCCGACTGTTACCGCGCGCTAGGAAAGAAAAAACTGAAGTCGATTGAACCGTGGGGGCCGACGCAGCAGAGCGAGAACCGGCGCTAGCCCTCCGGTTTCGCTGAAAAGCTTTCGTGTAACAGTCAGCCGTAGGCGTACTGTCCAGGCAGATGAGTACGCCTACGGCTGACTGTTAAACGACTAAATCAACAATCCCCTCGCGCCGTTCCGATAGCGAAGGGAGCGCCATCGCGGCTTACTTTTTGGAAGCGGCTTTTACTTGCGATTCGCTTGGAGTACCCGTGAGATAGCCGAGCTTCACCAAAAATCGATCCATCTTCTTAATTGTATCCAAGAAGATCTCAGGGCCGCCTTTGCTCTCGTTGAAGAAGCCATGTTGCTGCTCCGGATAGAGCTCCAATTCGGAAACAACGCCGACATCTCGCATCTTTTGCTGAAATCGTTTGGCGGTCGCAACTGGAATCAGAGCGTCCTTCTCACCGAGAAATACAATAGCGGGTGGCGAATGGGAATCGATGTTGGCAGCTGGGGATATCTCTCTCCAATACGGTTCGACGAGCGAATGGCTCCAGCCACCCTCGGGACCGTTGTCATAGACCGGGTTGAAAAGAAGCAACGCATTGGATCGCGATGAAATCGACTTGTCGTCTGCCGGTTCGTCGAGGCCGGGAAGCATACCCGTTGCCGCAGCGACATGGCCGCCTGCGGAACCGCCACCGGCTGCGATACGATTCGGATCAATACCCAATCGCGCAGCATGCTTTCGCAGAAACCTCAATGCCGATTTACCATCCGCCACGCATTCTTTCGGCGTAGTACCTTGCCGGCTTTTGACGCGATAATCCGCTACCGCCGCGACCATTCCGCGACTTGCTAGGTACTTTGCGTGCTGCTCAAACTGAGTGGGAGTTCCACCGGTCCAGCCTCCCCCAAAGAAAAAGACGGCAGCCGGCCTCTGGTCTTTCTTGGGATCGTGACCTTCAGGGAAGAAAAGGTAGAGGTACAAGTCGTCGTCCGAGGCCGTTTTGTATATTTCGGCGACCGAACCCGCGATATCTAGTCGCTTCGTTTTTGATTGTGCATGCGCGAACCCTACCGAGAAACAACATGCAAAGATCGCGATACTCGCGAAAACGGAACGGGTTTTGAACATGAGAGCAAGACTCACTGTTGAGAGATACGGAAGGCAGCGATTGGGGATTTTCTTTTGCACAAAATGACCAGTTTGGATTGTAGAGTGATTTATTGTAGATAGGTCTCTGAGTCACCAGCAAGAATCGCCGTTTTCCATGATTCTTTCTTGCGTGATACGAGTGGTTTTGCGAAACTTGTCCCCCCAATGGTTCCTGCATGCCAACGAGACTCAATCAGCGGTAGGTAAGAATGGCTTCCAATACAGAAACAACGAAAGTGCAACGTGGAAATTTGGCCCGCAATCGATTTGCTTGGTGGCAAATGCGTGAGACTCCAACAAGGAGACTACAACCGAAATACCGTCTTTAGCGACTCGCCCGGCCAGGTTGCCTCGCGATGGTTTGGGGCCGGTTCCGAGTTTCTGCATTGCGTGGACTTGGACGGGGCCAAGTCAGGGAGTATCGTCAATGAAACGGCAATTTTGAGCATCATTGCCGCCGCCGATGGCCGAGTTGTCCAGTTAGGTGGCGGCGTTCGAAACGAAGCGACCATTGAGCGGTTGCTCAAGCTGGGGCTATCGCGTCTAGTCGTCGGGACTGCCGCTCTCAAGGACCCTGCCTGGTTTGCCAAGATGTGCGAACTCTATCCTGGTCACCTCGTGCTGGGACTGGACGCACTTAACGGAATGGTTGCGACCGAGGGCTGGCTCGAAAACTCAAAAACTTCGGCGAGTGAACTCGTGGATCGCGTTGCACAACACACCAATGCCTGTGTGGCTGTCGTCTATACCGACATTTCGAAAGATGGAATGATGGCTGGTCCAAATTTTCAGTCCTTGGCCGAAATTCAATCGGCCAGTCCGTTTCCGGTGATCTGCTCGGGCGGTGTGACGACGATGCAAGATGTCCAGGCTTTGATCCAACAAAAGACCGCGGGCGCGATCATTGGCCGTTCACTCTATGAAGGGCAAATCCAGCTCGAAGAAGTGCTGAAACTGGCCAGTACGGATCATTCTTAAGGCGACGCCTTAACGTTGCGATCTAATCGTTTAACAGTCAGCCGAAGGCGTACTCGGTTCATTCGACAGTACGCCTACGGCTGACTGTTAAACGAAATGAATGATTGATCAATTATCTCCTTGAATGTTCCCCAAGTATTGCTGTCGAACTTCTGGGTGCTGTTTGACTTGCTCAGGCGTTCCCTCGCACAGCACTGCCCCTTTGTTAATAACATAGCATCGATCAACTGCCGCCAAAATTTCCAAGGCCGCGTGATCTGTAATTAAGATCGAGATCCCTGTATCTCTCAAATCGAAGATGGTCTGCTGAATGCTTTGCACAGTCACGGGATCGATCCCCGCAAAGGGTTCGTCCAACATAATGATTCGTGGATTGGAGACAAGACAACGAGCGATTTCCAGTCGACGTCGTTCCCCGCCCGATAACTTCGACGCTCGGGACCGACGAATGTGCGTGATCTTGAACTGATCCAGAAGCTCATTGGTTCGTTTTTTCCGATCGCTCCATCCGATTCCAAGCAACTCAAGCATGGCGGAGATATTTTGTTCGACCGTTAGTCGACGAAAGACACTGGACTCCTGTGCCAGATAACCCATGCCGCCGTCGCGAGCGCGTCGATACATGGGCCAATAAGTTACCTCCTCGCCACCTAAGAAGACTTGACCGCGGTCGGGCATGACCAAGCCACAAGTCATTCGGAAGCTAGTTGATTTTCCCGCTCCATTTGGACCGAGGAGGCCAACAATTTCAGCCTCGCCAACTCGCATGCTGACTCCACTGACAACCTTGCGGCGACCGTACGTCTTTTCGAGTCCAACAACATTGAGAACATCCATGTTCTATTCTCTTTCTTGGTTTAAATTGAGCCGCAGGCGCGAGCCCTCATTCACCGGACGGCTTGCGCCGTTCCGCTAACGAATCAGTCCCATACGTTGAACATTCGGCAGAAACGGGACAGGTGCGTTCCAGTAATGAGGCCAGAAAACCATCACTGCGCGCCCAATGAACAGACGCTCCGGCGAGTGATGTTCGTTCCAAGACCGGGCATCCGAACTTGCTGCGGAATTGTCCCCCATCGGGAAGTAACCGTCTTTTTCCATCGTGAATTCGCGAGACTGTCGATTTTTGGCCATCGGACTGCACGCCCATAGATTTGCATCTGACAAAATAGCGTTTCGATAGAGACCTTCTCGCGATGTTTTTTTGCCCAGCGCCTCCGCTGTTAAGTTATGGAGCTCTTTGGAATACTTTTCAAGGTTTTCTAAAGAACTCGACTGACTGAGCGCACCAATAACATCAGGGTAATCAAACAATCCGAGGCCTACGTTTCCGTTTCCATGAGCGATGTAATAAATGTCTCGGAATGCTCGGGCCCGAGAGAGGGTCGCTCCACCTCCCTCGACTCCAATCGCAATAGGGGCAGCATCAAGTGGATTGGTGGGCGAGCTCTTCGGCACGCGGTTGGCCAACGTCAAATAAGAGTCGGTTTGCAAGTTCCCGCTTGGCGACCATTTCACCGGCCTACCATCCACCCACAGCACGAGAGTATCGTCTACGTTGGCAAATCGCAGTCGATGCTTTCCTCCCGCACGGACGCGTGTTGTCGCCGTCGCTTTACTCGCAAGCGCTCCACCCGTCTGGTCAAATGCATCGATTGGGTTGCCATTGAGCGAGACAGTCAAGGTCGCATCTCCCGTCTTGAGATCAATTCGGCATTCGTGTTCAACACCTGCTTCAACCAGTAGCAAGGCCAAGGATTGCGTGTCCCTCTCTGTCTTGATTTCAAACTCGGCTGCCAAGTCACCCGTCCAATGGATCCCATCATTTTCGAGCGGTCGATTCGAGGCGAACCCGAAACGATTGGCTCGTCGGATCAGATTCAAAGCGTCTTCTTGAAAATTTTCGGACTCAATGCCGGCATCCGATGAGTAGCTTGCATTGTAGGCCGTGAAATCGGTCACAAGTCGCGATGACTGCGGCGGAATTGGCGCGGGCAAGTTGCCTGTGGTCTCTACCGATTCCCAGGACAATGGGTCGACGACATGATGGTAATAGCGAAGCCAATGTGTTGTCCCCGCCGGAACTTTTGCAATCGAAGCCGACCAAGTTGCTTCTGTTTGCTCAACGAGCCAAGTCGATTCGTTGACAGGAAACGGTTGCCATGCGCTGGGCAGTCCCGCTTTGATGAGTGTCTTCGGTAGGTATTTGGTGTCGGACAATGGCTGAAGCATTGCGTTGATAACATGCGGTGGTTTTCTGGCGATTTCAAAAGCACCATTGGCACCTTTGGCGTCCTGAGATTCCGGGTTTTTCCGGACGAAGATATTCCCCTCCTGTATGCGAATCGTCTCGTTGGGGCGACCGATACATCGTTTGATGTAGTTCAAGCGAGCCGCTTCAATGAACTTAAAGACGATCACATCCCAACGCCTCGGCTGAGCCCACGCGTAAGCCAGTTTGCTAACGAGAATTCTGTCTCCCGAAAATGTTGCGTCGTTGGAATCGACGAACGGATTCGCAATTTGCGGTTTTCGGCAAAGAGGACAAGTCGTACCGATCACCATCGTTTTTCTTCGCGCACCGACATCGTTGAATTCGTTGCTTGCGCCGCATTGATATTGGCATCCGCACTCCTCGCATCGAACGTCCTTGTGAGCGCCCATCAACGTTGGCGCCATCGAACCCGTGGGGATAACAAACGCTTCGGCAATAAACGCCTTGAAAAGCAACGCCAAAATAAAAGCAACCGCTAGACTTTCGATCGTCTCACGGACGACTTGCAAGTCTGTTGAGTGAGTTTTCGTTGCCTCGGACATGTCTGGATTTTGGGGTTAAGGATTAGAGCAAATCGAAACCGATGAGCTTGTTTTCTTTGGGAATTGGATTCCGAGTATAGCTGACTCAACCCTTTCGCGGCTGCGCTGGAAATATTGCAAATTTTGGGTCCGAAGCGCCCACTCGAGTTGGTTACAAAGGACGTCTTAGCCAAAAGAAGCCATCGCACCGCACAAGCCTCGGAGCGGCGTCTTTTCCGCCCGTGCGCAAGCAAAAGCGATTCCATGTGTGTTTTTTTGCAAGAGATGTCTAACGTTTGTTTCAAAATAGAACAGCTTCTTACTAGAAGGTTGCACCTTTACGCAGCCCCGTACTTTCGCGACAATGCTAAGTTTTGCGACTATCGTAAATGCCAGCAATTCGAGCCATTGGGCCGAATGGTTGTAAGCCCTGAAATTAATGACTGAGAAAGAAACGTATTCTTATGGCCGATGCGAGACTCTTAGGCGAAGTAGACCCTGCGGTGATGGCTGCATCTGGCCAAGTGGAAGCACAGATCGATGTCGATCCGGCAGAAACCAGTGAATGGCTTGGGTCGCTCGACTACGTCTTCAAAAGCAAAGGGGCCGATCGCGTACGTTATTTGGTCAAGGCCCTCGAGAATCGTGCCCGCCGCGATGGAGTTGAAATCCCTATCGAAACCAACACGCCTTACGTAAATACGATTCCACCTGACAAACAACCAGCTTATCCGGGCAATCGCGAAACCGAACGTCGAATCAAGAGCATTGTTCGTTGGAATGCCATGGCGATGGTCGTTCGGGCCAATAAAAAGACAGATGGCCACGGTGGCCTTGTTGGTGGCCAAGTCGGCGGTCACATAAGCACCTTCGCCAGCAGCGCGACCCTTTACGAAGTTGCCTTCAACCACTTCTTCCGCGGGCGCGGCGAATCGGGCTACTCGGGCGATTTGATTTACTTCCAAGGCCACGCGTCACCGGGCATGTACTCGAGAGCATTCCTCGAAGGCCGATTGCCAGAAGCCAAACTAGAAAACTTCCGACAAGAGTTGCAGCCTGAAGGTGGACTGTGTAGCTATCCACACCCGTGGCTCATGCCTGACTTCTGGGAATACCCAACGGTATCGATGGGCCTCGGCCCAATCATGGCCATCTATCAAGCTCGGTTCAACGAGTACCTCAAGGATCGCGAACTCAAAGATACATCGGGGCAAAAGGTTTGGGCGTTCCTCGGTGACGGCGAATGCGATGAGCCCGAGACACTCGGCGCCATCACGCTTGCTTCACGCGAGAAACTTGACAACCTCATCTTCGTTGTGAACTGCAATTTGCAGCGACTTGACGGCCCTGTTCGCGGCAACGGCAAGATCATCCAAGAACTCGAAGCCATTTTCCGTGGTGCGGGCTGGAACGTAATCAAAGTTGTTTGGGGCGGCGACTGGGATGCCCTCCTAGCCAAAGATGAATCGGGACTTTTGGCTCAGCGAATGACCGAAGTCGTCGATGGTCAGTACCAAAAGTACGTTGGCATGTCCGGCGCTTACATTCGTGAACACTTCTTTGGCAAATACCCTGAGCTTCTCAAGCTTGTCGAGAATTATTCCGATGAAAAACTTGAGAAGATGAAACGGGGAGGTCACGATCCCGAAAAGGTCTACGCCGCCTACAAAGCTGCAGTGGAACACAAAGGCCAACCGACCGTCATCTTGGCAAAGACGATTAAGGGCTATGGGCTTGGCGAAGCAGGCGAAGGACGAAATATTGCCCACAACCAAAAGAAGATGAACGACAAGGAACTACTTGAGTTCCGCAGCCGATTTGGAATTCCGATCTCGGATGAGGAGGTTGGTAGCGCCCCATTCTACAAGCCACCGGCAACTAGTCACGAAGTCAAGTATCTACTTGATCGCCGCAAGGTACTCGGTGGCTCCGTACCAAGTCGCCCAACCGTGCATCCTAAGCTAGAGACGCCTGTTCTTGCAGACTATCGCAAGTGGATGACTCAATATATTGACGGGAAAAGCATCAGTACAACCAATGGTTTTGTGCGACTGCTGAGCCGTCTGGTTAAAGATCCCAAGATTGGCGCAAATATTGTGCCGATCGTACCTGACGAATCACGAACCTTCGGAATGGAGGGGATGTTCAAAGAGATTGGTATCTACGCACATGCGGGCCAACTATACGAACCTATCGACTCCGCTGAAATCGCCTACTACAAAGAAGCTCGCGACGGACAAATTCTCGAAGAAGGAATTACCGAAGCGGGCTCGATGAGTAGCTTCAACGCTGCTGGTACCGCTTATTCGGCCCACGGTATCAACATGATTCCGTTCTACATTTATTACTCCATGTTCGGATTCCAACGTGTTGGCGATTCGATTTGGGCCGCTGCCGATATGCGAGCCAAAGGCTTCTTGATCGGTGGAACCGCAGGGCGAACGACGCTCAACGGAGAAGGCCTCCAGCACCAAGACGGCCACAGTCATCTCAATGCCATGGCCTTCCCAACGGTACGTGCCTATGACCCAGCCTGGGCCTACGAAACGGCTGTTCTCGTATTGGACGGAATGCGTCGACTCTATCAAGAAGACGAAACCGGAATCTACTACATCACCGTTCATAACGAAGACTACGAAATGCCTGTGATGCCCGAGGGTGTCGAAGACGGCATCATCAAAGGCATCTACAAATTTGCATCGAACGAAGTGCCAGGAGCAAAGGCTCGCGTCCAGCTCTTCGGTAGCGGAGCGATCCTGCGTTACGCTTTGGATGCACAAAAGATCTTGGCAGAAAAGTACCAAGTCGCCAGCGATGTTTGGAGCGTGACCAGTTACACACAACTCCGACGCGATGCCCAAACCTGCGAACGCTGGAACATGTTGCACCCTGATCAAACACCTCGCAAGAGCTATATCGAGACGGTTTTGAATGGAGTCAAAGGCCCGATCATTTCGGCCAGCGACAACGTGCGTGCAGTCGCTGAGCAATTGCTTCCATACATCAACTCCGACTACTATGTCCTCGGGTGCGATGGACTTGGACGCAGCGAAACACGCCAAGCGCTCCGTCGGCACTTCGAGGTCGACGCGGCCTCGATCACAATCGCGGCGTTGTACCGATTGAGCAAACAGGGCGTCTTGCCTGGCAGCGAAGTAGCCAAGGCAATTCAAGATCTTGGCTTCGACCCAGAAAAACAAAACCCACTGTTTGCTTAGAGGCTTGTCAATTAGTCGTTTAACAGTCAGTCGAAGGCGTACTATCGCCACCCGACCGCAAGCGAGGAATCATTCCTCGCTCCGTGGGGCTCCAAACCCAAAAACAAACCCTTTCCCCAAACATAGATTTAGCCATGCCAACTGAAATCAAACTCCCATCCCTTGGTGAAGGTATCGAATCGGGCGATGTCCTCGAGATTTTGGTCAAAGTCGGCGACGTGATCAAAAAGGACCAATCGCTGGTCGAAATGGAAACCGACAAGGCGACAGTATCTGTTCCTAGCCCATTCGCTGGCAAAATCCTCAGCATTGCGATCAAGGAAGGAGAGACCGTCAAGGTAGGTATGGTCCTCGCATCCATCGAAGCATCGGGCGTTGCAGCCCCGGCCCCGACACCAGCCGCACCTCCACAAGCCGCAGTGGCACCTCCGCCAGTTGCGCCGCCGCCAGTTGCGCCGTCGAAGGTCGAGCAAGCTGCTGCACCAGCTCCCGCAGCGCCAGCACCTGTGAAGCCAATTGCTCCTATCGTCGTACCAGCAGCTCCCGTTGCTATCGCCCCAACGACACAGCCAACGTCGGCCGATGTCGGGACTCCATTTAGTGACGACGTTATTCCGGCCGGCCCAGCTATTCGCCGATTTGCACGCGAAGTAGGCGTCGATCTCGTGAGCGTTGCGGGAACGGGCGACGGAGGACGCATTACTCGCGATGACGTGCTTGCTGTCGTGCGACATGCCAATCAATCCGTTCGGACTGCACCGCAAACGGCTGCGGCTGCAACGAATACCGCCACCATCGAAAGCGAAGCGCCTTCGGCAAAGGCAGCCACAGGCCCTAAAGGGACAACTCTACCCGGTACTGCCGCCAACGATGACTACGGGCCGATTCGCGTGGATCGCATGACGAAGATCCGCAAGACGATTGCGGCTCAGATGCACAAGTCCTGGTCGACCGTCCCACGCGTTGTCAATTTCGACGATGCCGATGTCACCGAATTGGAAGCCTTCCGCCAAACCAGCAAAGACGATTATGCTTCGCGTGGCATTAAGCTGACGACCATGCCGTTCTTGATCAAAGCCGTTGCAACCGCGCTCAAGCACCATCCCGCTTTGAACGCAACCATCGACATGGAAAACGAGCAGATTATTTACAAGGACTACGTCAATCTCGGCATCGCAATCGATAGCGATCGCGGCTTGGTTGTGCCGACTCTGAAGAACGCGGATAAGATGTCGATCCCCGATATCGCTTATGCTCTTTCGACGATGTCCTCCAAAGTTCGCAGCAACGATTTTGCCGTGAGCGATTTGCGAGGCGGAACGTTTACGATCAGCAATCTCGGAGCCATCGGTGGAACCTACTCGACGCCTATCGTGAATGTGCCAGAGGTGGCAATCCTGTTGGTAGGTCGCTCCCGCAAGATGCCAATCGTAATGGACGATGACTCGATCAAGTCACGGCTGATGATGCCGTTGAGCTTGGCTTATGATCACCGATCAGTCGACGGAGCAACGGCAGCGAGATTCCTAAACGACATCATCGCCTACCTCGAAGCCCCAAGCCGATTGTTGTTAGCGATCTAATGTAGCACGGCTCTCCGAGTCTTAACCCAAAGTAGCAGTCACATTCCATGTGCCGTTCGCCAAGCTCGCATTGGTAACCCGACGCGTAGGTACTTATTGATTTAGTCGTTTAACAGTCAGCCGAAGGCGTACTACGCGCCTTGACAGTACGCCTACGGCTGACTGTTAAACGAAATGCATTTAGGCGAATCTTAAATCCACAAGCCCAGCGCGAGCCCCAATCACCACAACAGGAAAGAATCGCCCCAGATTCTCACCAACGAAATGATGTCCCGAAAGAAGCTGCGGTTTTCAATTCTGCTAGTTTTCGGCATCGCCCTAGTTTCGTTCGCGATTTTTTACATTCAGTTTGTGCTTGCTAGACCCATTGGCAGCGGGCCCGCTGGTCCCAAAGTAGCACGCGAGCGATTCGAAAAGCAATGGTCCGACAAGCCCGTTCGGGTCGTAGGAATTGGAGATAGCATCACCGCAGGACTAGGGGCCGGCTCGAAGGATCATACATTCTTCAATCGTCTCATTAACAATCCGGACGATGAATACGCTGACATGAAAGGAATATGCCTGTCTAGCGTTCTGGCTCAATTAGCGTATGAAAACCTTGCCATCTCAGGCTCGACGTCGCTGCAACATTTGGCCGTGATCGAAGAGCGATTGACCGTTCAAGACGCCAACGTATTCGGTTTGGTCGTTATGACCACGGGGGGCAATGATTTGATTCATAGCTATGGCCAGTCGCCACCACGAGAAGGTGCGATGTATGGCGCAACCCTCGAGCAAGCGGAACCTTGGATCGAAGCCTATCGAGTTAGGCTCAACTACATGTTTACGAAGATTGATGCATGCTTTCCGGGCGGCTGCGAAATCTACGTCGGGAATATTTACGATCCGACAGATGGTGTAGGGGATGCCCCCAGCGTTTATCTACCGACCTGGAAAGACGGTCTTGCGATCCACGCCAAGTACAACCAAGCGATTGTTGAGTGCGCCAAAGCAAGGCCTAATGTCCACGTCGTCCCGCTGCACCAGACCTTCATGGGACATGGTTCCCATTGTCGCCAGTTTTGGCGATCGACTTACCAATCTGATGATCCATACTATTGGTTCTACGAGAACATTGAGGATCCCAATGACCGTGGTTACGATGCCATTCGAAGAGTTTTTCTCAATGCGATTTCAGAGCACTCAGTGTTGAGTCGCCAAACGGATCGTCGCTAACGGGTGCAGCGCTTTGAAGCATTTCAAACAACGAAGACAATTGGCTACGTTTCAATAGTCGCGTCAGGGAGGTACGAATTTTGGCAAGTCACCTTCGCCAACCGCGACTTCTGACAATTGTCGTTTTGTCCGGCTCGGGCTTGTCCCGAATGGCGTTGAATTAAGCCTGTCCTCGTAGTGGAAGTTGTAAAACTTCCTGGAGCTTGAGGCACTGCAGGAACTCTCACGAGATTCCACTACTTGCTATCTCAGCGCCATTCGGGCTTGTCCCGACCGGACACCGCTTTGGCGTTTTAATGGGCCGCGTGATGAAATTGACACCTCCGGATTCGTCGCATCGCCAAGGGCGGTGCGACGAATCCGGAGACATGCGGTCGGGCGACGTGAATCTAGAACACCAAAGCTGCGGACGGTGGGGCAAGCCCCAGCCGTCCTGAAATGCTTCACAGCGTTGTAACGGGTGATGCCTTCTTTGTTGAAGGTCGGTTGTAACTCTTGAAGTTAGTGAACCTGGTCGACGGAGTTTATCGACTCTCCGTGGCTCCATTCGCAGCCGCCAATTGTTGATTTTTCAGGGCTTTCGCCTCCAAACCGTAGTCAAAAAGTTCAAAACTGGGTGGTCGGAAAGCTGTCTCAAGCCGACCAGACTTGAGTGCGTTCACAGCTTCCCGTGCAATTTTGGTTTCCGAACGAAGACGCTTTACGAATGCTTGTTCATCCTTTCCTTTTAACTCAAGTTCCTCAACAGCTCGATTTGCGGCCACGATTTCGGCCTGTGCGTTTCGGAATTGGAGTTCTGCATTTGCCTTTTGGTCCATTAAGGCTTGGCCAGCGGCCTTCAATCCAAGATATCGATTCTGTAGTGGCAAGTAGATAGCGTCGATATCCCTGTCGATGTCGCTTTGTTTGCGATTTCTGGTTTCATAGTCGTTGACTTCCTTTTCTTCGTAGTACACCTCCTCCTTACCCTTGGCATTCCACCGAGTCTTCCGCTTTTTTTCTTTGTGCGAGCCAACGATAACTTTTTCCGTTTGGGGTACTCGAATGCTGCCTCGATCGGGTTTGATCGGATTGTGGACTTCTGGATGGCAGTTCCATTGGAACAACACTGCGCTGATCTCTTGTTGGAGGGCCTCCTTCTTTCTCGACATCTGAAACACAGTCTTTCGATGCCCCTTGATTTCTTGCCGAATCTTATCGACCGATTGATCACGATCCTGAGTCGTTGCTCGAAGTTCTACTTCACTGGCCGCAGCCAACTTGTTTGCTTCATCGAGCGATAGTTTTTGATGAGTTGAGATCCATTCCGATAGGTCAGCGGCGTGCGTTTTGGCTTTTCTATAGTTCGAGTCGAAGGTGTTGATTAACTCGGTGTTTGCCGACTTGAGCATCGAGTCTTTTGCCGATGCCAGCACCTCTCGATCAATTGGGGACAGAGCGGCATCCGGCTCGAGCATTCCTACAAAGCTGCCGAGCATTGCCGCGCTGGCAAGTCGAGAATTTTTTTCAAGTTTGTCATCAAGTGTCGAACGGACCAGGTTCGAGAATCCTACCGTTGCGTTCTCGGAACCCTTTGCAAAATCGTAATTAAGTTGAACCCGAAGCAAGAGGTTCTTCTGTGAGGGGGTTGGCGACGGAAATACGTTGTTGATTTTTCGAAGAAAGTTTCCAACCGATTCTAGATTGCCTTGCTTCACATAAACTAACGCCAGCGAGCAAGTTGCCAATTTCCGAAATGCCGGCTCCTTGATCGCGCGCTTCAATACGGCTTCGGACTTGTCCAGATCTACCGCCGAATTGCTCTCGAGCTGCCCAACGGCGTCTTGCAGTTGCTTGTTAGTAAAACTCAAATCAGGCGCCTGTCCGAAAACCAGTACATTTCCGCCAATCGTCGAGAGGACAAACATCAACACTGCCACGGGGATGTTGAGCGTCTTGAAAGGAATGAGACCTTGCCACCCTCCATCTAGACAATCGGCGTTCTTCATCTTCTGATTCCTTTTTTGTCTCGCATTCTCATCTCTTCTCGGTCGCCACGTCAAGTTCTCAAAGCGCAAGCAAAGGAAGGTGAGCGGCCGCATGAAAACTACCCTAGCACGACGGGCAAGCTAGTGAATTGGAAAGTATATTCACTAGCTTGCCCGTCGTGCTAGGCATTTTGGCCCCCGCCGCTCGCCTAAACAAAGCGTATTCTGACAAAGTGGAGATGCCCATTTGACAGAGTGACCCGACATTCGAGCCGAAATTTTTTCCGAATTTTGTACTTCTCGCTGATGGCCAGGCGGAAGTCGCCTTCCATTGGCAACAATGCTAGGCACCATCGGGCTTGTTGCTATCTAATGTATCCGGTTACAGAGCTGGTTAAAACAGGGCATGCTCAAGCTCGAGTAAGTTGTCGGGATATCGGTGCGAACGGGTATCGCATTGATAGGGGGGATACACAGCCCATAGACCATCATTCATCGATTGCAATGCCGTTATCGATGGAATGCCATAGTTGTGCAGGATTTATGGGATAACGCATTTGGATTTTTGCCTAGATAAAACGGGGGTGCGGAATGAATCGGATGGTGACTGGAGTGATGTTCGGGGTATTGCTGTTCGTCGGATCGGCAAAAGGTCAAGAGTCAGGAAGGCCTTCGGCTTCGGCGAACCCGAAGTGGGTGTACCAATTGCGAAAAGCGGGTTGGGCAACTGCACTTGAAATGCTTTCCAAATTGGAAAAGGTCGACAAAGAAAAATTCCCAGGCGTCTTGGCGTTTTCAGCTGATGTACGACGACTTGAAAAGAGTATTGATTCGACAAAAGCGAAACACGAATGGAACCTTTTCGAGACCGCGCCCTTGCTTCACCGCAATCCAAATTTTTGGAGGGCGATGTACGAAATAGCTCCAACCGAGCCCGCTTTCAAATTTGTTCACATCGGTTTACTCATGACGAGTGGTGAGATTGACCAGGCACATAACCTTATCCATTTATTGCTACATGAAGCCGAGATTCAGCAGTTGGATCGAGATCGTCTGAAGTGGTTTGATTCATTGACCCATCAAATGCTGTCCGACAGCTTCCGGCATTTGTCGCAAGGCATCAAATTGCATGACTCGAAGGACTTTGATGCTGCAATTAAAATCTACGAAGATGTATTGACGATTTGGCCACAGAGCTCAGCCGCTCAATACGAGCTCGGCTACTCAAAGCGTATGAGCAAAAAAGATCCCAGCAAGCATTTTGAAAATTGCCGCCACTTGGATCCACTCAATCTTGCAGCCCACCAAGGTGAGTATAGTCCAGAAATTGCTCCTGCCAGACAAGAGGTAGGGCAGGTAATCCATCTCTGGAATGAAAGCATCAAATCGAAAAAAGCCGCCAAAGACGATGTGCTCTTGAAATTTGCACAAGGCTGTCAAAATGCTGCACCCATCGAGATCAGGTTTCACGAATTGGCCTTGGTTGCACGGCAAATCGTTGTCGCAAGAAAAGGCGGTTATGACGAACAAGACCGAGAATTCATCGCAGCGAGCTTACGACAGATAGTACCGGGACCAGTTACCGACGAAACCCTGCGCCGCTTGACGGACGGATCACTAGAATTGTTTCAAGTTGCTCCAAAGAAGTAATTGTCCACAATTCCACGGTGCCAAATCCACGGTGCCAAATCCACGGTGCCCAATCCACGGTGCCCAAAAAGCACGATCAGTACCATAAGGATTCGATCAATGCGTCGAGTATTTGCACTTCTATTGGCCTTCACGGCTAGTTTTGTAATCGCTGAACAACCGGACGTAAATATCGGCCCGGCGGACTTGATTATCGAGAATGCCAAAATCTTCCTGCCCGGGACCAATCATGTCGCGATGGCCATAAAAGATAATCGCATCCTAGCGGTCGGTACACAGGCCGAAGTCGAAGCACACATCGGTCCCAACACCAAGCGGATGGACGCACGGGGTTGCTCCGTAACGCCAGGGATGCATGATGCACATGTTCATTTTCTATCCGGTAGTCTTGGCCTGACTCAAGTTGATTTGTCCGACGCGGATTCGATTGAGGCAATTGAAACCAAGGTTCGCTCGTTCGCAGATCTTCATCCGAATCAATCTTGGGTAGTCGGACGAGGTTGGGTTTACGGAACCTTTCAGGATGGGCTCCCGAACAAGATGTTACTGGACCGCATGGTGCCTGACCGTCCTGCTATCATGAAGTGCTATGATGGCCACACCTTGTGGGTCAATTCACGGGCTTTGCAGGCTGCGACAATCAACAGAGATACAAGGGACCCAGAGGGTGGGATTATCGTACGCGACCCTACTACCGGCGAGCCAACCGGAGTTCTGAAAGAAGCTGCTCAAACATTGATGGATAGCGTTATTCCAAAACCGACGCTCAGCGACAAATTGTCAGCGTTGCGAAGGGGAATTTCAGAAGCCCATCGGTTAGGAGTCACCAGCGTTTTGGATGCGGGAGTCGATCGAGAGGAACTCGAATTGTTTGAGACTCTTCGGAAGAACGGCGGATTGTCGTTGCGATTTACGTTCGCGTTGACTGGGCGAAAGAACATGTCCGAAGCCGATGCTGACCAGTTAACTACGCTTCGGAAAGACTTTCCTGAATTGAACATCCCTGCTGTCAAGTTGTTTGTGGATGGTGTCATTGAATCGCATACTGCCGTTCTGCTATCCGCGTACGCTAACCGACCGACCAGTCTCGGATTACCTGAAACGAGCAAGGACGACTTGGACCGTATTGTCGAATTGCTCGACCGACGTGGTTGGCAGATCCTGGTACACGCAATCGGAGATGGCGGCGTTCGCATGACACTAGACGCTATTGAGCGGGCACAGAAGCTAAACCCAGTGCCCGCCAATCCGCGACGACATCGGATTGAACACGTCGAATCGATTAGCAAAGCGGACATCGACCGGTTCGGTCGCCTGGGGGTGATTGCCTCGATGCAGCCTTACCACGCCAGTCCCAATAGCAATATCTTCGGGGTGTGGGCCGTGAATCTGGGGGCAGAGCGTGCATCGAGAGCGTGGGTTTGGAAGAGTATTAAGGACGCAGGTGGTCAACTTGCGTTTGGTAGCGACTGGCCTGTTGTCGGTTTGGATCCAAGGCTTGGTATGCATACCGCCTTAACAAGGCAAACTTTGCAAGGGAAACCGCCTGGAGGCTTTGTCCCCGAACAGCGATTGCCATTGGAGGCAGTACTCGAAGCATACACTCGCGGGTCAGCCTTTGCCGAGTTTGCCGACGGGAAAAAGGGCACGCTGACTGTTGGGATGCTGGCGGATGTGGTCGTTTGGGACCAAGACCTTTTCTCGCTTCCTGTCGACCAAGTGCATACGGCCAAAGTCCGAACCACGATCGTGCGTGGCCGAGTTGTTTACCAATTGAGTGATTAATCGTTGGAATGCCGACTTGGCCGTCCCGTGTTCAACTTTAGCACGATCAGCATAACCATTCACAAACTACTCCATGTTATCCGCGACCAAAAGCGATTATAACGCGGTGGTCAATTTCAAGAACTGAAAGGCCTGGATTCCTCGAGCGATAGTATTGCAGCCGTCAATCAAATCGTAAGCCGCGAACCGTCCCCGGAGTTTTCCCTCGAAGTTGCGGAACAGTATCAAGACATGATGCTGTCTCTCGAAGATGAAGAGCTCGTGCAATTGGCAACTTGGAAAATGGAAGGCTTTTCCAACGATGAGATTGCCAAAAAACTAGGCCGAGCCACACAAACTGTCGAGCGAAAGCTCCAGCTCATTCGCAAAATCTGGATTCATCGCCATGTGGATGCGGACGAGTCAAAATGATTCAAAGTAACTCAATCAGGCGATCGTCAAGGGCTTTCTATCGATGCCGATAGCTGAATGGTTTCCTTCAAGGACGATTGAAGATACTCGACCTTGCTGACGATCTAGAACTATGTTTCCACAAACTATTTGGGTTCTAGGTCGATCGGAAAGTGGTTCTTACCTTCTACGATCGTGTATTTCAAGCCGCTTGTGGTAGTCTCTCGATAGCGAGTTGGAAAGAGTGTCTTGGATTTACCGGACGCCCTGCCTTGTTCGAAGCGATCTTCTGCAGACATACTTGCTGCATCCGCTTCACCTCCTGGCGGTGCAATCATTACGCTATAACTGCCGATGGGCATTTTACCATTATTCCATGACTTCACTTCAAAGTTGCCTTCTGCATCAGTGATCCCGTAAGCGAGAAATCCAGCCTCCATTTGCATGAACGAGACCGCATGCCCCGCTGGGAGTTGTTTGCCATCCAAAGTCAATTTCCCCGTAACTTTGCCCGTTGGGCCGTACGGATCGCTTCCACAACCGACCAACGATGTAAAGAACATCAAGACTAGGAAGCTAGGAATAAACTCTCGCATGGATTTGACTTTTGATTTTCTGGTGGAATGGCGTTGTTATGAAAGAGATTGCGTTAGTCGACCCGCAGCATGAAGACTACCTTGGCACGACGCACAAGCGAGTGAATTGGATAGTAGATTCACTAACTTGCGCGTCGTGCTAGGTAAATTGGAAACCGCCGCTCGCTTAGAACTCACCTAGAGGTTGGCCATCGTCGCGCGTCGCCAGCTTCTTGAGTGTTTCCAGTTCAGTGCTATCGCCGATGAACCGCACAGATCCGTCACCCAAACCAACTTGGACACCACCGGTGTGGAAGGATGCGAGTGGATTGTTTGCACCCATTGCACTAGACATTCCACCGAAGATCTGATCTGCGAACGGTCCCTGTTTAATTCGATAGCGAATGGTGGTGACATTAAAGTAACGATGATCGTTATCGCACCCACCGGTATTTCCCTGTGTTCCACACGAAGGATCTGGAAATGGAATCACTCCGGCTTCACGAGTTCCGATTAGCCAACCAGTGACATTGTTTGTTCCTGAGGTGGCAGCACCTTGCGAGGCCAGCATCCAGGAATAATTGATACCATCACCGCGAATGATTTTCCCACCTTGCTCAGCGATCATCATGGTGTTGCTTAGTCCATCGGTTGCGGCACCGAATCTAACAAACGAATTGAGACCAAGCAGACCACCACCGCTTGCTTTTGCGATACCGTTGCCTTGTGTGAAGGAAAAGATTCGAGTTTCGTTGAACGAGACCATGTCGGCAGCACCTGCAATGCCCGCGTATACATTGTAGTTTTCGCGATTGGGCTGATCTCCGAACGGGGCAAAGGAGGGACACACTGTTGGAGGGTTGGCCGCTTTGGCAATTGGGAAATTTAGATTGCCCGCGCTTGGAGCCGCTTCGCCGACGTAGCCCGGCGATTTTCCAATCCACGTCATCGCGTTGTAAGCCGCACTCTGTTCAATATAGGGAAGTATTGCGCCGACGTAGCTGTGTCCAAAACTGTGTGTACCTGCGCCTCCACGAGGAGTTCCCGAATACGTGCACCCTGCCGGTAGTTTTTTGAATGCCGATTCATAGTTATGCAGCGACAAGGCAAGTTGCTTAACGCTGTTGCTGCATTGCATTCGTCGAGCTGCTTCCCGCGCCGCCTGAACAGCGGGTAGTAGGAGCCCAACTAAGATGCCGATGATGGCTATTACCACCAGCAATTCGACCAGCGTAAAGGCTGGCCTGCGTATTGAACTGTTCATAAACAATGACTCCAATTGGAAACCGGAAAAAACTGAAGCAGTTGAATGAATACAGATGACTTCAGATAAAACATTTTGCAACATAACGAGATTGCAAGGTGCTTGCAAGTCATTTCTCAGCTTTAGTATTGATTTAGCGGATGCTTAGCCACCTTTGGTGGGTAATTGCCCGTTTTTACACCAGCCTGACGCTCCTCTGTCATTCGATCCTGAATGGATCGTAGATTGGAACTGCTTGAACGCTCGCCGGCGGCTCTCGATCCGCGATTGGCAAGCACGCAACACAGTTGTAAGCAAACGTGGACAAACTCCAGTTCAAGCTCCTCCGGTCTTTGGACGACTCGGCATAGACGCCGAGGACACGGAAACCTGCCGCTCCTCAAGAGATTCGATCCAGAAGGGATCGTGATTGGAACGGCTTGAACGCCCCGCCCCGCCAGCCTATGGTTTTCAGGATATCACTTGTCGGTTTTCGCACCCGCGGTATCTGAGCTTAGCTCGCCCTTGCGGCTCTTGGACTCAACAAAGTTCAAGCCAGCGTTGGATGAAGCGCCAGAGTGATGGATACGATTGAAAAATCGAAGGTGGTGTGGCTTGCGGATCTCCATGCTCTCGAAGCTCCTTCACGGCGATTTGAGTTCTGCGGTCAAACAACTGTTCGATCGTAAAACGCTTGCCATCTTGCAAGGCTTTGGTCAAGTCTTCGAGAATCGAGTCCGGCGTCTTTCCGCGTATCAATGCGCACTCGCCAAGCCGATAGCCATGCTCGACGAGTCTTACAGTCCATCGCCAATCCTCGATCATGGGTGCAGTCACGTCGCGTCCAGCACTTGCGTCGCTAGCCGTTGCACGAGGCAACTGAGCAGTAGGCCGGACCGGCTCGTCGCTAGCCGTAGGAGGCTGCTCCTTGCCCCCAGAGGAGATTGGTTGAGTTTGCGGCCGCTCTAATTTAGGACTGGTCTTCATGGCAACTGCCGTCTCGATTGGGTCGCTCCAGTCTTGAGGTTTGGAAGGAGTTGTTATTGCAATCCCATTCGATTTCTCAGCAGCCGAGAGGCACTGATGCACAAAGAGCATGATCTTGGCTGGCATTTCAACGGTTCCGGCCACAAGCGCCCGGCCCTGGTCGGAAATGCTGACTGTTACCTTACCGACTCGCAACTCTGAAATGCAAAGCAATTCAACATCAAGCATCTGATCTAAGAAACCAGAAGCATGCGATTTCTTCCACGACTTGAGAATTCCAAACTCGGGCAGCCTTTGCAATCGCAAACCCTGTACCGCTTTGCTCTCCACACCAGACAAGTGCTGCGACAGAAGCGTTTTACTCAAGTAGCCATGCGTTCGCTCCACCGCTTTGAGAATAGTGACAATCAAATCGTAGGCCGGTTTAGTCTCGCTTGGTAACAGCGATGTGGGTAGTTGCTCCTCCTCGGATTCGTTTCTGTTTTTGACCGCAGGCTTGCTTTCCTGAGCTGCAACCGAAGTTGATGCAACAGACATTGATGCTGGAAGAACTGATTCCGGCGGCAATTTGGTAGCGGATGGCTCGACGCTAGGATTGACTCTTGAGGGGGCCGTAAAGTTCTCTGAAGTAACTGTGGAGACTGCCCCGTTGGCTGCTGAAAAACTTTCTGTTGGCAAAGCCTTTGGCGATTTTGCTTTCGACTTCTTTTCTTTTGCACTCGGTTCAGGCAATCCCGTGACCTTGGGCATATTCGGCCACCCTGTCTTGCCCTGACATCGATCGCAGATTCCGCAATTGGAAGCCGACGCGTCGCCAAAATACTCAAGAATGGTCTTCTGCCTGCAAGATCGACTTTGAGCGTAGGAGACCATCCTGTCCAGTTTTTCGTAGTCCGACTTTTTTCGTGCCGCGAGTGTCTCATGATCGATCTTCAGCTCACTAAACGGCACATCGCGTCGGCGGAAATGAATGGCCCGCCCCCGAAACGGAGGCACGTACTCGAAGCTATCAAGCTTGCAAAGCTCTCGAAGGGTACGATTGAGTGCATCGCGATCCATCTGCAACTGTTGCATCAGCCATCGAGGGTGAATGTAGACCGCTTCTTCTCGCCGGTCACCAACGGCCTTTTCTACTGTTCGCAACACATTGCGCTGGACGCTGGCAGCTTTCGGAAGCAAATCGAGCAGCGTAGGCAGCTTGCTATCGATTCGAAACATAGCCAATCCACCGGACATTTCGAGTCGTTCCATCACACTGGTTCGGCCGAGAATCTGCAAGCACGAGTTGATCGCTTCGGTCGTCGCAGGGGCATTCGTTAGTTCGCGAATCTCCTCGGCGGTTAACTCGATAGGGTCTTCCGGACGCTTGACGAGCAATTCATAAACCGACTCCAGAAGCTCACGAGGCGGGTTAGCGTTCTCAATAAAGAACTCTTGGATGTACCGATCTTGGGGACTGTAAAGCAAGACACACTGGGACGGCAAGCTATCGCGGCCCGCTCGCCCCGCTTCTTGATAGTAGGCCTCCAAGGTTCCCGGCGTATTGTAGTGAACCACGTATCGCAGGTCCGACTTGTCGATCCCCATACCAAATGCGTTGGTGGCAATAATGACCTTGAGCTGGCCACTCATGAATTGCTCTTGAATGAGTTTGCGTTGCTCAGGCAGGAGACCAGCATGGTAGGCGCCAACGCTGATCTTCAACTCCTTGCCGATCTGATCGACGAGTGCTTCGCAACGTTTGCGTGTTGCAGCGTAAATGATTCCAGCGCCAGCTTGGTCCTTGATGAAATCGAGTAATTGCTTGTCTTTTTCCCGATCGCCCATGCAGAGCATCGAACCGAGATAGAGATTGTCGCGAGCAAAGCCTGTGATGAAATGTTTGGCAACGCGAAGCTTTAATGAGTCGACGATATCCTGTCGCACTTTGGGTGTCGCGGTGGCTGTCAGCGCCACGGTTTGAACGCCACCTAACGCTTCGCGAAAACGACCGAGGCGCTGATAGTCAGGCCGAAAGTCGTGTCCCCATTCGCTAATGCAGTGTGCTTCGTCCACTGCAAGGAGTTGAATCGGGGTGGTGCGAATCGCATCGAGGAACCGAGAGTTGCGCAAACGCTCTGGTGCAACGTAGACCATCGAGTAATGTCCGCCAGCAACATGCTCAAGCCGCTGATTTTGTTCGGCTGTTGTCAAGGTACTATTGATCAATGTGGCGGAGATGCCGCGATTCGAAAGCGCGTCAACCTGGTCCTTCATCAAAGCGATCAGTGGCGAAACCACGATCGTCAATCCTGGCCGCACCAAGCTAGGCAATTGGTAACAAAGGCTTTTGCCACCGCCGGTCGGCATAACGCACAAACAATCATGGCCAGCGATAATGTGGCTAATGACTTGCTCTTGACCTTTGCGAAAATCCTCAAGGCCAAATCGATTCAAGGCGGCATGCAAATCAATTTGCCCAAGAGCGGCCATAAAATGTGCAGTCCTCTCGCCGCAAGGTTGTTGAAAATTAGACGAACAGCATTTTCTATGGAACGTCGGTCCGTCGCAAGTGGGCGATTTTCCTTGCGTATGGGCCTTTGGAACTTATTGGCGGTACCAGTGGCATAGGCTTCCAGCCTGTCCTATTCGAAGCAATTTGTTACTCGGGAGGGTGAGGCTCCTGCCGAACCGTGGCGTCGCAGGCTCGGCAGGAGCCTCGCCCTCCCACGGTTTGTAGATTCCAGTCTGCCCACCGCTCTAAATGCGCTGGGCGGAAAGTTGATTGGAAATCTCGAATGCTATCTCTAACGCTTGTTCGTAGTTCAGTCTTGGATCAAGCTGCGTTTGATATGCGGACTCCAAGTCGGATTCGGTTAGGCCGCGCGAGCCGCCAACACACTCGGTCACATTTTCGCCGGTGAGTTCCAAATGAGCGCCACCCAACATCGAGCCACACGCTCGGTGGATCGCGAAGGACAATCGAAGCTCATCGACGATGTCATCAAAGCGTCGGGTTTTGCGCCCATGCGCTGTCGACACGGTATTGCCATGCATCGGATCGCACACCCACAATACGGTTCGATCTGCCTTTCGGATCGCTTCGATCATAGGTGGCAAAGCGGACTCAACTTTGCTTCGGCCCATGCGATGAATCAAGGTCAATCGCCCAGGCTTGTTGTCGGGGTTCAATAGTTTGGTCAATTCAATCAACTCATCCGTTTGCATCGACGGTCCAACTTTGACCGCAACTGGATTCCGAATGCCGCGGAAATATTCCACGTGAGCACCCTGAATCGCCCGCGTTCGTTCGCCAATCCAAGGCAAATGCGTGCCCAGGTTGTAATAGCCGATTCCTCGTACACTTGGTCGGGTCAACGCAGTTTCGTAATCGAGATGCAGCGCCTCGTGGGACGTAAAGAAGTCCACTCGTTTGAGATCGGACTGCCGATCGGGCAGGATTGTTTCCACAAAGCGAATTGCGTTACCGAGCGATTTGACCAGTTCGCGATACCGAAAGGCGACTTCACCTTTCGCTTCATCGACGAATAATAGATTCCAATTTTCTGGATGATGCAGATCGGCGAATCCACCTTCGCTGAGCGCTCGCACGAAGTTGAGGGTTAGTGCCGAACGTTCGTAACCTCGCAACAGCAACTCTGGGTTTGCCCGCCGCGCCTGTTCGGTGAATTCAAATTGATTGACCAAGTCGCCCCGATAGCATGGTAGCGTGACTCCGTTTTGTGTTTCGTTGTCGCTCGAACGCGGCTTTGCATATTGCCCGGCCATTCGTCCGACACGCAAAATCCGCTTGCGCGAGCCAAACACGATGGCTAAGCTCATTTGCAGTAGCAGCTTCAGTTTGCTCGCGATCGGTTCTGTTTGGCATTGGTCGAAGGTCTCAGCGCAATCACCCCCTTGCAGCAACCACGCTTCACCGCGTTGTGCAGCTGCAATACCTTCGTGCAAATGATCGACTTCCCAGCTGGTAACCAAGGGCGGCATGATACTGATCTGATTCAGCACATGCGAAAGTGCTTTCGAATCTGGGTAGACCGGTTGCTGGGAAACAGGAAAGGACTTCCAAGAGGTTGGCGACCAAAGTTGTGGCATGGACAGTTTTGAGCGGATTTAGAGGACGAATTGGCACCGGTTCGATTCAGACCATAGAATAGCCCGAACACTTGGATTTCAGAGTCCAAATTGGGCTGTTGGTTCAGAATCCCGCCAAATTCATTGCGCAATCGTTGGAACTGCCGTAGCTGGATTCGCAAGAATTCAGAACCAGCTGAATTCTCACGAATCCAACTACGTTATTCTCACGAATCCAGCTACGATATTCCCACGATTCCAGCTGCGATTACGGCTAGATTCTCCGCCTTTATTGACGCGGGAGGTTGAACCAGCTATTCTTAACGAGCGAGTTTGGCACCGGCTTGGCTCGTCCCCACCATCAACGACAACGTCTTTTGAGCCCTAGTGTCGCTCAATCGTGCGTCTCGCATATTGCCGTCACCGATTTGGTTTCAGTGTAAAAATGGTTCTCCGAACCGTGACCTGACGCCAGTGACTCCCGAATCTAAGGACTTGGAAACTATGCCGTTCGGCTTGCGTCTCTCCTTATCAGCAACCCTCCTTCTCGTCTCAGCGTCGGTACAGACAGCGACCGTGGCTTTTGCACAAGAGGCAACGAAGCCAAACGTGCCCAGCTTCGCTAAAGATGTGCTACCCATTCTCAGAGCCAATTGTTTCGGTTGCCATCAAGATGCCAAAAAACTTGGCAATTACATGATGACCGATTTCGAGAGCATGATGAACGCTGGCGAATCGGGATTGAAAGCGATTGTCGCTGGCAAATCTGGCGAAAGCCATCTGATCCACGAGATTGTTCCTGTGGACTGTAAAGCGTCCATGCCGAAAAAGGGAAAGCCGCTAAGCGATGTAGAAATCGACATCATTCGGCGATGGGTGGATGCAGGCGCAATCAACGACTGGAAATCCATTGGCCCACGTTACTCCGTGACACAGCCACCCGTCTATGCAAGGGCTCCTACCATAGGCAGCTTGGACTTCTCACCGGATGGAAAACAAATCGCTGTTTCTGGCTTTCATGAAACGCTTCTTTTCAGTTCCGAAAATGGGCAACTGCAAAAACGACTAGTCGGACTAAGTCCCCGTGTGGAATCGGTCTCATATTCACCCGATGGCAAGTGGCTGGCGGTCGCTTCCGGTGAACAGGCCGTTGGCGGTGAATTGCAGATATGGAACGCCGAGACCAATAGCTTAGAACGCAGCTTCCCATTCGGAAGCGATACGCTCTTTGGAGTGAACTGGTCCCCGGATTCGTCGCTTATCTCTTTTGGTATGGCTGACAATACGGTAAGAGTAGTCAATCTCGAAGGAGAGCAGAAGCTCTACCAGCGATCACACGAAGACTGGCCGCGAGCAACGGTGTTCACGCCGGATGGCAAGCACTTGATTTCGGCGAGTCGCGATATGACCGTGAAGCTCATCGATTTAGAAGCCGAACGCTTTATCGACAATATCACTTCGATTACGCCTGGAGCATTGCGTGGTGGCGTACAAGCGTTAGCCAAGCATCCAACGCGAAACGAAATCTTAGTGGGTGGTTCGGATGGCGTTCCAAAGATCTATCGTGTGTTTCGTCAAACGGCTCGCGTTATCGGCGACGATGCCAATTTGATTCGTCAGCTCGAAACTTTGCCAGGCCGGATTTTCGGAGTTGCGATCAGCCCGGACGGCCGTTATTTGGCTGCGGCCTCAACTCTGGACAACAAAAGCACGATCAAAGTCTGGTCGTATGACGTCGACGCAGAGCTCCCAGCAGAAATCAAAGCCATTCAGGCGAAACGCGTCGCCTCACTCAAGCCTGACGAAAAGAAGAAGCTAGCGGACTATGTGACTGCTCAACCGAAGGTCGTCGCAACTTGGGAAATTCCGACCACAGCGATTTACGCGATCGCATTGGACTCAAATGCAAGACTTGTTGCTGGCGGATCCGACGGTCGATTGCGACTTTGGAACTGTCTGACGAGCGAGCCTATTTTCGATGTGGACGCAACACCGAGCTCAACAACGATGCCCGCCGATCCAAGTTTGCTGGCCTCGCTGCGAGCCAATCGACTTACTGAAATCGCGACCGCCCATACCAACGAACTCACCTCGAGCGAATTCCTAAAGGAAGTTGATGGTTTTCTCGTTTCTCGAGTGACCGCCATCGACGTTCAACCCGCCACACTCGATTTCGATTCGTGGAACGCTTCGGCTCAAATCACGGTTTCTGCAACTCTTAATAACGGTGAAGTGCGCGATGTCACCCGAATCGCTTCGCTCACACCGTCATCAGCAAATGTTTGGCTCTCGAAGCGTGGCTGGGTGCAGCCTCTCGAAAATGGAAATGCAACGATCGAAGTCCAGCTCGGAGGACACAAGAAATCGCTTCCCGTTACTATCGCCATGGATCCAAAGAAACCGATGGATTTCATTCGAGATGTGAATCCTGTTCTTTCCAGGGTTGGTTGCAATTCAGGAACATGCCACGGCGCACAAGCCGGCAAAGGTGGCTTCAAGTTGTCGCTCCGTGGGTATGACCCAATATACGACGTACGTGCCTTGGCTGATGATCTTGCTGGTCGACGCATCAATCCATCGTCCCCAACCGATAGTCTTATGATGGCAAAGCCACTGGGACTAGTGCCGCACGTTGGGGGCAAACTATTCGAAGCCGGTGACAGTCAAGCGCTCGTCATTCGCCAATGGATTGCCGAGGGAGCGAAAGTCGACATCACGAGCACCAAAGTGGCTCGCATCGAACTCTCTCCGTTGAATCCGATCGCTCCCCTGCCGGGGGCCGTCCAGCAGCTTCGAGTCGTGGCAACGTATCCAGATGGTCGCACTCGGGATGTAACACGCGAAGCACACATCGAAACCGGCAATGGTGAAGTCGCAACGGTCATCGAAGGTGGCCGCATTCAGGCGATTCGCCGAGGTGAAGCACCTATTCTGGCTCGCTACGAGGGCGCATACTCGGCCACGACGTTGACGGTTATGGGAGATCGTGAAGGATTTGATTGGAAGCCATCCGCTTCGGAGAATCCAATCGATTCGTTTGTGGCCGCCAAATGGGATCGCATGAAAATCAAGCCGTCGGAACTTTGCAATGACGCGGACTTTCTGAGAAGAGTGACGCTGGACCTTTCGGGGCTTCCACCGACGACAGAACAAGTTCGCGCGTTTCTTGCTGACAGCACTCCAACCCAAGAAAAACGAGAAAAGCTGATCGAACAATTGATCGCCAGCGACGCGTTCGTGGATCACTGGACGAGCAAGTGGTCGGACTTGCTGCAAGTGAACTCCAAATTCTTGGGCAAAGAGGGGGCAACCAAGTTCCGTGAATGGATTCGTGAAAGCGTTGCCACCAACAAGCCCTATGACAAATTCGTCCATGAAATCGTGACAGCTTCGGGATCAAACCGGGAGAACCCTGCTGCATCCTATTACAAGATACTTCGCACTCCGGAGGACACTCTCGAGAACACCACTCATTTGTTCTTGGGCGTGCGATTCAATTGCAATAAGTGCCATGACCATCCATTCGAACGCTGGACTCAGGACCAGTATTACGAGACAGCCGCTTACTTCTCACAGGTTGCGCTGAAGAAGGACAAAGAGTCCGGAGACAAGACCATTGGCGGTACCGCAGTCGACGGAGCCAAGCCTCTCTTCGAAGAGGTTTCGGATAGCGGAGCCGGCGAAATGAAGCACCAGAAAACGCAACAAGTCGTTGCGCCGAAGTTCCCCTTCAAAGCCGACTTCACCGTCGAGGAAAACGCCTCGCGAAGAAAGCAATTTGGCGCTTGGTTGACCAGCCCGACCAATCCTTACTTCGCTCGCAGCTACGTCAATCGAATGTGGGGATACCTGCTTGGAAAGGGGCTTATCGAGCCGATCGACGATATCCGTGCGGGTAACCCAGCTAGCATTCCTGAGCTTGTCGAGTTCTTGGAAAAGGACTTTGTAAGTCATAATTTTGATGTTAGGCATTTGGTGCGAACCATCTGCCGCTCACGAATCTATCAGCTCTCGATGGATTCGAATAAGTGGAATACCGATGATGATCGGAATTACTCTCATGCGATGCCTCGAAGATTACCTGCTGAAGTTTTGTACGATGCCATTCACCAAGTGACAGGTTCGATGTCCAAGCTTCCAGGGATGACTCCTGGTGCGAGGGCGGCTTCACTGTCCGACGCGGAATCAGGGTTGCCCGACGGCTTCTTGACGAATCTCGGTAGACCGCCTCGCGAAAGCGCTTGCGAGTGCGAGCGTTCCAGCGAGTTGCGGCTTGGCTCGGTTATGGCGCTGGTCAGTGGCCCGACGCTAGGCTCTGCCATTTCTGATACCGCCAATTCGATTGGTCAATTGGTAAAGCAGTTTCCGAACGATCCGGAGTTGATCAACGAACTGTTTTTGCGAGTGTTGAGCCGACCTGCTGAGCCAGGTGAAATTGCCGCCGCAACGACAGTGACCAGCTTGATCGCAAGCGACCATGAAAAGCTTGCCAAGGCGCTGGCTGATCGTGAGACTTGGTGGTTGGAAGAGAAACCAAAGCGACAGACGCAGCAGGATACCGAGCGTGCCGAGACGCAGGCGAAACTAACCGCTCGCATCGAAGCAATTCAGCCGGAACGGGATGCGGCCGAAAAGAGCCGAGTCGAACGAACGGTCGCGGCCAAAGCGGCGATCGATGGCTTCGAAGCTGTTCTTCCAGACAAACTAGAAGAGTTTGTAAACAAGGGCAAGAATGCAACGGTTTGGCAAACACTCATGCCGAACAAGACAGACTCGTCCAACAAGGCGGCATTAGTTCCTCAAAGCGACCGCTCTATCATCGCACGCGGTCCAGCCGAGAAGGCGTTGTACACTATCGATACTCCAGCCGATGCATCGGAATTCAATACGGTTCGACTAGAAGCGTTAACGGGTACGGAATTTAAAACCGCCGGACCCGGGCTTTCTGGTAACGGCAACTTCGTAATTACCGAGCTGGAGGTCTTCGTTGGGATGGCGGATAAGCCCAAGGAGATGCGGAAAATCAAGCTTGTGAAGGGGCTAACCGACTTTGACCAACCGGGGTTCTCGGCTGCCGCCGTCATCGATAACAAGCCAAACGATCAAGGTGGCTGGGCGATCAATGGTGTCGAGGGGACTGAGCACTGGGCTGTTTTTGCAACCGAGGCGCCGGTTAAATTGCAGGCAGGCGAAATCATTCAGTGGCGAATCCACCAGTTTCACGATGCGGTTGACCATCGCCTCGGTCGATTCCGATTGAGCGTTGGAAATCGCGAAGGAGAATTGACCCTGGGTTTGACAGAATCTCTCCAAGTTGTATCCCAAGTTCCCAAGGCAGCTTGGACAGATCTTGTGACCAAGGATGCGTTAAACTACTTCAAGGTTTCTTCTGCGGAGCTCAAAAGACTTAGGGAGGTTTTGAACAAAGAAAACAAGCCGCTGCCGGAAGATGAACAAGTTGTTACGTTAAAGAAACGGATTGAACGATTGTCCGTGCCACTCGTGGACGATAACCGTCTGGTACGATTAAGAAACGACGTCAAGGAAAGTGAAACTCAGCGGCAACAAGCACGCCTAACAGCCGCCGAAGATATCGCTTGGGCATTGATCAATAGCCCAGCGTTTTTGTTCAACCACTAAGTGGGATAGACTTCCAGCCTGTCACCACAAAATCGGATAGCGCCTCAGGCTCAAATAGACTCACCGGTCGGCTTGGGCCGTTCCGCTAACCAACCTAAAACTAAACAGACCAATACCTTCGGATCGGTCGCGGAGCGATCGCCAACTATTAACGAAAAGGAACGACTAGCATGTTTCGATTGATCGGCAGTGCAGGCAAAGACCTTTGTGATCAGCATCTCAACGTCTCGCGGCGCGATGTGTTGCGCGTAGGTGCGTCCGGCATGCTCGGCTTAAGTTTGGCGAATCTTCTCAAATTGCAGTCGGTCCAGGCGAGCGAAGGTGGCAAGGCTCCGGGTTGGAACAAAGCCAAACGCATGATTATGGTCTACCTGCAAGGCGGTCCTAGCCACTTGGACCTTTGGGATCCAAAGGAAAATGTCCCCGACAAAGTCAAAAGCGTTTTCAGCAACATCTCTACCAAAATCCCTGGCATTCAGTTTACTGAGAACCTGCCAAGACTGAGTACCATCAACGATCGATTCACCATGATTCGTTCGATGAGCTACACTCCCAACGGATTGTTCAACCACACCGCTGCCATCTACCAAATGATGACTGGGTACACGACGGACAAGGTAAGTCCATCGGGTCAGCTTGAACCACCAACGCCAAAGGACTTCCCGAATTTTGGCTCCAACATTGTTCGGCTACGGCCAGCAGACGAGCCGATGCTGCCGTTTGTGACATTGCCGAGACCGCTTCAAGAGTCGAATGTTGTGGGCAAAGGTGGCTACGCTGGATTCTTGGGCAAAGCATACGATCCGTATACGTTGTTTCCTGACGGCGACGATTTGGACATGAACAAAATGGATCGCATCAACGTTAGCGATCTGCAGTTGAGACCTGAGGTGTTTGCGGTTCGATTGCAACGCAGAGCGGCCTTGCGAGACCTGATCAATGCTCAGATGCCTGTGATCAACGCGGCTGTCGAGAATCAGCAGCTCGACGAGTATTTCTCCCAGGCCTTATCATTGGTTGTTTCAGGAAAGGCGCGTGAAGCGTTCGACTTGAGCCAAGAGGCCGAAGTGCTTCGCGATGCTTACGGTCGCAATGCATTCGGCCAGAGTTGCTTGTTGGCTCGAAGACTTGTTGAAGCCGGAACGCGGGTCGTCGAAGTGATTTGGCCCAAGGTTGCCAATAGCGACAATCACTCGTGGGATCATCACGTTGACTTGTCCAAGCGAATGAAGAATCAATCCGCACCGATGTTGGACGCCGGTCTGAGCACGCTCATCGAGGACTTGGATCAGCGTGGGATGCTTGAAGACACATTGGTGGTAGCAGTTGGCGAATTCGGCCGTTCACCAGAGCGCGGCGTCAGCACCAGCGGTAACGGCAATACCGACGACGGTCGCGATCACTGGCCATACTGCTATACCGCCGTGGTGGCAGGCGCCGGAACAAAACGGGGCTATGTCCACGGAAAGAGCGATAAGACCGCTAGCGCTCCAGTCGAGTCGCCGTTGCATCCAGCCCAACTTTTGGCCTCGATTTATCATTCCTTCGGAATCGATCCTGAGACAATCGTCTACAATCACCTCAATCAACCGAGAGAGCTCGTTAAAGCTCAAGCGGTGACTGAGTTGTTTGCATAGATCAAATCCCGCAGGCTTGTCCTGCGGATAGTTAGGTTTTCCGCTACACGCTGAAGGCCTCCTCCGTGATCTGGGGTTGCAGTCCTCTTTGTTTCGCAACTTTGTTCACATTGTCATTGTTTGCGACCCTAGGTTTTTTTGCTCCGCCCCAGCAAGTGCTGTCCGGTTCGGGCTCGCCCGACCGGACACCGCTTTGGTGTTCTAGCACGCAATTTGGTTCGCAAGCTCCTCTCTGCCCAACCTTGCACCGCCTCCGGCGGTGCAAGGTTGGGCAGAGAGACGATGAGCGCTGAGACTATTCTAGTACGGCAAAGCTGCGGACGGTGGGGGCGAGCCCCAGCCGTCCTACTAGACTTGTGCACAATGCCATTGGCAACGGAATAAATCCGCTGTCGTCAAAAAGCATGTCAATACCAAACTTTTATCGGCCCAGGGTAAACGTGTGGGATTCACTAGCTTGCGTTTCCTGCTAAGTTAGTTTTCATGTCGCCGCTCATTTCTTTGGGCAAGTCGACAGAACCGATGGTGATAAGCGAAGAGTGTTGAAAGTATCTTGCACATTCGCCGTAGCGTCGGCAAATTAATTGCCTGTAATTTATGCCCGACCGAGGTAACCCGATGTTCAATGTAGTATTCAAGGCTCGACTTGGATGGTTCGTCCTGTTTGCCCTGGTTTTATTGTCCCCATGTTCTCGCGCGGATCAGCCAAACGAGAAAAATTGGCCACAGTTTCGAGGCGCCGACTCGACAGGCGTATCGCACAACAAAGGCCTACCCGATCGTTGGTCGGAGACTGAAAACGTCGAATGGAAGAAGGATTTGCCCGGACGAGGCTGGGGATCACCTGTCGTTTGGCGCGACAATATTTTTCTCTCTACAGTGGTCAACTCTGGAACGACTGAGCCGTTGAAAAAAGGCCTGTACTTTGGCGGCGATCGGCTCGACATCCCCAAGACCAGTCACGAGTGGAAAGTGATCTGCCTGGACTTGACCAGCGGAGCACAGCGTTGGGAGAAGACCGTGCGAACGGGCACGCCGACGTCACCGATTCACCTTAAAAATAGTTATGCGTCGGAAACACCAGTAACGGACGGAACGCATGTTTATGTGACGTTCGGCAACGTAGGAATCTATTGCCTGGATTTTGGCGGCAATTTGGTTTGGAGCCATGAGTTGCCAGCACACCCCACTCGAAACGGCTGGGGAACCGCCGCTTCTTCGGTACTTTACAAGGATTGGCTCTATTATCAGAACGATAACGATGAGAAGTCCACACTGGTTGCGATCGACAAGAAAACAGGCGAAACGCTTTGGACGATAGATCGAGATGAGAAAAGCAATTGGTCTTCTCCGTTTGTTTGGTCGCACGAGGAGGGTACGGAAATTGTAACCGCAGGTACGCGAGCCGTTCGTAGTTACGATATCAATGGTGAGCTTTTGTGGTCCCTCAAAGGCATGTCGAGCATTACCATCGCGACACCTTATGTGGCCAACGGGTTGCTCTACGTAAGCTCTGGTTACGTCATGGATCCAACCAAAGCCTTATATGCGATCAAGCCTGGGGCCAAAGGTGACATCAGTTTGGCAGAGGAGCAAAGCAGCAACGACTACATTGTATGGTCGAATAAGAAGATCGCTCCCTACAACCCGAGCACTATTGTTAGCGATGGCAGATTGTTTGTCTTATACGATCTAGGTGTGGTCAGCAGTTTCAATGCTATGACAGGCGTGCCTAATTTTGAACGCCAAAAGCTGAAACGGGGTACCGCCTATACCGCGTCGCCTTGGTCCTACGATGGAAAGATTTTTTGCTTGAATGAAGACGGAGTCTGCTCGGTTATTCGTAACAGCGAATCGTTGGAGATTTTGCATACCAATACACTTGCCGAAGGTGAGTTATGCATGTCGACGCCATCCATCGCTGGCGACCGACTTCTCATTCGCGCCGACCAGCGTTTGTATTGCATTCGGAATAAGTGATCGTTTAACGTTCAGCCGTAGGCGTACGGTGTTCTTTTCGCAGTACGCCTACGTCTGACTGTTAAACGAAGTCCCTGCAAAACCAGATGCTTTGCATTGCAAAGGCCGTGGTCGGTAGCTAGAATAATTGATCAGACTTGCTCAAGCCACCGCCGCTTGAGCGTATTTTTTGGGGCTTAGCTTTGCATTGCAAAGCTCTTTGTTTCGCAACGCTTTCGTGACTGAATCACTGGGAAATGCAATGAAAATCATTCGAGCGGAGTTCATGGGGTTGTGTTTTGGTGTTCGTGATGCCCTAACAATCGCCCGGGAAACGGACGCCCCGCAATCCGTTAGCATCTATGGAGAGTTGGTTCACAACCCAACCATCCAGGGAGAGTTGGCAGCCCGAGGGTTTCGGGTTGTCGGAGAAAAGAATCGCGATTCGACGGAACTCTCGGATCGCGTGATGGTCACGGCCCATGGTATTAGTCAAAAACGTCTAGCCGTCTTGAGTTCCCACGCGACCGAGATTATCGATACGACATGTCCATTGGTACGACGTGTGCACGAGGCTTCTCAAACGCTTGAACGCGAAAATCGGCTCGTCATTTTGATCGGTCGACGCAACCATGTGGAGGTCCAAGGGATCGTGGAGGACTTGAGTCGCTACATTGTCGTCGAGTCTCCCGACGAAGTTGTTGATTGGAAAGAATCAACTTTGGGTATCGTCTCTCAGTCCACCACCACCCCGGAACTCGCACAACGATGCTTGGCCCGTATCTTGGAATTGAACTCCCAAGCGGATGTTCGGTACATGGATACGATTTGCCGGCCAACTCGCCAAAGGCAACAAGCGTTGGAAGCACTCTGCCGTGCGGTAGCCATGGTCATCGTGGTAGGAGGCAAACACTCCAACAACACGCGTCAGCTCGCAGAACGATGTTCCGAACTGGGTTGCCGAGCAGTCCAAGTTGAGTCGGCCCAAGATTTGAGGGAAGAGTGGTTTAAGGGGTTTTCGACGGTAGGGCTAACGGCGGGAACAAGCACCCCCGATAGTACGATCGAGGAAGTTGCAAAACGTCTGGAGTCGATGCATGAGTAATTGGTGCAATCGATAGTTGCAAGCCGAAGGAAAACTCTATGCAGCCCAGGACGGACCCGAGTTCGATGATTAAGAAACGCATTAGCCAAATGGCACTCACATTGTTAGCGGAACGGCGCAAGCCGTCCGGTGAGTGACTAGTAAATGCCATGAAACCGGAGGGCTCGCGCCCTGCCGCTACAAAAACACAATCGAAAGTGAGTGCTCGGCGAGTTAGGCTAGCACACGAAATGGACCTACTACTTTGTACTTGTACGCAGCGCCTGCTTGTCTCGAGCAAAAATTTCGCCAATCGATCTCTCGATTGTTTTGCATAGTCCTTCGAGATCCAGATCATCTTCATCATGGCCGAATGGCTCTTCTACATGCTCTGCCACAATCTCCATGCCAATCATGAAGTAGGCCGTAATCGTCGTCAAAGGAATCGTCCACCAACCAAAGTCCGATACAATCCCCCAAGGCAACGTCAGCAAAAAAAGCAAAATGCATTGGCGAGCAAAAACCCGATAGGACCGAACTATCGGTGTTCTTGCGATACGCTCACAAGCGCCGCAGACCTCGAGCAATTTCGCCAGCTCCACATCGATCACTCGCATCACATCACCATCGACTCGACCAGCTTCTTTTTGACTACCCACCCAACCGTACAGTTGCTGAACGATTAGGGCTGGCCGGTGGTCATCGTTGGCAGAGCCGCCATCAGCCCGAGGATCCAGTTGTTGGGTCGGAGCGCATCGCAAGTGGTCCATCAATGCCTTCGGAAACTCCCCAATCCTCGATTGCAAGAACTCAGCATCCTGCCCCGTCAGTTTGACGAGACACGTAAGTTTGACCGCCAGATTGCGAGAGGCGTTGACCAGACTGCCCCACAGTGTTCGAGCCTCCCACCATCGCGCGTAAGCCGAGTTAGTACGAAAAACGAGAAGCCAACCAAGCGTCAACGACATGGCCGCGTGAATCTGGGAGGGGATGTCGCCAAAATCTCGCAGAGATGAATTCTCCTTCCAGACAGGCAGGAAGCTGTAGAGGCATGCCGACATCGCGATACTCGAAACATGCAGCAAGGTCCTGCTAAAAGCTAGGGGAGCAAACACATCTCGAAGTATTTTCAATAGACCTGGCGAAGCCATTTATCCTTTTGCTTTCATGATCGAGCGAGTGAGCAAGAGGCCACCGCTCCAAACATCTTTTCATTGCCAATTCCAGTTAAAACCTTCGGGATAGCGGGGCTCCTGCCGAGCTTGCTACGCTACGGTTCGGCAGGAGCCTCACCCTCCCTAGTGGCCCTACCACCATCCTCATTTTGCATCAAGTTGTCAAGCATTCTCGCACGGATCGGCAGCAGAAAGAGTGCGCCGAAGAACATTTCGCCTTCTGGCGCTCGATGCGAGCAGCCTAAACTGCGGAGCAGTGCCATTCTACAGCCACGGATGAAATCCGTGGTCGGCATTGAACGGATTCTTTGAGAGTCACAGCGCGACGGCATTGCCGCCAAAGCTACTTAGCCTGATGATCAACATTGCATTGAACGAGGAATGATTTAAGGCCAATGCCGCTCCTTCAGAGCTCTAAAGCAATCAAGGCATTATACCTGGGGTTTCGTTCGCGTAGCGAACTCCACACCAGGCTGAAAAATCCCATCGCATTCGCGATTTAACCGCAGAAGGATCACTCGATTCGATTTGGCCTGGACCAACAAGCAATTCCAATGCGTCGGGCAAAGTAGTTCACTTGCCCTCAGTTAAGGCGATACGCATGTGAAACTAACATGCAAATTGGTCAAACTTTACGAATAATCCGGGATATCGCCTGTGCCTGCCTCCAACGGGAATCACTTCGAGGTAGATAACGGCCAGGAGTGAAGTTGGCCTGCAGAGTCACCCGTGAGAAGAGTCGAGCCATCGAAGGTAATCACCGACCGTAATGGTAATAGCGAAATCCGAGAACTAGCAACTGGGCCAAGCGAAGCCGTATCTGTAGTTGCAATGTCGAGAGCAAACGTCTTTATCAAGTTGCCGTCGCTGGACCAAAGTCGTATCGTTCGATCACGTCCGCACGTCACTAATTCGCCTGCAGGACCAAAGGCTGCGTCCAAGACTCCGTTGGCAAGTTTACCATAGGTATTGGCGGGGCGTTTGGGCGGGTGTGCATCGGGCTTTGAAATCGCCGGCCAGCCCTTCGCAACCTCCCACCATACGATCAAACCGTCTTCTCCGCACGACGCTAGAACTTGACTGTCCGACCGCCAAGAGAGCGCGCGGACCGACATCTTGTGCTCGGACAAGGGCAATATCACGCCACCACTTTCCGCGTCCCAAAGGTGAATGTTGCCAACGCGATCGGCACTTGCTAGAAGCTTCCCATCGGGACTAAATGCAAGTGATGTAATCCAGTCGGTATGCTTTTGCAAAGTATATTGAATGGCCCCATCTTGCGTCGAAAACACTTTAATGGTGCGTCCTGACCCGCCGATGGCCAACAGCTGCTGGTTGGGTGAAAGATCCGCCGCCAATACGGTATCGGTTTCGTTTCCAATCTCGGCCAAGCGACGACCGGTCTTAACATCGAACAGTACGGCGACACCATTCTGTACTGGACGTCCGCCAGCCGCCAAAAGCACAGAACCATTGCGACAGAAACGCAACACATGCGGCTCGCCTTCAGGAAATGGGACCGAACCGATTGACTCTCGCGTGGCGGGGGCAATGAAATCGATTTGCTCGTAACCAGCAACAGCAACCAATGGGGCGCGAGGACTAGCAGCGAGTGCAAGAATCGGAAACGGTTTTCTCGTAGGAAAAGGAACAATAATAGGTAGATGCTCCGGCATTGGAGTTGCCCCATCCATCTTCTCATTCGCCACCGGAGTGAAACTCATCGTGCGCGTCGGCACCGCTTCGCTACCGGCATTTTGTCGCAATCCCGAATCGATCCATGTTTTGATCAAAGCAACTTGGTCGGGCGGCAGCGGGTCATTCTCTGGAGGCATTCGCTCAGCGGCATCTTGTGCCGTGATGACTTGGAACAATCGACTGCTGCTGGAACGTCCCGAGACCACAACCGCTCCTCCGCTGCCTCCCTTGGTTGCACCAGCATAGCTCGCCAAGTTCAATCCAGCTTCTTGCTTCACTTCACCATGACACTGCAAACAATGCCGTTTGAGCAACGGCGTAATCTGATCATCGTAGGTAACGGCCCGATTTTCCTGAGCGATACCCCTTGCCTCAAAAGCAAAAAACATCAATGCGAAGGGAATCAGGAAGACAGCCCTGAATGCCTTGAGGGAGTTAGCGAAATGGAATTGGATCATGGTGCGTTGAATTCATCAGTGATTAAAAGCGAACTCGGTTGAATTGAGCAGGCTCCAAAAGATATCCTCGTACATCGAAGCCTCCTTCATTGCGTCGCCAATCAATTCACCGATAGCTGCCAACTCACCAGCTTTTGGTCGCCGGTTCAACGTTCGGATGTAGAGCATTTCCACGATTTCAGAAGGTGATTTATTGTCCGCCAAGGATTGCTTGATCTCTGAATTGCCCGCGATACGCTCTCGAACAGTATCTCCGACTGCCATGTGCAACGTTTGAGACAAAGTCGGTTCCTTTTTTGTCTCACAAGCACAGACCGAAGCGCGGCTGGAGCGACCAAACGTCGCGAAGAATGTGTCACCAAAGTGAGCCCCTTCGGTATCGCCCGATTCGCGAGGGTAGTACTCGATAGCTCGAGTCCCTTCCGGGAAACCATTAAACCTTCGCGAGACTCCAGTCACTGTCGTAACGGAATCCAGTAAAACATCGGCTCTGAGGCGTCGAAGGTGCGAGTGCGAGAACTGCCGAAAATCGCGACGGTTGGACCCGTTGGGATGAGCGCTCAATTGATAGACTCGCGAATTGCAAATGTCGCGCACGAAGCTTCGCAGATCGAACTTCAACTCAACCAATCGTCGCGACAATGCATCCATCAGTGGCCCATTCACCGGCGGATTGCTCGCGCGAACATCGTCTACCGGTTCGATCACGCCGCGTCCCAGCAGCTGGGCCCAAATTCGATTGGCTAGATTGCGGCTAAACAAATCGTTCTCGGGTGCTGTCAGCCACTTTGCGAGGGCTGTTCGCGGATCGCCATTGGCAGCCACTGGAGCGAGTCCGCCTAGAACTTTTGCATTCATGGGACGACCGTCGACTAAATGCCGAGTTGGCGGTGCCGTTAAGTCGCAGTAGATGCGGCGTTCGCGTGGTTCGACTCCAGGCTTGCGTTTCATACCGGTGAAGAAACTGACAAAGCTGTAGTAATCGTCCTGTGTCCAACGATCAAACGGGTGATTATGGCACTCAGCGCATTGAATCTGAACGCCAAGGAATACTTGCGAGAAATCCGCGGCGAACGCCTTGGGCTCAAACTGGGGCTTGTGCACCAACATGGTGTAAAGATTGACAGGTCCGTTCGTCAAGTTGCTTCCCGATGCGTCGACCATCTCCGCCACGAATTCGTTCAGCGGTCGATCGTTCCGCATTTGCTTGCGGATCCATTCATAATACGTGTCTGCCGCCTTCACATCGGTGGCCACCGGAGCATAATTCCCGCCGATGATCCGCAACTGTTCCGCCCACAATGCCGTCCAGAAGTCGGCAAATGCGTCTTGCTTTAGCAATTGATCGATCCAGTTCGCTCGCTTGTCAGGTCGCTGGTCCTCCATGAACGCGAGGTATTCGGCGACCGTTGGTGGACGTCCAATGAGGTCCAACGTGACACGCCGGAGAAAGGTCTCATCATCACACAACTCGGACGGTGCAATGCGTAGTTTTTGCAATCGATCGAAAACCAGCTCGTCGATAAAGTTCGCGGCCGGCGGATTCGGCCAAGTGAATTCGCGTTCCTGCGGTAGCACGATCACTTCAGCTCCTACCGTGAAGCGACTGAATCTCGCAAAGACATGTGTATCGCCTGGACCGATCGCCTTGACACGACCAGTTGCGTCGATCTTCGCAACACTTTCGTTGTTGGAAAAGTAACGAGCGAGTTGGGTTACATCGCGCTTCGATCCGTCACTCGATACTGCAGTGACAACGAGTTCCGACTCAGCATCCGGTTGTTCGAACAGCATTTGGCTTTTCGAAAGCTTGACCTCAACCGTCTCTGCAACAGCTCCAGCATCGTCCGGCGCCCCCGCCTCGATCCAGTGCAACAAGGTCTCATAATATTGGCTCTCGCGGGTGATGAGTTTGCCGCCGGTATGAGGGACTGCACCAGTTGCCTTGAGCAACAACAAGCTTTGCTCTGGGGCGGAAGTGTTGACTCGACGCCCCGGGAGTTCGTTCACGATCCGCTCGTAGTCTCCCTTCGTATCGTAGCCAAAGAGCGATAACATAAATCCATCTTTGCCTCGCGCAGAACCGTGACATGTTCCCGAATTGCAGCCAGCTCGAAAGAAAACTGGCATTACATCGCCCCGAAAACTCCTAGGATAGGCTTCTAGCCTGTCGTCCTTTGAGTCTGTCAGTCTTTCGGTTGAACTTACTTGCGCCAAGACAGGCTGGTAGCCCATCGCAAAGAAAATCATGAATGCATGGAGAATCTTCATTCTTTCGCTCCTATCAGAGGATCGATCCGCAGAGTTCCATTTCCCGTTCGTTGCCGAATCTCTTGACCGGTAGCGCTCACGGTCACTTCGCAGCCGATGCCTCGAACGCTTCCTAGCAACGCTTCGGTAGTCGCCTCGAGTTCAAATACAACTTCTCGGCTTTCGCGAGTCAGTGTCGGTAGAGGTTCGATCACTCGGATGCCCTTTGGAAGTCCCAGCAAGCGAATGGTTGCCACACCATCGAAGGGACTTTTGTGATGGATGGACCACGCATATTTGATGCGCTGGCCACGACGCACAGCGATCGGTTGACTTGCTAGTTCGACGAACGGATCAGCTATCGTCAAGTCAACGAGTTCCGAAGAAACACGTACACGTCCAGTACCCAAATAAGAGTCCATGTCTTCGCGAGTGGTCGTCGCGCTGACCACCAACGGACACTTGCCCAGCGGCGCGTTCGCTTCTCCCCCAATTCGCAATACGCCCTCGCTTTCGCCAGCCGGAATGATGGTGGCTGGCTGCACGGAAACACCGGGAGGAACCCAATCGCATTGAAACTCAACAGGTTCATCGAAACCTTCTCGTCGAACAATCTTGACTGGTATCGCAAGCTCACCGCCTCGTACGAGCGACACGGGCGGAGCCATGATCTTGACCGAAAAAGGGGCGGGATCGGTTATGGCCAAAGCGAATCGATCAAGCCGCACTGTGCGCCATGCATCGCCACCCGAATGATTGATAAACGGTATCGATTGCTGTGACGTCGATTCGATCTTTTGATTTGGATCGATCGGTCGAGCCTGAAGCGCGATCAATGCACTGCTTGGCTTGGCCGATTCATCGGCAAAGAACTGAACCGGCCAAACGGTTCGACCAGCAGGAACGCGCTGGGCAATCATCTTCACTCCCGACGGCAAGCCCTCAGCAAACAACTCCAAATCACCGCGAAAACTGGAGCCTTGTCCTTGTTGCAAGTTGACGTTCACCGTCCAACGGTTCCCTTGCGGGATTGCGAGTCCACTCGTCCGAATACACTCTTCCCAGTCGAACGCTGTGCTGTTTAAAACGGTGTGCACGGACTCCACCGTTGGTTCCATTTCAATACGATAAATTGCGGTGGGACCACTGTTGCCGCTTGAATCAGATAGCTCGATGCGATAGTCCCCGTCGACTTTCGGATCCCAAATCACCGACGGGTCGAGAATATCCTTCAACCCGCCGCGACTGCGAAAGCCGGTTCCAAAAATGTCGCGATCGTTAAGTTGACAATCGTCTGCCTCTAGCTCCACTTCTTTCGATGTGCCCGACGAATCGCATAATCGAATCCGTAGCGTTGGATCGATCGGCGAACCGACAGAAGCCGCGAAGACGCGCACGCGATATCGTTCCCCTTTCTTCACCGTTACTCGGAATGCATCGGCATCGTCGCGTTGATCGATGCGGCCGTTCAGAGCTGCTGGCAAATGTTCCACTCGAGTTTCATCTTCGCTGGGACTTTCCATGACGTTTGGGTAAGAACTCGAACGAAGCAAAACTGGCGAAGGAGCATCGCCGTAGTAGTGAAACCAACCAGCCGTCGTGGGTACTTGCAACGATTCAGAAACGTTATCCGGTGTACTACTCACTAACTCGAACATAGGATTCGATCCTGCAAGCCCACCGGCCGGATAAGCAACCAATGGGCGCCGATTGGTACCAATGTGCACCGAATAGTCCTTGTCTGCGGGGACAAACAAAGAACGTTTCACCTCGACGAATGCAAAGCCATCGCGAGCGATCTGCACGGAGGCGACTGGATCTTGGAGGTGCAGCGGGTTGTCGTCATTCGCGGCAAGTTCGCGGCCGGTTTCGTCCAAGATTCGCATCGCGAGATCGTACTCCGAACCGCCGTAGTGAATGTCAGCGATGCGCACCGAATCGACTTCTACGGAAAGTCTCTGGCCTGCAATCACCTGCACACGGTAGAGGTCGACATCGCCGCGAGCGCTCGGTCCCATCTTACCTCGCACGGTCACGTTCGCTGAGACTTCGCATGCAGTTGCGAGCGTGTCGTTCGTGTTGTACCCTTGTTCATTCTCATCGACGACCGCAAACGGCGTTACATGAAAGGTCCCCAAGGAAGTGATCTCGGTTGCCGTACGAATACGAAAGGGATATTCGCCCGGGACGCAGTCCGGTGCGATCTCAAACTTGCAGCGAATCTGCTCGGTAATGCGACCGCCATGTGCCAGACCGATGGGATGCGTTAGATCCGGCAGTGTCTGGATCGTCACGGCTCGAATACCGGTCCGGAAGAAAATGACTTCGCGAGCATCTTTGATGCAGATACCTTGGATAGTCACTTCGACCGTTGTACCTCGCTGAGCTACGCGCGGTGTTGTCGTGCCGATGTGGAGCAGCATGCTTCCAGCAAAGACAGATTGAGGTAGAAGTAACGAGCAAGCGAAAAGGAGTGCGTAAAATCGTACGAGGGTCATACTAACCCCTTGATCAGTTTCCCATCCTTGATGATTTCGATGGGGCGAGTTCCAAAGGCGACCAATTCTTTGTTTGCATCAATGCCCAGTTGGTGATAGATCGTGAACAACAGGTCTTCGAGCATGACCGCGTCGCGTGCTGGTTCGGCGGCAGTCGCATCGCTGGCTCCGTAGATCAATCCACGAGGAAATCCACCGCCAGCTAACAGGCCCGAGTAACAGCGAGCCCAGTGATCGCGTCCGCTGGTGGAATTCACTTTCGGAGTGCGACCAAACTCAGACGTGACCCAAAACAGTGTCGAGTCGAGCAAACCTCGCTGATCCAAATCGGTCACCAATCCGGCAATCGCATGATCGAGGGCCGGCATTTGGTCCAAACAGTTGCTTCTCACATCGACATGTGAATCCCATGCACCATAGTTGACCGTGACAAATCGCGTTCCGGCTTCTACCAAACGCCTCGCGAGAATCAGTCGCTCGGCAAGTCCCTTTGGGTGGAACTTATTGTCTGGGCCTCGCAAGCCGACGACGTCACGTCCATATAACTTCATCGTCTCCTGGGATTCACCTTCCAGCGAGAAAGCGGCTTGAGCGGTTTTCGACGTCAACAGCGTGTTCGCTTGTTGATAGAAAGAATCCATGGTTTCTAAAGTGGTCGGATCCGCTTCGAGTTGTTTGATCTGCTGTTCGATGATCTTTCGTGCGGACATGCGCCGAGCAAAACGATCGGCGGTAATACCATCGGGAATCGAAAAGTCACGTACTTTGAAACCCGCTTGACCTGGATCGGCATTGAGTTCGAAGGCCCCGTAGGTGCTGCTTAGAAAACCAGTGCTCCCCGCGAAACTGTTGTTGTTCGGGACTGCGATGTAGGGAGGAAGTTCGCCGCGACCACCGAGTTCATGGGATACGATCGCTCCTATCTGCGGATAATCGATCACAGCAGTCGGTGTATAACCGGTAAAGAGATGATAAGTCGCTTGAGCGTGATCGGGGATGCGTCCGACGAGGCTGCGCACCACCGTAACCTTGTCCGCGACAGCAGCAGTCATCGGCATGTTATCGCTGAAGACATCGCCGTTCTTTGTCTTTGTTACCCCGAATGAACCACGATACTCAACAGGTGCTTCCGGTTTCGGATCGAGCGATTCGTGTTGGGGCCAGCCGCCGCCCAGATGCAATTGAATCACGCTCAGCGCTTTTGGCTTAGTCTTTTCTTTTGACCCGGCTGCTGAACTAAATGCCGTATTCTGTGGATCGTCCGCTCGGCATTGCAATCGCAACATATCAGCCAGGGACAACCCTAAGGCACCGCAGACACCAACTTGTACGGCTTGCCGTCGGGACATCTTATGAAATGATTGGCAACCGAACCGGTCCGGAGTTTGGCTACCTCCACTTGCTGTCGGCATGATGCATTCCTGGGAGGGACATGAGGCGGGGCTCTAGGCAAATGGCACTCACTTTAATAGCGGAACGGCGCAAGCCGTCCGGTGAGTGAGCAGTAATGCCGCGAAACCGGAGGGCTGGCGCCCTGCCGCTACAAAAACACAATCGAAAGTGAGTGCCATTGGGCTCTAGGCAGGGGTACGACTCTAGTATCATTCGTGTCGCGCTTAAGAGCAATCCCGGACAACACGGTAAAGTCCAGACTTTAACCGCATGCCGCTATCGCCTCCTTTTTCTCGCCCTGCGGAGTGCGAATGTCGCCTAAAGGCTATACTCCAGGGTTTGCGTGCCAGGATCGCCCTAGGGCAAGACTCCAACAGATGAGCATTCCATGAATTACAAACCGACATCGGTCGTCTCACTATCTTTGGTCTTACTCTATTTTGTTGAAGTAAACAGCATTACCCACGCCGAAGATTGGGGGTTTTATTCGATCATTCCAGTGAGTGCCCCCAAGATGGTTTTGGAAGTCGTGGACTCAGGAACGACCGAGGGGACCCTTGTTTCCATTGGTCGCCCTGTTTCTTCAGCGAATCAAAAATGGTCGGTATTGCCCCAAGGCAACGGCCTTTATGCGATCAAACCATCGCACGATTCCTCATTCGTGTTGGCAGCGGCCAAAGGCGAGGACAAGAACGGAGCTGCAATCGTTTTGGAATCCGATTCCGGTAAGCCTTGGCAACGGTGGCGATTGAGCCAACAACCAAATGGAAGTTACACGCTGGTTCCCAGCCATTCGACAACCAAAGGGCTAGACGATTTTGGCGGTAGGCAAGACCCTGGCTCACGCATCGATTTGTGGGAGAATAAGCCGGGGGACCAACACTTGCAGTGGTACATTCGCGCCTTGGCAGGAAGCCCTACGTCGGCCGCAGCCGCGGGCGAAAGCCTACCCACTTACACACCGCCGGTTCTCAAACAGGAGGACATACTGGCTGGTCAGATCCGAGAATTCAAATTCACAACGAGTAAAGTTTTTCCTGGCACGGTTCGCGATGTGACCGTCTTCATCCCAGCTCAATACGACGCCTCGAAACCAGCTTGCGTGTACGTCAAGACAGATGTTTACAACCCTAGAGAAAAAGAATTGCTAGAAAGGATGATCGCTGGCAAGGAGATGCCGGTGACCGTTGGCATCTTCGTGCGACCAGGTGATGTCCCTGCTCCCATGCAAGGTACCTTGGGGCGACGCAATCGGGATTTTGAATACGATGGCATCAGCGACAACAACGTTCGATTCATGCATGAGGAGTTGCTACCGTTCGTCGCCAAAGAGTTGAACCTGAATCTCTCGACGGACGGCAATGATCGCTGCATCTCAGGTGGCAGTAGCGGCGGCATCGCAGCGTTCACTGCAGCTTGGAATCGACCAGATGCGTTTAGCCGCGTTTACGCCGCAAGTGGCAGCTGGGTTGCGTTCCGCGGCGGACACGAATTTCCGACGATGGTCCGCAAGTTCGAGGCAAGACCGATTCGATCGTTCCTGACGACAGCAACCCGCGACATGGAAAATGTCGCGGGTGATTGGTATCTCCTCGACTTGGAGATGGACAAAGCGCTCAAGTTCTCGGGTTACGATTATCAGTTTCGAGTCATCGATGGTCCACATGTGGCAGGTTATGGCGAACATTGGCAAGAAGCCATGGCGTACTTGTGGAAGAGCTGGCCCGAATGTGTCCAGGCAGGGCCAAGTGCTCCGCGAGCTCAGGAAATTTTGATTCCTGGTGAAGGCTGGCAGCTGGTTGCCGAAGGTTTCAAGAGTACGCGTGGGCCAGCTTGCAACGCGATTGGTGAAGTGTTCTTTGCCGATACGAGCAACAACCGAATTCATCGCATCGACGTAGGCGGCAATATTCATGAGTTTGTGGCTGACGCCGGTCAAGCTCATTGCGTAACTGTAGGCCCCGATGGCAGAGTATTTTCGATTTCGGAAAAATCAGGAAAACTGATGGCCTATGATGCCTCGGGAAAGAGCAGCGTCGTAATGGACGACATTCTCGGTCACTCGATTCTTGCCAGGCCCGATAGTAGCTTGTACGTTACCACCAACGGCGACAAAGCACACGGGCCAGGTAGCGTTTGGCTTGTTAAGGATGGGAAAAAGAAGCAAGTGGACGATGGGATCAAGTTCGCTACAGGTATGACTTATCGACCCGACCAATGGTTGCTTTCCGTCGCCGAAGGGCATTCGAAATGGGTTTACAGTTACCAGATCAACGGCGATGGCTCGCTGATCAACAAAGAGCGATTCTTCCACTTGCATGTCGCCGACTGGGACGACGACGCGGGAGCTGAGTCGGTTTGTTATTCAGTCGAGGGCCGCCAATTTATTGCCACTCGAAGCGGTGTGCAAATCAGTGCCGATGACGGTCCAACTCAAGTCATACTGCCAGTCCCCGACTTTAGCCGTGTCACTGGCGCCTGCCTTGGCGGTAAAGATGGAGACTTTTTGTATGCGTTTTGCGGTAACAAAATATGGAAGCGCAAAGTCCAGCACCATGCAATGGGCGCGTTCACCCCGTGGGCCAAAGTCAATGGAACAAAATTGTAGGTTCGTTTGGAGTGGTGCCTGTTGATTTTGTCGTTTAACGGTCAGCCGTAGGCGTACCGCGTTCATTTGGCAGTACGCCTACGGCTGACTGTTAAACGAAATCACTTCAACGGACGGCTTGTCGTCCGGTAAATGTTTAGTAAATGCCTAGAAACTGAATTGTACGAGAACTATTGAGAGAATTGCTGGCGAAAGCTTATACTCTAAAAAGTCAGAATCGGCTGAAGCCAATACGTCAGCACTTGGCCGGCTGAAGCCGGTACACCAACCTTGATCGACTAGAAACTTTCCCCACCTCTCGACATGATACTTCTATGCCATTCTTTAGATTCAAAAAACTTGCCGTTGTCTGTTCATTGTCCATCCTCTCCAGTATCCAAGGTAATGCGATGAGCCAAGTTCCTAAGGCGAACGAGGACGAATCGCTTGTGGTTATGAGCCCGCTCCCCGATCCGCTCGCGCGAGCCGATGGCAGTCTCATTTCCGACGCTAAGGATTGGCCCGAGCAGCGGGCTCGTTGGATGAAATTGATCGCCGAGCACGAATATGGATTCGCTCCATCAGAAAAAGCGGATGTTCAATGGGAGCTTGTCGAAGAAGGGCTCATGAATGAGAACAAGACCAAGCGTCAGCAGTTTGTTGTTCACATCAAGACCAAAGCGGCTTCGATTGATGTCGACTTGGCTTTCTTTACTCCAAACAGATCAGGTAAACCGAAAGGAACTTTCCTTGGATTGAACTTCCAAGGAAACCACACTGTTGATTCGGCGCCCGAGTTGCGAATCCCTAAAGGTTGGGTCGGCAATGACGCCAAAATAAGCGTGACAGAGAATCGAGCCAGTGAAATGGGCCGTGGGTCGCAAGATCGAAGATGGCCGATCGCGGAGATTACCGAACGCGGTTTTGCGGTCGCGACCGCTTATTATGGAGACTTGGATCCTGATTTCGATGACGGCTTTAAGAATGGCGTCCATTCGTTGTTCCCAAATCATGTTGCATCTGCCGAACATCGCGATCGCTGGGGCAGCATTGCCGGTTGGGCTTGGGGATTGTCTCGACTGATGGATGTATTGCTGCAACAACCCAGCGTTGATGCCGACCGCGTGGCTGTCATTGGCCATTCCCGCTTGGGCAAAACATCGCTTTGGGCAGGTGCCACCGACCCGCGTTTCTCACTGGTGTTCGTAAACAATTCGGGGTGCGGCGGTGCAGCCTTGGAGCGTCGCAATTTTGGTGAAACGGTCGCTAGAATCAACACTTCGTTTCCGCATTGGTTTTGCCCGAAGTTCAAGGACTACAATCAGAATGAAGCGGCGATGCCATTTGACCAACATACGATTGTTGCTTGCATCGCACCTCGCCCGGTGTATATCGCGAGTGCGACCAAGGATTTGTGGGCGGATCCGAAAGGAGAGTATTTGGGCGGTTGGTATGCATCGCCCGTCTACAAATTGCTGGGCTATTCAGGCTTGCCATCGGAAACGCCACCGGCAGCTGACATCAGCGTTGGGGATCGTATCGGCTATCACAATCGAACCGGAGCGCACGACATTCTATCCTTCGACTGGCAGCAATTCATGAATTTCGCCGACCGACATTGGAAGTACTTGAAGTAGAGCAAAGCACATTCCTATGTGCTTTGCGGGGCAATTAGCCGTTGGGCGATAGCCTTGTCATTCCCCACATCTATTGGCCTTCCGCCGTGCACGTGCTCAATGAAATGGTGCTCTTGCTCGAAATCGAATCGTTTTTTTGCGATCGAGCAAGAGCATCGTCATTCGACTGAACGCGTAATCGAATCGTCAATAGTCAGGGCGTCCGGGTAGAGGTCGTCTCGTGTTACGGCCATAAATTTTATGAATCACGAAAGAGCATCAAACAGCATTTCGAAAATTGTGATTGGCAGCCCCGCCTTGAACGCGATCGTGGTTCTTGGTGTCGTGCAATTGCTTGTTTTCAATGTAACCCGAACACCTGGACCAATTGGCTATCCGTGTGACTTTAGTTTGCTCGCTTCCTTGTGCTGGTTGTTTTGGAACTCACCGGCCAGCGTTCGAAGTCGCACAGGTTTCGTCCTTTTTGCGATTGCCTACTGTCGGTGGCGTGCTTCTTTTCTTATTGAGTCTCCTGTTCTCTTCCTGTCACTTGGCTATTTCCTCATTGCGTATTCCGTTTCAAGTTTACTAGTTGGCCTGCGTGGCTGGAAGAACATTTGGGAATTGGCGGACGAAACTTCGTCAAGGCACCGATTTTCAATTGCCTCTTTACTGCTGTTGATGGTCGCATTGGTCCCACTTTGTTTGGCCTCTCGAATTGTAGGCGAATCTTTCGCGTGGATTGATTTTGTTGTTGCCACAAGATTGGCCATCAGCGAGGTCCTAGTGCAACATTCATTCACTACACTGGGCTTTTCGAGCTGGTTTTGTTTCATTACTGACAGTGGTCGTCGTCGCGGTCATGCGTGGCATTCGATATGAGGTTCCACACGATAGCATCGCAATTCATGGAGAACCAAACAATTGGTTCTATTGTCATTATTGGCTGGATCTCGTTTTTTCGTTTTCGGTAACGATTCTCTTTGTTGGGCTCTTTGCAGCCCGAGTTGGCTGGCTAATCGTCGAGCAAAAATGCGAGGAACAGCGTAAGGATGGGTTGCGAAGTACTGGGGCAGAGTAATGCAGCCAACTGCTTGAAAACGATTTGACTCCGCACAGAGGGCGAGTTGACGTTACAATGATCGTCGGCTCTGCACGTCCTCTTTCCAACAGGCCTTAAAATGAATTACGCCCCTCAGGTTCACTCGTGGTTCGCAAGAGCCTTTCTGCTGCTTGCTTTGACTCTTGCCCTTTTAGCTCACCCGGCTTCTCACGACATAGCTCGTTCGCAAGAAGCCACACAAGTCGAGACTCAGGAATCCGTTGCCCTAGATCGATTCTTGTCGATCCTAGAAAAGACCCCGCATCGAGGGACGGCTTTCGACCAAGTCATCCAACACCATATTCATGGAGGGACCCTGGACCGCTATGTTGCATCACTTGTGGATAGGACCAAGAAAAATCCGGACGATGGTGTTCCGTGGATGCTCATCGGATTGGTTGAGAATGAACGTCGCAACGACACGGCAGCCATCGCAGCGTTTGCAGAAGCCGAAAAGAGACGTCCCAACGATGCGGAAGCCTCCTTTTACCGAGGGCAATTGTTGCTTCGACAAGGAGAGCACAAGCAGGCGATCGAAGCATTCGAATCGGCCATCGGGCGAAGCCCCAGTCGTATTTTGCTCGTTCAGATCATCGAGCATCTTGGGCGATGCCACGAGCGTTTGCATCAAAGCGAGGAGGCTGAACTCACGTGGAAGCGTCTTGATGAGCAATTTCAAGACGATCTACGCATCCAGGAACGAATCGCCGTGGTTCAAAATCAGGAAGGTGCGTTTCAAAGTGCTTTGAAGCGATACGAGCGACTCGAAAAACTTGCAACCGACGGCTATCAACGTATACAATACCGCATGGAGGCAGCCCAGCTGCGACTCAAACTGGGGGACAAGGAACGGGGACTTGCAGAGCTCCAAGCAATACTGAAGGAACTAAATCCAGACGCATGGCTTTATAAAGATTGCCAGAAAAAACTGGAGGAGACGTTTCTCAAAGCCCATGACTTGAATGGCTTGATCCAGTTCTACGAAAAGCGGGTTGCATCCGAGCCAAACGATCTTGATTCTATGGTCCGCCTCTCCAAAAAACTCTACTCCGCTGGGAAAACCAAAGAAGCAATTACATGGGGTACGAAAGCGGCATCCTTGGCGCCAAGTCGCAGTGACTTACGCAAATCGCTGATCGATATGTTTGTTGCCGATCAACAGTGGCCGCAAGCTGACGACAACTATCGGCAGCTTGTTCAGATGGAACCCAACAACTTGGATTTCGTGAAGGCGTGGGGGGCGTTCACAATGAGTGATCCGTCTCGAGACGCAAATCAAACCAAACAAGCTGCTGCTGAAATTTGGCAGAGCATTCTGGTTCATCGTGCCAAAGATGCGCAATCGCATGCCAAGATCGCTGAACTGCTTGCCGCTTCGCAGATGTACGATCAAGCCGAGCGCTTGTTCGAAAAAGCAATAGAAATCGAGCCCCAAAATTCAAAGTACGTCGAATACCTTGGCGATTTCTATTTCGGCCAAAATCGCAGAGACAAAGCCTTTGAGGTTTGGGGGTCGATTTTGGTTAGCGCACCGAATTCATGGGAGTCCTTGTTGCAATTGGCGGAGATCTATCATCGAGTACGAATGTTTAGCCGCGCTGCAGACCGAGCGGAGGAGGCTTGCAAACTTGCTCCGAACAACCTACCTCTTCGATTGCGAACGGCCGAGTTTGAACGAAAATCCAATCGAATCGACGAAGCCATCGCAAACCTATCGGTCGCTGAAACATTAGCCGACAGAGAATCCGAGCGGGAGCATATCCTAAGTGAACGTCTGGATATTTTGGAGGCAAGCCATCGGCTAAAACACGAATCGGTCAGGTTGGCTGCTGCGCTCGAAGAGAATAGGGACGCAAGTCATGCGCAATGGCAACTGCTTGTTCGATATCTCGTTCGCTTGCGCCAGTGGTCCGACGCAGACAAAGCAGTCAATCGCGCGATCGTGTTGAACGAGAGAAGTGCCGCATCATTGCTTTCCATCTCGGAAATCGCAGAAGCTCTTGTGGACACGAACAGAGCCATTGACGCGCTCGAGAAACTTGTCGAATTGGATCCCCGCAAAAGCGAAGAGTATTTGACTCGCGCCTCTCGTTTGCAAATGCAAACTGGCGACAAGAAGGCTGCCCAAGAAACGGCCCGCAAGATCGTTGAGGGTAATCCAACGCGAATCGAAAACCATCTGTTTCTGGCTGAAATATGCTTCCAATCCAAGGACTATGACGCTGGAATCGAAGTTTTGCGCGATGCTCTGCGGATACGCCCCGACTCTGATACGGTCATCAATGCCTTGAGCAGCGCATTTTCGAAGCAAGGAAAACATCAGGAGGCGATTGAACTCTACCTGCAAAAATTCCACAATGCCGTGTCTTTGGAGGAAAAGCTTGAGCTGGTTGCAAAGTTGGTCACTCACTATAGAAACCAAGTTGCCGTCGCTTCGCTCGTCGACTTGCTTGAACGCGAAAGAAAGGATCCAAATGTTCGACGAGACCTCACGCTATGCTTGGCGCAAGTTCATGCATTGGAACAGGATTATCCGACCGCTCGCATCGTGCTCGAAGAATTGCTTTCGATCGATGCTCGTGACACGCAGGCGTTAGAGAGACTCGTGTCCGTCTGCTCGTCCAACCGAGAGCTAGATGTTGCGGTCGAGTATCAGCGCCAACTCGTTGCAATAGTTCCACAAGCCATGCATGAAACACTGTTGGCATCCCTGTTGCGGCAACAAGGTCGTATGGATGAGTCCAAAGCGATTTCGCTGAAGGTCTTGAAGAATGAGCCTGACGACACAACTTTGATTCGAACTCTCGACGATCTTTACCACAGAGGAGAGAGCGAGCTTGTGAAACAAACTGCGGAGAGCCTCCTCCAGAAAGAGCCCGAAAACTGGCAATTGTTGTATCGTCTGGGACTTGCGTATGTCGAGCTAAATCGAGTGCAAGACGCGAAAGCGATTTGGGAATGCATCATGGCGATGGATGTCAATCACTCTTCAACAAGCTTCCAAAACCAAGCGAAAGCGAGTCCTGGAGCGGACAATTCCAAGCAGATTGCGACAACTTTCGAAACGATTTGTGTGCGGTCCATGCAACGGATCGCACAAGGGCAGCTCATGTTTGATTCCAGAGATCGTTGGAGTCCACAGAATTTTGGCGAACTTCGTATGGCGAGCCTTGCCTGGCTTGTCTACTGCGATGACATGGGTGCTCCGAGTGCAGTCCTTCGCGATCGCAAAGCCGTTCCTGATTTAAGAGAACTCTCTCGCGCTCAATTGCTCGATCTCTTGGCTCAATCCAAGTTTCAACGTGACGGTTCAACGGTACTCAAGGTTATGGAAACCTTCGTCGCAGAGGGAAACAAGGATGTACTCCCTTATCTTCTTCAAGCCATTCAGCAACGTTTTATTACAGATCGAGCTCGAAACGGGGCTGATACGGAGCAATTGTCCGAGTCGCAGATTGCGGCCATGATTAAGGCTTATGACGCAGTGCTAGAGCCGATTGTTTTGAATTGGAACAAAGATCCTACGGAACTCCCTTTCGTTGCTCCGCCTTCGATTGCGGGGCTTTTCGGAAGAATCAAACTCAGTCAAAACAAAATCATTGAAAAGCAAGTTGGGTTTGTGAAAACCGTGGTCGATGAGCTTGTTTATGCTAATAGTCCAGCCGACGCCGAAGCCTTTCTCGATAGGCTGTGCCGCCAATCGTCAACGGCCTACCAACTGGAGACTTTGTGCGAGTATCTCTTGACGGTCAAACGAATGGACCAAATCCACTCGCCGCTTTTGCGATGGTTGGACTTGCGTAGCGAGGTATTTACGACGGGAGCGGATGCGGCAAAAGTTTCCATCCTTTCCGAATCGGATCCCGTCGGCTTTGTCATTCGATTTTTGGATGCAACGAGCGATTCGATCTCTTGGGAATCCAAGACAACCATCGTCAATTCGGTTTTGAACTTGGAAAACTCGCGACTTCGTGCTTCCAGTTTCAAATCCACAGAGGTGGACTCCATTATCTACTCGTTCGGTCAACGGCAACAACTGGAGTCGAATCCTAGGAGTAAGCTTACCTATCGACCATGGCCCAGCAACTTTGTAGCTCCTGCGGTGACAAGGCTTCTGCAAGCTCCAGGACTTACTGCCCCGACCGACAAGTGGACAGCATTCTATGAGTCAAGAATCAAAGATGCCCAGGAATATGAGCGGCCGTTTGAACTGATGCGGCTTGCATTGATTCAGGACGTAAAGTCGACGGAGGAAAGGAACGCGACCCTAAAGAGACTTTTGTTAGAAATCGGAGCCCGACCTGAGCTGTCATTGCAGGCAGCTGTTGCATTGACACAATTCGGTTTAACCAAAGAGGCTGGCGTCTTAGCAACGAATGCGGAAGTTCGAGACAAAAAGGAATCGCTAATCCGCGATCTCATTTTGATCGCCGCTGCAAAATGGAATAGCGATAGTGAGCGTCTAAACGATCTACTTACAAAATTCGACTTCAAAAGTCTCGAGCCAGATTCCGTTCGTTCAATGGCGACTCTTTTGCCCGAGTCGACGAAGTTGGCAGTCGCAGCAATGCCTAGTCTTTTTCAAGCAAGTCCATACGGAATGGGAGCCTCTCCGACAGCGTCTTCGCGGCCTCGCCCGGCGACAATGCCACCGGGGGCGGCGCCAGCCAACGCTTCCTCAACCGCGCGCCCAACGCCTGGACCATTCCCAACGAATCGTCCGGCGACCGGTGTGCCAGGAATGCCAACCACGAGACCTGCGTCCACAACCCCTGGACCATTCCCAACAAATCGTCCTGCCACCGGAGTGCCTGGAATGTCTGCCACCGCACCTAATGCGTTTCCATCGGCTCCCAAGCCAGCCGTTCAAATCGACCCAACGGTCGCGGAACTAAGTCGCCTTGAAGCCATCGACGTGCAAGCAGCCATCAACTTGGCCCGCAACATCGTCAGTAAACCGGCCAACTTGGCGGTTCCCGTTCGCCCCTATACTTTGCAGTACATGACCAGAATGAAAGTTCCTTCGCAGATGACATCGTGGTCTGGTCGTGGCAAGAATCGAGACCCAGCAAGAGATGTCGCGATCACACTTTTGAAAAAACAGAATGAACTAAATCGTCTCGTCGATGAAATCAAGAAGGCTATCGAGGCGTCTCCAGGTTCATTTTTGTTGTACGAACGATTGGCAGAATGCCAAGAATCGTTGGCAAACCATGACGCTGCGGACATAGCGTTGAGCCAGGCGATTGCCATACGTCCGGATTCTATGACGACGAGACACTATCAGGTCGATCATTCCTTTCGAAACGGGATGCATGAACGGGCGCTTGACCATTTTTTTGCGTTCTTGACACGCGATTCCGCATATGCACTTTCTGAAATGGCTCACTACAAAGAGCTGATCAAAAGTCCCGAGATCGCAACAAGAGTTTTGGAGGAAGTCCGACGATCCGATCTTCATTCGGCGAAAGTTACCGGTGGGATCTCGATGAGTGGAACAATACTGATGAAAATCCCATTGTGTTTCGAGATCGGAGCAAGCATTCTCGAAAAGCAATACGAATCTTTTCCAGGTTCACAACATGGAATACTCCAAAACGTTTACCTAACCACGGGAACGGACTTCCCTCGCATGTTGAACTTCACCGCAAAAACGTTCGTTCCAAATCCGACGATTCAGGGTTCACCCTGGGCTGGATTTCAGGATCAGTTCGGTTCCTTTTCCGGCGGCGATGGGGACCTATTGCAGGCTATTTTGCAATCTCATCCTCCAGAAACAATAGCCAAAGAAATGGAAGCACCCATTGGAGCTGCCGTTGAAACGATGCCGGACTGGTTGGGTGGTAAGCTATTGATGGCGGTTCTCTTGTCAAACCGAAAGGAACAGGCTGAGGCAGAAAAGTATTTGGATGCTATTGTCGATACGGAGGGCTTTGAGCAGGGGTGCCCGAAAGACGCCATTCTCCGACTGGGCAAAGAGCTCGGAAAAATCCCACGACATCAACCACTTGCGATAAGGCTACTGTCATCGTCGAATTCAATGGGTACTATTTCTTTTGATTCGCATGCCCCAAAAATTGCTTTAGCAAAAATTTGGGCAGACCGAGGCAACCGAGTAAAAGCTTCCGAAGTTCTTTTGACAGATGAACGATTTGGTGGAATGCGAATGACTGGATCGTCCAGCGGATTTGGTGGCCGAAAAAATTCACTTTCTCACTTCTCGCGTGTGGATGTCGGTTCTTTGGCTCATGATTACCTTAGTATCGGCATGCCTATCGAAAGCTATATGTGTTTTTCCAGTCCCTACTTCCCGCGACATGAATCCGACATGGGCATTAGGGACAAAGGTATCGAGGCGTCGATTCGATTTTTGGAAAACATGCCGACAGACCGAGCCATCGAAGAACTGCTATTTGATCGTACCACGCTCGATAGCCAAAACTCGGTACTTGAGTTGATGCTAGAACTTCCAGCATTCTCACAAGTAGTCGAGAAGCCCATGGAGAGCATTTTGCACAAAGAGGTAATGCGTCATACGGCAGCTGGAAAATCCAACGAAATTGAAAAGAGACTGAACGACTTGTGGATTCTGCATCCCAACGATTTTTCGGTCGCATTGGTAAGAGCGCGTTGGAAGCTTGAAACGAATATGGGCGACTCCAAGGAAGCCATTCGCGAATTGGCACAAATTGCCGCCATGGACAAGTCTAATTTGGATCCCAGCGATATTGCCGCGACGTGGCTGGTTGCCAGAAAGTGCTACCAGCTTAACAGGCATCTCGAGATTGCAGACCGCTTTGCCGAAAACGCATACCAAGTCTTCCTAGGATCGGACAAATCGCATTTCAATATGAAGACCAGCGATCGCAACGTTAGTTTTGATCAACCCAAAAACGAGAGTGCTGATTCCTTGCTTTTCGAATGGGGGAAATCGTTGATCGAAAACGGAAATATGGTGGATGGGAAGGCCAAGCTGGACGAGTTGCTCAATCGCAGACCATCGGCACAGCCATTCGTCTCGGCTTGCCTTCGCGAAAAGACGTCGGACTGATAAGCACGTCGTCACAAGTGATTGAGTGTAATGAACCATGAGCGGAACGGCGTTAAGCATGTCGTCATAACGAAACCGCACTAACCTTCTGCGATTGAATCGCGAATGCGATGGGATTTTTCAGCCTGGGGTGAAGTTCGCACCGCGAACGAAACCCCAGGTAGTACGCCCCGATTGATCCAGAGCTCTGAAGGAGCGGCATGGGCTGTGAATCATTGCCTCACCCAAATGCAATTTTGATCATCAGGCCAAGTAGCTTCAGTGGAAATGCCATCGCGTTGCGACTTGTGCTAGCCGCGGTTCTCGACGAATTTCGAGCATTTTAGAAAACCGGGGCTAACAGCCCGTTGAACAAATGAGAATTTTGGAGCAACGCATTTCTTTTCTCGAGACGCGTGCGTTTCGTTGCCAAAGGCCGATTTTATTCTCCGAGATGACTCGAAACCGATTGTAGTGCGTTCTGGTGAGGTTTCGAA
>JANPHB010000026.1:0-8051 GCA_031424235.1 Pirellula sp.
GGCGCTTGTGAAAAACTTGGTAGAAATGCACGGCGGAACTGTGGAAGCCAAAAGTGCCGGTAAAGATCAAGGCAGTGAGTTCGTGGTAAGTTTGCCCTCAATCGTTGAAACCTCGAATCCATTGTCATTGAAGGTGACCGAAAGTGAAACACCCAGCACAACAGCCTGTCGTGTACTAGTCCTCAAATAAGCGAAGGCGGTTAACTTCTTGGGGGATTTTTTGTCGCGCAGCACCAACCCGTCCAGCAACGCTGGCTGCTTTTTTTGAATTGATTTTGTTGCATAGTTCGCTATTTCTTTGGCTGAATTTCTTCGGTTGCTTTTTGCGTTACTCGTACTTGTGCAACGCTCTTTTTGTTAGCCCGTTTCCGAGCTAACACTTTCGGTCAAAGCTTCAGAACTGTGCAGAGGCGAAAGAAGGCCGGTGTGTAGTCGTTCCAATTCAGCAAGCGATGAATCGTTCGCCTCGCATGCCGAATTATTTGGCAAGGAATCTGAATGATCGCGGTTTGGAACGTTCTGAATTCCATTGTCATCAATCGTTTCTTTTCTGCACGGTGCTCAGCCTGGTTCTCTTTCTCGACCGGAATCAGTAACGCTGTCCATGCCTTCAAATTCCATGCCACGCTTGTCATTAGCATGTACGCCCAGTTGCTATGCAGATTGTCTACTGGCGCACATAACGAACGCACACCGCCGGAGAGTTGTGCGATCAGATTCTCTTGATCACATCGATCGTTGCATCCAAAGACAATGTCCTCCGCAGGTACACTCGAAGCTTCGTTGGTGATGTAAAAAAGGTAGCGGATCTCGTCTAGCAATCTTGTTTCGCCTTGTTCCTTCGAGATATTCTTGCGAACGACCACCATGCGATAGGATCGATTGCACGCAGTCGGGCGATACTCGAACTCGGCAACTTCTTCATGGAGAAGTTCCAAATGGACGTACCCTCGCTGGCGAATGATCTCGCGTTTGATCCTTTTCGGCTTTGTTCGGGTCTGGTCTGTTATCCGAGACGGCAACGCTCGGGTCAGCTTCTTCCATGCGGATTCCGGCAATCCATCGGCAATTTCCTTAAGATTGTCTCGGGCTTCATAGCCAAACTGGAACTTGACTCTCAGCGAATCCCACCCATCTAGATATTCGGTCTGACTGAACTTGCAGTCACCCCGCATGCGAACACTTTTAAAGCCACCAGATAGGCATGTCAGGATCGCGTTGTTGAGATAAGCTGCCGCATTGTGAGCACTGTGAACTGAGCCGCTGCGGTTTACGATACCCAGAACTTCCTTTGTGTTAGCCAAACTGATCAACAATGGATGATATCCCCATGATCCTTTGTATGTGATGTCCATGTCTTGCTTGCACTCACCCGTCGTAGCAACAAGCACACCGTCGACATCGATGATGGCTTGCTCGAAAAAAGACGCATCCTGCTGCTTCCATACGTTGACGCGGGCTTCGTTGATGGCCGTCATGAGAGCGTTGATGTCTTGTAGTGAAAACCGTCGACAAAAGTCACCTGCAGTTGTTGGATCAGGAATCGAATCAGCGCCGACCGCATCGAGGAAAGCGGAGTCATTGCGAAGCAATTCCAAGTGCTCAAGTCGTGTTCCATTGCACAGCACATTCATTGCCATAGCCAAAACGTGGTCGGATTCATGATAGGGAGCATGCCACTTCAAGAGGTGCACATGTTTATTGATCTTGTCGACCAAGCCGACATGCTTTGCCACCTTGAGCATCGCAGAAACGCCTGCGTAATTGATTGCTTGAGTGCGTTCAGCCAATTCATACTTTACGTTGTTGGATCCAATGACAGGATTGGGATCAGACAGCTCACGAAACCATCGATTGGTCCTTGCATCGGCCAATCTTTTAAGAATTTTCTTCTTGCGTACTGCGATGCGTTTTGCGAAACTCGTCTTCACCTGAAATCCTCCGTGCTAGCGATAAAACGTTTGAGTAGTTACTACGTTTAACCGCGAAAAAACCTGGAGGTTTCAGGCTTTTTCAAAACAATTTGTAAAACATTCACGCTGGGTTCGCTTGCACGGCAATCGCATGTTAATTTTCGAATGGTCCAATGATTGCAGTAGGAGGTTGGGCGGGTACCCCACGTTCGGGTAGCCGGTTTAGGAGTCTCTTTTGCATCGGATGTGCGTTATGGTCAGTGCGTTTGTTACCCAAACTTACAAACACTTTCAATTTGTAGATGACCCACGGGTTAATCGCGGTGCGAACTACCCTTTGATGGAACTGATATTCGTGACGCTTTGTGCTGTAATCTGCGATGCAGATAGCTGGGCCGATGTCGAACGCTATGGCAAAGCAAAGCAGGACTGGTTGCGTAAGTTCTTTCCGTTTGCCTCGGGGATTCCGTCTCACGACACACTTGGGCGAGTCTTTGCAAAGCTCGATTCGGTTGCATTCTTTTCGGCATTGCAAAGCCTCGCTGCGGACCTTGGCAAAGCGATCAAGAACCAAACCGTAGCCATCGATGGCAAAACCGTTCGAGGATCCTTTGATACCTCTATTAACCAAGCGCCCTTGCACATGGTTACTGCATGGGCCTGTGGGCTTCGTCTTTGTATTGGGGCTACTCGATGGATTTGATTTCGCTTCGGTCGAGTTATCTGGAACGGAACGGAGGCAACTAGCGATTCCAACCGCCATGGTTTTAGAGGATAATCGTGTGCTCCAAACCCAAGCTTTGATTTCATTGCATTCTCGCTGGCAATTGCAGTAAGCACGATCACCGTAAACAAACGATTTGTCCCCCTCAACGTCTTGTGTAAATCGAGTCCATTTTTGCAGGCATATTCTTTGTAAGCTTCGACGGGATTGGTTCGCAAGTAGAGTGCAATCTCTGCAAATAGATTCGAATTCACCAAAGTCGCATGGGATTAAGAGTCGGAAGCAACGCAAAGGTTTCAAGCTCTGCGAAAGGCTGACAAGGAAATGCGATCTAAAAGTCCGAAGTGATAGTGTGCAAATCTTGCAATTTCTTCCAAACTCTTGCCCTGCCAGATTTCAGGCCTAGTTTGTATTGCCCCCTGTCGCTCCGAATCGCTTTGGTTTCTCGAGATTTCCGATCATGTCCCCCTTCCCGCATCAAACAAAAAATGATTGCAACGAACAACGATCGAGTTAACGCGTCTCCAAAATATCTGGGCGATCCGCTTCGACAACCCATCTCACGCATGGTATTGAATGCAATCATGGTCCCGGTGATCTCCTTGGTTGTTATCACCATCTCCTCTTGTTATTCGAGTTACGAGTCGAATCGAAACAAAGATATCGCAAACATTGTGAATCTCGCAGGTCGCCAACTAGCACTTAGCCAGCGCATCGGTTGGTTGGCCGAAATCAATCGTACCCAAGCGAAATCGTCGGCGAGCACCAACGCAATGCTAGAAAGAACAAAAATACAATTTGAGGACGAAGCTGTTTTGTTGGCTGAGAAAGTCTCCAACGCAGAGTTTCTTTCTAGTCCCAAGCTACGCCAAACGTTAGTTTCGATCGGATTGATTCGAGCCGACATTTTATCCTGTTTGGATGAAATCTCTGCAGACGGGGATGACGGTTGGCCATTGAATTCAGGCGCGTTTCAAAGTCTTCATGCAAAAATCGATCTATTTTTGCCATCTATGGAATCTGCAGTTTCCATCATTGAGGCGGAAAACAGTGCTTTCGTCGCATCGTCTAGATTTCGGCAGAACTTTGGTTTCTCAATTGCAGTGTTAACCTCACTCGCGTGCCTTCTCCTGTTCATTTTCCCCGCCATACACACGTTAAATGTCAGCGCCGCCGCACAGCATCAATTGTCTAGCGAGAGGGAAAGACTTGCGATGGTTGTTGCTCGCACCAGCAATGCCGTAATCGTTACTGATCGGGAGGGACGCATCCAATGGGCAAATGCCGGCTTCACACGCCTTACCGAATTTTCCATGGAGGAAGTATTAGGTAAGAAGCCTGGGGAATTCTTACAATTTGAGAAAAGTGATCCTATCGTGATCGGCCAGATTCGCCAGGCAGTTAAAGAATGTTCGCCCATTCATTGCCAGCTTCAGAACCGGAGTAAATCAGGTCGGGAATATTGGCTTGATATAGATATCCAACCAATGTTTGATTCCAATGGCCAACATGTGGGATTCATGGCCGTTGAGCTCGATATCACCGACAGCAAAAAATCGGAAGAAGCCATCCTCTCGGAGCGTAGATTTCTTACCGCTACACTTGACTCCTTAACTTCGCACGTTGCCGTTCTCGATTCGCAAGGAACCATTATTTGCGTCAACAAAGTGTGGCGTGATTTTGCAGTCGCAAATGATTACGGCGGCGATAGCCGCTTCGGTGTTGGGGCAAACTACCTTAACATTTCGGATTCTGCAAAAGGCCTCTGCGCAGAGAAAGCATCATTGGCCGCTGAGGGAATCCGTAGCGTTATTCGAGGCGACCGTAACTTCTTTGAGCTGGAATACCCTTGCCATAGCCCTAACGAACAGCGTTGGTTTCGAGTCGTGGTGACTCCATGCAATAAAGATGGCATTCCACATGTTGTTGTCTCTCATGAAAACATCACAACGAGAATGATTGCTGAGGAGCGTCTTCGATCCAACGAGGCAAAGCTACAATCAGTTTATGACAGCAGCAGCGATGCGATCATGCTTTTGGACAGTCAAGGCTTCTTCGATTGCAATAGTCGGGCTGTGGAACTTTTTGGAGTGGAGTCCAAGGAAGATTTGCTGGGTCGGCATCCCGCCGAATACTCTCCTGGAAATCAGCCCTGCGGCGGGTTTTCAAAGGAGTTAGCCAACCTAAAGGTCCAGGAAGCCTTCGAAACTGGTCTAGCACGTTTTGAATGGCTTCACAAACGGTCAAACGGTTCTTTGTTCCCAGCCGAGGTGAGCCTTTCTGCATTTCAATTGGACGGTCGCCCCGTTCTTCAAGCAAGCGTTCGCGACATATCCGAACGAAAAGAGGAAGCTAGCTATCTCGACATGTACAGATCAATTGTAGATCAACATGCTATTGTAGCCGAAACGGATACAACGGGTAGTATCGTGAGTGTCAACGACGCCTTCTGTCAACTCAGCGGCTATAGTCGCGAAGAATTGTTAGGTCAAAATCATCGTATCCTGAATTCGGGGCTTCATAGCACACAGTTCTGGCAAGACATGTTCAAGGTGGTTGCGAACGGAGGTACTTGGCGCGGAGAGGTCTGCAATCGGGCGAAAGATGGAAGACTTTATTGGGTAAACACCACCATTGCGCCGCTTACCAAACATGATGGGAAGACGAGAGGATACTTCGCCGTCCGTTCAGACATAACGGACCTCAAGATAGCTCAATACAAGGCTGAAGCTGCCAATGCAGCCAAAAGTGAGTTTCTGGCGAACATGAGCCACGAAATTCGTACTCCGATGACGGCAATCCTTGGCTTCACCGACCTGCTTCTTGACGATCGCAATTTTCATGAAGAACCGGAGAAGCGAATACATGCCGTTCAAACTATCCAGAGAAATGGCAACCATTTGCTTGAGATCATCAATGACATTCTCGACCTGTCCAAGATCGAATCGGGTAAGTTGGAAATCGAATCCGTGAGCTACTCCCCAATCGCTGCAATTGAAGCAGTGCTTTCAATGATGCGCGTTCGGTCTATTGGAAAAGGAATTGCGCTCGAAACCGTTTTTGAAACACCGATGCCTGAAAGCGTTCTGACGGATCCGACCCGTTTGCGTCAAATTCTGTTAAACCTTGTTGGAAATGCAATCAAGTTCACAGAAATTGGCGGCGTAAAAATTGTTTGCCGGTATGTCGACGGCGAGAAAAAGAAGTTGGAGTTTGATGTCGCCGATACAGGTCTAGGAATGACACAAGAACAGCGTCTAAGGTTGTTCCGACCGTTTACCCAAGCAGACAGCTCGACCACTCGGAATTTTGGTGGTACAGGACTAGGGCTGACCATTAGCAAACGGTTGGCAGAACTGATGGGCGGCGATGTTTATATTGTCGAATCAACTCCAAACAAAGGAACCAGATTTCGAGCGACTATCGATGTTGGCTTCCTAGATGGAACTGCGTTGACTGATCCAAGCAAGATCCAGTTTGGAGAGATTGCGAAGACACGGCAACCACGGACCAATCAATCAGCGGATGCATTGAAGGACTATCGCATCCTTTTGGCCGAAGATGGCCCAGACAATCAACGCCTCATCTCTTTTGTGCTCAAAAAGGCGGGGGCAAATGTTACGGTCGTCGAAAACGGGCAATTGGCAGTTGATGCTGCAATGAAGGCACGGGACGAATGTAATCCGTTTCACGTCATTCTAATGGACATGCAAATGCCGGTACTTGATGGGTACGGCGCAACGGCTCTACTTCGTGCAAAAGATTACCGTGGCGCCATAATCGCGCTGACTGCTCACGCGATGGAGAGTGATCGCGACAAGTGTATTCAAGCTGGTTGCGATGGTTATTCAACCAAGCCGATTGAAAAGGAAAAGCTGTTTCAGCAGATTAAGTACCATTGCGATTCGAATTTTCAAAAGCTAATGAGTTAAAGAGGTAACCCAACGAGTCATTTAAGAAAATCCCGAATGCACAAAAATGTCCCAACAAAAATTCAGTGACCGAGTTGCAAAGAACAGTCCTCTGTTTTCCGTCGAACACAAAGCATAAAGATGAAATCGAAATGAAATCACTGATTGATACTGGTATGTCATACCCAACTCTCGATAGTAAGCGAGCAATTCATATTGTGTCGAATCTGGGATCGGATTATCCATACTGCGGCGCAACCTCGACTCATGATGCAGTGAATACCTCTATTGGCCCCTCGTCTATGGGCATGCCGTATCTGGATTTCTTTACAGGTAATGGCTACTACATGCCCAGAACTCATTGCCTTGTTCTGCAGGACGGATCGACTGATTGGCCATGGGTAATCGCGTTGATCGTGCTTTCAGCCAGTGTGGTAGCTCTCTATCTTAGAATATTTGTTTTTTGGATTAACGCCTACTTTGAACAAGAAAAGCGAGACCAGAATCAGAAGCTTCTTGAGTTGGCATGCGTATTCTTGCTCTGTGCAATTTGTGGCTATGGCCTGTCGTTAGTTATGTTCGTTTGGCCAGCTTACAGGTTGTTGGCCATATTCCTCGTTTTGCTCAATTTTGCTTCGATAAAATTCTGCATGAATTTAGGTCAATTTCGAAAGGTGTTTTATGCGTCTCGCCTTAAACGAGAGAATCAAGAGTCGCTAAGAATGCGTACGATCGCATTGGAAGCTCAAAGATTAGCCGACGTAGCTAACAGTAGTAAAAGTGAGTTTCTGGCAAATATGAGCCATGAAATCAGAACGCCAATGACTGCAATCTTGGGTTTTACGGATTTGCTCGAAAGTGATTTTTCAAAAGATGCATCGCAAACTGCGAACGCAATTCAGACCATCCGATCCAACGCTAATCACTTATTAACGATTATCAACGACATTCTGGACATGTCGAAGATCGAGGCCGGCAAGATGACTGTCGAGGAAATCGATGCGTCGCCAGACCAGATCGTAGAAGAAGTTGCTTCGCTAATGCGCCCTCGCGCGCTTGGCAAAGGGATCGATCTTCGATCGAACTACGAAACAAGACTACCGATAAGGATCAAAACCGATCCAACGCGACTGCGCCAGATTTTGATCAATTTGATAGGCAACGCAATCAAGTTTACGGAAGTTGGAAACGTTACAATTGAAACATCGTTCCAAGAGGATTCGGGGCTTATGCGATTTCGTATTGTCGATACCGGGATAGGAATGTCCTCCAAGCAGTTAGACGTTATTCGCAGATTCGATGCCTTCGCACAAGCCGATGGTTCAACTACAAGGCAGTTCGGAGGAACCGGTTTGGGGCTGCGCCAGGGCAATCGCACGTTAGCAGCATGAATAACCTGCGAGTAGCTTCTCAATCGCAGAGTTATCCCAGCCACATCGCTTACGCTTGCCTCGAATTGCATCTTTAATCGTAGTGTCCTTTTGCAGAATGTTTAACGCCAAG
>JANPHB010000027.1:0-14734 GCA_031424235.1 Pirellula sp.
ACCCCAGCCGGTCAGGGCCACCAACACCACGCTTCTGCCCCACGGCTGTTTCCGAATGCGGGTCGCCGTCTCGTAGCCGTTCAGTTTCGGCATCCCGATGTCGAGCAGCACCAGATCGGGACGGAACGCCGCCGCTACGTCTAGCGCTTCCAGGCCGTCGTGGGCCGTCTGTACATCGTTGCCCATGATCCTGAGCAGCATTGCCAAGCTATTCGCCGAGTCCCGGTTGTCGTCCACGACCAGGATGCGGCGGCGGGCCGTCGCCGTCATGCTCGCACCGCTCTCGTCACGCTTCTCGGCATGGAGCGCAAGCGCTATCGGGAGCCGCACGACGAACTCACCTCCCGTGCCGTGGCCCTCGCTCCGGGCTTCCACGCTGCCGCCGTGCAGTTCGACCAGACTCTTCACGAGAGTCAGTCCGATTCCCAGCCCGCCTTGGGACTTCTCCAGCGACCGATCAACCTGGGCGAATAACTCGAAGACCTTCGGGAGCATGTGGGCGGCAATACCCACCCCGTTATCTCTCACCCGCACGACGGCATTGCTTCCCAGCCGCTCGACCGTCAGCCGGATGCGACCGCCCGGCTCGGTGTACTTGGCGGCGTTATTGAGTAGGTTGGCGTACACCTGCGCCAGCCGGGTCACGTCGGCGTTCACATAGATCGGGTCCGGGGATACGACCACGATGAGTTCGTGGCTCCCCTGCTCGATTAGGGGCCGTGAATTCTCCACGGCCTGCTGAACGATCAGCGCCAATTCGACCCGCTCATTCTGGAGTTCGACCTTACCCTGACTGATGCGGCTTACGTCGAGGAGGTCGTCGATCAGCCGGACCATCTGTCCGAGTTGCCGCTCCATCATCGCACGGGACTGCTCGATGGCCTCGGCGTTGTTCTTCGCCAGTTTCATCACCTGCAACCCGTTGCGGAGCGGGGCCAGCGGGTTCCGCAGTTCGTGCGCCAGGGTCGCCAGGAACTCGTCCTTGAGACGGTCGGCTTCGGCGAGCGCCTGCCGGGTGAGAACGTGCCGGGAGATGTCACTGAAATAGCAGACCACGCCGTACAGCCCGTCGGGAAGGACGAGGCGGTGGAGTTGCCACTCGTAGTATTCGACCGACTTCCGGTCGAGGCGCTCCTGAATGTATTCGGGAACGTAGTGCGGCTCGCCAGTTTCCAATGTGTGCCGGAACCGCTCAACGATCTCGTCGGCGTATTCCTGCGGCCAGAGGACGTGGATGACTTCCACGAAGTTGCTCCCGATCAAGCCCTCGATGCCGCCGAAGAAGGGGCGGGCTTTCGGGTTCACTTGCCGGATACGTAGATGCGCATCCACCAAGTAGACGCCGATGGGCGTGGCGTCGAAGAGCGCCTCGAACCGGGCGATGCTCTCGTGGAGAGCTTCGCTGGCCTCACGTCGCATCCGTGCCATTTGCAGGTGCGCCCCCACACGGGCCAGTAACTCCCTCGCACCGAACGGCTTAATCAAGTAATCGTCGGCCCCGGCCTCCATACCTTCGACACGACTCTCCTCCCCGGCACGGGCCGACAACATGATGACCGGCACGTTCCGGGTGCGGGCGTCGGCCCGCAGTCCCCGCAGCAGGCCGAAGCCGTCCAGCCGGGGCATCATCACGTCGGTTAGGACCAGATCGGGAGGCCGCTCCAGTGCCGTCGCCAGCGCCGCCTCCCCATCTGGCACGACCTGGATGCGGTAATGCTCGGCCAGCAGGCGAGCGACGTACTCCCGCATGTCGGCATTGTCATCGACCACCAGAACACGGGGCCGGTCGTCGCCGCCTTTCCGCTCCAGTCGAATGTACGGCGTCGGCAACGGCTCGTGATACGTCGGCAGTTCAGAGCGGTTGCCGCTCTGGCTCTGCACGTCGTCGGGAAGCCAGCGCAACGCTTCCTCGACGTAGGGGCTGGCCCCGGAACCCGGCTTCGGCGCAGGTCGGACCTCGCCGATCTGGTCTTGAGGCAGGTGGGCCGTCCCTAGCGGCAGGGTGGCGGTAAAGATCGTGCCTCGCCCCTCTTCGCTCTCTGCGCCGATGGAGCCGCCGTGGAGCCTGACCAATTCTTGTACCAGCGCCAGCCCGATCCCGCTCCCCTCGTGAGTCCGGCCCTGTGCGTTCTCGACCCGGTGGAACCGCTCGAACAGCCTCGGCATCTCGCTGGCGGGGACGCCCGTGCCGGTGTCCCGGACTCGCAGTTCTACTTTGTCCCCGGCCTGAGTCAGCGAGACTGCGATCTCGCCGTCGAAAGTGAACTTGAAGGCGTTGGACAGCAGGTTGAGGACGACCTTCTCCCACATATCCCGGTCTACGAACACCGGCTCCCGCAGCGCCGGGCAATCGACCGCCAGGCGCAGCCCGGCCCGCTCGCACGCCGAACGGAAGACGCTGGCGAGGTCGGCGGTGAAGGTGGCGAGGTCGGTCGGCTGGTAAACCGCCCGGACCCGCCCAGCCTCGATGCGGGAAAAGTCCAGGAGGGTGTTGACGAGCCGTAGCAGCCGCAACCCGTTCCGGTTCACGACCTCCAACTGATCCTTGGCGGCGGGCGTCAGTTCGCTGTGGCTGCGGGCCAGCATTTCCTCGACCGGGCCAAGCATAAGCGTCAGCGGCGTGCGGAACTCGTGGCTGACGTTGGAGAAGAAGGCGGTCTTGGCCCGGTCCAGTTCGGCCAGCGCCTCGGCCCGTTGACGCTCCTGCTCATACGCACGGGCGTTGGCGACTGCGGCGGTCACAGCGGAGGCGAGCAAGTCGTAGAAGTTTCGATATTCCTCATTCAACGGCAAGCGGGGGCTGACCCCGACGACGAGGACGGCGGCGGGTCGGTTGGCCCCTGGCAGGAGGATCGGAAGCACAAGGGCAGTATTCGGTGGCTCGCCGTAGGGACCATAGGGAGGCGGGCCGAGAAGCCGTGACACGTCGTCCACCTGCACCGCTGATCCCGAACGGACAGCCTTCTCCAGCGGCCAAACGGATTCTCCCGCCGCCCCTATGTCCACCGTCTCTGGGCTGGCGGGCGTGCCTGACGTGAGGCCGGTCGTACCGACCAACCGGGCGAGTTGGGCGTTAGGGTCCAGTGCGTAGAGCAGGACGAACGGGAGATCGAGGTCGTACTCGGCGAGGGCCTGAGCGGACAAGGCGAGGGCTTCGCTAACGGACTTCGCCTTGCCCGTGCAGGCGGCAAGGTCACGCAGCGCCCGTGTACGTCGCTCGCCGAGCATCTTGGTCGTCATCTCGATGACGGGGTGGAACAGGCCACCGACCCGCCCGGCCTCGTCCCGGATGGGGCTGAACGAGAAGGTGAAGAAGCACTCCTCCAAGTAGCCGTGCCGTTCGAGGAAAATGTGCTGGGTTTCCAGGAAGGCCGTCTCGCCCGCCAGGGCCGAGTCGTGCGCCTCGCCGATGACCGGCCACGCCTCTTTCCAGCACTCCGGGAAATTCTAGCCCAGCGACCGGGGGTGCTTGTCGCCGCAAATGACCCGGTAGCCGTCGTTGTAGATTTGAACGAGGCCCGGACCCCAGATGACGCAGATGGGGAGGTCCGATGCGAGGCAAATGTTGACGGTCGTGCGGAGGCTCTGCGGCCACGACTCGACGGGACCGAGTGCCGTCCGGGACCAGTCCATCGACCGGATCAAGCGGCCCATTTCGCCACCCCCGGCGAGGAAGGCGAAAGGGTCGTGGTGTTCGGGCTTGGCGTCGGTCAAAAGTCACCGTCCTATCTTCGGTCCGGCTCTTGGGTAGCGTCTCTCCGTCAAACGTGGTTGCGTCGGGCGGTCGCCACCGGCGAGCGGTAAACAATAAAGTCTACCAGAATGCCGCCGCAAAGGCGATTGCCTAGCCCTCATCGCCGCATTCAATTCCGATAGAAGTCGATCCAGTTCAACGTGATTGCCTTCGGGTTCCCCTCGAAGAACGCCTTCGGCAACTGCATTTCAAAGTAGGCATCCTTCAGCGGAATGGTCTTGGCAACTTTGCCATCACTGCCGACCATCCGAATCTCCATCCAATACGGATTTTTGGTGTCCAGCGGCAAGTCCTCCTTTCCGTCCTTCCAAAGCCGCAGTTTGACGTCCTGACTCGATATCGACGCTTCGAGCTTCACCTTGTCGTTCGACACGCTGAAGTTCTCCAGTCCCTTCAAGTGAAGACGAAGCACTACGGCGTCCGGCCATTTCTCATCGGCCCGCTCGATGACGGCATTGCTGATTCCGAAGGGGCTGTGGACCGAGAACGTCACATTGTCCTTGTCGGTCTTCACGTCCACCCGGTCGTTGTCCCGCTTCGTTGTGATCTTGAACGGTGGATTTTCGTCGGCATTGGCGGTCGTCACTGCAATGGCAAGGACGAGCAACCAGGAGATCAAGAAGTATGGAATGATTGCGACTCGCTGTCTTCCCCAAAAGTCAAGTTGATCTGCCCCCAGACACTCTGCTTGTTTAGCCCCTCCTTTGCCGTCTTGCAATAGGTCGGATCAATATCAATGCCGATCCCATCCACACCGAGTCGAGCCGCTGCTGCGATTCCATTGACACCACAGAACGGGTACAGAACCTTCATGTCGGGCTTAATCCCCGCCAGCTTGATACAGCGTTCTGCAACTTCAACGGGGAATGTCGCCGGGTGATCGCCTCGTTGCTCGCCGCCATGCACGGTGTCGTATGGGATGAACCATATGTCGCCCCCGCAGCGCACTGTTGATCCCGTGCGGCTTGCATTGCGTGCATCATAATACGGCACGCCCACGGCCAGCCGGTCCAATGGGACTTTGCCCGTCTTGATGAAATGAAAAATGAACTCCCAGGTCCGGTTCAGAAAGCGCTTGCTGGCGATCGGATTGAAGTGGCCGTGTGACTCGTCATTCACTGTGATGGACTTCACCCAAACAATCTGGTTCTGAAGCTGGAATCTTTTCCCAGCGACTTCAGCAACTCGCATCGCTGTCCACGGCTTCCTTGCAGCATGCGCCCTGATCCACTTCGCCTGATTCCTACCAGTCCATTCCTTCAAGAACTCAATGTGTTTGATTTGGCGTTCAGCTTCCACTTCAGCCATCGTCGGCTTGCGGGTTTTGCTGGTCTTGGAAGGCTTGGCGGTGGGTTTCTTCTTTGCAACGGTGGTCGGCATCGTCAGTCTCCTTGGATTGTTTTTGTGGCTCCGACTTTCGGGGCCTTATGCCATTTAAAGGTACAATGACGCTATAAAACACGAAAATTGCATGGAGGCTGTGCTTCCGAAAACCGCTGTCTTATGCCATTTTGAGGCTGAACTTGACGAGATCGAGTCCTTCAGATACGAAAAAAAACGTGCAGAATGTGTATGTCTACTTTAGGAGGACCGGGATGGAACTAGCCAAGCAGTTTGCCGTGGATAAGCAGGGGCGGCGTTACGCCGACGTGCTGAAATTGGACTTATTCCAGTAGATCCTGACGTTCTTTGATGATCCCAACCGGCAGCGTCGAATGGTGGAGAGCGAGTTGCACCATGACCGGCCCGCCCTCGCTGGTGTGGTTCGAGAATTGGAGCATCGAGAAGACCTGAACGAATTCTTTGCGACGAACCCTGGACACGTCACGACCCGCTTCCGCCAGGCGATTGGCCTCGTCGTGCGAATCATCATGGAGAACAACGGCTGGCAAAAAACGGGACGGAAGGGTTCGCTCGGCGTGCGAACGAAACCGGAAGTTGCCACACCAAGGAAAGGGGCGGCAACCAACAACGGCGGCTTGTCCGTCTGGTTCACTCGTGCCGAACGCTACGAGCCGAAAGATGGTATGCCGTTTCGCCCGGTCGAAAAACGACCCGAGGAAATCCAGCTTTTATACGTCCTTCCCTTTCTCGAAATCGACTGACGGTTCGCCACATCGACACCGTTCCCTCACTTCTCATCGACACGCAATACCGTACAGCCAGGATACCGCTTAAACAGCTTGACCTTGGCGGCATCCACATCATGCACCTCGATTAGCACGTTTCCGACGATGCTGCCGTCCTTCGTTTTGATTTTGAAAGCAAACTTCTTCAGCTTCGTCGCCGCTTCAGCGGTTCCGCTCAATCCCCAGCAACAGTATTAAACAGACTCGGCGATTCATGATCGGTTTCATTTCGGGCCGCTCCTGTCGTCGAGTCCCTTCCAGAAATCATCCACGGGTTTGCCGTTGATCGTCACGAGGCTCATGATAGACCGCACGATGTTGGCATCACGTTCTGGCCTGAAGTCACAATGGAGCCACCTGAGCGGCAATTTTTTGATGGGCGACAGATCAACTACCGGCGTGTTTGAAACATCCAGTGCCGAAAGAGGCATTTCAATCAGAGGCGAGAGGTCGGCAACTGACGACCGTTCACATAAGAAGGCATCCAGTTTAATGCCCTCCAGTACGGCGATGCTGGAGACTGGCGTATCTGCCACATTCAATGCCGTGAGCGGACAATCACGAATGGGCGTTAAATCAGTTATGAGCGTCGTATGTAGATTCAGATTGTTCAATGGCGTTCCCGTGAGCGGCGTCAGATCGGATAGTGGGCCCCAGTCATCGTTTTCAAAATCCCATCGTTCTCGCTTCCTAAGAACGTTAAAAATAATCACCCCGACAACTGAGTTCGCATGTTTCACGGGATGGAAAATATCGTGTAGATTCAGCAAATTTAGTAAAAGGTTTCCTAGCTCCCGGCTATTTACCTCATTGGCGAATTTTGCGAGATCCCAAACCTCTTTCTCGATTCTTCGACGCTGAACATCGTTCAAGCTATTAAGTTCGATTACCCATTCTTCTACGTTTGTCACGATTATTGTCTCGCTAAATTGGGGTAGTTAGATCATCACCAGTTCCATCACGGAGAAACACGATGATCAAAGTTAATGTAGGTATGAGCCGTAAAGTCTCGAAAGACTTCAATAGCACAGGGTTCTCGCTTAACCTCGAAGGAGAGGTTGCCCTGAGTCTAGACGATCCTAATCTCGTTATCGAGAGGATCAAACAGTTTTACGATCTCGCCGAGGAAGCGCTCGCTTTGCAGATCGAACGGTACGAAAGTGTGTCGGCCATCGCTGCACATGACGAAGAAGTGCCATTTGAAAACCGGGACCAACGACTACGAGTGATACCAGAACCGCGAATCCTGAATCGGACAACCACTCCATCCCGAAATATGAAAGTGATCGAGCAGGCGCCTGTGTCCGAGTCTCGCCCCCAGCGAAACGAAACGACAGTATCGCAGACAGAAATTGTGCCGGCAACTAACAAACAGATCCAGTTTTTGTCGACGCTCGGAAAACGTGCCGGACTGTCGACCAAACAGCTGGAGGAACTTGCAACGAAAGAGTTGGGTGCAGTGGGAGGACTCTACGATCTTTCCAAGCAACAAGCTGGAGCACTCATCACGATGCTGAACCAACCGAGTCCAGCCCTTTCGAGTCGGCGGTAGGCAGCACAATGGATCCCGAAGCAACTTGGCATGAACTGATCGAAGCAATCATCGCGAAGGATCAAACTCAATCCAAACACTGGGCGGAGATTTTAGCGAACTGGTTGCGAAATGGTGGATTCGCCCCCCGCGTAAGCCTCTACGACCTACCCGCAGATTGGCAACGAAATCTTTGCCTACGAATCTGCAATTCCATTCTGAATGCCCCCGAAAACTGTTGGAGAGTATCGGATGAACAACCCACGTGAACACTGGAGCTACAGTGCGATAAACCAGTATCTTAATTGTCCTCTCCAATTCTACTTCGAGCGGGTGCTGCGGATATCGCGAAAAACGATACCTGCATCCATGGTATTTGGATCGGTCCTGCACTCGACATTGGCAGAATACCACTTGTCGATCGCGAACGGTGAAGACTTGGAAAGAGATTACCTCCTTGATTTCCACGCGAAACAGTGGCGTGAACGCTTCAAACGGGAGCCAGTCTCATTAAAGCACGGTGAAAACGAAACTGACTTACTAGAACTTTCGATTCGACTTCTTGAGCTATACCTGAACGACTCAGCCCCCGAAAACATTGTCGGGGTCGAACGAACTTTTTGGGTTCCGATGATGACCAGCAACGGTGTGGTACTCGAAAAGCCTTTGCTCGCCATCGTCGATTTGATCACCAAAAGCAACGAACGCATAGTGATCACCGAATTCAAAACATCAAGTCGCAACTATAGCGAATCGGATGTTCAGCACTCACTTCAAGCTTCTTGTTACGCCCATGCATTGCAATCCCGATTCGGAAATCTACCTGAAATCGGTTATACGGTCTTTGTGAAAACGAAGACTCCAAAGCTTCAGAGACTGAGCACCACGCGAACGATCGAGCAAACCTGTCGACTGGGGGATATTGCCCATCAAATTGAGTGTGCGGTCGATTCAAAAATCTTCTACCCAATCGAAAGTGCCATGAACTGTTGTGGATGTTCGTTTCGGACCGAATGCAAAGCATGGTCATCGTGTTCCAAAAACAGGGTGGTTCCAGCTGTTGGACGGATTCCAGAAGGAGTTTTGAGTGCTTGCTGAACAAAACTCCAAAGCTGGCTGCATGTGCCAACCTGCAATCGAGGGGACAATCCGCTGTCCGCTGATGGTCCGATCCACAAGCGAAGATGTTGTAACCAGCAATCTCTTCGGAACGCTTAAACAAATACAGCCGCGTTGGTGGCTGCCCCACCTCTTGAATATTGGCCTTCATTTACCGCGAGATCACCGCCGAGCTTTCCGGACTCAGGTGTGGCGAAATTTTTCGATCGACTTATGGCAGAAACAATCAAAGTATCCGCCGTCAATGATTCCGTGGAAGGAAGGAATCACCGAAGTGGACGTGGTAATCGAATGGGAAAATCCGCCAACCACAGTTTTTGTCGAAATGAAGTACGGCTCACCACTCTCAAAATCAACCAATCGAAATGATGGCGACATGGGATACCCCGCCGATCAACTCATTCGAAACATTCGTGTTGGATTACTGAGGACCGGCTGGATTTCCGAACCTCGCTTATTTCAAACCGCACGTCGCGACTTTCTAGTGATGGTTGTTTCGCCCCACCAACAATCACCAAGTCTAGTCCGTGAATATTCCTCCCCGCATGGTATCAGGCAAGCGATACCCAATTGTTCCTCGTCAACGGAAATTCCGCTCAGTCCCATGGTTGGGTATGCGTCTTATACGGATATCGCAAATGTTCTGGCCAAGAACGCAAAAATGATGTCTCGGGCAGAAAAAACGGCAAGTTCACAGCTTATCGACTACCTCCGATTCAAAACCCAAACACTTCCGGTCGCTCGCCATCAATCCGAATCCGTCCAACCTCTACTGGTTTGCGATTGATGGAACCGCGAACCCCATCAGATGCAATTCGTGTTGCATCGCGACAAACAAGAAGCTCCTGCCATTGACCCAGGGTTGGCAGAGGAACTTTTTATCATTTCCAACGAACCATTTTAGGAAGTGAAATGAATGAAGAAGGCGAACCGAATCAATCGCGTCAAAAATGAACTCAAAATCCCGCATCGTCCGGACCGAGATCGCCGAGTCAGGCAAAGCATGCGCCTTGCGAGAGTTCTTCGGCTTCTAAGCCTGATCCAGTCTCGCGGCCGCTGGGATCGCCGATCGCTTGCCGATACACTTGAGTGTTCGGAACGTACGTTGTACCGGGATTTGCAAGTGCTGGAGTTCGCGGGGGTACCATATTTCTGCGATGAACAAACCAAGTGCTACCGAGTTCGCCAAGATTACAACTTCCCGGTTCGTTCACTGTCCGCAGACGAGGCCCGGGGGTTGGCCATTGCGACGAATCTCTCGACTGCGAAGGGAACTCAAATTTCCAAGGGGGCATTGCCAACCACAGAGAAAGTTCTCAGTGCATCCACCGAGCAAATGCGAAAGACTTTGATCGATGCGATGGCAATGATCAAAGTTCTCGACCTCCAATTGGTAGATCACACAAAGCATCACGATATCATTCAAACCATCCAGTTTGCATTGATGGATAGAAAAGTCCTGTCGGGGATTTACGAGTCACCCTATGAGCTGGACCAACGCACGGGGAACTCGCTATCGCAGCGATTGCTTATCCATCCCATCCGTCTATGCCTCATCAAACGCGCATGGTACCTGATCGGTCGGCTAGATGGAGAGCCGGATGCCATAACGCTTCGTGTGACGAGATTCAAAAGTCTACGGCAGCTCGATCGAAAATCAGAAACTCCGGATCTGTTTGATCTGGAAGCCTATTTTGGAAATGCTTGGAGCGTGTATCGAGGAGCAGACAATTACGATGTTGAGCTTCGGCTTACAGGGAACGCTGCACGGATTGTCCCAGAAACAACTTGGCATTCCACTCAGGTGATTCGACGCATCGATTCCAAATCCATCTCTGTGTCCTACAACGTCGATGGACTCAACGAAATTCTTAATTGGTTACTCCGGTGGTCTGGAGAAGTTACCGTGATGACGCCCGAGATTCTCAAAACTCAGTTTCGAAAGAAGCTTGAGTATGCGTTGTCGATGAATCCAAGCGGCCAACTTCTCATAAATGATTGAGGCCATGTAAGTTTGCCGTAACCCATTTCTGGGAAGACTTCTTCGCAAGTTCAAAAGGACTAGGCGAACGCACCAAACAATGCCTTCGATGGTGAAGATGACTTTCCAGCCATCGCGTCCTCCAGCGTGGACGACAGAGGTGATGCCTTCGATGGCGTCAAACGATCGATTGCGGGGTGCGTAGAGGCGGGAGGAGCGTTTCCAGCACTGTCGGAGCGGCCTTTTTCCAATCGGTCTGGCTAAACGAATCAATAAAAACCGATCAAAAACTGTAAAAGTGCGGCAAACCGACGAAGTGCGCCAACTCGCTCCGGTTTGGGTGACCGGAGCGAGTTCAAAACCTGTTTTTCGTACCGTTCACACTTTAAGGTCGATGAAATATCGCTTATTGGAATGCATGGTCACGCCGGAGACCGAGTACACCATTTCAAGCAGTTTGCACAATGCTATCATTTACGCGGAACGTAACTTTTGTATGTTTGCCCATAACCTCGAGGTCGTCAGTTCAAATCTGGCTCCCTCAACTCCACAGACAGGTAGCGAACAAAATCCTACCCACGAGTAAACGAAAAGGCTGGTGTCGTCATGACCCCAACCTTCTTTCGTTTATCACCAGTCTTTTCGTTATTCGTCGACGGTTCCGTCATGTCTCTGTCGACTCTCTTTGGCACTCTCTACCTCATAACCTGTTGGTAGCTCAAAACTACCGACTTCGACCAATCCGGCCAAAAGTCTCTCCGATCTCTGTTTTTCCGACCCTGGGGTTATGAGCTTTTCAGGCTAAAAACTCGCTTTTTAGATCGGATTTATCCGCTAGTGGCTGGAATCCGCTCCGTAGACGAAAAAAGCTCATAACCTGGAGGTAGGATGTTCAAATCCGTCTCTGAGTACATGCTCCCCCAAACAAACAGAATTCGAGGTTAGCGGGAGAGAAAGTGGTTTTTAAAGCGCGGATTGGCGGCGTTAGTTTGCTAGTTGCTCGCGGAATCAAGGATTGTGGAGAGCGCAACGATGTTTACCTGGATTGGGAAAACGTTTTGGATACGGTCTAATTCCTGCAGCATGGCATACGCATCCGTTGGGACAGTGACTGCTAATCACTGCTTGCCGCAGCTAGATGTAAGAAGATGGTTTGGCTAAGTCGATGCTGCAGGAATAGAGCAAGCAGCAACATCCAAGGTGCAAATGAGTTCGCTGCGGCACTTAGGATTTTGCTTGCTACTTCGCGTTCTGTTAGACTTAAATGCATGAACAACGATGGCTACGGCAAAACTCCGACTCGACTAGTTTCGGTTATTAATCAGGGCGGCAAGCCATGCGTTCGATGGGGGCTGGTCGTCGGGTACATCGGGATAGTCGTTGGTTTCAACGCTCTTGCCATGTTTTTGATCTCATGGTTTGTTGGTACACGCTTCAATTTGCCGTTGGTAATTGCAATTTCTTGTGGGGCAATCGCAGGTTTCACCGTTGTTCTGGAATTGCAGCGTCAAAGAGTCCTTACGGGAGAATGGCGCCTTCGTCTGAGCATCATTTCCTGCTTAATTTTGATGCTTATCGCAGCCTGGTTCTTCGCGATTGTCGGTAACGTCATTCGTACAAACCAACTGGGAAATGCTGCGAATCTAGTATTAAAAACTAAGTTAGAGGAACTAATTGATGGTGGGAACGCTTACATAAGCACAATCGAAGGTACTGGCGTGTCGTGTGATGTTTCGCGGTCAAGTTTTTCCGATGATGACTTACAAAGATTGATTCAATTAGCTTCCGAGCGGACACCCGGCATTTCACAGATCACAATTCTAAATCTTGAAAAGACGAGCGTCACCGATGCTGGTTTGCAGACGGTCCATCTCTGTCCTCACTTGACTCAGTTATTCCTTCCATCCTTTCAACTCAGCAACGAATCAATCGCTGGTTTGGTAGCATGCAGGAATCTCAAGTACCTAACCCTCGACGAAAGCAAACTAACATCCGAGCAAGTTGCCGACCTAAGAAATACTTTACCCAAACTCATTCTCAACGGTAAACGATGGAGCGATCGTCGAATGTAGCGATGGAAAGCTGGTTACTGCCGTCGACGTCCTTTTCACAATTGATCCCGCCGACTTGAGAATCTAGCAGCTGGGCACAACCTTGTGGAAATCACAGAAGCAAGTCGGAAGGAAGCGGACGCTTGCACATTGGATGGGAATAGCAATTGTTACGGTAGCTGCTGGTTACTGGCTACTCCGATCCTGCAGGAGTACGACGCTTTCCACAGTCGATGAGCTAGGAGTGAATCCAGCCAAATTCGCGAAGCTAGCTGCTAGGCACAATCCTGTGGAAATCGCAGAAGCCTGTCGGAGGGAAGCGAAATTATTCACAATGGCTTGGTCCATTCGCATGCATCCAGCCAACCAATTCAAAAATCTCACTGGCAGCAAATGTGGGAAGCTATCGGAACTTCTTGCTGACTATTGGCGACGGTGGAATCGGTCCGCCCTCTTATGGACTGGCTAAGCTCGGCGAGGTAGCTCGTGAAATGCAACCTGAACAGCAAGTCAGTTGGTCGAAACTTCCAAAGGTCCAGGAGCCGTTTCCGTTCACGAAACGTTGGATATGGGAAAATGACGAAATTTCCGACGAAGGGACAAATGAGGATCTAGAAAAAGGAAGCATATACATTGGGAACGATGGGTGTGGAATGTATTGGCACTTAGTAGTTACTGGACTGGATCGCGGTATCCCATGGATGATCTGCGGTGAAGGAATACAGCCAGTTTGCCCAACGCGAGATTTCCTACAATGGTACGAAGTTGGCTTGACGGCAAAGACTCCTTTTATTGCTACGAATCAACGATGGCGTAAATCAGGTAAGAATGCATGTTTCCGGGCACTCTCCTTGCCACATACATGCGGGTCCGCAGATGACGGTTCAACGAAGTTGGGCAAGCACTGCCCAGTGTCTTTCCGCTAAAGACCGCTTCCTTTTCTGGAGCGAGGTAAAATGCACAGCGATCGAAATGGGCGAGCCGACCGCGAAGCTCATGGCTGAGCAAAGTAAGGAACTCGACTATACGGCGATGTAGGTGCTGGCTGGGGTATGGGCTGCTGCGAAATGCAATTGTTTTTCGAAGGGGTTATTCCGAAATGGCACATCCCTAAGTTATCGCATTTCCATTGTTCGATGCCGCGGCAGACACGACAACCGCCACTCGTTGAGATCAGTAAGAGCAACAGTCCTACGCATGCAAATCGCATTGACGTACCCTAGTTTAGATTTAAGTTTCGAAATCAACATGAAATCGTTATCGAACTATGAATCTACTTCTCGGAAAAGCGCAGAAAAGTGAGCCTTTTCAAAGTGCTTTGGTTGCGAGTGGAAGGAACCACCTCCCCAATCGATATTTAGGGAACTCGAAAAAGCTAAGTCTATTATGAACTATGGCCTGCTCGTAATTCTCCCCCACATCCTAAAGCAGCCTTCCCTTTTTCCTCTGGCAATTTTCAAGCCCCTAGCTGAAATTCGCTAAATCTACGGAGATTTTCTGTGTAAACCCTTTCCAATGGTGGAGGAACGCTCGCGAAAACGGACTCAAAAATGCACCGTTGCTTGGCGAGTCTGCGGGGAATGGTTAAAATAGGTAGTTGTTCTGGCGGGCGCGACTCTCCAATGGCATCAACTAAAAAGCATATTTTTTGACGGTATTCCACTTCCTAAAACTCGAGGTACATCATGGCAAAGATTGTTGGATTTGTATTGTTGGTTTGCGTTTTCGCTTTTGGCAGTCAATTGAACGATGCAAAGGCAGGCGATTGTTGCCCTAAGCCGGTTTGTTGTGTCCCACCGCCACCCGTTGAAGTGTCTTGGTGCGTTGAAGATCCATGCACGTGCTGCAAATACTCCGTATCGGCTTGCCTGCCAGCATGCTGCAAATGTGAAACGCCATGCCTAGTTGGCTGGCATCCAGGTCTGCTAGGTCGCAAGGTGTTGACCTTCAAGTTCGCGTGCGGTGAATGCGTCGAAGTCGTGATTACCAAACACGGCAAAACGATTGTGCGCGCTTAGCTTTGCTGGAATTGCGAAGGCTGACTTTAACGCTTGTGAGGGTCAATCTAAATAATTCGCTTGTGTATAGCCGAATTGGTTCGTTAGCCAACAAGGGTTGCATTAAGACGATGCAGCGGCACTAGTATTTAGATTCGCCACGCGGCGGCGA
>JANPHB010000028.1:0-42434 GCA_031424235.1 Pirellula sp.
GGTGGCTGACGCCACCGGCAGAGATGTGCCGCCCTCCGGGCTGTGAGAAACCAACGAATCTGTTGGCCCAGCGGTCTTACCGATGTCAGTTTCGATGAGCTAACGTTTGCTGTCGCCAGTCCAAACGTCGGTAACATGAAATTCAGAAGCTAACGCTCATCGGCGAATTGGTAGGTCTCGGCCTGCTTGATCCGCTCACGCATAATCATTGGCTAGTTGCTGGATGATCTTCTTGATCTCTTTGCGACCGACGGCTGGTTCCAACAGCACTGCTTCGTTACCGAGTTTAAGAACGTTGGGGATGATTTCCATCGGGTGATACGCTGGCACCTTCATGATGCAGGAGCCGTCCGTTTCGAATTCGAGTTTTTGTTCGGCATGCCATGGTTCCTCTTGGATCCAACGAGCCGCATTGCGAGATAGTTTGATCGTATACGTCACTGGCTTTTCGCCGCCGCTAAAGATGCCGACACTCTTCCCGAGGTGGTGCTCCAAGTCGATATCTTCGTCGGCTTTGAACCATTCGTCGAGCGCGGTCGCTTTGGTGAAGCGGTCTAGTTTCCAGTGCCGAAGTCGTTCATCCGGTTCGGCATCTTCGTTTTTGCCCGATTCGATGGCTACGACATAGATACTACTTTGATAGATCACCAGACCGTACGGTTCGAGGCAACGGGTCGACGGTGGCTTGCCGATCGACTCGTATTCGATTTCCAGTTTGCGATGTTCTTGGATTGAGCGATTGATGGTTTTGAGAATGCCTTGTTGTTTTTCGTAAGTCTTGGCTGGGACTCCTAAGACACGCAAGGTTCTGCGGTAGCGTTGATAGTGGTCCCATACGCCGGTGGGGAGTTGCTCGCGGACTTTGTTCCAGAACCCCTCGATGCCTTGCCAAAATTGGGTTCCCACCAGAGGTAGCAGCAGATCGCGGCCCATCGAGAGCGCGATGAGCTCGCTGGCCGTGATCGCGATTTTGTGGAGCCCTTTTTCGACTCGGCTCATCTTCCAGACTTTACCGGTTTGCGTTTCCTCGGTGATAATGGCCATTCCGGCGGCTTGGAGAGCTTCGATGTCTCGGCGAATACTGCGGACGTGGAGTGTGCCGATCCCAAGTTCCTGGACAACGGAATCCCGGAGGTCCTCCAGTGTTGCCCCGTACCGTCGTCGTTCGAGGATTTGGATGATTTTATGTTGTCGAATGAGTTGTTCGTTGCGAGCCACTGACCACTCCTTTGATGCAAAATCTCGTACCGGCAAGGATTACAGAATCGTTAGATTCAGTAACGTTCTGATAGTGTATCGCATTTACGCCCAAGCCCAAGTCTGGATCGAATCGGGATTGGAGGTGACAAACCTGTTAGGGTAGAGATTTCCTTGCGTTTGACGCGTATTCGAGCCGTATAAGTTGGGATATAGTCCGTATGTGAAAGTTGCTCGGTTCTCTTCTTCTGTTTCCTTGCAAATTGAATTGATCCTACCCTAAGTTAGAAAATCACAATGACAGCTGAAAGTTCGCCGCCGGTGGGAAATGCCGCCGGATTCAAGAAGTACTTTAAGAGTGACTTGATTTCGGGTTTGCTTGTTTTTCTCATCGCTCTGCCCTTGTGTTTGGGAATTTCAGGGGCGAGCGGTTTTCCAGCAATCAATGGCGTTTTTACGGCGATTGCGGGTGGGCTAATATGTGTCTTTTTAAGCAATTCCGAACTGACGATCAAAGGCCCTGCGGCTGGAATGATCGCGATTTGTCTCGGTGCGGTTACTGACTTTGCTGTATCCGCCGGACTTACCAAAGACGACTTAAACAATGGTGATCCCGCGATTTACATGCAGTACTTGCCTTTTGTTGCTGCGGTCGGCGTAGTCGCCGGGGTTATTCAAATCATCCTGGGTGCAGTTCGAGCCGGTTCTTTAGCGGACCTCTTTCCTACGGCAGTGATACATGGACTGCTTGCTTCGATTGGTTTGATCATTATTGGTAAGCAACTGTATTTGCTTCTAGGGTTGAAGCCAAATGGATCTACCGAAGCGTATGAGGCGTTCCTCGAGTTGCCTGTGCACTTTCCCCACTTCGCGTGGCAGGTTGCACTCATCGGCTTAGCCAGTCTCGCCCTGTTGTTTCTCTATCCACATTTGAAAAAGCGATTTGCGATATGCAAGGTCATTCCCCCGCAACTCATTATTCTTGTTGTTGCCATTCCAGCCGCGATGTACTTGTTTCAAGATTTCGGCGGCGCAAAACGCGACTATGCAATTGAACACAATGGTCACCAAGTTGTTCAAACCGTAAAGACTCTCTTGGTTAAGGTTCCAGAGAATGCCGCGGCGTTGCCGAGTTCGCTTATTTATCCTGATTTCTCGAAGATCAACACCAAGATCTTCTGGTACTGGGTTGTCATGTTTACCCTGGTCGGTTCGCTTGAGTCGCTTCTCAGTGCCAAGGCTGTCGACGTCCTTGACCCTTGGAAACGCAAGTCCGATTTGAATCGTGACTTGCTCGCTGTCGGTGTTGCCAATGCGGCAGTTGCATGTGTTGGTGGATTGCCCATGATCTCTGAGATCGTGCGAAGTTCAGCAAACAAGGACTTCGGTGCAAAAACTCGCTGGGCCAATTTCTACCATGGTTTTTTTCTTCTCCTAAGTATCGTACTCTTGCCGTTCCTTTTAAACAAAATCCCGCTCGCAGCACTTGCCGCGATGTTGATTTACGCAGGTTGCCGCCTCGCTCACTACAAAGAGTTTCTGCACATGTATCATGTGGGCAAGGAACAGTTGATCATTTTCATAAGCACCATCATCGGTGTTTTGGCAATCGATCTACTATGGGGCGTCGCCATTGGTATTGCGGTCAAAATCCTTTGCGAGATGCTTCTAGGGGTTACGCCCATTCAGTTTTTCCGTCTTCCTGTATTCATGGATGAGGACGGGAAAAGCCAAAGAATTGTTCTGCATGGGAGCGCGACCTTTACGAATTGGTTGATGCTTAAGAAAAAGATCAACAGCTTCGCAGCGGATAGCGACGTCGTTGTCGATTGCTCGGACGCAAGGTTCATCGACCACACTGTCATGAGCCGACTCGACGAGATGAGACGTGATTTTCAGGCAGCGGGCCGAAGCTTTTCTGTCGTGGGCTTAGGGGACCACAGGGCTTTGTCGCATGACGAATTGGCTGCGAGAAGGCTTCCGAAGAAAGCAAAGTAGCTGCGAGGCTATAGAGGCTGAGTTTCGTTTAACGGTCAGCCGAAGGCGTACTCGCGATGAGACTCAGTACGCCTACGGCTGACTGTTAAACGCTGCCGCTCGCGCTAAAACGAATAACGGGCTGCGAAGCCGCAATCGAGTTTGCGGCCAGCTGCGTCAACCAAATTGGCTTGATGAATTTCACAGTTTGCTACAGCCTTGGCTCCGAACTTCTCTGCGAGCTCTGCGTTGATATCGCGAATTGCGATGTGGGACGAGTGACCGCAGAGCAATACAGCCTTGCGATGATCTGATAACAGTTGCCAGCAGTCGTTTAGCAACGGCATGAGATGGCGATGAATCTCCCAGCGTGTGCCTTTGGAACCGTGGCCGTACGTCGGTGGATCGAGGATGATCGCTTCGTATTGTGAATTGCGACGCACCTCTCGTTTCACAAACGTAGCCGCATCATCCACAATCCAGCGGATAGATGCTTGGCCTAGTTGGGAGTGAGCACAATTTTCTCGAGCCCAGGCAACCGTCGGCTTGGACGCATCGACGTGCGTTACCGCGCAACCTGCTTTAGCAAGTGCCAGAGTCGTCGCACCCGTGTAAGCGAAGAGACTGAGCACGCGAGGTCGAGTTTCAGGAGTTTGCACATCGAGGACAAGCCTCTCGAACAGCCAAGACCAATGCGACCAATGCTCCGGGAACACTCCCACTTGACCTGCTGGGGTAGTTTTGAGCGACATCCGAACTCCATCGCATTCGCAGAACCATTCTCCAGTAGATGGAAACGCTCGACTTGTTTGTTTTTTGTGAGTGTGCCACTGGTCTTCTGCCTTGAGGCCATACGAAAGGTCTATTTGATCCCACAGGCTTGGAGACTTCTTTGCGTTGGTCGCGCCTTGGCAAGGGCGGTCCACGATCACGTCCCCGAACTGCTCTAGCTTTCGCCCCATCCCGAAGTCGAGCAACCGGTAATTGGTATCCAGCGTTGGCATTTACTCTTCCGAACCTAGCTTGCCCGGTTGTTCGCAGTATTGGCGAACGACCGCTCGCTCGACGAGCTTAGCATTGACATGTGGGCGTTTGCGAAGCAGATGCGATTGTGCGTCGGGCAACGCCATGGATCGGTGTCGTACCAACCAACAAATGACGACGGTCGCGCTTCGCGCTCGTCCTGCTTTGCAATGCACGTAGACTTTTTCGCCGAGTGAAGCATGCTTCTTGATGAAGTCGACGCCACGACTGACATCGTCAAAGGTCGGCGGATTGAAATCGACCGTCGGTAGCCAAAGTTGATCGATTCCTAGGCGTTGGTACTCGGACTTGGGGCCAGGGTATTCCTGACACATATTGATAACGCCTCGCACACCCAGAGCATGAAGGGGCTTGGCGTCCGATCGCAACGGCATGGCTCCCAAAATGATGGCCGGATCGACTTCGTCCCACCAGTTACGGACCTTCAGGACTCGGCCCAACATGTAGTTCCAAGTGAACGTGGGAGTGAACAACGCTCGAGATAAGACCGGGTGCAATTCAGGACCTTGTGGATTTTGGTATTGTGTAAATGTACTTCGTTTAACGGTCAGCCGTAGGCGTACCGCCGAAGGAATCGAGTACGCCTTCGGCTGACTGTTAAACGATTAAGCAAGTGCATCCGCGTTGAGTTTGGCGGACGGCACATGATGTGCCTACTACTTGGTTAGGCTCGCACGTTTTTCTTGAATGGTTTGGAGCAGTTGTTTCTGAGGAGCCACAAACTTCGCAACTCCTTGCTCCATCAAGGTCTTTTCCAGATCCGGAACATCGACTGCCGCATCCAGCTCTTTCGCAATAGAGTCGCTGATCATTTTGTCGACCTGACGCGTGAAGCTTTGAGAGCTGGCGGCGACCGCTGCGTTCGTGTCGGGTGGATTGGTTTGGATATCGGAACCCGCTAAAGCGGACACATATTTCCAAGGTGCATCGGCTGCGTTTTTGGTTCCGGTACTTGCGAAGATGATTTCTTGTTGAAGTGGCGTCATGTGTTCTTTCCAGAACTTTTGGTTGGCGGTCCAAATGCGTTTGGCATTGAGGATTCCGTACTGACCTTGAGCTTCGGCCGACAGTTGTTTGCAATTGTCAGCCGTATATTGATCGATGCGGGAGACGAAAATGCTGAATACGCTTTTGAAGGAATCGAGCGACTTGCGACGTTGAGCTCCACGCCAGACCGCATCGCGGGCAAGGTCATACTGACGCATGGAAAAGATCAAGGTCACGTTGAGAGTAACGCCAGCCGCGGCCAATTCTTCCAAGGCATCGAGTCCGGCTGGGGTGGCTGGAACTTTGATCATGCGGTTATCGTGTCCGGCGGCCCATTTCTTTCCGAGGGAAATATAGTTGGCGACGCGTTCCGCGTGAGGCATGTTCACGGCCGGATCTTCCAAGAGCGGATCGAGTTCAAAGCTGACCCAACCGGCATTTCCTTTGGTTCGTTCCCAAACGGGATGGAACTCTTTTTGGGCGTCGCTGACCAGGTCATTGGTCATACTCCAGCAAACCGCCGAGTCATCTTGGCCGCGTCCAATGTAATCGACGATGGCCTTGTCAAACCGCCCGGTCCGAATCAGACCTGAAATAATGATAGGGTTGCTGGTTGCTCCGACGGCTCCCCATTCCAGGTTTTGGGCCACCAATGTTGGATCGATCGAGTCAAGATACAAATTGGTCCCCGTGTCGATCAGGGATTGGATTGAGGCGTTCTTCATATTCGGTCCTGTTGCGGAGATGGTTTTTGAGGGTTTTTGCCCGCCAGAGCAAAGACTATAGTAAGCTTCTCGATGCTTCACCAACAGCCCGCAACAACCGATTCCGTGTCGGAGTGAAGGAATTGGGCCAACAAAACACAGGAAACCATGCAAATCATAGACCTTCGCAGCGATACCGTCACCAAACCAACGCCAGGAATGCGTGAAGCCATGTTGAACGCGCCGGTTGGCGACGACGTAATCGACATCGATCCTACCGTGGTTGAATTGCAGGAGCATGTCGCTAAATTGCTGGGCAAGGAAGCGGCTATCTTCATGCCGAGCGGAACGATGACCAACCAAATCGCCTTGCGTGTCCATTGCGTACCAGGCGACGAGTTCCTGTGCGAGGCCGGTTGCCATATCTACAATTACGAACAGGGTGCCTTTGCACAGTTGAGTGGTCTGGTGGCCAAGACCATCGAGGGCCAAAATGGTCTGCTGGACTTGGACCAAATGCACGGAACCGTTCGCCCTGAAAACGAACACACGGTTCGAACCAAATTGCTCTGTCTGGAAAACACACACAATCGGGGAGCGGGCAAAATCTACTCGCTTTCGCGGATCGAAGCCTTGTGCGATTGGGCTCACGCGCAAGGCTTGAAAACGCACTTGGACGGCGCAAGACTTTTTAACGCCTGCGTTGCTACCGGCGTGTCGTTGCAATCCTTCTCGGAACCTTTTGAGTCCGTAAGTGTCTGTTTCAGCAAAGGACTCGGTGCTCCCGTCGGTTCATGTTTGGCTGGCTCCCGTGACTTCGTCGCCAAAGCCCGACGGGCAAGAAAACTATTTGGCGGCGGTATGAGGCAGATCGGAATCCTTGCAGCGGGCGCGATGTACGCCCTCCAACATCAGATGGATCGCTTGGCCGACGACCATATAAATGCTCGACTGCTTGCACAAGCGGTCAGCAAGTGCAAATCGCTCCGACTGAGCGACACAGCGCCCGATACCAACATCGTGATCTTTCATGTGGATAAGAAATGGGGTACGGCAGCACAATTCTCAGAGTCGCTTAAGAAAGTGGGAGTACTTACCTTACCGTTTGGTCCGCAAAGCGTCCGGTTAGTCACGCACCTTGATGTTTCCTCACAGCAAATTGCACAGGCTTGCGAAGCGATCGAGAGTGTCGCGAGCAGTTCGTTGCTGATTTAGAAATGGAAGTTTGAGAGGATCATTGGTAACCCAACGCGTTAGGGCTTGTTGAGTTAATACTTGTCCAAATGTATTTCGTTTAACAGTCAGCCGTAGGCGTACTGTCAAAGACAGCAAAGTACGCCTTCGGCTGACTGTTAAACGACTAAATCAACAAGCCCGTTTGCAAGGAATAGCGAAGTCCTCGCTTACGCGTCGGGTTACCAAATGCAGGCTACCAAAACAAGTGTTCCGTTCCACTTCTACCTTTTCAAGAGACTCGAGAATGAGCAACCACAATCACATCAACTACATCGAAATCCCAGCTTCGGCATTGGAAGCCTCGAAAGGCTTTTTCGCTAAGGTCTTCGGCTGGCAATTCGTAGACTATGGACCTGACTACTGCAGTTTTCTTCAGGCTGGAATCGACGGCGGCTTTTATCGGTCGGAACACAAAGCTCAAACCGAAAAAGGGAGCGCACTCGTCGTGCTCTTCAGTAGTACACTAGAATCGACACTAGACGCCGTTGTGGCTGAAGGTGGCACGATCATCAAGCCGATATTTTCGTTTCCAGGGGGACGAAGATTCCAGTTCCTCGATCCGAGCGGCAACGAATTCGCGGTCTGGTCCGAGTAAAGCGATGTCAGACGTCGAGACCAAAACGCTTCCTGACGATTTTCCAATGATGAGCGACATGCCCGACCAAAATCGTTGCTAGTTTGTGAACCGTTACATCGTGTCCCATGACCTGGCCCATGGCTCCCCAAGCATCCTCAGGTAGGTTTTGGAAAAGGGCCAATGACGACGCCCGCACCGCCTGAAACTCCGAGGTCAAGCAAGATATCGTGAACTCGTTGGCTTTTGCCCGGCGAGAAAACTCATCTTCGTCAAACGGAATGAGTGGCATGTCACCACCTCGGGCAACCCAAAGTGCGCGATAAGCAAAAACCCGTTCGCAATCCGACAAGTGATTGACAACTTCTTTCAATGTCCAGGTATAAGGTGCGTGGACAATCAAAGAGTCCGATTCGGAGATGGTCCCAAGCCAGCGGCCAACCTCTTGGCCCTGGTCGGCCATCATGCCAACAACGTCCGTTTTTTCGTCGATTAGATCGGTGTACTTTTTGAAAGTGGGTTCAGTCATTTAGAGTAGATTGGGATAGAATAGAGAATCAAGGACCTGGGTAAAACCGTTGTACAGTTTAGAGTTTTTTCAGCCAAATCCCAGTTCGTTTTTGTTTTCACAACGCAAAAATCCAGAAGAACTCTCCAAGAATTCTTGTCCGACTGCGAACTAACGGCATCCGTCAATGCCGTTGAATCATCACCTCTAATTCACTTTCAAATCATGAAAACGCTTGCTTCCACTTTTGCGATGGCTTCTTTCGGACTTGCGATCTTCTCGGGTTGCAATATGCCGCAGTTTTCTGCGAAACGTGACTTTCAGAAAGTCATTCCGATCAATTCGCAGGTCAACGTAAATGCCGAAACGTTCAACGGCAGCATCACCGTAACCCCAACAGATCAATCTGAGGTGGCATTGGTCGCACATATCAAGAGCTATGGCTACACCCAGGAAGAAGCTGACGCCGCGTTGGACTCGCTAACCCCCGTCATCGATACAACCGCTTCCGCACTGACGATTGCTTGCAAGCGTCGCAGTCAAACTCTTATGTACTCGGATTCGGTTAGCTTGGAGCTGAAGGTCCCAGCGAGCTGGCCATTGAAGCTGTCGACTTCGAACGGGGCGGTCTCAACCACTCAGAGTCGCGGGCCTGTTACCATCGATACATCTAACGGAAAGATCGAGGTCAAAGAAGCAGCCGGCAGGCTGCAACTTTCGACCAGCAACGGAAAAATCACTGTCGAAAATTCAGCCGGGAATATTCAGGCTAGCTCAAGCAACGGAGTTGTTGAGTTTACGAACTGTTCCTTCGAAGGGAAATGCAAATTGGAGACGAGCAATGGGCAGATCAAAGTCAGCTTTTCCGACCGTACCCCAATCAAACTCGATGCAAGCACTTCAAATGGTTCGATCCAATTCAATGAAGCCGATGCCGAATTGACCAAGAATTCGAAGACTCATATTGCAGGAGTGCTTTTTGGAAAAGCGAACGGACCAGTCCCTGCCGGCTCCTTAGACCTCGAGACTTCCAATGGAAACATTACCATCTCGACGGACTCCGCGAGCTCTAAGACCACAACGTCAGAGCCTGCGGCAGCGGGGCTGTAGTTTAATAGCAGCTGACGCCCCAATGGGCTTGCCCCATTGGTCGTAAAGGTTCGCGGCTAGACGCCATTGTGTCAATTTTTTCCGGGGCCTCAACCACTCCGACGCCATAGGCGTCGGAGTGGTTGAGGCCCCGGGTTTCGTAAGGGTGAGTTGCTTCTAGCCACGAATCGTTGGCTCAGACGAGACAAGCTCGTCTGGGGCCAGCACAAGGTGATCTTTTGTTCTGAGAGTTGAGCTACAATCGGGAGTAAAAGGACGCAAAGTAGAATCCATGGAAAAATCGGATCAAATGGCGGACTGGTTGGGTTCTGATCGACAGGCGTTGCTCACCACGATTCTGGAGCAATTGAATCTCCACAACGACCTGGACCTTGGCTCCCTATGGACTGAAGAACTTAGAACGCAGTCCGGATTGAAGCAGTCGTTCGCCATTGGTTTCTGGTTGTCACATCGGATCAAGATCGGCGATGGAGCATGGCGTTTTCTGGCAGCTCACCCTTACAATACTGTTCGCGAATGGGCTGCGATCCTCGTCGGTTTGACAGACAATATCACGTTCGCTCGCAAGCTGGCTTGGATAAAACCTTTCGCTGACGACGAGCACTCCGGTCTGCGCGAAATTGCATGGATGGCATTGAGAGCCGATGTCGTTCGCGATCCAATATTGGCAATCCGCTGCCTAGTCCCTTGGACAGGTAGCCGAAACGAGCGCCTTCGCAGGTTTGCGGTTGAGGTAACACGCCCCTGTGGAGACGAATGTCCGCCCGTTCAGGCTCTCCAAAATCAACCTGAACTCGGTCTCCCCATTTTAGATCCGCTTTCTGTGGACGATTCAGAGTACGTGCAGATCGCCGTCGGCAAGTGGCTCGTCGACGCTAACCAATCCAAACCAGAATGGGTTCAAGCGATTACGGAACGATGGCTTTCCGAGTCGGCGTCACCCAACACGCGAACCATCGTAAAACGAGCGATGGGCGCGATCTAACGGTTCATTAGCCGTTGGACGCTAGCCAAATGGCACTCACTTTTTAATTTGCGTAAGCAAATTACTGAGCCGCGGGCGCTACTAGCCCCGGTTTCCGAGTGCTCGACATTCGTCGAGGACCGCTGCCATCCAAGGGAGAGCGAGGCTCCCGCCGAGCTTGCGACGCCACGGTTCGGCAGGAGCCTCACCCTCCCGAGTAAGCATTGGTGGGCAGCACTTGCCGCCTTGTCCACTCCCCGGCTGGTAATGTTGCACTGGACCTCATGCCTACAATGCATGCGATGCATAACCGAAATGCATTGGATAACTCGCTGCAATTGCCGCAGAATATTCTTCGTTCGCTCACGGCATCGCATTCGCCTCGCAAAGCCGGAACCCAACCCTATTTCAGGAGTAGCAAATGAAAAAGTCAAGCCGTTTCACTCAGGCCATGACAAGTTTAGCGATGGTGTGCATTGCATCTCCCGCATTCGCACAGACTCAAGCTAGCCCATCGAAGAAAGATAGCCAATCGGCCGGCGAAAGCAAAATGGACAGCAGCAAATGTCCCGTTATAGGAGGAACGATCAGACCTACTTTGGAAAGAACGACTTCGGCGGGTGGTCAGTCAACTGCAGACTGGTGGCCAAACCAATTGAACTTAAAGATCCTCCACCAAAACTCGACCAAAAGCAACCCGATGGGGACGAAGTTTGATTATGCCAGTGAGTTCAAAAGTCTCGACTTGGCGGCGGTGAAGAAGGACCTTACGGAGTTGATGACAACATCCCAAGAGTGGTGGCCTGCGGACTACGGCCACTATGGCCCATTATTCATTCGAATGGCATGGCACAGCGCGGGCACTTACCGTATCGCGGATGGGCGCGGCGGTGCATCTTATGGCACGCAACGTTTCGCACCCCTCAATAGCTGGCCAGATAACGCCAATCTCGATAAGGCGCGTCGATTAGTTTGGCCCATCAAACAAAAGTACGGCAACAAGATATCGTGGGCTGACTTGATGGTCTTAACCGGCAATGTATCTCTTGAGTCGATGGGCTTCAAAACATTTGGATTCGCTGGTGGCAGAGAGGACGTTTGGGAGCCGCAGGAAGACATTTACTGGGGCCCCGAAAGCGAATGGCTTGGGGACAAGCGTTACTCCGGTGACCGGCAGCTTGAGAATCCGCTTGCGGCGGTTCAAATGGGGCTCATTTATGTGAACCCAGAAGGCCCTAACGGAAAGCCAGATCCACTCGCCTCCGCCAAAGACATTCGAGATACCTTTGCACGCATGGCCATGAACGACGAAGAGACGGTTGCGCTCATCGCTGGCGGTCATACCTTTGGCAAAGCTCACGGAGCAGGCGATGCCAGCAAGTTCGTAGGCCATGAACCCGAGGGAGCCAGCATCGAAGAACAAGGGCTCGGCTGGAAGAATAAACTTGGTAAAGGCAATGCGGGCGACACGATCACCAGCGGCTTGGAAGGGGCATGGACGACAACTCCAACGAAATGGTCCAACGGATACTTTGACAATTTGTTCGGGTACGAATGGGAATTGTCGAAAGGACAAGGAGGCGCTTGGCAGTGGACACCGAAGGAGGCGTCTGCAAAGGGAACCGTACCGGACGCCCACGATGCAGCCAAGCACCATGCTCCGATCATGTTTACTACCGACATCGCTCTCAAAATGGACCCTGCCTATGCACCGATATCAAAACGATTCCATGAAAACCCAGCGGCCTTTGCCGAAGCATTTGCCAAGGCATGGTACAAATTAACGCACCGTGACATGGGTCCCATATCGCGTTGCCTCGGTCCCTGGGTGGCAGAGGCGCAATTGTGGCAAGATCCTGTGCCTGCAGTCGACTACAAGCTGATCGACGAAAAAGATATTGTTGTCCTCAAAAGCAAGATTCTCTCGTCGGGACTTACGATTTCCCAATTGGTTTCGACCGCTTGGGCGTCCGCTTCAACATTCCGAGGATCAGACAAACGAGGCGGAGCCAACGGTGCTCGCATTCAACTCGCTCCACAGAAGGATTGGGAAGTTAACAATCCTGCCCAATTGACAAAGGTCCTAGCCGTACTCACCAAGCTCCAGCATGACTTTAACAAGTCACAGACAGGTGGCAAGAAAGTATCGATGGCAGACATGATCGTATTAGGCGGTTGTGCAGCTATCGAAGTCGCAGCCAAGAAAGCGGGTAGTGAAGTCATTGTTTCATTCACTCCTGGCCGCAACGATACGACTCTGGACAAAACCGACGTTGCTTCGTTTGCAGTACTCGAGCCGAAGACCGACGGATTCCGCAATTACTTTGGCAAGGAACAAGATCGACCAGCCGAAGAGTTGCTGGTCGACCGAGCTCAGCTACTGACCCTGACTGCTCCCGAGATGACTGTTCTCATCGGTGGACTACGAGTTCTCAACACCAACACAACGTTCCCTCAGCTTGGCACACTGACCAGTCGTCCAGGAACATTGACGAACGACTTCTTTGTCAATCTTCTTGACATGAATACGCATTGGGAAAAGTCGCCGATCTGCGAGCACTTCTTTGAAGGAAAAGACCGTAAGACAGACAAGGTCAAGTGGACAGGGAGCCGAGTCGATCTTGTGTTCGGTTCCAACTCTCAGCTTCGAGCGATCGCGGAAACCTATGCTGGCAACGATGCTCAGCAAAAGTTCGTTGAGGACTTCGCCGCCGCCTGGAGCAAAGTTATGAACCTAGACCGTTTCGATCTCGCCCCGGGGGTTCGCAATGGTACGGTTTCAGCAAAGCTAACCAGTGCAAAGTAGCAGGTTGCAACATGAGAGGAACACTATTTCGCACTAATCTTCACTAATCCTAGTGACCACAGAACCGATCTGCTCCGACAAAAAACGTGCTGGATCTGATTCTTGATTAGTGTTAATTGGCGAAGAATAGTGTTCCTATCTTTGCAATGAAGTAGAATTCGGCCACTCGGAAAACCATCCATTCCAGTTCCGGGTTGCTTGTTGAGTTCGAATTGGGTGACCTAGCTTATCCATCCGAGTCAAGTCAAATCCTGCGACGATTCAAATCAAAAACCTCCCAATGCTCAACAAAGACTCGCTCGATACGTTATGCCAAATGGCGTTGGATTCTGTCAAACGAGCGGCTTTGATCCAGTACTCGCACTCCCCAACTAACGCAGAAGAAAAAGTGGAGTGTACTTCTTGGCGGTCCAACGGTTTTAGCGACTCGGCAATCTACCGACTCGTAACAGAAGCAGGTGTCTTCGCCATTCGTAGTTGGCCAAATCGTTTCGACACACCCTCAAAAGTCGAGTTTTGGTCCAGCATCAACAAATCGTTTACTAGCGAAACAAACAGGTTATCCGTTTTCGGAGCCTCCAACGCAATTCCTTTTCCCAAAATCGTGGAATGGTATTCAGATGGTTCTTCAAGTGGACCACTGCTACCGTTCGGAGATAAACTTTGGACGCTCTGCGAGTGGGTTGCTGGGGAACCAGTTAAAGCAAACGGTGTTTCGAAGTCCACAGTTCGGCATCTTGCCACCATCCTGGGGCGACTCCATTTGCATTCAAGCCAAGTGTTGCAAGCTTCAGGTTCACCCGCTCGCAAGCAGAGGATTCGATCGAATTCGCTTCGGGAGCGATTGGAGATTCTGAAATCGATCGACTATCGTTTGCTGGCTTCGTGTGATCCAACAAATTTTTTCGCAAACAATCAGTTACTTGAGAAGGTGAAGCACTGTTTGGCAATCGTGTTGGAACGGCAACCAAGTTGGCTTCGTTTTCTAACGATTTGCGAGTCGCAGAGTCGCGATTGCCATTGGATCGTTCGGGATCTTTGGAGTGAAAACATCTTGGTAGACGATCGGCAGTGTTTCTCATCGATCGTAGACTTAGGAGCAGCAAGACTCGATTGGCCAGGGCTCGATTTCGTCAGGCTTTTTGGGAGTCTTTCCTACCTTGCTGGGGATAGATCGGTCTTTGCAAGCGATGATAGCGAAGAAGACCTTTGGAACGATGCTTACGAATCGTACACTCAATCGTATGCCGATCATGCTATCGAGTCTCTCGACGAATGCAAAATGCTTCATCAAGTGTCACTTGGACTTTCTATTGTCCAATGGGTGCTCTGGAGCAAAGCCGGAAGCATCGATTTGAACAACTTGGACAAAGTACAACGTGTGTCCCGTCGAATTGCCGCACTCTGTGACCAAATGTTGGTCGAGGTTTTATAGCGATGGTGGGCAAATGCCGAGAGCCTGGCTTGTGCGAGCCAACGGTTCGCAGCGAGATGCTATTGGGAACAAGGAAGGTCTCACTATCTCAGTTCGTTTTTCCACGGGCCCCCGACGAGCTCGTCTCGTCGGAGCCTAAGGTTCGCAGCTAGAACGGATCTCATTCCGGAACGCCCGCACCCCCCACCCCCCCAACCCCACCGTTTTTGGCGTTGGGCTTGGAGGGGAGGGGGTGCGATAAACGACTGATTCGGTAGTTTCTTGCGGCGAACCGTTACGTCCGATGGGACAAGCCCATCGGGGCGTACTACCGGATCTTCGGTCTACTGTTTGCTTTCGAGAAACGGCGAGAACTGCATGTAGTTTAGGTGCCGGTAGATTTCGCTTTGCTCTAGCAACTGCGCATGATTGCCGATGCCTGCTACTTTGTGGTCATGGATAACGATGATTTGATCGGCTGCTCGCAACGTTGACAAACGCTGAGTCAAAACAACCAATAAAGTGCTTTCCGATTTGAGTTGCAGAATGGAAGCCAGTGTTTCAGACTCTGTCGTCGACTTGACTCGAACGCTGGGTTCCTGGGCCACGATGAGACTGCGTTTCTTGACTAGTGCTCTAGCGAGTCCGATTCGAAACAGAGCGTCGGGTAGCAAGCGGTCTTCGTCCGGTGTAACCAAAGTTGCAAGACCGTCAGGCAAGTTCAAAATGGCGTCGGAAACGTGCATGCGTTTGGCAACACTCATCAGATCGACCGTGGCGTCGGGTGAACCGACGGACCACAAGTTGTCTTCCACTGTTCCGTGTACCAATGGTCCGCGAGCCGTAGCCCACAAAGAGAGATTTCGAATGGCGGAGGGATCGAGATCGGTCGAGTCTACTCCATCCACCAAGATCCGTCCGCTTGCTGGACGTCCAAACCCAAAGATCAATTCAGCAAACGCGCTGGCTTGAACGCTTTGGCTAGCGACAACTGCGGTCAATTGCCCAGGCCTAATGATTGTCGAAATATCTTCAAGCAGTTTTTGACCAGAACTGTTCTTAATCGTCACGTGATCCAAAACAATACTCTGCGAAATCTTCGCCGGAACAATTCGGTTCTCTTGACTTACGTCTGGAGTGGCTTGCTCTAGGTAGGACGAGAGGCGTTCGGCGGCTGGCTCCGCCGTTTTGTAGCGCCGGTACGCTCGGTGGAAGCGATGCACGCTGGCTACCGCGAGCGTGATCGAACTGCAAAGCACCAAAATCTCGCCAAAATGCAGTCCCGATGATTCGTCCAGAAAGCGAATGGAAACAACAATCATCAAGAACGCGCTAAGCGCTGCGCAGGTCAACAACATGACTGGTGATTTCCAAGTTCCTCCATCGACCAACTGCAACTGTGCTGTTCTGTACGAATTCAAATGAGCTTCGTAGCTCAGTTTCGTGTCTTCTTGATCATGCACAAACGCCAACAACGGAGCGGTACTGCATAAATAGGAAAGCTGTTCACTGGCAGCCCGAGCTCGTTCAAAAAGCACTGGACGCCTCTTTCTCCGCGTCGACTCCAAGCTAGAAAAAAGAACCCAAACGAACACCGTGCAGATCAATGCGAGAAGCGTAATCCAAAGATGGATCGAAGCCGCCAAAAATAATAGCAGACTTGCTTGGATTATGTGCCTCGGTAGAACACGAAACCACTGGCTCATCGATTCTCGAATGGTTGGCACGTGCACGAAGAGCATTTCCTGCATCGCATCCTGTTGGCCAGACAGCCCTTGTTCCATGGCGAGCGCACCAGATTTGCCAAAGAGTTTTCGTTGCAGTTCGACAGTGATCTCGAGTGAGGTGTGCAACGCGGCACGATACGAAGTGAGCAGTGCGATGCACTCTAACGCAATCACAATGACCAGCAAAACGACGATGCCGAAAACGCCTCGTAGAATGCTCCCTTCCGCATTAAGCCAAGAAGAGTTCAACGTGAAGAATCGCCCGACGGTTAGCTGTGCAGGCAAGGTTGAGACAGGCTTGCCATCGATCATCGAAACTTGGCCTGCCAGCAACAATTGAATCAACCAACCGCCTAACACCAACAAGATTGGAATGAGGACTCCCGCGAGAGTACCGAAAATCCAAACCGCCCACTGGTGCTCAGGCATCTTGATTTGCCGGACCAAACGCTGCCAAACTCGTGAGTGCAAAATGAAACTTCTCCTATACGCGTCAAACGGGACTACTCCAGGATATTCCCAGGAACCCGCACAGTCTTGCTCTTCAGTGGTGATTTTAACGATTTTACCATCGATTCAATCCGCTTTCGGCAAAGAAAGGCCGCTGTTTCAAGAATCGTGGCGTTTGCACAGCATGTTGCGAAAAGTCAACCTATGTTTCCGAAGTGTGGCAAAGGACACAGCTTGACCTATTCTCAGACTCTTCGATTCACGATTCCTGTTATGGCAAACCCCAACGCAAAGAATGAGCAAAAGGCTCGACTCCTCATCGCGGATGACGATCAATGGCTCTTGCAGTCCATGGCCGAATGGCTTTCCGGCGAGGGCTACGCGGTGCAAACAGCCAACAGCATCGAGCAAACAACCAAGATACTGGCCAAAGAATCATTCGATTTACTTTTGTGCGATGTCCGCTTCGACGATGGCGACGGAATTGCTTTGCTTCGGAAAGTTCGAAAGCGTTTTCCTCAATTGCCGGTCTTGATGATGACTGGCTACGCTGGCCCCGATGCCGCCCGCGAGTCGATTGCCGCCGGAGCCTTCGAACTGCTGACAAAGCCGATCATCGATGACGAGCTCCAAACAGCCATCACTCGAGCTCTGCAACAAAAGAACATCACCGAAGAAAACGAACGCCTCAAAGAAGCCTTAGACCGACGATTTGGACTCGAGAGCATCGTCAGTCACGATTTGAGAATGCTCAAGATTTTTGAAATGATCGACAACGTTGCCGATTCGCGAGCCTCGATTCTTATTACAGGTGAGAATGGTACCGGCAAAAGCATGATCGCTCGCGCCATTCATAAAAAATCGTCGCGACGCAAAGCACCTTTTGTTGAAGTTGCTTGCGGAGCCCTGCCTGACACGTTGCTTGAAAGCGAATTGTTTGGTCACATGGCTGGTGCGTTCACGGGCGCCACACACAACAAAGTGGGTAAGTTCCAACAATCGGATCGTGGGACCATTTTCCTAGACGAAATCGGGACTGCTAGCCAAACGCTGCAAGTGAAGCTTCTGCGTGTGCTCCAGGAATTGCAATTCGAACCCCTCGGTGGGACCGAGACAATTTCGGTCGACACGCGTACGATTTTGGCAACGAATGAGAACCTCGATACGGCGGTTGCGGAAGGTCGATTCCGGCAGGACTTGTTCTACCGTGTCAACGTGATCCATATCGAATTGCCATCGCTTCGCGAGCGGCCCGACGACATTCCACTGCTTGCAGAACACTTTCTACGAAGCGCGGCCAAGGAGTTCGGACGCGAGGTAGATGGTATCGCCAACAACGCCATGAACGCGATGCAGGCTCACCGCTGGCCCGGTAACATCCGAGAACTTGAAAACGTAATCCAACGAGCTGTTCTGTTGACCAAGTCGCGAAGTATCGACTGCGAATCGTTGCCCAAGTCGATACTCGGTGGAGCGACAAATCCTTCCCAATCAAGCCTTCGTGAAACAGAAACGCTGACCTCGGTAGAGACAAACCCAAGCCGCCACACTACCGAAGCGCCTCAAACATTAAGCGAGGCACTTGAAGCCCCTGAACGTCAGATCATTCTAAATGTTCTCAAAGCCAACGATTGGAATCGAAACATAACAGCAGATCAGTTGGGTATCAACCGAACGACCCTTTACAAGAAAATGAAGAAGCTTGGTATCGAGACGTTGACGCAATTACAGTAAGGCGAGCGGCTTTATACCTAGCACGACGCGCAAGTTTTGAAGTTGCACTATATTGTTTTAGGGGCAAAGCCCAGGTCGTTTACATAGCCCAGCCTGAAGGGCTGGGTCAAATCAAGCAAAGGAATTGATAGGGCCAACGGCCCGGCAGTTTGCTTCAGTTAGAGACGTTAACCAACAAACGGTCGGGCCGTTGGCCCTTAAGATCATTTGCATCGAATACCCAGCCCGTTGGGCTGGGCTATGTAAATTGCTGGGCCGTTGGCCCGGAATCACAGAAATCGTGCAACTTCAAAACGCGCAAGCTAGTGAATTGGATAGCAAATTCACTAGCTTGCGCGTCGTGCTAAGGTAGTTTTTATGCTTTCGATCGCCTAACATTGCTTAGCCCTTGATGTCATAGCACCAAACATCCCCTTGATCGCGAACGTAAAGTTTGCCATTCGAAATCACAGGATGTGTCCATGGCTTGGCATTGCCATGTTCGGTGGTGCCAGGCGGGGTAACGGTTCCTAACAATTTGAAACCGTCGGCGGACGCTTCGATCATTGCCAACTGGTTTTTGAGGTTATGCAAATACAGTCGCCCATCCGCAAAACAAACCGACGCTGAACCGATTCCACGATCCTGCCACTTGATCGTCCCGGTCATGAAATCGACACAAGCCATCGTCTCGCCGATGGAGCCGTAAAGATTGCCATCGATCAAAACGCTACCTCCCATTCCAGCGGGCAACGATTTCGCGAAGTAAAGTTCCTTGGGTTCGTTCTTGGTCCCAGTTACCTGCACGAGTCCACCACCGACACGACTTGCAGCGGAATAGACATAGTTGCCGCTGGTGATCGGAGTTGCAATATTTGCCTGAGCATCCGATGTCTTGGTGTAACGCCAAAGCAATTCACCGGTATCGGCTTTAAGTCCGACGATTCCTTTGCCAAGGTAAAGAACGTATTGCTTCACGCCATCGATGGTAGCGACCACGGGTGACGAGTAGCTTGCCGCGTCGGCTTCGGTCAACGGCGAATTCCACGCCACCGCGCCGGTCGTTTTTTGTAATGCGAGGACGGTTGCGGTTGCGCCGCCCGGTGAGCAGACGAGCAGATCGCCATCGATTAGAGGGGATTCTGTATAAGCCCACATGCCAGCTACGCCGCCAAAGTCGCTACGCAAATTCTTAGCCCACTTCTTTTGTCCAGACTTGATATCCAAGCAAACAAGATCACCATCGGACCCGAGCGCGTAAACGGAATCACCCGCGACGGTTGGGGTAGCGCGCGTGCCTGGATACTGAGGGCCCTGGTTTTTCCCGACTTTCCCGATTGGAGCCGACCAGACTTTGTTGCCGGTGGCTGTCGAAAGGGCCAATACCTCTTCCTTTTCGTTTCCTCGGTTGGAAATCACAAACAGCTGTTCACCAACAACCGACGGAGTCGAATAGCCATCGCCGATATCCTTGGCTTGCCAAAGCAGTTTCGGCCCACCTTCTGGCCACTTAGCGAGCAAACCTTTTTCGGCCGACTTGCCATCTCGCTGAGGGCCTCGCCACTGCGCCCAGTCGTCAGCTTTTGCAACGCTTGACGCCAACGACAACGAGACAAAAGCTAGAGCAACTTGTTTTCCAATGTTCCACTTCATGGCAGACTCTCCGAGTAGTTTTGTTTAGCAATAGGAATTGTAGCGAGGAAGATTATAGCAGTTTCCATCTCATTGGTTACGGTCGCCTCTTTGATCGTCCGGCCCGTATTTGGCAGTTGGTATAGACCTCGGCTAGCCAAGCCCAATGGCTACAAAATGTCGCCGCTATCGCTTCTAAGAAACAACGTCCCTCGGTGCCTGGCATCCTGGCATCCTGGCACCTTCGCTGGCACCCTGGACCTTCGACCATGAACACAATTGGCAGAAAGATCGAACGCAGAAAAATGTTCGCGATTCATCTTTCTGCGTTCGATATTTCTGCCCTAGATGTGATTAATAGTTTGCTCCAATTGATGGAAAAGCCGGGGCCACCCGCTAATTGCTCCCAACTTAAGTTAGGGATGGCCTAATGATTTCCTTGGAAGGTCACTCTCGGCAAGAGTGACCCACGGCCGACTTTCGGTTTGCTTCTCAGGGTAAGCTTGGGATAGAATAGGGAGCGTCGAAACGTTGATCTCCCACCTCCGGTTGCAACCCTTCCCACCTTTTTGGCTCCACCCCCTGAGTTCTGCCAAACCAGCGCAACCTTTTTTATCCTCCATTTGAGCCGCATGTTCAAAAACCAAACCACCGGTTTTACCCTTAGGGCAATCGCAGTTGCTTTGCCTTTTGCATCGTTCACTCTTTATTTGGCCAACCCTTTGCATTCGCAGGAGTCTGCGCTCGACAGTCGAATCTCCAAGGAATGGACGGAAGTGATTCGGCCGATTTTGAAAGAGCATTGTGGCGAGTGCCATATGCAATCGTCCAACGAGGGTGGCGTCAACTTGGACGACTATCAAGACCTGGACAAGATTCGTCAGCATGCCAGCACGTGGGAACAGATCCGTGGGGTCATTCGGGCTGATGCGATGCCTCCACCAGAGAACTCGGCTCTCAAGGCACCTGATCGCGAGAAACTGGTCGCTTGGATGCAGTCGGCACTACATGATGTGGATTGTGGCTGTGCGCCGCCAACGCCGAAAGTGACGCTGCGAAGATTAAATCAAGTCGAGTATGACAATACGATTCAGGATTTATTAGGTGTCGAGCTCACGCCATCCAAGGCTGTTGGGTTCGTTTCCGACGACGTTGGAAATGGGTTCGACAACCAAGGTGAAGTACTAACACTGCCGCCGATTCTGCTCGAAAAGTATCTTCAAGCTGCAGCTTATGTTGCAAAGGAAGTCATCGAGACGGACCGTGAACAGTTGCGAAAACAACGGTTTCCTGGCGCAAGATTGCGGCACTCGGAGTCCCATGCGATTCCTCTGTACTTAGCGGCGGGCAAGTATAACGTGAATGTCCGCATGCGGTTCGGCGACAAGCAGCCCGACACCTGCAAAGTTCGTATCGCGGTGGATGGAGCAGCTGTGACTGAACTAGACGTGCCTTCGAAAGACGAAAACTACAAGCACGATGTTACCTTAGAAAAAGGAGACCATCGGCTTACGATCGAGTATCTCGACGATGCCGAGCCGGCTCAACGAAACGAGAACAATCGAAGACTGATCATCGACTCGGTGAGATGGAACGGGCCCGAGGAAGGGCTACCAGCCTTTTCCAAGCAACACGAAACCATCGTGATAGCCACTCCAGAACAAAAAGACACACCCGAAAGTATGCCGATTGGGATCGCCGAAGCGGCTCGTCGGGTGTTTACGCCGTTGCTACCTAGAGCGTATCGACGACCGGTATCAACTGAGGAACTTCAGGCGGTTGTTGGGGTCTGTGAAAAAGCAACAGCGGCCGGCTTTGGGTACGAGGAGTCGATTCGCTACGGGCTTCAAGCAGTCTTGGTCTCACCCAATTTCTTGTTTCGAACCGAGAATACCGAATCCGCTGAAATGCTGGATGACTATGCCATCGCAACACGACTGTCTTATTTCCTCTGGTCGACCATGCCGGATGAAACGCTGACGCAATTGGCTCATTCCGGCCGATTGCGACAGCCCGAAGTTCTCAAGGAGCAGATTGGTCGGATGCTGGAGAGTCCACAAGCAGAGGCCTTGAACAAAGGCTTCTTCGGCCAATGGCTCGGACTGCGAAAGCTTCGCAAAATCGAAGTGGACAAGGAAAAATTTCCACTTTGGAGCGAGCGATTGCAAAATGCGATGGTCAAAGAAACAGAGCTGTTTTGCATGCACTTGCTGAGAAGTGGTACGATCGATGAGATCACCGACGCCAATTTCACTTTTCTGAATCCACGCATGGCGGAGTTTTACGGCATGCAATTCGAAGGACAAGACCCGGCGGAAATGGCTCAGAAATCGCTTGGTAAAAAGGGGAATACCGAACGGCGATTGGGTCTTTACGACGACGAAGAAAAATGGATTCGAGTGGAGCTGCAAAACAACCGAAAAGGTTTATTAACCCAAGCTGCAGTGCTGGCACTAACCTCCAATCCGACGCGAACATCGCCGGTCAAACGGGGAAAATGGATCCTTGAGAATGTCCTCGGCGATCCACCTCCGTCGGCCCCGCCAAGTGTTCCGTCATTAGACCAGGGGGACCACAAAGCCGACGCCTCTTTGAGGGAAAGGCTGGAAATTCACCGCAGCAACCCAAGCTGTGCTGGATGCCATAAACTGATGGACCCGATTGGTCTCGGGCTCGAGAATTTTGACGTGATTGGAAAATGGAGGGATCGTGACGGAAATAGCGCCATTGATGCCAAGGGGCAGCTGGTTGACGGCCGCACATTTGAGGGGCCGGCCGAGCTGGTGTCGTTACTTTCCGCAAAAAAGCCACAAATCACCCAAAATTTTGCGACTAGAATGCTAACCTATGCCCTTGGGCGGGGTTTGCAGAGACAGGACAAATGCGATATTGATCGTATCGTCCACCACGCCAACCAAAACTCGCGATCGATTCGCTCGATTGTCGAGGCCATCGTCCTCAGCGATGCCTTCCTTCAAAAAGCCCACCTTAGCCCAACCGAAAAACCCACCGAGGCAAGATAAATGCGAGACAACTCATTGTCGACTATCGCGAACACCCAACTTGATAACTCGTCCAAGCAATGCATCAGCCGACGTACCTTGCTTCGCGGCTTGGGTGTTTCACTTGCCTTACCCAGCTTGAACTTGATGAAGCCAGCGATGGCCTTGGCTGAAAACGCTGCTAGTTCACCGACGCGGTTGGCCTGGGTCTTTTTCCCAAATGGGACGAATGCCGAAAGATGGTTCCCAAAAGGAAAAGGAACGGAATGGGAATTGTCGCCTAGTCTCGAGCCATTGGCGGAATGCAAAGCGGATTTCAATGTGCTTCGAGGGCTCGCTCAGGTCAATGCTCAATCGCTAGGGGATGGGCCTGGTGATCATGCTCGCAGCGCGGCGGCTTTCTTGACGGGCGCTCACCCATATAAGACGGCGGGCTCCAAAATCAAAGTCGGTCGCAGTGCCGATCAGATCGCTGCCGATGAATATGGTCGCGCGACGCGGTTGCCCTCGATTGAGCTTGGAACCGAGCAAGGGAAAGACGCAGGGGATTGCGATTCGGGTTATGCATGTGCTTACTCGAACAACATTTCGTGGCGGTCCGAAACTTTGCCAACGGCCAAAGAAGTCGATCCGCTTCGAGCCTTTCAGCGTCTCTTTGGGACAACGGGTTCCACCGATGCACGTTCGCAAGCGATGCAGTCGAATATTTTGGACTTCGTAACCGACCAACGCAAACACTTAGTACGTATCTCTGGCGCCGATGATCGTCGCAAGCTGGATGAGTACTTCAATAGTGTTCGCGAAGTAGAACAACGCATCAATCGCTTCGCAGTCCCGGTTACCCTACCAGAAGGTGTTACGGAACCGACCGACAAGCCGAACGGTCCAACCGAGCATATTCGATTGATGTACGATTTGATGGTGTTGGCCTTTAGAACTGATACCACTCGTATCGCAACGTTCATGCTGGCGAACGAAGGAAGCAACCGAGCGTTCCCAATGATTGAGGTCAAGGATGGACACCATCAATTGTCGCACCACGAAAACAAAATTGAGAGCATCGAAAAGATCGCCAAGATCGACAGGTACTATTCGGAGCAATTCTGCTACTTCCTCAAGAAGCTTAAAGAGACTCAGGACGGCGAAGGCAATTTGCTCGACCATTCCATGATCGTATACGGCGGCTGCATATCGGACGGCAATCGCCACGATCACCACGATTTGCCGATCTTAATGGCGGGCAAAGGTGGCAATCGCATTCAAACAGGTCGGTTGCTCGAGTATCCTCAGTACACGCCGCTCAACAATTTGTTCTCGACGATGCTTGAGAACGTTGGTGTTCGCAACGTGAAGTTCGGCGACGGAACGGGCCAGATCAGCGTTTAGTTGGTAAAGAGAGGCGATTGCATCGGGAACAAAACTCGCATCAAAACAAAACTCCGCAGTGGTCTACTTGTGATTGGGATTTTCTGTAGTTAGACTACGCTGGTGCGAATTGGCTCGCCACCGGATCCGCGGAAAGGGTTGAACCCAGCCATCCAATTGTATTCGAAGATTTACTCATTCTTCATGAAGCCTAATGCGGATCTAGGTTCAATCGGGAGAATGAAATGACCAAAAAATTAGTCTCACGTCCTAATCTGGATCATTTGAGGCAGCAGGCCAAAGCACTTCTTGCTGACCTGCGAAACGGAAATGCATCCGCTATTTCAATTTTTCGCGAGCATCTTCCTGCCGCAACGAAGATGTTGGATACGGAGATTTTGAATACCACGTTCAGATTGGCGGATGCGCAATTCGCTATCGCCCGCAAGACCGGATTTGGAAGTTGGCCAAAGCTAACTGCACACGTCGAAACGCTTCGCGCTTTGGAAGGAACATGGGCTTTTGAATCTTTGGAAGTCGCTGGCCAACATGTTTCCAAGGAGATGCTGTCAACCTCTCGAATCTTAATCGATGGTGATAGATTTAGGTCCAAGTCGGCCGGGTCTATCTATGAAGGAATTTTCGTTATCGATGTCGAACCTCGCATTCACACAATTGACATCCAGTTTGTGGAAGGACCTGAAGCGGGCAATACGAACTTCGGGATTTTCAAACTGGACGCGGATCAATTGGACATCTGTCTTGACATTTACGGAAAAGATCGACCGAAGAAATTTGCCACGGTTGCAGGAACCGGTCTAGCATATGAATCGCTCATTCGGCAAACTACTGATCGGCCATCTGACGTCACTGGTGAAACTGCCTCCCGCAGCGTCGACACGAATTGCTCCGTTCCTAAGGAGGAAGATTTTAGTTATGCGGACAGTGAAACGATGCGCAGGATACAGGGCGATTGGAATGGCGTGAAATTGGTTAGTGACGGCTCCGCAGTGCCAAAGTCCATGGTCACGACAGGTAAACGGAATGCCAATCAGAATCGAATTGTTGTCCGGTTTGGTGGCCAAACCATGATTGATGCACTCTTTCGAATCGACGAGTCCAAAACGCCAATCGAAGTGGATTACTTGCACGTGTCTGGCGGAATGAAAGGGAAGGTTCAATTCGGGGTATTGTCTTGGGAGGGGAATGCTCTCATCGTCAATATGGCCGCACCTGGACGTCCACGCCCCACTGATTTTCAAAGTAGGGCGGGAAGTATGCAGACCGTCAGTCATTGGCAATTCCAAGGCTAAACTGCTTGCCGAACTTGCCGACTTGCTTGCAAAAGCGTTGATGGGGAATGTTGCTCTCGGCAAGAGCGACCCACTTTGGCCCAAGTTCGCGTGTACAATTGGACCTTTCACTTTACGAACATTGCCACTCCCACAACGCACCTCTCATGCAAACTCGATTTTACAATCTTCGAAAAATGTTGTTCACTGCCCTCATCCTCCTGGCTTTAGGTCATTTTGCAAAGGCGCAAGAATCCAGCAAGCAGCTTGATTTACTGATCGTTGCTGGACAGTCCAATGCGACGGGTTTCGATACCGATCCCGATAAGATGGGTGTTGATGAGTTGGATGCATTGATCCGGTTCCGATTTCGAGTTGGCGACCCTCCACCAGACGAGCATGATTCGAGTTCGCAATGGACACAGTGGACGACGCTATCTAGTCAACCACGTGGCAATCCAGGGCCAAAGTCAGAACCGCGACAATATGGAAATTTCGCCAATCCAAAGGGTGGCTTCGGTCCGGAAGTGGCGTTCGCTCGCAAGATAAAACGCCGAGACAAGCAGACTGGAAGAGCGACGGAACTCGCGGTTGTCAAAGCAGCCTTCAGCGGCACCAGTGTTGCTGACGATTGGGATCCAGCAGGCGTAGCCAGACGCGGAGCCTGCTACCGCGCCTTGGTCGAAGAAATCCTTGCGGCTAAATCGCTTGCTGAGTCCAAGGGCTTAACCGTGAACTTTCGAGGGCTAGCTTGGGTTCAAGGGGAATCCGACGCGAATGCGAACGATGCTCCGAGATATGCCGAACGATTAATGGTGATGTTTAATTCTCTGCGACGGGATATCCATGCCGAAAAGTTACCGATACTTGTCTCCGTGAATGTCCATTTTCACGAGGGGAAAAACAAGTTCATGCCTGAGATTATCGCGGCACAAAAGCGAGTCGGTCACGAACTCCCTAATTGCCGATACGTCGAGACGAGTGGAGCGGCGATAGCAAATGATGTTCATTTTAATAGCGAAGGTACCAACGAGGTTGGAAAACGTTTCGCATCGGCTTTACTGGCGTTCGAGAGCGAGAGCTCATCGGGAATCGGTCAATCAAAAAACACCAACTGGACGAAACACGTCGTGTACGAAGGGGCTGGGTGTGTGACAGCGGTCGCTGGGGATTTTAATGGTGATGGCTTGATCGATATTGTTTGCAACGCAGGCAAAAAGACTCAGTTGCTCGTTGCTCCCGACTGGAAGCCCATTGTCTTAAACTCAGGGGACATGGATTGGATACATAGCGAAACGATGGACGTAGACGGTGACGGAGATCTTGATGTTATCGGCACTCCCTATAGCCCTGGTCGTATCGTCTGGTTGGAGTGTCCGTCGCACCCGCTCACCGAACGTTGGAATGAGAGACTTATCGACGAGCAAGTGAATGGTGTGCACGGTCTGCTAGTTGGAAATGTCGACAATGTCGGGCGTCTCGACTTGCTTGCCACGAGTGCTCAACCCACAGGGCCATTTCCGTATTCACTAGTCTGGTATCGGATTCCTGCGGACCCGCGTGCAGCTGAGCGTTGGGAGCGTTTCGTTTTCGCATCGGGGGACGCTCCCGGTCTATCCCATTACTTGGGCGTTGGCGATATCGATGGTGACGGATTGCCAGATGCAGCTTCGGCTGCAAAAGGGGATGGTACCAAGGCGGGTGCGGACGGCCAATGGTTTGCTTGGTGGAGAGCAGGCAAAGATCCTACACAGCCCTGGGTAAAGGAGGTCGTTTCGGCCAAACAGCCTGGAGCCACCAACATCCATCCAGCTGATGTCAACGGCGATGGCAAAATGGATCTGATCGCTTCCCGTGGCCATAGCCAAGGTGTCGTTTGGTTTGAACGAAATGCTAAATCGGCTGAATGGACGGAGCACACGATCGATGCCGAATTGCGAGAACCGCATTGCTTGGCTGCCATCGACTTGGATCGAGATGGAGACGTCGACGTGGCAACGGTCGCTTACGGTAGCGAGAGGGCTATGTGGTATGAGAACGATGGACGAGGAAACTTCAAGTCACGACTGGTCGGGGAGAAACAGCAAGCCTACGACATTCGCGTGATCGACTTGGACCAAGATGGCGACCTAGATATTGTTGTCGCTGGCCGGGCAAGTAACAACGTAGTTTGGTACGAGAATCCAAACTAGTGCGTTAAATCATGAGTAGCGAAACTCGTCAAGAGTTTCGGTGGAACCAGTCGTCGAAAGTCTTGACGACTTTACCCTCGTTCCAAGGCTCTGCCTTGAAACGCAATGCCTTCGAGGCTCCGCCTCGCGGGCTATGCTTTTACGACTCAAGAGGCAGGAGCCTCCGGAGCATTGCGTCCCCAGGCGGAGCCATGGGACGAGTGCAATTGATTTGGTAACCCGAAGCGTGAGCGAGGAAATACCATTAAATTCCTCGCTTATGCGTCGGGTTTCCAAAAGCAGACGCACTTGGCTATCGTTTGAAAAAACGTTCAGCCAATCCATTCAACTCCGCCACCGTCGCCTGCCCTTCGTGAAAGTAGATCGCATAGCGCAATCGCAACACGCTCTCTTTTTTGAATACGTCGTTTACCGCTGGTTCTACACCGTTCGTATAAGCAGCTTCACCGAAGGGGCTCACGGAAAAAAGTCCGTAGTTTCGAACATGATATCGACTTGGACGAAAATTCGCTGGATGGTCAAATAGCGTCACGCCATATCCCTTGCCTTCGATTGGCCCCTCGTAGTCCACCCAAGCGGAACGCTGCCCCCAACAGTCCTTCGTCCCTTTTTTCCCATCGGCATTCATGACTTTTCCTTGGCCTTTGTCCTCTCGCTGAGACTCGGCCAGTCGAAAGCCAAAGAGCCCCTCCTTGGTATCGCGGAAGTTCACATCTGAGCCGGCCATCTTAAACTGAATGTCGTACTCAAGCATTCTGTTGGCATGAATCGTAATCGTTGTGGTTTCGATCATGATGTCCGCCGCGTTTCGATCAAGCCAATGATTTGTGACTCGCATGATCGCAGGATTGCCTTCGGCAGTGAGTAGTTCCATTCCTCGGTTTTCGATTTTCCCCTTCTCGGCCCAGAATTGGATCTCGTTGACCTCGTCGACGGAAACCCAAATTCCTTTATGGTGAGGGTGGTCTCCTTGATAATCCTCACCGACGATTGGGCGAGTTAACAGAGCGCCATCCGCAGCCTTGATCGGGAAGAAATATGGTTTTGGCAGACTTTTGGCAAACCGATACGTCGTAAATTCTTTATCGTTGATCGTTACCGAAACAGTGTCTCCATTTCGCAGAAGTTTGACTGCATCCGCAGAGACAGCGACTTGGGGGATCGCTATGGAAAAGAGAACGAGCGTCAAAGTTGCGGGTAGGTTTTTGAACATGTTGGTTGCAATCTCAGGGGGAGGAATTGGGGGAGCGGAGGTTTCCGATAGGCCTAGCACGACGCGCAAGGTAGTGAATTCTGCATCCATTCCACTAGCTTGCGCGTCGTGCTAGGTTTCTTCATGCTGCCGATCGTCTTATAGCAGGCCCATGGTTGGGTCTAAGCCGAACATGCAGTTCATGTTTTGGATTGCCGCACCGCTCGCACCCTTGACCAAGTTATCGATCGCGGAAACAAGGATGATGCGAGGTCCATTTTCGCGGACGGTGATGTCGACATAGTTTGTTCTCGAGACAAATCGCGTTGCAGGCAAATGCGAGACGACTCGCACAAAGGTGCTCGAGTCATAATAGGTATTCAAGCATTCACGAATCTGATTGGGGGTCGCCCCGGCGGCCGGATGAACGTAAATCGTCGACAGAATTCCACGCTCCATCGGGGTCAAATGCGGGGTGAAGACAATTTGGGGTTCGACTCCACTGAATCGCTTGACGATATCGACGATCTCAGGCTGATGGCGATGATTGCCTACCGAGTACGCTGAAATGCTTTCGTTGGTTTCGCAATAGAGATTGCCAAGCTTTGGAGTTCGACCGGCACCACTGATTCCTGACTTGCTATCAACGATGATATCCAACGGCGAAATCAGGCCCTCCTTTAGCAAAGGAGATAGAGGCAAAATCGCAGAGGTTGGGTAGCAGCCTGGATTGGCAATGAGCCGACAGTCTTTCAACTCGCCCGCAAACAGCTCTGGCAGCCCATACGGCGTCATTCCCAAGCGACCCGCATCCGGGTGCTTTTCGCCATACCATTTTTCGTAAAGCGCCGACGTACTCAACCGATAGTCAGCAGACAAATCGATCACGCGACATCCAGCATCTAACAATTGCATCACGATATGCGCCGATGCCCCATGTGGCAAGCAAGAGAAAGCCACATCGCAACGCTCAGCAACTTGCACCGGAGTCAGATCCTCAACGGGCAGCCTAAGTCTGCGAACAAGACTCGGATGCATATCGGCAATCATGCTACCATCCGCTTGTCGACTGGTCGCCGCAAGGATTTGAACCTGAGGATGTCCAATAAGCCATTCGATCGCTTCGATAGCCGTGTATCCAGAAGCGCCAATAATGCCTACTCGAATCATGCGAATCCCTTTGCAAGAGTTTGTGTGGTGTGGCATCGTCTTCCAGCTTGGAAAAGCGTTCTAACCACAGGCTGGAAGCCTAAGCCACTGGACCAATTGATTTGCCGCTTGCTCGCAAGTATCGTGCGAGCAAGTCTAATTCTACGCGAAATCGCGATATTGGCTACATGAACCATGGTTCCTCAATTTGTTCCGTCAAAATTTCGCGAACCATATTTCTAAGCTGCCCGAGCACCATGGCGGTGGCTCCCCATACGAAATGGTTACCGACGCGGAAGCCTGGAGCATCAAATTGGACGGTTCCTCGTTTCAATGTCCCGACGCTGATCGCATCGTCCTCGATTAAATCACGTAAAGGAAAGAAAATCAGCTCAGCCACTTCATCCGGATTTGGTTTGAACGAAGGCCGAAAGGAACTTGTCGCCACAATTGGAGTCACGGTGTGCCGACTCGCATAAACATACAACGGAGCGAGTTCGCAAATCGGTTGCATGTACTCGGTTGTGCAGCCAAGCTCTTCGCCAAACTCTCGGCATGCTGTTCGCCAAACAGTCTCCCCTGAATCCGAACGACCACCCGGCAATGAAACTTGCCCGCCATGGTCAGCCATTTGTGTGGGGCGAAGTGTCAACGGGATCGTCCAATCCGAGCCAGAAATGGGAAGCAGGCAAAGCAGCACTGCAGCTGGATGAGAATATCGGGGGGCAGGACCTCGATGGCGACCGTAGGCGTATTGAGGAGCCAATTCGCAATGCGCATCGCTTCGCATTGATTCTGTGTCTGGCTTTGCAGTTCGCCGCCGAAGCAGTTCCGGGAGGTTGGATAGATTTCCTGTCTCGTTCATATCAAATTAGTCTCAATACAATATGCCAAGAGCGAATTCACTTTTGACGAGAATTGGATCGGAACATACATTAAGTCCCACCTTTGTTCCATTCTACGCGAAAATGACATCGATTACGACACTCTTACACCTATGCACCATTTGCCAAGTTTGCTTTTGATTCGCCATGCCCAATCCGAGAATAATGCTCTGGAGGATCAATATCGCGTCCCTGACCCCAATATCACCGAACTGGGAGTCAAGCAGTCTCAAAAGCTTGCTCCGGTTGTTTCTAAACTCAACCCAACCGTTATTTACTGCAGTCCGTTCCTCAGATCATTGGAAACCACTCGCTGGATTGCAGAAAAGACGTCTGTGGTACCGACGGTTCGGCAAGACATCTATGAACAAGGCGGCTGCCATAGCGGGTACCAACCAGGCAAGCGACTCGCGGTCGCTGGAATGAATCGTCAGAAACTCACGGCAAAATATTCACGTTGGAATATAGATGATCGCATCACAGATCAAGGTTGGTACGACCTCGATCACTATGAAACCGAGGAGGAAGCGAGAGAACGGGCCAAACGGGTCCGAACTTGGTTTGAGTCGGAGTCAAAAACGCATAGCGATCAAGATCGCGTGGCGATGGTGATTCACGCAGATTTCAAACTCAGATTGCTACGGGCTTTCTCGAGGACGAAGCCATCGAGGGAAAGCTAGGGGATATCATCAACACGTCTATGACCCGACTGTCCCGTTCCAAAGGACGATGGCGCATCGACTATTGGAATGTCTTCACGCACCTCGATCATCACGAAATATCCTGCTGAGATGCCCGACAGTGGTTAGAGTATTCCATGTCACTCGCCCTTCGGGGCGCCGTGTAGCATTTTGTAGCGAAACTCGTCGAGAGTTTCGGTGGTTTAGACAACGCAGCCGAAAGTCTTGACGACTTTCGCTACCTCACTTCATCCTCCCCTCGCTTCGCTCGACGTGAAAGTTGTGACAGCGATCGTCATTTTAATTAGACAGCGGAACAATATGCGAATAATCCGACCCAGCACCCATGACTTCTGTCGAGTTGCTTTAGCTATTTGGACTGCCTTATTTGTTTCTGCAATCTCCGCCGCGTTTGCTGATGATCTGGTTTGTCATTGGGCTGACGCACCTGTCGTGATCGATGGCTTGGACGATGACCCAGCCTGGGGGAATGCGTCCGTCATCGATCGATTTCGAATCCCGGCCAACACAAACCCAATTCCACGGGCGGCGACTCGTGCCCGATTGCTTTGGGATCGACAGTATCTTTATTTCTTTGCCGAGCTGGAGGACCGCGATCTGTTTGCGGATGTTGACACGCATGATGGCAAAACTTGGAGCAACGACGTCTTCGAGATCTTCTTGAAGCCGAGCCGCGAAGCAACCGGGTACTATGAATTTCAAATCAATGCGGCGGGCACCGAAATGGATATGTTTCTACCTGACCAAAAGAGCGGCGGTTATGACTCACTCAAATCAAACGACCATTTTCATTGGAAGACTCAAGTTCGACGCAAAGGCACGCTAAACCAGCGCGATGATCGAGATCAATCTTGGACGGTCGAAGGCCGGATACCTTGGCTCGATTTGATGCCTACCGGCGGCAGACCGGACATCGATGAGGTCTGGCAGTTTGCCCTTTGTCGTTATGACTACACCATCAATGAAAAGCCGGAGCTCAGTAGCTGTGCCCCATTGACTAAGCTCGATTTTCACCGGTGCGAAGATTATGCCACGGTTCGTTTTGCATCGGCCAGCGAAACGAACGCGACTGTGCATTCGCTTCGTAATCGTCCGCACTTTGCTGATTCGATGGTCGCAGGATCGCCAGAACCGCCACTTCCGTATCGAGCCGTTCGAGCATATCCCGACTTAAAATTGGAATGGCCCATCGATGTCCAAGTTGAACCGGGCAGCAAGCGTCTTGTGGTGATCGAAGAGCAAGGGGCTTATGGTCCGACCAAAATCATGCGCACCACCGACGCATCTCATCAAACGGAATTGGAGTTGCTTTTCGACCCGAAAGGAGTGGCTTACAGCATCGCTTTCCATCCAAAATTCCTTGAAAATGGATTCATGTACATCGGGAGCAATGGTAAAAACGAGGGAGAAAAGCACAAGAGTCGCATCGTTCGGTATACACTCTCGCGAGCCGCTCCCTTTGGCTTGGTCGGCGACGAGATGACAGTCATCGATTGGGAAGCGAATGGTCACAACGGCGCTGCCCTGACTTTTGGTAGAGATGGGATGATGTACGTGACCACCGGCGATGGCACCTCGGATTCGGACGCCAATGTAGTGGGCCAAGATTTATCTAAGGTGCTTGCCAAAGTTCTGCGGATCGACGTTGACCATCCAACTCCAGGCCGAAGTTATTCGGTCCCAAAAGACAATCCATTTATCCATGTTGCCAACGCGGCTCCTGAAACGTGGGCCTATGGGCTTAGGAATCCCTGGCGAATAACAACCGACGCAAAGACGGGGCATATCTGGGTCGGGAACAACGGCCAGGACATGTGGGAACAAGTCTACTTGATAGAACGAGGGGCGAACTACGGTTGGTCGGTTTTCGAAGGCGGCCATCCTTTCTACTCAAAGCGGCAGCTTGGACCGACACCTCACGTTTTGCCCACCGTCGATCATCCTCACAGTGAGGCGAGATCGCTAACGGGCGGCGTGGTTTACTATGGTGACAAATTGCCGGAACTGCGAGGTGCGTATATTTATGGCGATTATTCGACGGGCAAGATCTGGGCGATCAAACACGATGGAACGGCAATCGTTTGGCATCGGGAAATTGCCGACACTCCGTTTCAAATCTCCGCAGTCTCGGTTGATGCAAATGGCGAGTTGATCGTGGTCGACCATCGCGGTGACAAACAAGGAGGGCTTTATCATTTGGAGCCTGTGCCAGCAGACTCCACACCAAATCGCTTCCCACGATTGCTCAGCCAAACTGGGCTGATGCAAAACATGCCCCAACATCAAGTGGCACGGGGCCTCATTCCGTACGGCGTCAATGCTCCGTTTTGGTCCGATGGTGCCATGAAATCAAGGTTTATTGCATTGCCCACGGACGGTCAAATAGAGATCCCAGACCAGTGGGCTTGGCAGTTCCCCGACAAAACAGTGATCATGAAGTCGTTTTCACTGGAACAGATCGCTGGCGATCCTACTTCGAAACACTGGATTGAAACCCGACTGCTGGTCAAGGAGCAAGGGGAATGGGTCGGATACTCTTACGCCTGGAATAAGGAACAAACCGAAGCGGAGTTGGTGGCTGCCGGAGGGCGTGACGAAGATTTCTCGATTGCGGAACCCGATGGTGTGCGCACTCAGCGATGGCACTATCCAAGCCGAACGGAATGCATGGTTTGCCATACGCGAGCTGCAGGCTATTTGCTTGGACTGACAACGGTCCAAATGAATAAAGAACAAGACTATGGAAATGGACTCAAGAGCAATCAGCTCGATGCCTTGGAAAGTATGGGCGTACTGAAAACCAATTGGGTTGCTCACGCGCAAGACGCGATGCGAACTCAAATGGCGTCTGAGGGACATTCCAAAGAGGAAATTGATTCGGATGTATCCAAGTTGAAGACGTTGGCGGGCCAAAGAACCGTTAAGATGAATGGCATGATGGGAAAGACTGGCGGCGAGAATCGCAAACTGGTCGACCCGCACGACGCCTCTGCTAATCTTGAGCACCGCGCTCGCGCGTTTCTGCATTCCAACTGCGCTTACTGCCACGTTGAGGCAGGTGGAGGAAATGCAAAAATGAATCTATCGTACTACGCAGAGCTTGCGCAAATGAACATTGTGGATGTGGAGCCGATCCACCACCACTTCGACATACCGGAGGCTAAGCTCATTGCGCCTGGCTCTCCCGACCGGTCAGTGTTGTTGCATCGCGTTGGGATTCGGGGGCCTGGACAAATGCCACAGCTGTCAACCAATCGTATCGATCAAAAATCGCTTGCGATGCTTAAAGCTTGGGTTACTGAAATCAAGTAGCTTGAGCAACTGGACGTCGGAGTGTTGCGAATAAAGGATCCGTTCGGCGGCGTACTCTGCTTTCTCGAATTGCGATTGCGAGAACAGCACCAATCCCGAGCGTGACCAGGATATCTTCCTTGGTCGCTAGCTCTGTCGACTCTTGCGAATCAAAGCCGATTCCGATCAGGGATGTCGCCTGCGCATCGGACTCGCTTCGCGACTGAACCATGTTGGTGGAGCCGATGAACAATTGAAGGATTTCAAATGGATTCGCACTTGCTTTTGCGACCACACCTTGGCGTCGCGAGTTTTCCGCTTGATCGCGAATTTCAATCATGCCTTTTGGCACGGGTAAGCGTTTTGCGTTGATGGTCAACTCATCGATAATCGATTCGACTTGAGTTCTTTGCATTTGCCTCAAGAGAGCTTCGCTTTGTTGTTGAGTGCGTAATCGTGAGGCTTTGGATTGAGCGCCATTCACCTCCGATTCGTTTCGAAGACTGCCAACGTCCATTGCGAGCGAGAGCATTCCATCTTTCGTTGGCTTAGCCGATTCTGCTTTGGGGGCGATGACCTGACTCGTTTGTGTTAGCCCCTTCGCATTCGATGAAACCGAGGCGAGCTCGTTCAGGCTTGACTTCGGTTGCAGGACAGTGACTTGAGGAGCAATTGAAACGGAATTGAAGTCACGCTTCGAGCTCAGGTTATCCGAAAGAGGTGACGCACTGGCAACTTGAATCGATGAAGCGACGAGCGCGCTCGATTGTGATTGCAACGAAAGGGGTTTCGGTAAGCTCGACTCTGGCCTCGAAACACTTTGGTTTTGTCCAGCGCTAGCAGCGGATGGTTGTAAGTTTTGCTTTACCGCAGCGTTAGCACTCGTCTCTATTGCGGAGAAAACAGGCTTTGTTGAGAAACCAGATGATTCAGTGCCATGACTTGGAACGGTTGTCTTCCCTGGGTGCTCTCCCTCCGCTGAGCTATTTCCGGGACTGCGTGAGGGTGGAGCTTGTGTGGGGTGGTCGGCCCCTCCCTTACCTTCTCCCTCCCCAATCATCTTCCCAAAGGATGGATGAGCGATGAAACGGACGAAATCATATTTCGGCAAAATACGGAAAGTAGCAATTTGCTGACTCCCGATCTGCTGAATCTCGACGGACGCCGAACGATTCGCAAGGATAACGCCGCGTACCTCGATGCTTGGGACATAATTTATCGAGGGCAATTCGAATCCGATCGACCTTAAAGGGTGCGAATCGCTATTCATCGCAATTCGGGCATCCAGTTGTTCGAACGAGAGGTGGCGTTTCGATTTTTGGCGGACCATAGTTTTGCCCCAGATGTATTGAAAAGCTGGGCCGCCGAGATGCATCGGCATCGACGTCCACTTCCGCTCTATTCTAGATGTAAATCGAATGGAAAACTACAGCGATGACAAGTTCGCTTGGATTTGTTTTAGAACCCTGGACTCGTTCGAATGTTCTGGTAAGAGCCTGCATACGCGTTGTTGATATTCGCTAGCCTTTCGAAACGCATCCGTGGCTGATCTTTTGTCTCCGTTGCTTTTCATCAATACGCCAAGATTGTTCCACATACCTGCTGCTCGTTGGGCAGCACCCGCGTCATTCAAATCGGAATCCGCAGCGGTTCCTGCGATCGAAATTGCCCTTCGAAACGCAGCATCCGCGTCGCTCTTACGGTCCAGCGACGAACATGCCATGCCAAGGTTATTCAGGCTGATGGAAAGCTCACGGCGCGGAGCAGATGCGGGTGAAACAAGTGCGCTCACCCGGTCGAATTGCTCAATTGCTTGCTTGTACCATTCAATCGCTTCACGTGCTCTACCATTTCGGAAAAGGGCAGATGCAGAATTGTCACAAGCCAACGCCAATCGCTTAATTGCTTCTGGGGTTTCTTTTTTCGCAACAGCTTTTTGCCGCAAAGCCAAGCCTTGAGCAGCGGCCTTTTCGGCTGGTACTGTGCGACCAGCCTCTCCGAGCAGGACCGAAAAATTGATCAGGGCATTCGCTAGATAGTCGTCTGTAATTTCATCTCGCTCCAAAGAGTCGGACGAAGTTTTGGTTTTTTCGTTTCCCCATTTTTCGAGGATGGCGATCGCTTCGGCGCTTTCTTTGATCGCCTTTTCGATTTCTCCTTGTCGAAATGCGACCATCGCATGTGTGTGGTGTGAGAGTGCTTGGGCTCGTGCGCGACGATCCGGATCAGGTATCGAGGCTGCGATCTCGTTGGCTTCGTCTAGCAATGCTTTGCTAAATTCCTGATCGCCCTGGTTGCTTCGAAGAAGCACCCATTCATGAATCGCCAAATGCAGGGTGGATGCGATCCCAATGTTGGCCTTGTCCTTATTTGCGACGCGAAGCGCTGTGACCGCATCGCGATATGCCGCGTCCGCTTCATCGACACTGCCAAGGGTCCGCGTGAGCCTCGCGATTTTCAGTGTGGTGTCTGCAACATCGATCGCAAGCCGAGGATCGTTGTTGGCAGACGCGATAAACAACTCGTAGTAACCCAGTGTTTCATCGAGCACTTCACGTCGAAGTTGTTCTGTACCCGAAAGCTCGCTCAAGCGCTCGGCGAATCTTAGACCTAGAGTATCCACGGCGTCGCGGGCCTGCCTATAGTGCAAATCCGACGAGCGGAGGGCAAATTCCGTTGATCGCTTTTCACTCCCAATCTGAAAATTGAAAACGCTAAGGACCATGATCGCAACAATTGCGACTAACAACGCCACCGCGATTCGCCCCGAATGGATGCTGGTCCAATTCTTTGCCCGTTCGCCAAAACTAACCGCATTTGCCAAAATGGGCTGCCCATTCGAAAACCGAAGGAGATCCTCTGCGACCAAGGCAGCTGACTGGTACCGATCTGCTCGCTCAGGTCGCATGGCCCTTCGAATGATCGTTTCCAGGTCTCGCGGCAAATTGCGATTATATGCGGCGGGTCGCAGCGGCTCTGACGTCTGGATGCGACTGAGTATCTCGCCTCGATCCATTCCACTAAACGGTGAGTGCCCTGTAAAGAGTTCGTACAGCGTGGCTCCAAGGCTATAAATATCCGAACGGCAATCGATCCGCTCGCGTTTGCCGGAAGCTTGCTCGGGACTCATGTATTGAAATGTCCCAATAATGTCGCCGGAGTAGGTCAGATTGAGTCCGTCCTCGACATGAGCCAAACCAAAATCGGTTATCCAAACATGGTCCGAGGAATCGATTAGCAAGTTGGAAGGCTTGATGTCTCGATGAACAATGCCCATCGTATGGGCTGCGTGCAACGCGTCGGCCACATTGGCCATCTCCTTTGCCAACGTTTGATAAAACTCAGCTCCTGATGGCGAAGTTGTTTGTGAATTGGCGTTTCGATGAAAGGCCGCATCAATGCGCTGCGATAGCGAAGTGCCATCGATCAGCTTCATCGTGTAGTAGTGTCGACCGTTCTCGCAACCAATATGATAGACAGGGACAATACTGGGGTGATTTAATGATTCCGCAGCCCTTGCTTCGCGGCGAAAACGCTCGATGGAACTTTGGTTACTCATTCCCTGGGTATCGAGGAACTTGATCGCAACCTCGTTCCCCATTGGCTCTTGCGCGGCAGCATAGACGACGCCCATCGCTCCGCGGCCAAGTTGCCGACCTATCTGATAACCACTCACACTTTGCGTTTGGCTACCAACCAGCGATGCAGTTGTATCACCGATATTCGAATCGCCAGTTCCCTGCACACGATTGAGCATGCGAATGCTTTCGAGGGAAGATCGTAGTGGCCCAGCGAGTTCAGGATACTCGGCAACAATCGATTCGACCGATGGGCAACGACCGTTCTCGAGATCGACCAAGTAGCGATCCAAGATTGCAACAACACGGTCCTGCGTGGCAGAATCCAAGCGATCTATCCAGTCCGTGCCCGACGGCTCGCTAGCATCGTTTCGATTGAATCCTTGCTTGGGCGGATGGCTCACGACGCTCTCTCGGAAAGGTAGGCAGCCCGAAGTCGGTTGATGGCTCTCAGCCATAACAACCTAACAGCCTGTGGTGATCGATTCATGTGCGCCGCAATTTCATCGAACGGTAGCCCTCCAAAGTTGCGTAGGGCAATGACCTTTTGATAGTCTTCGGAGAGCATCGCCACGTAATCGGCAACCCTTAGCGATTCTTCCTCGCCAGAAACAATTTGGCTTGGTGACGCTTGATTGTGCGCGAGAAAATTCCCCATTCCCGCGCAACTCGATTCGAGACAAGATTGAATCGCGTCGATAGAAACTTCTCGTCGCACATCTCGTTTGCCGGCCTTCACGTTATGCTCAATCGCGCGAAGCAAACATCGGGACAGAACGGTCCTTAGCCAAGAGCTGAACTCCGCTTGCGTTGTGCCTTGGAAGTCCCCCAAATCGCGGTGGGCGGCAAGCATCGTGTCCTGAACAATGTCGGATGGGCTAACACGTTTACCAACTGGGCGCCCCATTTGCGAAGCAGCAAGCACACGCATGTAATTGCGGTATGGCTCCAGCAAATCACCCACTGCTTCCGAGGCCCCTGATCGAGCCAACGCAATTTTCGAAGCAAAGTTTGTCATGAGTCACCCACGATTTTCACCCGAAAAACCTCCGAAATCGATAGAACTCACCAAAACCAGACGACCAACGAAAACGATTGATTCGATAGTTTAGTATACTCCAGTCGTCGGTTGGATTCACGGTTTTGGTGGGTGTTGTGGGTGTCGTGTGTTGCGTGGGTGTTGGCGTTTTGGTCACTGGTGGGGTTGCTACTACTGGTGGGGTTGTAGTAACCGGAGGCGTTTTCGTTGGCGTTGTGCCCCCGCTGATTGTGCTCGCTGGGGCGTAGATCGACAAGATTGCGTCTACGTCATCTTGGTCGAGCGCAGTGAAGTGTTCGGTCGGAGAGACGGATGGAGCAAGGACCGCCGAACCACTATCGCTGTGTTCGAGACCCAAAGCGTGACCGATTTCGTGGACTGCAACATGAACCAGATCGAAGGCGGCCGCTCCTTTTGAATTGCCAATCTCCCAGTTTTCGGAGCTGTCAAACTGAACATCTCCAGCGATACGCGACGGATTTACGTCGGCGGGAAAATACGCTTGGGCCAATGTCCCGCCCGAGCCGTCGATCTTCCCAAACGAGATGTCCAGTTGCTTTGCCAAACCTGGGGTTTTTGATTCAGTAAAGCGGACACTTGCAACTTTCGACCACGCGTCCAGCGCCGTCTTGATCGCAGACGCAACGTCCGCCTTGCTTATGCTGGATGGTGCATTGGAAATGTAGTAGGTCAGATCGGCGCTACCTTTGCCAGCCCCGTCCCAGCCTAAGCTTGCCACCGCCATACAACGACGCTGGTCTAAGGTTTCAAAGCAGAAAGTGCGTTTGGGAATAGCTCGTTTACTCACAGGCGTCTACTTTCTAATGGGGCAAGGAATGTGGGAAATGAAAAGCCGAAGGATTAAGTTCAATATCACTCACTTTGCTCAATTTGAGCCGCGGGCGCTAGCCGTGACAACCGTGTATAACAGGGAAGCCGTAACGCGGCTATCGCCCGCGGCTCAGTAATTTGGCTGCAACAATTACAAAGTGAGTACCGTTTGACTGAAGCAGGCACATTCCATGTGCCGTCCGCATCTGGCTACGGCACACGGAGTGTGCCTGCTACTTTGCAACTCACTACCGACGACCACGAATGGAGGCCGTGAAAGCTGTTTTCGAATTACTATGTTCGCGGCCTTCACCGTGATGTCTTCCGTTCCCAACACCAAGTCTCTGAACCGTATTACCGCCGACAATCGCATCAGCTCCAACGGTTACTTGATCCGTCGATGTTTTTGACATTACTCGCAAGTCCCCTGCAATTTCGCCCGAATGAGTTAGCGTGTTATCGCCTGCCCCCAAAGAAGCCAAAACGCTACCTCCAACATAGCCCGTGCTTTCGACGGCTACCGTGTCATTGCCGTCGCCTGCTTTCAACACAAGGCTTTGTTCGATGGAACCGGCAACGCTTACTGTATTATCGCCATTGCCAAGACTCAAGCCCACCGATTTGCCGATCGTCGCTTCAGCAAGAATGGTAATCGTATCGTCATTGACACCCCCAGAAACGAGAAGGCTTCCCGCTATGGCGGCTCCGGTTTTGACGGTATTCGAGCCATCGCCAAGCATCGCGTAAACGTTCCGTCCCACGGTCGTGCCAGCTGCGAGCTCTAGATTATCGCTGCCACTTCCACCTTTGTAGCTCAAGCTACCTTTGATGCTACCCGTCGCCAACACCAACGAGTTGTCGCCACCACCTAGATTGGCCATCACGCGATCTACGCTTGCCCCATCCAATTTGAGCGTAACGACATTGTTTGCTGTGCCGGCAGTGTCGATGTTGATATTGATGGACTTGACGCCGTCAAACGTACCGATGGAAACTCCATTGTCTGTGACCTCGATTTGCGAATTGCTCTTGGCAACAATCTCGACGGCGCCATCTGAGTCGCCAGTGACTTTGAGAAGACCGTTTTCGACTACGGAGGCGACCGCAAGGAGTTTTCGGGACTCAAGTTGCTCAATGCTTTGAAAAAGTGGTGTTTTGCTTCGGAGTTTTGCCATTTTTGAGTTCCTGATAAGTCTTGTTTTTTGGGGAAACAGAAAGCATCCATGCCAGAGAAGCGTTCCATAATTGAGAAGGACGAAACGCCGGAAAAGTGTTTCAGCATTGGCAAAAGATTTTTGGCATTGCTTCGTAATGCTTGCAAAAAGATCGGGATCGAGGACGTTTTCGCGAGCTACTTTATCGCGGATGAACAACTGCTAAAATCTGTGGTACATCTCTGTCCAAATCCCTCAAACGACCTACGCACTCTCCCCTACTACGTTAAAGGCCTCGCAATGATCATGTTTTTCTCGCCAAAAAAAGCCAACGGCATACTTCTTGCGTTCAAGTGTTTTTGCCTGTGTGCATGTTCGCAACTCTTCCTTGTCACTTCGTCCTGCCAAGCAGATCAATTTGTCTTGTTCGACGTCACATTCGACTACTCAAAAGTAGATGCGGACAACTCGAAGCCGAGTAAGTCTCATTACTACGTCAAAGACAAGATGCTCAATGAGAATCGGCCAAAGGATTGGACTTCGCCGATAGATTACCGAAATGGAACCGTTCACGTTCGGCTAACAGCCCGTTGAAAAAAGGATGAAATGCGCTATCCTACCAACATCAATTGGTTTGGTTTCATGGAGGATGTGGTCAATGGCATTGGGGCGTCGCAAAGAACTGCAGCAGGGCGAATTATTTATTGCTGCAAATGTTCTA
>JANPHB010000029.1:0-18904 GCA_031424235.1 Pirellula sp.
CAGTCTCGTAGAGCAAGTTGGCTCGAATCTGGCTGCAGCAGACTGGGAGCTGAAACGGACACTTGTGAAGCTCCTGGTAAAGCAAATTGAAGTTCACGTGGATGAAATCCGAATTGTATATAAGGTACCCCCAAACCCTTTCTCCTTCCCCCCGCTAACCGGGGGGGGCTGCGACATTGTTCGTCGCGTCAAGCCCGAACCGGACAAAACGACAAATGTCAAAAGTCAATGTCGGCAAAATTGACTTGCCAAAAGTCGCACCTGCCGGATGCGACTTTTGATTCTCACCCGCCAGGGCTAAGGACAGACCTCAACGTCGCCAGCAGGTCAGTTCTTGCCACAACTTGGGCATTGGTTTCTGCGATTGGGGTTGGCTGAGACACGCGTGACTGAGGAACGCGCGATAGAGACATGGGCTGTGGTTTGCCCACGGATTTCGCAGCTTCGGCACGCAACGGCCAGTAAGCGTGTTGGCTATCCACGATTCGCAACTTGCCGCTATGTTTGCGAGCCAACTGCTCGATTCGTTTGGCGTCCGAATACGTAAACGCGATGTAGTCATCCTCCACTCCAATATATCGAATCGACCATAGTGCTGCATCCATTCGCAACTCCGCTACATCCAGCAGCCTTCCTGCAATCTCAGGTAACGGCCCAAACCGATCTGCTAGCTCCTGCCTAAGCTCCGCGATCGCATGCACGTCCTGCAATCGACTCAATCGACGATAGACATCGATCTTGTGACGCATCTCTGGAATGTATTCGCTCGACAAGAACGCTTCGATAGGCAAGTTCACTTCGACGTCGATTTTGATCTTCGGTGGCTGGCGAGTCAGCTGCCGCACTGCCCCCTCAAGCAACTGACAATAGAGTTCATAGCCCACCGTTGCAATGTGGCCACTCTGCTGCGTCCCGAGCAAATTCCCGGCTCCCCGAATTTCCAAATCTCTCATGGCGATGCCAAACCCGGCTCCCAACTGCGAGTATTCCTCAATCGCATGCAACCGCCTAGCCGCATCCGGATTGAGGCTACGATCGCGATCGACTAGCAGATAACAGTGCGCCTGATGCTTGTAGCGTCCAACTCGACCTCGCAGTTGATGCAACTCAGACAGCCCATACCGGTTGGCTTCGTCGATGAAGATCGTGTTGGCATTGGGGATATCCAAGCCGCTTTCGATGATGGTCGTCGCGAGCAAAATGTCCGCCCGGTGATCGATAAAGTCGAGCATGACTTGTTCTAGAGCCCCTTCAGCCATTTGCCCGTGGCCGATCAGGATTCTGGCCTCCGGCGCAATCCGTTGCAATCGTGCTGCGATCGAATGCATGTCTTCGATGCGATTGTGGACAAAGAATATCTGTCCATCCCTATTCAGCTCACGCAATATCGCATTTCGAACCAAAGCATCGTCAAAGCGAACGACTCGCGTTTCGACCGCCATTCGTTCCTCAGGTGCCGTCTCCAAATTCGAGATGTCGCGAACCCCCAGCAGCGACATGTGCAACGTTCTCGGAATGGGCGTCGCGGAAAGCGTCAAGATGTCGACCATCGATGCCGTTTTCTTGATCCGCTCCTTGAGCTCAACACCAAACTTTTGTTCCTCGTCGATAATCAGCAGTCCCAAATTAAAGAACTGCACATCGGCTGAAGCAAGACGATGCGTGCCGATCACAATGTCCACTTGCCCGTGCGCCAAACGCCGAACCGTTTCCTTTTGCTCCGCGGAAGTTTCAAAGCGACTCAACTTGGCAATTTCAAATGGAAACTCTGCCATTCGCTTTTGGAACGTTTTGTAGTGCTGTTCGGCGAGCACAGTGGTTGGCACAAGCACGGCCACTTGGTAGCCACTTTCTACGGCCTTGAACGCAGCTCGCATGGCGACCTCCGTCTTTCCGAAGCCGACGTCTCCGCAAATCAATCGTTCCATCGGCCGCACACTCATCATGTCGGCTTTGGTTGCCGCGATCGCAGTCAACTGATCTGGAGTCTCCTCGTAAGGAAACGAGCCATCAAATTGGCTTTGCCAAACCGAATCCGGTTTGAAAGCGATTCCGGTCAAGTGTTTGCGTTGGGCTTGTAGCTCCAATAGGTCCGCGGCCATGTCGGTGACCGCTTTCTCCGCTGCGATCTTTTGGCGAACCCAAGCTTGACTGCCGATACGAGCTAACTTCGGCCTAGCTTTGGTCGCACCCACGTAGCGCTGAACCAGATCGATCTTGCTGCTCGGCACGTAGAGTTTCGTTCCACCATCGAACTCGATTGTCAAATGCTCGAACTTCTGCCCTTGTTTTTCGAGCAGCTCCATCCCTTGGTAGATGCCGATCCCGTGCGACAGGTGTACCACAAGGTCCCCTTCACGGAGATCGAGAAAACTGTCAATGGCTCGGGAAGCCAGCCTCCTCGAAGATCTCCGCAATGTCGATCGTTTTAACAACTGGTTCACCGTCAAAACGAACGGGCCATTGGGCTGCAACTCAAAACCGCTGCTGAGCAAACCCAATTCGAGTTTAACCCTGCCCTCTTGGTAGGCTTTGCTGTGCTGCAGCAAATCGCTGAGCCGACTCAATTCCCCCTCGTTGATGCATGCAATCAAAGCAGACCGTGCGCCGATGGCGTTGTCGATATCTTTTGCGATGTTTTCCAGTTCGCCACCAATGCGCTGCACGTCGCCGATCGGAACACGCAGCAATTCACCTAGGTATCCTTCACCGGCCAACTGAGTGATTTGGGCAAACGCATACTTAATGATCTCGGCATAGAGTTCATTCGGGTCGCGAAATCGCTCTGGGAAAGGAACTCTGGCTTTGAACGCATTGGCGTTATAGACAGCCGCGATGGGCTCGCTCAACAAAACCATCGTGTCCTTGGGCAGGTAGTCGAGCAGCGACGCTTCTTCTTTGGTTGCCTCGTTGGCTGCGATCAAATCCACACGGTCCATTCGGTTGAGCGACCGCTGTGTCACCGAATCAAAGCTGCGGATCGATTCCACTTCATCGTCAAACCATTCGATGCGCCGGGGTTCACCGCAATCGGGCGGATACACGTCGAGGATTCCACCTCGGGCCGTAAATTCGCCAGGCAACTGCACGCTCGTCGTGGTCCGGTAGCCAGTCGAAGCCAACCAGCGTTTCAGTTCTGCCAAATCGACCCGCTGGCCGACGCTCAAACTGCGACGGTCTTGACGAAGCTGCTGCGGACTCGGCACGCGGTGCATGAGAGCCGGAATCGTAGTCACGATGACGGGTACATCCGTTTTGGTATTCAGACCGTGTTCGCGCTGAGTCTGGCAAGCATCCAAACGGGATAACACTTGCAATCGCTGGATGACTTCCTGTTGTTGCAAGGAATCGACGTCGATATCGTCCGAGGAGGGCGGAAAGACGTCGCAATTGCGATCGAGAAAGAAATCCAAGTCGCGTGCAACTGTTTCCGCATCCTGATGTTGCGCCAAGATGACCAGCATCGGACGCCGAAATCGCTGGACAGTGCCGGCCGCCATGGGTGCAACTGCCCCGAGCCAAGCTCCCTCCCAACAAATGCTGCTCCCACGAGCCCATTTGTCCGTTGCATCGCGAAATGCCTCCAAGCCCGTGATGCCTTGCAGCAATTCTCTCGCTTGCGTTTCGCGCCGAGTTGTCGGATCAGGCTTGGCCGCATGTTCGGCTTCTTGAATTTGAGCTTCTCGGATTCGTTGCTTCTCGAGCGGATCGATTTCAGGTTTGTGCTCAGGAACCGTCTTCTTCTTGGCGACTTTGTTAACCGTCGATTTCGTTGGCCCATTGGGTTGGGCGATCGACTGATCGTTAGGTTTATCCGTGCGGATCTTCTTAGCGGTCGCTTTCGTCTTGGGGGGCAAAGGTTCGGCAGGAGCCTCACCCTCCCGACTAACAATTTGGTTGAGCAGCGGAAGCACCTCGCTGGACGACTCTTCGGGCGCAGGCTCATCCTCACTCGTGGAATCGATTTGCGGGTCCTCCTTGCGATTCAAAAAGTCCGCTAATGTTCGTTTGGCCTTAGGCCGTTGCGGCTTCATCAGACTCTATTCGTTCTCGAAGTTCTTAAGGACAAACGCCCAAGTATCGGCAGCGGTCTCAACGAGTTTGCTGACGGGCGTTCCGGCACCATGTCCTGCACTGGTTTCGATCCGAATCAAGGTCGGCTTGGGACCGCTTTGACTCGCTTGCAATCGAGCTGCAAATTTGAAACTATGGCCTGGCACGACACGATCATCGTGGTCGGCAGTCGTGATGAGGGTCGCTGGATAGCGTCTGCCTGGCTTTATATTATGCAGTGGCGAGTAGGCAAGCAGCGTCTTAAATTGCTCAGGATCGTCACTGCTGCCAAACTCGTTTACCCAAGCCCAACCAATCGTAAACTTGTGGAAGCGGAGCATGTCGAGCACTCCAACCCCAGGCAGAGCGACTGCGAACAGCTCAGGTCGCTGAACCATGGTTGCACCCACCAACAAACCGCCATTGCTGCGACCTTGGATTGCGAGCTGCGATGGTTTCGTGATCTTTTCCGCCACGAGATATTCGGCAGCGGCGATAAAATCATCAAACACATTTTGCTTCTTGTTCAGCATTCCCGTTTCGTGCCATTCACGACCATATTCGCCACCGCCACGAAGATTTGGAACCGCGTAAACTCCACCCATTTCCATCCACGCAAGATTGGCAGGCGAAAAGGCTGGAGTAATCGAAATATTAAAGCCGCCATAAGCGTAAAGCAGCGTAGGTAGCTTACCGTTTCGCTCAAGTCCTTTTCTGTGCGACAAAATCATCGGGATGCGCGTCCCGTCCTTGCTCTTGTAAAAAACTCGCTCGGTCACGAAGTCCGATGGATCGAACGCAAGCTTCGGTTGCCGCCATGGTTTGGCCGTATTGTCCATCAAATCGAGTCGATAGATAGTCGGTGGAGTAATGTAGTTTGTAAACGTATAAAACGTCTCGTTGGCAGATCGCTTGCCTCCTAAACCTGCGACCGTACCAAGCGACGGTAGCTCGAGATCTGCGAGTCGCTTCCCCGATGTCGAGTATTGGCGCACAACGCTCGTGGCGTCCTTGAGGTAAGTGACAAAGAACCGATCGCCAAACAGACTTACCGATTCGATCGTTTCTTCGGACTCTGGTACGATTTCCTTCCATTGCTCGCGCGCCGGGTTTTCGATATCGACGGCAATGATGCGGCGTTTGGCTGCGCCGTTGTCTGTCTTAAAATAAAACACCGATCCATCGTTACCAATGAATTGATAGTCGCTATCAAAGCCAGCGAGTAGCTCGGTCACCTTCGTCGCTCCGCTTGCGGACTTGCCATCGAGTTTGGCATAGAAGACTTGGTTTCGCTTTTCGGTTCCTCGCCAAACGGAGATGATCAGATACTGGTTATCTTCGGTGACTGCCCCGCCGAATCCCCATTCCTTTTCTTCGGGGCGATGGTAAACGAGTGTATCAGCGTCCTGGGAGGTGCCGATCTTGTGATAGTAGAGTTTCTGGAAGTAGTTAACCCCGGTGAACTCCACATCGGAACTTGGTTTGTCGTAGCGGCTATAGAAGAAGCCTAGATTGTCCCCAGTCCAGGAAACAGAACTAAATTTCACCCATTCGATTTTGTCGTCGAGATCCTTGCCTGTGTCGATATCGCGAACTCGCCAGGTGTTCCAATCGCTGCCGGCGCTTGCTAGCCCGTAGGCCAGGAACTTGCCGTCATCGCTGGGGACATGGCCTGTCAAAGCGATCGTTCCGTCGGCGACTAGGGTGTTCGGATCGAGCAGAACTTTCCGTTCCGCATCGAGGAAATCGGCGATGTACAAAACGCTTTGGTTTTGCAAACCGTTGTTGTGCGTGTACAGGTAATGGTAACCATGCTTGGACGGAAAACCGAAGCGCTCGTAGTTCCACAACTGGGTCAATCGTTCCTTGATTTCGTTTCGCTTTGGAGACGACTTCAAGTATTCGAAGGTCACTTCGTTTTGACGTTTGACCCAATCTCGGGTGTCGACCGAATCAACGTCTTCCAGCCAGCGGAATGGGTCGTCGATGGTCTGACCATGGTATTTGTCCGACTGCGGTACGGCCTTGGTCACAGGGTACTGGACGGTCATGGCTCGATCGGGGTGCGGTGCCAAGGTGCTTGGGAGATCAGGTGCTTTTGGTTCTTGGGCTGGTGCAATGGTTGGGGAACAGAATACTGCAATCAAAATTGTCGCTGGCAAACGGGTGTACTGACGCATAATGAGTCTTTGATTGATGGCGGATTGGACGCGATGGTTGCAGGGAAAAGGTAACACAGTATACCGAGAATCTTAAAAAGGGCGGCGACACCCCAGATTGTCCGTAGTTTGCATGGGACTGCGCGGACGGTCGTATACACATCTCATTTTCTTCGGTCAATTCCGGGCATCGAGAAAATGATACCGGTGATAGACACCACAGAAAAAAGCCTTTAGATTGTCAACTGAGTCTTTAGATTGTCAATCGAGTCTATCTTGACAAGCTATTGAGATTTCTTCCCCATTTTGTTGATTTGAAAGTTTTTTGGTTGCGCTAGCAAATTCAATTTATGGAAGCGATTGCGATTATGGCAAAGATTAAGTCCATGGGCGTTGTAAGTTTGAAAGGAATAATTGAAGACAAGAATGCAAGTGCTGCGGCATTCTGGAAAGACCGGCTTTTGATCGTTGCGGATGAAGCTACGGAAAAAGGGAACGTGGTACAAGCTTTTGAACCCGACGGCGTCCATTTTCGAGCCGTTGTAGAGGGCCTTACGAAACTAGATGAGCTTGGTAAGCCAATAGAAGAGATGGATCTCGAAGGTATCGCGGTTGACGGAAATTTCGTTTACGTCTTAGGTTCTCATTCATCGCGACGAAAAAAAGCGGATCCCTTGAAATCCTACACGAAGAACCGCACCGCAATCCTTGCACCGCCCGAAATTCAGCCGTCCCGCGATGCCTTGGTTCGATATGAGCTTGATGAAGCCGGCAATGCGGGGCCGCTGCAGCGAACCAGCCTCCGGCATTTCCTCGCCAACAACGAGCCATTCAAGGCTTTTGGTTCGGTTGCAAGCAAGGAGAACGGTGTTGATATCGAAGGAATTGCCGTATGGAAGGACAGGGTCTATGTGGGCTTTCGTGGTCCAGTTTTGCGAGGCAATTTCACTCCCATTTTGAAGTTCAAATTTGGGCAACCAATATCGCAGCCGGAGGTACTCTTTGTAAACCTTCAAGGAAGAGGAGTGCGGGATTTAGCAAGAGTTGATGATGGATTGATTATTCTTGCAGGGCCAGTTGGCGACGGACCAGGTACCTATCAAGTTTATCTCTGGGATGGTCGAGACGAGATTCTGGGTACCGGAGCTCCTACGACCGAAACCGATCAGGGAACTCGCTTGTTAGGCGAGTTGCCGATTCCAGGCATAGATGCAAGTTTGGGTGGGACTGCAAAGCCAGAAGGCTTAGCTTTGGTCAAAGAAACGCAAGCGAACTGGGATGTGTTGGTCGTTTTCGACGGACTCAAAGGTGGTCATGCATCTCGCTTCCGCATTCCAAAGAAGTAAGCACTTTTTCTTTTTGGATTGGTGACAGCACTTCGTTAGTTGCACGGGCGTGTCAGGATCGACTACATGGTTCCTAGGAGTTGGATGCAGGCGACGGCAGCTTCAACATCTGCAATAGTGCTCGTATGACCTAGGCTAAGACGCAATGTCCCGCCATGTTTCTTTGTGCCCAAGCAATCGTGAATTAGACCCGCGCAGTGGAATCCAGATCTAGCCTCCACGCCACATGCGGAATCCAACAGCATGGCCGCTTCATGGCATGATAGCGTTTCACAAATTAGACTGAAAACGGGCAGACGACTTCGCGTCGGACCGTCGAACCCTGGCCCAATCAACTTCAAGTTCGGCGATTGTTGAATTGCCTCTAGAATCGTTTCGGACCAAATCGGCATCGAGTTGAGCGACTTGTGATCTCGCAGCCATTCCAATCCAGCCTTCAGCGATGCGATAGCCGGGAGATTACTGTTCCCCGATTCGACCGCAGCGAGCCAATCAAACGGTCCGTCGATGGAATCGCTTTGTGTGCCCGTGCCACCGATCCAAATGGGCTCCATTTGTTTTTGCAGGTCGCTTCGCACGTAGAGGATTCCCGTACCGAGCATTCCGCCGGCTCCTTTGTGACCTGGAGCCGCAAGCATGTCGATACCATCCTTGACGACATCGATGGGTAAGTAGCCTAAGGACTGGGCTGCATCCACGAGGAACAATGCTTGGCGTTCTCTTGCTATGGCAGCGATGGTATGAATGTCTTGAACGGTGCCGGTCACATTGGAAACATGATTCACAACAACCAAACGAGTTTTGGGCGTCATGGCACCGCGAAGCAGATTTGGATCGACCCAACCTGACGCATCGCATGGAACTGCCGTCCAAGTGATACCACAAGTGTGAGTTGCGAGTTGGAGCGGTCGCAGGACACTATTGTGCTCGGTCGCGGTGGTCACGACATGACAACCTCGCATGTCCTTTGATTGCAACAAGCCGAGAATGGAGGCATTGAGGGCTTGTGTTCCGTTGCAACAAAGAGCGATATCGTTTGCATTCGTGGCACCGATGATCTTAGCGATCGCCTGTCGGGTTGTGCGAACAAGCTCGCTGGCCGCTTCTGCGGATTGGTATACGCCACGGCCTGCCGCGGCGCCGTTGGAAGTTTGATAAGCGATGCAGGCTGCCAGCGAACCTGGCGGCTTGGGCCATGAAGTAGCGGCGTGGTCTAAATAAAACCTTGGACGAACAGCCAAACCCGATCCTACCTGACTATGGGAAAATATATCTGATGAAATTGCGGACCGGCTGGCCTTCGACATAAGCAGTTGGCTGGCCAACAATACCTCGACCTACATGGGCGTTGTTGAGTGATTGCCCGAATCCTATGAGCGGCCGATAACCAGAATCGTATCCGTTGTTGTTGTAGGCCATTCCCGTTTGCGGAACATACGAAAAGGGTGAACCACCTGGCTGAGTAGCGTAGGGCGCATATGGCGAACCACGTGGAGCACATGGGTCAGAGGATTGACGATACGCTTCTCGGGACACCATGTAGCGAGCGTCAAATTGACATGGTTGATTGCTTACGAAGGGTGCGCCGGTGACTGGTAGTGCTGCCGGGCGCGAATAGTTCGGCAAGACATTGTTGCTTGGATTGACGAGGGGGGCAGCGTTGTACGCTGGGCCAGTCAAAGCCGGGTTATAGACTGGTGGTGGAAAATACGTTGAAGGAGGACTGACGGTGCTGGACGTTCCGTTCGGGATAGGAGTCGAAAGGATAGGAGCAGAACCCATTGGACCAGGAGGATTAAGGTTCGGATTGAGGTTCGGATTGAGGTTCGGGTTGAGGTTCGGGTTGAAAGGCAAGGTAGGCGGATTGATCGCATCATTTGGCAGGACCGGTTGCACATTTCCACCGGATGGGTTTGGCAAGATCGGCACTACATTTCCAGACGCAGGAGGTAACCCTCCCGGATTGAAAGCGCCACCAGCATTGAACGGAACCGAATTGTTTGGATTTGATCCGTAAGGGACTTCTTGAAAATTAGAGATCACGTTCGTGGGCTGTCCAATGATGGGCAAATTTGCTGACGCGAGAGTAACAGGGGATTGCAGGGAAGGGCGAACGGACGCTTCCATGTCGGAGACGTAGCGGGCGGGACGGAAACCATCGACCGTTCGAATCTGCGGGCTCGCTTGTTGAACAATGGTGTAGCGTGGGCCTGGCAACACTCCGGCTGTTATGGGCGGTTTGGGAATCGGGGCAGGTGCGAGTTGTCGTTTTGCGTCAGACGGTGACAATCTTGGAGCACGTTCCGATTCGGAGTCATGTCCCCGGTCTCGCTCGTCTGGTCCAATCTCCAAGCGAGCTGCAGCGTCTTTGGATTTGGCTTTTTCTATGGCTTCCGCATCGCGTTGCAAAAATGCACCCAATGGGTTGATCGCACCATCAACATCCTGAGCCTTGTTTAGCTCCTCGCGAATTCGTTGCAGATCTCTCTCCGCATTAGCGTCAGTGCGGGACCGGAACGTAAAATCCGATTGCGCGTGAAGATTCGCGAACGTGCCCAAGCAAGACAAGGCCAGGGTTGCAGAAAAAATCGAACGTTTCAAGGTGGTAGTCATGGTGTTTCGATTGCGCTTTAGGCTAGAAACTCGGATTGGCCTAGGAAGCATTTGTAGCTGGTTTCGTGAGAAACATTGGTAGCTGGTTTCGTGAGAAACCAGATGTAATACAGTGTTCGTGAATGCTGGTTTCTCACGAAACCCGCTACTTAGGGTCAACTTATTTTTCTTAATTGCTTGGATTGATTCGCACCTTCGCGGTTTTTAGTCTCTCGATCGCAGCACCCTGCGCAGCGTCCTTGAGTGTCGTGTCATCCAGATACAATCTCAAAAACTGAGCAAAGCGTCGATCGCCCTTCGTGTCCGCTTCGCATATTTCTACGAGTGGTCCAAAATCGCTGATGGCATTGCCATTCAACATCAAGAAATCCGGTGTTAGAGTTCGAACGAACTCGAGACTTTTTATTCCGCATCCTTTGAGCGTAATCGATTTGAGCCCCGATAGCTTGCCAATCGGCGCAATGTCCTCGATTGGGTTGCCGGCCAAATCCAGGCTCACCATTCGTTTTAGCGTTGCGATGGGTTCGACCGATTTGATTTTGTTGTCCGCGATGTAGAGATTGCGAAGGTTGCTCATTTCTCGCAAGGGTGCGAGGTCCGTGATTGAATTGCCGGATAGTTGCAAATACTGCGATTTGATCAAACCCACCATCGGCTCCAGCGATTCGATTTTGTTGGAGGACAAGTCAATCGACTGAAGCAGTTGGAGCTCCTTAATCGGTGACAAATCAACGATTTCATTTTTGGCCAGATCGATCTTCATCAAGGCTTTGCAATTCTGAAGCCCCGCCAAACTTTTGATCCCCTTGCCTTTTCCAACCACTTGAGAAATGTTCTTCACGTCGTCAGCGGTCAACGGTTCGCTGTTGTAGCGTTTTTCAAAAACCTCGCGACGAACAGCCGCTTCTAGATTTTTATCGGGAAACAAATCCTCGCAATTGGCCTGCCGGGTTGGAAGTGCGAGGGAAAAAGCGATCGCGAGTACCGAGAATCCGCGACGGAGAGAATTTTCCAAAAGAAGCATCCAATTCGCCTTCCGAAAGTGGTCATGGGGGAGATTCCTACTCACTTTATCCCAATGAAGAGCTCAATTCCAGGCTTGTTTTACCGCTTCGAGGCTCACGACCGGGTTTTTCACTCACAAAATCGGTATAAATAGGTGGCCGACTCGGCCGAGTTGGTGGATTCGCTGGAATTCGAATTAAGCTCTCAGGACAACCAAAAGGGAAGCCGCTCCGAACACGAGGACTGAATTGCGAGTTTTGTTAACTGCCTTCGAGCCATACGACATTTGGGAACAAAATTCCAGCTGGGAGGCGCTTGTCACGTTTTTGCACAAACGCGGAATTCCATCCGGCGTGACGACACGCCGTTATCCTGTCGATTTGGCGCAGTTGCAGTCTCGGCTTGAAAAGGATCTCTCCCTAGGTTTCGATGCCGTTTTGCACCTCGGTCAGGCCCCCGGAATAAGCCGAGTCCAAATGGAAGCGATTGCGGTGAACGTCGCTGGCATGACGGAAGCCGTTGGCGATTTTTTTGGTCCGCTTGTTCCTACCGCGCCAGTCGCATACCGAACCAATTTCCCTCTCGATCAATGGAACTTGGAATTGCGGTCCAGCGGAGTCCCGTGTTCTGTGTCGTTTCATGCTGGCACATATCTCTGCAATGCCGCTATGTTCCTAACGCACCATTGGCATGCTATACGTAATCGATCATGCTCGGTTGGCTTCGTGCATTTCCCTCTGACCCCCGAACAAGTACTTCACAGCCGCCGCGATTTATCGTCGATGCCCCGCGAGCAGTCAGCCGAAGCCATAGGAAAGATACTTGATCTGATTATGGCGGGGGAAGAGGCTTAAGGCTCAAGCAGTAAGCGAGAAGCTAAGCACATCTCCATGTGCTTTACCTGTAAATTAGCCGTTGGGCGCTAGCCCCGGTTTTCAAGAGTGCTCGAAATTTGTTTAGAACCGTGGTTTACACTTTGTGGCATTGCTCCCTTCGCCCCTCTTAGGTAACGCTTTGAAGCATTTCAGGACGGCTGGGGCTTGCCCCACCGTCCGCAGCTTTGGTGTTCTAGATTCACGTCGCTCGATCATATGTCTCCGGATTCGTCGCACCGCCAAGGGCGGTGCGACGAATCCGGAGGCGTACGATCAGGCCAAGCGAATCTAGAACTCCAAAGCTGCGGACGGTGGGGCAAGCCCCAGCCGTCCTGAAATGCCTCACGGCGTTGCTTCTTAGGGGCGACGGGAGGAAATCGCATCAGTTGCGATTAATCTCAAGCAGCTTTGCGCATATCCAATATTTTGCATTGGAAAATTCTCCCACAAAACTTGACTCCACTTTGTCACTAGTGTACCATGTAGCTAGTTCACTAGTTCTGCAGCCGCAGAAGGAGTCGTAAATGTTTTTTTCTATCGACGCAAACAACGGGGTGGCGATCTACGAACAGATTGTCCGCCAAGTGAAATTCGCCATTGCTGAGGAGTCGTTACGACCGGGACAGTTGTTGCCCAGCGTACGGTCTTTGAGTGTGCAATTGGCGCTGAATCCGAACACGATCGCTCGTGCTTATCAGGAGCTTCAAAGCGACGGCGTTCTCGAATCTCTCCGTGGTCGTGGTATGGCGGTTTGCCAGGGGGCGACCAAAACCTGCCGCGAAGAGAGACGCACCATTATCGCCGACCGCTTGCAAGGGGTTCTCTCCGAAGCTCTTCACGGCGGATTGACTGCAGCTGAGATCGAGGACATTGTCCGGAAGCAGCTCAAAAAATTGACGCCGACCATTAATACGGTAGCGTCCGAAATCCCTTCACAACCAACGGCTTAGCCTGCGAGTCAACTCTCGCAATCGAGGTACCCTCTATGAACGACTGTGTAGTAATCGAAGGCTTGGAAATGCATTTCCGTGGCTGCGACGCGTTGCGCGGTATCGATCTGAAGATTCCGAAAGGCTCTGTGTTTGCGTTGCTGGGCGAGAATGGCGCCGGCAAGACGACGTTGATTCGGATCTTGACTGGATTCCAAGTGCCGAGCAAAGGAAAAGTCAGCGTGCTTGGGCTGGATCCCGTTCGCGATTCGCTTGAGATCCGTCGCCGCATTGGATACGTGTCCGACGCACCGGCGCTCTACGATTGGATGCGAGTCGATGAGATCGGCTGGTTCGCTTCGTCTTTTTATCCAAAAGGCTTCTTGGAGCGATATCGGGAATCCATCGCTCGTTATGAGCTCCCCTCGGATCGCAAGATCAAGCATTTGAGCAAAGGCCAACGTGCGAAGGTTGCGCTGTCGTTGGCGGTCGCACATGATCCTGAATTGTTGATTTTGGACGAACCTACATCGGGTCTCGATCCGCTGGTGCGACGCGAGTTTATGGAAAGCATGGTCGAACGAGCCGCAACGGGGCAGACTGTGTTGCTCTCAAGCCATCAAATCGCCGAAGTGGAGCGTGTCGCGGATTACATTGCCATCGTGCATCAAGGTAAAGTGCGGATGACTGCTCTGCTTTCCGATTTGCGCGACCAAGTGTTTGAGGTGATGGTGGGAGTTGCCGATCCGCTTGCTGCGTTGTCCGAGATTCGCGGTTCCGCCGAGGTCCTGAGCGAGCAGCGGATGGGGCGTCAATTGCGATGGGTCGTTCGAGGCTTTGATTCAACACACGAACGCGCAATCTTGGCATGGCCAGGCGTTCAAAATGTTAGATCACGCCCGGCTACGTTGGAGGAGCTGTTTGTTGCGTGCACGCGAGGAATTGCTCCCGAAACAATAGAAAGCGTCGACCTACCCAAGCAACCGCCCACCGGCAACAACACTGTCGCCGATCGGCAAGCATCCTAGTCATCGATTCACTGAAAGAACAACGAGGGAATTATGAGCACTAGCACCGTACCATTGAGGATAAGCCAAGACTCCAAGCTTGGGCAAATCAACTCGCCTCAACATGAGGAGACTCTCCTGACTTGGAAGCGACTACTTTGGAAAGAGTGGAAGCAGATTCAGCCACTTTTGATTGCTTTGATCGGCATTGCTGCCCTGCTTCATTTGCTGGGGGCTTTGACCATCGCAATCGATCGGCAGTATTTTCAAGCCGTTGTTTTCGTCCTAATCCCTGGACTGTTAGCAGTGGGGGTTGGCCCGATGCTAATTAGTCAGGAAAAGGAGCTGCGAACGATATCGTGGATAGGGTCGTTGCCCGTTCGCCGTCAAACCATTGTTGTCTCCAAGTTAGTCGTGGGTGTCGTTGCACTGCTACTGTGTTGGCTTGTGAGTTCGATCATTGCACTCGTTTTGAGCCCTCAGATTTTTTCGAGTTCCGAAGTGCTGGATACCTATTCCGCGTTGTGGCCGATCAACACGTTCTTCCTGCTGGCAATCAGTTTTTCGCTGGCTTGGATTTGTCCGACGGCCATGTCAACACTCATTACGATTCTCCCCTTGGCTGTGGTTCCAACGATTATGGCCACATTGGAAGTTGAGTATTTTCCCTTATGGGGATTACTGGATAACACATCCAAAATGCCTTCCTTGTTCTGTTCGATTCTTAACTATCTGTTCGTCGCTGCCGTTGTCGCGGGGATCGCGTATCGCTACGGTCGATCCTCCTTTGTGGCCAATGGAGTTAAGAACTCGTGGATCGAGTGGTGGAGTCGTTTGGACTTCCGTTACCATTCAAGCGCGCGGTCAGTGTGGGAACCTCAAGGTATTGTCCCAAGTTTGTTATGGCAAATTGCGACCCAAAATCGGATGCTGATTGTGGCTGCCGTCTCGATCTTCGTGATTCCTTGCTTTGGTTGGCTCATTGAGGATCCCGTGGGCCGACCCCTTGACGGGGTGTATGTCATTGTCGGGTTGATGGGCGGGCTGATTTTGAGTTGGCTTGGTACGTCCGTCTTTGGTAGCGACGGCACGAAGTTGCGTATTCGATTTTTAGCGGACCGTGGCGTGTCGCCGGGTACGGTTTGGTGGACCAGGCAAATCCTTCCGTTCGGAGTGATGCTTGTTACGCTGGCCTGCTGGTTCGGAATTGCCATGGCTCTCGCATCGACCGAAGCTCCTCTCCAGTACCCGCGTAGAGTTCCGCAGGTTCCATGGCTAGCCGTTGTGTTGTGTGCCGTGGCGATCTATGCGTCCACTCAGTGGGCAACGCAGTGGCTGAAAAGCTCGCTTGTTGTTTTCTGCGTTGCACCCGCTATCGGGATCGGTGGTGTTAGTCTTGGCGTCTTCGCACTCAGTGCGTTAGGGGCGCCTACGTGGTCGATGGGCATTTCGATCGCAATCGCGTTCATCGCGTCTCGAGTGATGATGCGTGCTTGGATGGATGGTCAGTTGGGATGGCGGTACTATTCGACGCAGGGGGCGTTCTTGTTCGCGGCGTTGCTCATCCCTGCCATACCGTTCTTGATCACCATCTTGTCCTATCCGGGTATGCCAGCATCTGTGCAGCGAGCTCTTTCGATTGAGGCCCAAGGCTACGCGAAAAAAACCGCTATCAACTCGTCCCCGATCGAGCTCGTTCTCGCGGAAAAGTCCTGGCTTGAACCCGAGCCAGACCTGGAGTTCGTGACTGATGAACACGGTCAGTTGGTCGAAAAACCAATTGCCCCAACAGAAAAGATCGCAACATTACCGATTCAAGACTCTGTCAATGAAACACTCGGTTTCCTTGAATCCCAATTGTCTAGCTACGGTGGTTCGATCAAAGCTTCTTACCATGCGATTCTTTTCGTGCTGCGTGAAGCAATGCTTACCTCGTTACGCCTGGATAGCGGCGAGGTGACAGAGCAAGCGACCACAAAGCGCTATCAACGTGCGATAGGACTGATGCATTCCATTTCCGAACGGCTTCGCATGGAGCCTCGAATTGTCGAGCAAGAATATGCGGATCGAATTGAGGCTTGGTTGGTCCAGGAATTGACGAAGCCAAAGCGCAAGGAAGCCCTTGGTCCCGAGCTTTACTCCAAAGTGGTTCGCTCAATGGCAAACAACGACTTGCGAGATCAGGCACGACGTCGAGCGATCGTGGTCAGTTGGGAACGATTTTCTCAACAAAATGCTGCGACCGATCTCGGTGGGATCGGAGTTCCAAACGCATCCGTTCCATCGATTGCCGTCGCGTCTCTTGTGCGTCAGCGACATGCCTCGAACCTTGTCCATCAGTTGCTTCAACATCTTGAGCTTCGGGACAAATCGAGAGAAAGCGAAAGCTATGCGGCACTAGCGAGTGCATGGCGTCCTTCCGTTGCTAGAGTTGCGATCGAGCCACTGGACACATCGTTCATTGCCATGGGGGTTCCTGGAAAAATGTGGCACCAAAATTGGGAGCTTCGAGCTCAATCGCTGGTATCGGAGTTGTAATCGTTAGGCGAGCGGCGAGTTCAAACATACCTAGCACGACGCGCAAGCTAGTGAATTGGATGTTTGTTTCACTAGCTTGCGCGTCGTGCTAAAGTAGTATCCATGTCGCCGCTCGCCTTAGACGCATATCAAACTCGAAAATTCATTTTGAGATAGCCAGAAGTAGATTCGGTTACAGGGTAAGCATAGGACTAAATGATGAATGCTTTGACACACAAGCCTAGATGGTACGCTAGCAACCTTCGCTGGTACGTTTTGATCGCCGTTGTGCCGGTAATGTTAGGGCTTATTGCGACCGCTTATTGGGGGACTCAAGAGTGGCTCGCCTCAAGAGCAAACCAAACGCAGATCGAGAACTGGGCGAGAGAGGGAACACCCTACAATAATGTTTCGCTGAAGGATTGGTACACGAAACGCACTTACGCCGAGGGAACAGAGGATTGGCTCCAGGCGCTCGATCTTTGCACTTGGGGAATCGGAGCCAAATCGACAGAAAAGATTCCTTACCTCGGAACGGATGGCAAGGAATTGTCAGAACTCGTTCCCGGATGCCCATGGCCGGAAGAAGTCCTCGTAGGAGACTATCTCAAGGAAATGGAGCCAGCCATTCGGTTGATCGAAAAGGCTTGTCAGCACCCGACCCCAGTGAGGCTTCCCATTGTCTTCGATGGATTTGGAACGTTACTGGAATACATTCAAAACTCGCGATCCGTAATGCGATTGCTGAGTCTAGATTTCGACTATGCCTATCATCAGCGGGATACCAAGCGGGCAATGAGGGATTTGAAGCTAATGCAAGCGACCGCCAAAGCGTTTGACTCTCGTGAAACCATGGTTTCCGAACTGGTGAACGTAGCATTGCGAGGGATGAGGTATGTGTCCATTCGCAGGTCATTGACCGAGAGCATTTGGAACGATGACGAGTTGGCGTTGTTGCGATCCTCGCTTTCCAGCGAGGAACCTATTGGCGAACGATGGAAAGAGATGATGCAAGGCGAACGGGCGTTTGGGCTTGCGGGGGTTGCGAGTATTCGAGCGACAGGTGGCCTCGACGAGCCAGGTTTCGCACATGACAGCGCGTTGCACCCACTCATGCCCAGCGGCGAAAAGACGTTGATCGAGTTCTACACAAAGGCAGTCAATGCACCGACAATCGATCTGAAAGGATTAAGGTCTTGGGCCACAGCTTTTTCTGAAGAATCTGGGCAAGCCAGCAAGGGTTCGGCGGGTATTTGGCTAACCAACTTTATGCCTTCTATCGAAGCTATGGTATCCGCCGAGATTTCCGCGGAAGATTACGCGCGTTGGACACGAACCGCCATCGGAATCCGACAGTACAAAAACCAAAAAGAAAAATGGCCCGCGCGGCTCAGAGACTTGGAAGAGATCGGGTTGACAGTAGACGACTATTCGAATGCCAACCAAGAGGTATTCGGCTACGAAGTCGACGGCGACACAGCATACACTTGGACAGCGGAATACAAGGGGCAATCCGGAAAAACTCGAATTCGGGCAGTAAGACCCACCGTTGCTTCGGAGTATGCAAACGGTCCCGAATCCGGTGTAGACTCGCTATATTATGTCTTGAAATTGCGATAAGCAGGTTTTGTGTAGCGAAAGTCGTCAAGACTTTCAGCTGCATCGCCTAAACGACCGAAACTCTTGACGAGTTCCGCTACAAAATCCTTCGCAGCGATTGACGGCGTGCGTAAGAAGATTGACGACGAGAGTTATACCAATCGTTTTACGCCTCGCAAAACGAATAGCATCTGGAGCCTCGTCAACGTCAACCATGTGGCGCGATTGACGGCAGAAGGGCGCATGCAACCTGCGGGTCTGGCCGCGTACGAGGCCCGACGCCATGATCGAACAGGCGTCTACTCATTTGAACAACCCAACGTCGAGTTCGATCCCGGTCAATTGAATGTGTTTCAAAGCAACAAAGACGCTTGGGCTTTTTGGGAAAAGCAACCGCCCGGCTATCGCCGAGTCGCAACGCACTGGGTGACAAGTGCCAAGCGTCCAGAAACGCGTGAGCGTCGATTGCAAACTCTCATCGCGGACTCAGAGCAAGGGCTTCGATTGCCGGAGGCAATTGGGAAGAAACGGGATAGGTAGTGTCGAACAATTGTCTCAATTGTTCCCGCCCTGCGTCCCCATCCCAAACAGCATCCCTCGGCACATCTCCTCGAACCGGGCCTGCGTTTATCTTAGATCAAGAACGCGTGTACCCACGTCAAAGCAGTTGAGGACAACGAATCCTGTAAAGCCGTCATTACCTTGCATTGAGTAGAGCTTGAGTTGCGACGTGTCTTGAGCCGTTGAACTTGCGTTTTGGCCTGGGTTTTGTTGGCCCACGAACATGCTTTCGATATCGTT
>JANPHB010000030.1:0-74732 GCA_031424235.1 Pirellula sp.
TTGGGTAACAAACGCATTGGCCATACCGCACATCCGATGCAAAAAAGACTCCTGAAACGGCTACCCGAACGTGGGGTACCCGCCCAGCCTCCTACTGCAATCATTGGACCATTCGGAAATTAACGTGCGATTGCCGTGGGTGCCAGGCTCTGTCTGAAAAACCCGATGCAAGGGCATCTGCGTTCAGTCTGGCAGCATCATCGTATTCGACCGTTTGCATTCCTAAGTCGTTGATAAAAAATCGCAAACCAACTGCAGGGTGTCCTGAGTTTATTATGTGCCAATAGAGGTGCTTGGCAGCCCGGCCGCGGCAAAGTAGCTCCTGTGCTGGCTGGCGAGCCACACCCGAAGGAGAGAAACACGGAAGCCGCAAGAACAGAAACAACTTTTGTGGAAGAGAGCATGCGAATGTGCGGGAAATGCATTTCGGCACAGGGTTATAAGTTAAATTAACGATTTGCCGCGCGGAGAAAGCCTAGTATTTCTCGCCCAGCCGGCTGAAGCCGGTACACCAGCGGGCTAGCTACCCACTCACGGCTCTAAAAAACCAGAATGTGTTCGACGAGAAAGGTGAAATCTGCTTGAGATTCTCAATGCGTACGTTGTTGATTATGATGTTGACTCTCGGCTCTCTGCCCTTGTGGAGCCAGTATTTCCTAATCCCGTTTTTCATCATATTGGTCATTTGCATTGGGATGTCCGTCGTCGCCTTCGGCGATGGAGTCCGAGACAGGGACAATTTCAATTAGGCTTGCACAAGGTTTCTCTCCATGCCACTTCATCCTCGATTCGTTTTTCAATCATTGCTGATGGTTTGCTGTGCCATCGCATTCACCCTTGTCGCTTCGACGGCGAATGCTCAAGACTCGCGGCCGAACTTTTTGTTCATTCTGGTAGATGACCAATCTCCGTTCGATCTAAAAACCTATGCCCCCACGTCGACGCTCGACACTCCCAACATCGATCGTTTAGCAGGCAGCGGAATGGTTATTGACGGGGCCTATCACATGGGCTCTTTTAGCGGTGCCGTTTGCATGCCGTCTCGACACATGATTATGAGTGGACGCACCGTCTGGCATTTGCCACCCGCCCCGGCCGGTGCCAAGACCAGTCCGCCCGGCTTAGAAAAGAACACGATCCCTGCTGTTTTTAATCGGGCTGGGTACGCGACCATGCGAACCTGCAAACTAGGCAACAGCTACGAAGCGGCAAACAAGCAGTTTACTGTTCGCAAGGATGCGACCAAACGAGGCGATACCGACGAAACCGGAAGCGCTTGGCATGCAGAGCAAGTTCTCGAGTACCTCGACAATCGCGTCGAAACCAAAGCCGAGAAACCATTCTTGATCTACTTCGGCTTTTCTCATCCTCACGACGAGAGAGATGGCAAGCCTGAATTGCTTGTCAAGTACGGCGCAACCAACCATACCGATCCGAAGAACCCGCCAGCATTAAATCGCAAACAGCCACCACTCCCCAAGAATTACTTGTCCAAGCACCCGTTCGACAATTCGCATGCCGATGTAAGGGACGAAGTGGCTGTCAGTGGCGTCTGGAATCGTCGCGACGAGGCCAGCGTTCGCAATGAACTCGGTCGCGAGTTCGCATGCAGCGAAAACATCGATATCCAAATCGGTCGCGTCCTGGAAAAACTGAAAGCCATCGGACAACTGGACAACACGTATATCATTTACACCGCCGACCATGGAATGTCCATTGGACGACACGGACTGATGGGAAAGCAAAACCTCTATCAGCATACCTGGCGAGTTCCGTTTATCGTCTCAGGACCAAGGATCAAAGCGGGGACTCGCGCCGAAGGGAATATTTACTTGCTCGATGTTCTCGCCACGCTTTGCGATCTTGCCAACATTCCAGCACCCTCGTCCAACGAAGGGCTCAGCTTCAGACCTGTCTTAGAAGGCAAAGCCAAAAGCATGCGCGATGTCATGTACGGCGTTTATAGCGGCGGCAGTAAGCCAGGCATAAGATCTGTCAAGCAAGGGGACTGGAAGCTGATCCAGTACGAGGCCCCAGACCGAAAAGTTGCAGAGACACAACTTTTTAACTTGGCCGCCAATCCCGATGAACTCCTCAAGGAACATGGTGCCTCAGCTCCAATGCACTCGAACCTCGCTGCCAACCCAGCTTATGCGGCCAAATTATCCGAGATGCAGGCGCTTTTGCTATCCGAAATGCGTCGACTCGACGACCCGTATCGGTTTTCCAATCAGCCCACTGACGATCTTCCAGCAAAACCGGCGCCGAATAACAAGCCAGGTAAGGGCACGGAAAACGCCAAATGACCATACGTCTATTCGTTCACATGCTGATTGTTGGCGCAAGCTTAGCAGGCCTAGCTCCAAACGCGTTGCATGCCCAGAGCCAGCCAAACGTTTTGTTCATCGCGATCGATGATTTGCGAAATGATCTTGGTGTTTATGGAGTTCCGCATGCTCAATCCCCGCAACTGGATGCGTTCGCAAAGTCCGCTAGGGTCTTTAGCCATCACTTTGTGCAAGTGCCAACATGCGGTGCTTCGCGGTGCGCTTTGATGCGTGGTTGCTATCCAACAGTCGCCGCCCAAGTTGGTAACAACGGTATTAAGCAGACTCAAGCAACGTGGAGTGCACATAGCTTGCCAATGACTTTTCGCCATAGCGGCTACCAAACACTCGCGCTGGGCAAAATCACTCACTATCCGGGCGGACTAACTGGCAAAGGCTGGGCGGAAGGGCCTGAAGAATTGCCCGGCGCGTGGGATCGAGCATGGGTTCCAAAAGGCCCATGGAGTACTCCAGAAGACATGATGCATGGTTACGCGGATGGTAATGCGAGAAAGGCGGGGCAATCGCCCACTTGGGAATCCAACGATGGACCAGACGAAGCCTATCCGGACGCATGGGTCGCATCCGAAGCAGTCCGAGCGCTCAAGGAACTGGCTGCGCAAAAGAAACCCTGGTTCTTCGGAGTCGGGTTTTTCAAGCCGCATTTGCCATTCGCAGCCCCAAAGAAATGGCATGATCTTCATCGTTCGGATTCATTGACCTTGCTGCCAGAGGTTGCATCCAAGCCGTCCTGGCCATCAACTTGGCACAATAGCGGTGAGTTTCGAAACAACTATGGCCATGCCAAAGGTCGCAATCCAGATAACGACCCTGAGTACGCACTCTTGATGCGACGTTCGTATGCAGCCAGCATCAGTTACATGGACGAACAAGTCGGAAGGCTCCTCGTAGCGTTGAAGGAGCTTTCACTCGAAAAGGATACCATCGTGGTGCTTTGGAGTGATCATGGGTTCATGCTTGGCGAACACTCGATCTGGGGCAAACACTGCTTGTACGACAAAGCACTTCGTTCGCCATTGATGATTCGTTGTCCTGGATTGACATCACCGGGAAGCACCTGTTCCTCATTGGTGGAGACGGTTGATTTGCTGCCAACCATGATCGACCTTTGCGGTCTACCGGCATTGTCCGATCTAGACGGCAAGAGTTTGCGTCCGCAATTGTTAGATGCCAATGCATCTTCCGAGAAGCCAGCATATGGTTTTTGGAGCGATGGCCAACGTACCGTTCGTACTGACCGCTGGCGACTGATTGTCCAGCCTAGCCAGTCCGGTTCGGTGCAGACAGAATTGTTTGATTATCAATCCGATCCTGATGAAACCCGCGATCATTCGGCTTCGAATCCCGAGACGGTTCGAGAGCTTCTGGCGTTGCTCGAACAAGTTCCCGCGTTTGGCCAATCTACGTCGAAACGATAAAGTTAATAAAAATGAAATCCTCTCCCTTTTCCTCCCGCTGCTTGTTGTTGATCGTTGCCTATTGCATTCCCCTAACAACCCTATCCGCAGCCGATCGGCCCAATATTTTGTTTGCGATTGCAGACGACTGGGGAATGCATGCTGGTGTCTACGGTACTGCTTGGATCAAGACACCGGCCTTTGACCGCGTCGCAAACGAAGGGCTATTGTTCAAGAACGCTTATACGCCCATGGCCAAATGCGCTCCGTCGCGAGCCATCGTTTTGACCGGACGGCATCTTTGGCAAAACGAAGAAGCTGGCAACCACATGTCGGTTTTTCCTCCCAAACTGAAAAGCTGGCCGGAAGTTCTCATGCAGCAAGGTTGGCACATGGGCATAACAGGTAAAGGCTGGGGGCCAGGGATTGCCAAGGATGCTGAAGGCAATCTTCGCCAGATCACGGGCAAAGCGTTCAACAAGCACAAGCTTACGCCAGCCACGAGCGAGATCAGCAACAACGACTACGCAGCCAACTTTAAAGAATTCTTGGAGGCGACCCCAAAGGATAAACCGTGGTGCTTTTGGTACGGAAGCACAGAACCGCATCGCGGCTATGAGTTTCAATCAGGCATGAAGAAAGGAGGCAAAAAACTGAGCGACATTTCCAAAGTGCCCGAATTCTTACCCGATGACGAGATCGTTCGGCATGATTTGCTGGACTACGCTTACGAAGTCGAACACACCGACAATCACCTGGGCCTCATGATCGCGGAACTCGAAAAACGAGGCGAACTCGACAACACCTTGATCATCGTCACAAGCGATCATGGCATGCCGTTTCCGCGTTGCAAAGGCTATGCCTATGAAGATTCAAATCACATCCCGCTTGCGATCCGCTGGCCCAAAGGTTTGAATAGGCCGGGCCGGGTGATCGAGGACTTTGTGAACTTCACCGACATCGCACCAACCATTTTAGATTACGCAGGAATCACCGAGAACGAAAGCGGCATGATGCCCATCACGGGACAAAGCTGGCGACCAATTCTGGAGAGCGACCAAGCAGGCCAGCTGCTTAGCCACCGCGATCACACTTTGATTGGCAAAGAACGGACGGACGTTGGGCGTCCTCATGATTGGGGATACCCGATTCGAGGTATCGTGACGAGTACCCATTTCTATTTGAAAAACTACGAACCGACTCGTTGGCCAGCCGGCAACCCAGAAACCGGCTACACCGATACCGATGCGAGTCCATCGAAAACGCTCATTCTCAAGCTAGGTCGGCAAGATCGCTCGAACCCTTTCTGGCAACTCAACTTCGGCATGAGACCAAGCGAAGAGCTGTATGACTTAAAGGCAGATGCCAACTGCGTTCACAATTTGGCAAGTGAAGCTGAACAATCTCAAATAGCCATGCAATTGCGCAAACGAATGGAAGAGGAGCTACTTTCGCAAGGTGATCCACGCATGTCAGGCTATGGCAAGATCTTTGACGAATATGTTCCAACGAGTGGGGCTGGCTTTTATGATCAATATCAGCGAGGCGAGAGACCAAAGGCAGGCTGGATCTCCCCATCCGATATCGAAGAGGGGCCGTTGCTTGATAACAAGCCTAAGCGGTAGACCTAGTGACATAGGCTTCCAGCCTGTGAATACACTCATACACAGTCTAGAAGCCCACTGATCCAAACATCTTTGTAATGCCAGTTCCCTTTTGCATTTTATGGGAGGGCGAGGCTCCTGCCGAGCCTACGGTATAAAGGTTCGGCAGGAGCCTCACCCCACCCTAAAAACGAATTCGTTGGTCAAACTCGGATTTTTAGTCGAGGGGCATTGGCTTTCATACCTAACACGACACGCAATTTTTGAAGTTGCGCTATTTGTTTTGAGGGCCGAAGGCTCGACACGCCCTCTGCCGGTGCCGAGAGGCACCGGACTTGCTAGTCTCAGGGATTTCAAGGCCTGAAGGGCCGACACACTCGTTTATGTGTCGCCCCTTCGGGGCTTGTCTCCCTATTGGAATTCGCACCGTGGCTTATCAGCCACGGCTAGAGATGTGTCGGCCTTTCAGGCCTAATTTGCAGCGGCGGCCTCACTCTGCCGAGTCGCCTACTGCCCCTTCCTCAACAACCCAGGTTTCGCATCCAACTCGAGCGTGTCAAACTGCCCGAGCTTGATCTTTTCCCAAGCGAGTGCTCCCATTACAGCGTTATCGGTACATAACTCCGGTGCAGCGATGTGCAATTCGATCTTTTGTCGATTGCAAGCCTGCGTCAACTGGGTACGAAACTCACGGTTGGCGGCGACTCCTCCGCCAACGCACAGCCGTTTCACTCCAAACTTTTTCACCGCCTGCATGCTCTTTCCAACCAGACAATCGATGATTGCCTGTTGGAATGAGGCTGCGATATTCGCTCGCAATTCGGGCGCTAATGCCAACGCGTTCCAGCTTTGCTTTCCGGTTCCGGCGATGCGATAGCGAACCGCAGTCTTCAAGCCAGAGAAGCTAAAGTCCAGTCGTGTTTTGTCGTCGAGCAGAGGCCGAGGAAACGGAATCGACTTAGGATCGCCGTGTTCAGCCAATTTGGAAAGAGCCGGCCCGCCTGGAAATGGCAAGCCTAGCATCACAGCAACTTTGTCAAACGCCTCTCCGGCTGCATCGTCGATCGTGCCCGCAATGTAGTTCCAATCGGTTGGCGAAATGCAATGATACAAACTGGTGTGACCACCGCTTACGACAAAACCAACGCACGGAAAAACGCTATCTTTCAGTCCCATGCCACAAGCGTAGATGTGAGCTTGAACGTGGTTGATGCCCACAATCGGTTTGCGCCATGCGAGCGCCAAGCCCTTGGCCGCAGACAGACCGACCAGTAGCGAACCGGGCAGTCCAGGGTGCGTCGCAACCGCGATGGCCGCCAAGTCATCCGGTGATGTATTCGATTGCTGCATGGCGGTATCGATGACCGGAAGGATGCGTTCGAGATGCGCTCGAGCCGCAATCTCAGGCACGACGCCTTGGAACTGTTCGTGAAGTTCCGTTTGCGTGGCAATGCACTCGCCGAGGATCTTACCCTCCTCAGTGATGACGGCAGCGGCCGTTTCGTCGCACGTCGACTCGATAGCTAATAGGCAACGTGTCATTTAGTCCTTGAATCTACTGCGCAGCAAGTGAAGTGTTCTGGCTTTGTCTGCCGAGGGCAACGAATCCGTCAAAGGCTCAACAATCCCGAGAGCACCTCGCAGTCGTTCGAAACTCGGCTCATCGACCACGACCAAGGCCTCTAGCCAGTCTTCTAAACTCGTAAAATCAAACTGCAGGACTTCTGCTGCTCGCAGGGCGTTTTGAACTTGCGAGCCGTGTCCATGTGCTCGCAAAAACCGCAAAAGCTCTGATGTTTTCGGTATTCGACCACGTCTTAACACATCGATGGACCGAAGCTGCCCCGGTTTAGAATAATCCGCAAAACGACCGGCGATCAACGACAGCGATGTGTCGGTCCGGCAACGGGCCAATCCGACCGAGGCGGCGTCCGCGATGGCGGACTCGCTATGATCCAATAGATCGACAAACCATGCCTCGTAGCCAACCATTCGGTACCGCGTGGCAAGCTCCAGACAGACATGGGAAACGTGATCCATCGTGCGTTCCTGTGAATCCATTCGACCTTGCAAGTCCAACCGAAGCGACTCGAAAGCCGCCTTCAACACATCGTCTGCCCGCCCCTGCAAGAATTGACTCTCGAGCACTTCGTACAGATTCACGATGCTACCTGGGTTTTGGGTCAATGTCTCGGCCAAATCCGAAAACTCGCGATCGATCCAACCGCAACGTGCATGCATCTTCTGATCGTTGACTCGAAAGAAGATTTTCGATTGCAGTTTGAGTTCGTGAATCGCTTCGACATGGTTCACGAAAGTCACAGGTGGAGCAACCGAAATCGCTTCGATGAGTTTTCCAGCGCATCGGCAGACTCGATCGGTTAAAGGTCTACCGACGGACATCCGCTGAGCACGTTCTATGCATTCGCTGACCAACTCGGTGGGTATCGCGAAATGTGTCAGCAGTGGGAATTCGGGAAACGCATCTTGCGCACCATAGCGATCCCATGCGGCGAAGATTTGCGGCAACCACCGAGCGTCTGTGGAAAAGCTGCCGCTGAGCAACTCCAGCGATGCCGATCGCACGCCTACCGACTCGTGGTTCAAGAGCCCGATCAAAGTTGAATCGCTAAGAGCCATGATTCCCCACGTCGATCCATCGCTGCTGGGCAGCACTTTTCAGAATCGCTTCGCACATCAAAATCTCTCGATGACCGTCTTCAAAGGTTGGATACGGAGCAAATGCTGTTTGGCTGCCTGCTTCGTGCGACTCGATAGCCGAATAAAAAGAACGAAACAACTGCTTGAAGGTGTCCGGGAAGCCTTCGTTGTGGCCTCCTGGATATTGGGCATGAGCTCGTGCTGGTTCGGATAGCAATCCAGGATCGCGTAGCAACGATTCGTTTGCCGTGTCTCGGTTTCCGATCCATAACTCGTCGGGCCGCTGACTGTTCCAAGCCATGCTCTGCTTGGAACCGGCAAGTTCCCAACGTATGCAGTTCTTAAGTCCTGCGGTCACTTGCGACACGTGCATGATGCCGCGAGCTCCATTTCGAAATCGGAGCATGACGCCGCCGTAGTCTTCGGTATCGACAGGCACATCGACCAGACTTTGCACTTCGCGATTAACTTTACTCGAAAACGTTTCGACGCCACCGACTGGCCGTTGTCGAATCGGGAAGACTGTTTGCAAGTCGGCACAAACCGATTGGATCTCCAGATGGCTGATGGCTTGGACTAGGTCGAGCCAGTGTGTGCCGATGTCAGCAAGTGCTCGAAGTGGGCCGCCCTCTTCCGCCAGTACTCGCCAGTTAAAATCCGTGGGCTTGTGAAGCCAATCTTGCACGTAGCTACCTGAAATGTGGAACACATCGCCGATGTCTCCGCGTTTGACGCGTTCGGCCGCTTCGATACAAATCGGGTAAAAGCGTACGTTGTAGTTCACGCCGGTCAAAACTTTCGCAATCTTGGCGCGCCGAACGAGTTCGCCGCTTTCGAGGGAGTTCATCGCCAACGGCTTTTCGCAAAGAACATGCTTGCCCGCGTCAAGGCATTGAATAGTCTGCTCAAAATGAAATCGGTTGGGGCTCGTCAGATGGACCACGTCGACTTCAGAATCGTTGACCAATTCGTCGATATTCCGATAAGCTTTTTTGATACCGAACAAATTGGCGGTGCGCTGGGACTTTTCAAGGCTTGTTCCGAGCACGCCGTGGACTTGCACTCCGGCTCGGATTAACCCCTCGATATGAACGGGGCCAATGAATCCGGTACCAACGACAGCTGCTTTTGATCGAAACATGTGTTTTTTAGGTTGTGGCAAAGCAACAGGGTAAGGGACGGCAGCCTACAAAATACCCGACACCCCCGTCTTGCAGGAAGGGGGTGGTGTTGTCCGGTTTTCGAACAGACAACCGTCGCTCAAGGGGCTTGTTGATTTAATACTTGTTCAATTGCACTTCGTTTAACAGTCAGCCGTAGGCATACTGTCAAAGAAGCAAAGTACGCCTTCGGCTGACTGTTAAACGACTAAATCAACAGTCCCCTAGCCTTAAGGAAACCGAAATGAAGAATCCGTCACGTTCCGGCTAGCCAAACCAGTCACATCGGTTTCTTTGCGTTGACTCCGATGGCAGCGATGGCGGCGACGACGTTGATCATAGCGCAACCGACGAAAGCCGCGGTCCAACCAACCTTGGATTCTGTGAAGGAGCCAACAATTCCACCCAGAATAACCGGAGATAGAGCTGCACCGAAATTGCCCCACATGTTCGACCAGCCCAATACTGAGCCGACATGCTTGCCTCCGACGTCTTGGGCGTAGGACCAGCATGCAGCGATGCCAAGATCGGTTGCAAAGCCAACGACCACCAAACAAATCGTCGCTTGAATGGAGTTCGTGACATACGAACACCCTAGGAAACCAAAAGCGACCAAGATTCTGGACGCGCACATCGCAATTGCTCGTCCCCACCTCAATCCCATCGACCGAGTCATCATATCGGTAAACAACCCGCCAAGCAGCAACCCGAAAACGCCAGCTAGTAGCGGCAAGCTTACTAGCCATCCTTGCGCCGACGCAGACGATCCATGCACGTCCTTTAGATACTGCGGCATCTTGGTCCCCAAAAAGGCCCAACCAAAATTGGAAGCAAACTGCACGAAGCAATTCAGCCAAAGCGGAATCGATTTTAGCATCGCCATAAACGGGATCGCAGTTCTTTCGCTCGTCTTGCTCGACGCAATGATATTCCCTTGGATCAATTCGCGTTCGCTTTGGTTCACATTTGGATGTTGCACAGGCGAATCGCGAAAAAACGAAACAAACAAAATCGCGATCGCGATCCCAGCCAAACCATAAAACACCATGACTGGCCGCCAGCTAGTCGTTGCAGCGACCGCCTCACTAGAAGCGCCCCACCATTGGTCGCCGAGCGTCCACCACAACATAAGTTGCATCGTCAGGATGGGGGCTGCGGCACCGCCCAAGCGTCCTCCGACAGCAACGACGGAACTTGCGAACCCCCGACTTCCAATAGGCATCCAACGACTTACGATTCCAGCAGCAACAGGATACGCTCCTGCTTCAAACAAGCCGCAACTGAGCCGAAGGATTAGAATCGCTGCCCAGCTGTTGGCGATTCCCATGAGACCGGTGCTCAGCGACCACAAGACGATGTAAGCTGAAAGCATCCACCGAGCACCGTAACGATCACCGAGCCATCCCGCAGGAAGTTGACCAAGTGCATAGGCCCAAAAAAAGGCACCTAATAACACATCCAGGTTTGCGTTTGAGATACCGAGGTCTGCCGATACTTCTTTCCATGCAGTCGCAAAACACATTCGATCGAGATACAACAGCACGGCAACCAACATCGCCAATGCAATCATCCCAAACCGTACTCGAGTCGCTTTGGCGGGAGCCTGGGAATACGTGCTAGATGAAGCCATTTCCTTAGAGTCGTTTCAATGCGAGGAGGGGCAGACTCGATAACTCGCAGCCTGTGTGGATTGGTAGGGTTTGCGTTTTGAGCTAGCTTAACTAATGCTGCTTCGAAAAGATATCAGAGAGCGACTTTCCGTTGTCAGGCGATCGGCATCATGAAAACTACCTTAGCACGACGCGCAAGCTAGTGAATCTACTATCCAATTCACTAGCTTGCGCGTCGTGCTAGGTATTTTGGGGCCCGCCGCTCGCCTTAGGACGTTTTCTGTAGAATGGGGGCCGCCGTTCCAGCTTTTTGCCTTATCCTCATTTTGCATCACCAAAGCCACCGACCATGCAAGCCAAGAACGTTGCCGAAAACCGACCTTTGAGCAGTTTGGACGACTGGGAAGATGACCTCCTCCGTCGATATCCAGAGCCAACTACGGCAGCCAACGCGTCATTTCGCAACTACGATTCTGAGGCAAAGCCGGGGGTACGCGAGTTCTATCGGTTAAACCATCAATTCCAAACCCTGGAGTTTGTCAAAAGCAAGCGCGAACAATATCTCTCGCTCAGCAAACGGCGCATGAGCATTTGGGAGGCGATGGAGTATCTCAACACCCTAGTCGATGACAGCGATCCCGATATCGACTTGCCTCAAATCGAACATTTGTTGCAAACGGCCGAAGCGATTCGCAAGGCTGGGCGACCACGCTGGTATATCCTCACAGGTCTGATTCACGATCTCGGAAAGATCTTGTGTTTATGGGACGAACCTCAGTGGGCGGTCGTTGGCGATACATTCCCTGTTGGTTGCCGCTATTCCGAGAAGATCGTCTTTTACGATGCCTTTCAAGCCAACGAAGATTTCCGAAACCAACGTTTCCAGACCGAGCTAGGTATCTATGAGGCGGGTTGCGGGCTGGATCAAGTCATGTTGTCGTGGGGCCATGACGAGTACTTGTACCATGTGGTTAAGGACTACCTGCCGTTGCCTGGGCTGTACATGATCCGATATCACTCGTGTTATCCGATCCACCGAGAGAGAGAGTATCAAGTGCTGTTAAATGATTGCGACCGTGAGATGTTCGCGTGGGTCAACGACTTCAATCAGTACGATCTTTACACCAAGCGAGACGAGAGGATGGATGTCGCATCCTTGCGGCCATTCTACGAGGAATTGATCGCTGAGTATTTCCCAAGCGAGATTCGTTGGTAAGAGACTTGTTGATTTATTCGTTTAACAGTCAGCCGGAGGCGTACTTAGCTGACTTTGACAGTACGCAATCGTCGCGGAGCGACGAGCGACAATGTCGCCCTTCGCTCTCGTTTCGGCCTAGTTTGATTCGCTTAGATTTTAGGCAAGCAACAAAAAGGAACAAAACCACGAAAAACTCGAAGCTGGTTTGGCACGAGCCTCGGTGGTCGTATGCGCCGAAGATGTGGCAATCGCTAAAGTGCATTCTGAATCTAGCCCCGCTTTTGCGGATTACGGCTTTGACTATCGTGGTGTCGGTCGCGATACTCGCTGGTTTCAAATGGGCGTTTCCTTTGATTGTGTTTCCGAATCTTTGGCTTTTACTGCTTCACCAGCGGTGGACTTTGCAAAACTTGCCGAACGGTTGCCGATCGAACCGGTTGTGCACGATGCCAGAAATCGTTAGTTCGGCAAGTAATTACCTTCGAAGCCCGACGGCTTCGCAGAGGTCTAGGGCAGCGAGTGGGCGGGTGCAGGCGAAAACTTCGCCCGCTTCGCAGCCTGCCGCGGCTCCTGCCGCTACCGCTAAGCCTCGAACGCGATCGAACACGTGCGATTTGGCGGGCGGAAATTGGGTCGCGTAGCAAGCGATACTCGCCAATTTCTTTTCGAGCGTTTTCGAGATGTCGACGGTAATCTGACTATCGAAGCCCACGATGGCTGCGGGCTCGAATTGCAACCGAAAGTACAGCTGGCGTTCGATCGTGTGGACAGGCAGTCCGTCGAAAATGTCGTCCCATTTGGTGAGCCGGGAGTAGAATACGGCTGCGTCGGTGATCTGCATTGCTTGAAAGTGGTCCGGCGATGCCATGGGCGTCTTGTTGCCAAAGCCGATGACCATTCTTGGGCGGTAGCGTCGGAATTCCTTTGCGAGCGCTACGCGTTCATCGAATCCATCCATCAATCGCCGGTTGGTGAAATCCAGTATTTTGCGAACGTGTACTCCCAAGACATTTGCGGCGGCAATAGCCTCGGCACGTCGAACGTCAGGCGATGGACTTAATGGCGTTGGCTCGCCATCGGTCAAGTCGATAATACCAACACGGTAGCCTTGCTCGACGAGGGAAGCAATGGTGCCGCCACATGCGATTTCGACATCATCTGGGTGGGCTCCGACAACAATCACATCCAGTCGTTCGGCTCGTTCGGTCATCGCGATACTCCGATTGGCTTGATCGCTTTCAGCAAAAAGCTTGGATTGCAGGACTCCAGTCGCAGTTTGTCCATTTGATAATTGCCTCGCGAGATTTGAACCATCCAGAGCATGGGTTCAATTCCCATTTTGGACACAAAAAGCTGCTGTAAGGCGACCACGTAGTCCATGCTCATCATGTTAGCAATGAGGCAGCCCCCTGGTTGCAATCTCGGCCATGCGTGAGTAACCAGTTCTGTAACGGCTCTGCCTGTCCCACCAACGAAGATCGCTTCTGGATCGGGGAGCGATTCCCATGCTTTAGGCGCTTCGCCTAGGATTGGAACAAGATTGGTAACGCCGAACTGCTTTGCGTTTTCCACCAGAAGATTGTAGTCTTCGGCGTCCATCTCGATCGCGTAGGCTTTGCCATTGCGAGCGATCTGGGCGGCCTCGATGGCCACGGAACCACTCCCTGCACCGATGTCCCAAATAATAGATGTGGACCGAAGATTCATTTCGCCCAAGGCGATGGATCGAACTTCGTTGGGAGTCAGGAGCCCCCGCTTGGGCTTGCTTTGTCGGAACAGTTCGTCAGGATTTCCAAACAGGCGTCGATTGTCGGATTCCGATTGTTTGTCTGGTACACCGGCTTGGCGAACCATGACCATGACGTTGAGGGGAGCGAAGCGTTGGTTAACGATGTCAGCCAGAGGACTTCGAGTGACCCGTTCGTCGGGCGATCCTAGATTTTCGCAAATATAAACCGTGAAGTACGAGATACCTTTGGACAGCAACTCTTCGGCAAGTCTCGCCGGAGGTACTTCTTCGGAAGTGAACACGCCAACTTTTTCTGCGGAGCGAATTCGTTCGACGACGCGTTCGAGCGGCTGGGATGCCAAATTGGTTAAATAGGCTTCGTCCCAGCTCTCTTTGACTCGAGCAAATGCGAGTTGCATGCTGCTCACGTGCGGCAGGACATCAAATCGGTCTTTGCCAAGTCGATCGCAAAGAAACCTAGCGGTGCCGTAAAACAAGGGGTCGCCGCTGGCCAAAACGACCGTGGGAGCATCCGATTTGTCCAATGAATTAGCCAAGCGATCCAGGTCGGAACCGATGATTTCCTTGCGGCCCGAGAAGTCCGGGAATTTTGCCAAAAGGCTTTGGGTGCCAACGAGAACACTGGCTGCGCAAATGCAATCGCCCGCGTGTTTGGTTAGACCTTCTGCACCGTCGTCACCGACGCCGATAATCATGATTTTGGATGTATTTGCCATAAGAAAGTTATACCGCATCTTTTTTCTTGCACAAACGCCAAGTCCATTGTCGGGCGGTTTTGAGGGAACCCGTCCCAATTCCTTCGGGATGGGGTTATGATAAAGAGCTCGGAAAGACATGATTTACTCGAATTTGCTGATTGGGCCCTCGGAGCTGACAACGCATGAAACTGCACTGCTTAGGAACGGCTGGATACCACCCCAGTGCAACGCGCCACACTAGCTGCTACTTTATCCCGGAGGCCAGTTTGCTGCTGGATGCCGGCAGCGGCGTCTTTCGGTTGGAGACGTTGCTTGAACAAGAGGAGATTTCTATTCTCCTAAGCCATGCTCATTTGGATCACGTTTTCGGATTGACGTTCTTCTTGGACTTTGTCGCGACAACGCCTCTTCGAAAGATCCATGTATATGGTGAGCGGACCAAGCTGGAAGCGATCCAAACGCATTTGTTTCATGAATTGATGTTCCCCGTTTTGCCGCCAATCGAATGGCATGCGATCGAAGATTTGGGATCGGAGTTTCCACTGAATGGAGCGAGGTGTCGCTGGTTTCCATTAGATCATCCAGGTGGAAGCGTGGGATATCGTATCGATTGGCCTGGCTTGTCTCTTGCCTATATTACCGACACTACCGCAACACCCCAATCGGCATACTGGCGCGAGATCCAAGGTGTCGACTGGCTCATACACGAATGCAACTTTTCAGATGAGTGGGTGGATTTAGCAATCAAAACGGGGCATAGTTGGACCAGTGCCGTTTTGGAAAGTGTCGCAAATGCAGGAATTCCTAGGCTGATTCTGGCTCATATCAACCCGCTGGCTGGCGAACACGATCCAGTTGGGTTGGCTGAAGCGACTGCAAATCTGCCTCGCAATACGCCGAGTCAAATCGTGGTGGCGAGCGATTCCTTGGTGATTGATCTGTCAAGCCTTTGAAACATTTGGGCATCCCCATATACTTGAGCCCGAACAGCGTGGCTGAGTATGGATGGTTTACACCCAAGGTTGCGAGGAAACAACAGCATGATGAATCCCTACAGTTCTCTGAGTGATGACTTTTATGTCAATATGCACTTGCATACGGAGATGGATTTGCCAAATCAACGCGAGACTGTTTTGCATTTCTTCGAGCAAATGCAACGCAGATATCCGAAACTTCGGCACTTCTATCAACGCGAACGTGGCGAGTTCATTTTGGAAGAAGACAAAGAACACGGAGCCTATCGTTGGATAGCAGCCGAACCTCGTCGCATGTGCAGTGGCATCGTTAATCCAAATTCGTTGGAAGAAGCCATGTCGCAGCATTGTGAGGTACTCGATGTGGTACCACACACGATGTCGATCAGCAAACTCGATTGCGAATCGATCGGGCTGATGTACGGTTTTGATTACGCCTGCCGAGGCAACCACAATCAGATCTTAGCGGATGCGATCGGCATGCCGATGGGGTTTGAAGCGATGGCGCAACGAACTGGTTCCCAGCTCATGAGCTATGAGCCAGTCATTCAAATGTCGTTGGACGATGTATTCCGAACGCATGCTCGCATCCATTTTGAAACACGGACAACCGTGTTTCAAGCCAAATCGGGCGAGTACAGCGAGGATTTACTCAGTGTGTACATTACCGTTCGCCGCTTTGATTCTCTCGGTCCAGACGAAGAGTTCAAGACTGAGGTGCTGAGGCTGGAGCAATTGCTTCGTGAACTGATGGACAACTACATTGTCGACAGCATTCTCAAGCCATTGCAAAATTGCATCGCAGCAAGGTAGAACCCGCGAGGTTGCTTGAGGGCACACTAGTAAACAACTTCAACGACTTTGCTCATCGAATTCGTAACAGGGAGGGCGAGGTTACGGGCTCTCCCATTTCCATCATTTACACAGTCAAGTCGAGCGAGCCGTTGGTGCGGGTCCAGCCCGCATTCGGCTTGCGTTCGGCTTGCACGGGTTCGGTCGGCAGGCGATTGCTATTCTGTTGTGCAAAACGACTCGATGAATTTTCCCATCGAGATTGGTTGCCGCTGCCGCCATCGGCTTGCGAACTGGAGCTTCCTAGGCCAGAACCTGCCGAATCAGTGCTCACCTCAACTTCAAATGCAGCAATCTTCATCCCTTGATCTGCCATACGGTCTTTTAGCGTCTGGACATTGTTTAAGAGAGCGTCGCGTGCAGTGGTGTTTTCGACTTCAAGCTTGGCAAAGACCTGTCCTCCTTCCATACGCAGCGACATTTGCAGGGCTCCAAGCTCAGGCGGGTGCAATCGCAATCGCACTTGTCCTCCGCCGTTGGCCAATTGTTCGATGCCTCGAAGAACGCGCTGGACCAATTTGCCCTCTTGGTAAGCGGAGATCTGTGTTCCTGAGTTGCTTCGAGCTACTTCGCTACGGCCTTGATCAGCACGCCCGGGACTAGCGACATTTCCGGAAATTGTGGTGTTCGAAATGCCGGTTTGTGAACCACTCGCAGTTCCAGACGCGTTAACGCCAACGATACTCTCGGCGCTCGACCTCGATACCGTGGCTGCCCCAGGGCTGCTAATCGTAATAGGTTGGACGATCACGGGCGTGGTTGAGGTTGGCACAGTTGCCGACGACTGGAGAGTCGATTCGGAGGCCGTGCTTGCTGTGAAACTCGATTCGATCGGTTTCGTGGCTGTCGCTGGTTGCAATTCCAACGTCGGATCAACAGATGATTCGTGATCGTCGGTGCTGGTACGGCCATCGGAAGCACGCTGAGCAAGTCGTTCAGCGCGTTTGTTGCGAGGTTGATCCGCAATCCCTTCGGTTATGTCCGACTTGTTCGGCTCATGAACGGATTGCTTTGCGGAGTCAAAATCTTTCAGAGCAATACCCGGTTTAGAATTTGACTGCGTCTGTTTTGATGCTAGCTGAAGACTTTCGCTTTCGCTTTTGGTTTGCGCCCCTTTTCCATCGGAAGAATCTGCAGTTGCTCTGCCTTTCTGAACCGATTGGGCAGGATTCTTTTTGTCTACCAAGACTTTTCCGTCGCCATCCGTCAACTGAGGACCCGATTCGGAGGATGCAACACCGGTCGTAGTCGCAGTCAAGTTATCCGCTTTGACTGGCGTTGCCAAATCCTTGTCGGAAACGTCCGTTACTTTGGCAACCGAGTCGGCATCCGTAGGACCGGTCGCAGATTTCCTTGAGTCCGCTTTCTCGTCACCATTCTTTTTGTGGATAGCTTTTGTCTGTGGTTTGTCGCCCTTTTCTCCACTCACACTTTCTTTAGCGATCTGGGGTGTTGATTGCTGAATTTGCGGAGCGATGGCTTGTGCTGCGAGAACAGCTTGAACCTGGGAAGAATTTGCGGCCTCGTCGGGCTGGGTGGGCTCCTTGTTTGACTCTCTGTCGACTTTCTTATCCGCTTCCCCTTGGGAGCTGACATCACTAACTGCAGGCTTAGCCACAGGGAGAGTCGTGGTTTCAGGGACGACTGACTGGAATTGCCCAATGGTCAGAAGTTCTTCAAAGAACGATTGCTGGCTAAGGTCTATGCCTGAGTTTTGTTTCTTGCGCGTTGTTGAAACGGCCGGATCCGATGGCGAGGATCGATTGATTGAAGTGTCGTTTGCCATCAGATCGTTCCTTCGTATGGGAGGGCGAGGCTGCCCCTGAAAACACAATGCAGTTCAATTAGTTATTTAACAGTCAGCCGAAGGCGTACTCGGAACCGTTGGAAGTACGCCTGCGGCTGACTGTTAAACGAATTTTCATCTAAGCCACGTCTCAAAATTCGAATGACAGTTATGGCTTCTTCGGTTTCAACGCGTTGTCTGCTTCGCTGACAATTTCTGCTTTACGGATTTGCTGCAATAATTCTGATAGCATGCTTACCTCTTCCGGAGCTGTGAATTCGGCCAGCACCTTCTTTTGTTTATCGGGTGGAAAGCCTTGAAGGATCGATACAACATCCGATATCTGCTTATTTTTTAGCATCAAAGTCAGTTGCTCCTTTGCTGCCGCAGGCTCCATGTTCTCAAGAAACTTTTGTATCTTCATTAGATTGTCCATTTGGCTGCCGGAGCGTATCTTCTCCAGCTTCAAATCGAATTGCAGTCGGCGTTCATCGAAATCTGCAATTTTCTTTTGCAGCTCGCGTTGTTGATCGAGAAGCTGACTTTGCTGCCGGTCCAGAGAGCGTTCGCGGCTGCTTAGCTGAAGTTCTGCACTGACCTTCGCATCCCGAATTTCTTCCAATGTCGGTGTTGGAGTATTGCGTGCGCTGACCATCGCTTGCTTAAGACGTTGGCCTTGGATATCGATGCCATTCAGTAGGCCAATAACCTGAGCAATCGTTTGACGATTGACCGTCCCTTTGAAAGCTGCCATTCCAAGTATGCACACTTGAGCCAAAACCGTTGCTGCGCAGAACCACAAAAAAAGCCCGACGAGTTTTTTCATTGTGGATGGTTACCGTTGGAGTTCGCTGATTGATCGGCCGCTTCTCGGATTGCTGTCATTGCGTGGCGTATGCTCGACCATTCATCAAGCCGCTCTTGTTGCCTCGCCAGTGCATGAACATCGGCAGCTTGAGAGCGTTGGTCACGCAGTTTCTCTAAAGATTTGACCGCTTTTTGAGATTGGACCAATGCGAATTGCCTGCGTTCCAATTCTTGGTTCAACTTGCCTTTGTGGTCTGCAATTTGTGCAGACTGAGCCGACAAGACCATTTGATAAAGTTGTGCGTCGAGAATTTGGTTGAGATTGATGGCTCCGAAACTGGATTGTTTTCGGGCTTCGTTCATTTGGCTGTTGGCTTCGTCGATTTCCTGTTGAGCAGTATCGAGTTTTCCGATGGCTAAGTAGACGTCTTGAACCGCTTTGGCGGCCATGTCGCGATCGCGTTCGCGGAGTTTGAGAAGAGTGGCCAAACGGAATTTTGCCATGGTGCGTTATGCCGCTCTCGTGCCTGGGATGCCATTGGCAAACGCATTGCCATTGCTGCTGGATGCTTGGGCTGGAATCGAAGCTGGAGCATTGGCGATGGTCGCCAGCTTGGTCAAGTCGTCTACGCTTCTCAACCAAGGAATCAATTCGTGCTGCTCTTGTGCGAGAAACGCTTCGATGGCAGCTCGCAACTGAATGGCTCGATCGATCTGTGGACTGCTCCCTTTTTGGTAAGCTCCGATATTGATCAAGTCTTCGTTTTCTTTATAGACAGCCATCATGCTGCGGATCGCTTCGGCAGAGAGCCTCATGTCTCTCGAAATCAATTGCGACTGCAGACGACTTAGGCTTGGCAAAATATCGATGGCTGGATAGCGGCCTCGCGCGGCAATGCTTCGCGACAAGTGAATGTGACCGTCCAACAAGCCTCGTAACGCGTCGCTGATCGGTTCGTTGGCATCATCTCCTTCGACCAGAACCGTGTAGAGGGCGGTGATGCTGCCTCGTTGGTTGATACCTGTACGTTCGACGAGTTGAGGCAACATGGCAAAGACGCTCGGTGGATAGCCTCGCGTGGTCGGAACTTCACCGGCAGCTAAGCCAATCTCGCGTTGAGCCATGGCAAATCGAGTCACCGAATCCATCAGCAGCAGTACATTCTTGCCTTGATCTCGAAGCGATTCGGCGATGGCGGTGGCCGTTTTGGCTGCCAAGATACGTTTCGGGGCTGGCTGATCGCTGGTTGCAACGACGGTCACGCACTTCTTGCGTCCCTCCTCGCCCAAATCGCGATCTAGGAATTCTCGCACTTCGCGACCTCGTTCCCCGATGAGAGCAATGACAACGCAATCGGTCTGTGTGCCTCGAGCCAACATGCCTAGTAGCGTACTTTTTCCGACGCCAGACCCCGCAAAAATCCCGACGCGTTGTCCAAAGCCAATGGTCAAAAATGAATCAATCGCTCGAACTTGTGTCGGCAATATTTTATCGATGGGCGGTCTCGTCAGAGCAGGTACTGGCGCTGCATCGCACGGCATCTTGATACCGAAGGGTAGCGGAGGACCATCGTCCATCGGTGTTCCGGTTGCATCCAGCACGCGCCCAATGAGTTCTGGGCAAACGTTGACCGATCGATAGGTTTGAAACAATTCGACCGTGTCTCCTTGCCCAACACCGTCAAAATTGTCGAGCGGAGCGAGAATGGTTCTGCCGGCATCGAAGCCAATCACTTCGGCCTGGACAGGTTCTTGATTGCGTCGAACGATGCGAACGAGTGCGCCAACCGGCACTGGCAAGCCGTCGACTACGACAGTCGTCCCGCGAATGCTTCTGACGCGACCGTTGATTCCGTAGGGGACGATACGTTGCAAGCAGTGATTCCAGTGCTTGCTGCGCGGGATACTAGGAAAGGAGTTGACCAAGCTTTGAATGCGGTTGGGATCTGCCATAACTATTGAAGCTCTTCCACTAACCGTTTGAGTTGCGTTTGAAGCGATCGATCGATGGTAGTGTCTGGAGTTTGAAGAATCACACCGAACTTGCCAACCGCAACGTCCTCGACGACTTGGATTTCGACAGATGGTTGCATGTCTTCGATCAACTCAGAAAGGGCCGTGGATAGTCGGGACGCGTCTTCTGGGTGGATTCGGAGCAGGATCTGGCGCTGCCCTTGGATGAGCCTCACCGAGTCTTCGATCCATGAAATCAGAATGCTTGGATCGGACTCGATTTGCCGAGACAAGATCTTCTCGGAAATGCCGATTGCAAGTGTGATGGTTTCGTGTTGCCATTGTCGCAACCACTGTTGCGTTGCTGTTTCGAGATCTTCGCAAAGGGCCTTGACGCTGCTTGCCGCTTCCTGGACTCGCTTTTCGGCGATTTGACCGGCCATTTGCATCGCCAAGCGTTCGACGTGGCTTTCGCCGAGTCGCGTGCCCTCTTCTTTTGCTAATGCTTGAATGCGAGTGCATTCGATTTGACTATCGCGCAGGAGCTGTTGAGCTTGCTCGCGTACGGTATCGATGTACTGTTTCGCTTTGGACGCAACGTCTTCCCAATTGAACACTTCGGTCTGAGCCGTGTTGGTCCCCAAAGTGAACGCGTTGGATTTGATTACGCTGGCCATGGCTGATTGTGTCTGGTGAACAATGGGAAAGGATTTGTATGGTTATGCGGCAGCGGTAAAGGAGACGCTGGCGGTCGCACCAATACCCCCGCCTTCCAGCATTCGTAAAGCGGTATTCGCGAGCTCCTGTTGCGCCGCATCGACTTCGCGCAATTGAATGGGACCTAGTGAGCTAAGTCGTGCGCGAAGACGCTTTATATCCTTAGCAGGAACCAGTTTTTCGACGCGTTTGATAAATGGTTTGGTGGCGCCACTGAGTGCCAAAAGGATCGTTTGTGGTTCGCAGGCATGCAGCACTGCCACGAAATCCTTGTCTGAGAACTGCAGCAACTCCTGCAGCAAGTTTTTTGCTGGCGTCTTTTCATCGATCTCTTCTGCAGGCTCGGGTGCAGTTCGTTGTTTGCTACTAGCAGCAGCTGCTGCGATGGGACGGAAGGGCAGCACCATTGATGGATCGAAAATGTCGTCGATTTGGTCATTGGACGAGATGGACTGCGATGTCGGTGGTGGCGAACCGACGAAGGCATTATCTGTTGCGACAGGAGTTGGCGAAACTGAGTTGCTCAGTTCGGTCGCTGGATTGCCAACGATGTTCCAGCCCAATTTGGCTCCTAATACTGGGTTCGATTGCGAGATGGCTCGGGTCCAACTGTCCTGCTGGCGAGTGGGCAAACTGGCGACAATTGCTCGCAATTTGTTGATTCCCTCGGCACTGGCCTTTTTCGGCGATTGATACAACCCGATCTTGCGTTCCAGCTCCAGCTGGATATCTCGCAAAAACTCGGGATCGGCGAGGTGTAAATTTGGTAGGGCAGCCAGAGTGGCTGCTGCGATTTGCATGGGCAAGGCTTGTGAAATGGCGGTCGCCCGCTCGACGGAGACTTGGTTGAAAACGGTAGCAATCACGATTGGCCGCTCGCCCTGGAGGATTTCAGCCAAGGCTTCGGCGGGCATATGTCTCCAGCTGCCAGCTTCCTCAAATGAATTTTTCTGATTTTTCTGATCCTGGTCCTCCTGCAAATTCTGCTGCTGGATGGCCTCTCGGCTTAGCTCAACCTGGTCGTTCATGGCCGAATTTTGCGACGCCAGGAGGGCTGCGGCGGGAGAAAGCGATTCCCTTTCGGGTGGACGTTGCGGAGAAGAGCGAAGGCCTGCGGCGTTGAGGAGGCCCTGCATGGACTGGAATGCAGCAGCCCGTTCTTGCGGGGTTACGGTCCCCATTTGAACCATGGCCTGCCGGACGAGTTTGCTTTGCGCTGTGGGCAATTGGCTCAATAAACCGCGAGAAGTCGCTGCGTCTAAGCTTTGGAGCACGATAGCAACGTGCCGAATTCGCTGATCGGATGCACTGGACATAAGTTTGGTGGATTGGGCTGATACGGCAAAACAGGTACCCAACTTTGACTTGTACGAATTCCCCGGAATTGCGTCCAGCCCGGAATTTCCTCGCATTAGGGGTTTCGAAGCGGTATTCCTGGGCCGTATGCTATCCCACGGACCTATTGTTCTCTCGAAATTGTCTGCCTTACCCCAGTTATCATGTCGAAGCACTCCAAGATCAGCGTCACCGAAGTCGAATTTGAAAAATTCCCCTTTATCTACCGGTCGCCACTCAAATTTGGCGGGCGAGTCGTCAAGGATGTGACGGTTTTTCGTACGACGGTCACGATTGAGGATAAGAGCAAAAAGAAGACCGCGTTCGGCATGGGTGAAATGACCATGGGGACCGCTTGGGCTTGGCCAAGCAAAACCCTGACGCCTGAGCAAGTCTTGCGAATCGTGGTTGGTTTAGCGGAAAAGATCGCTCAAGCTGCTACCAGCCTCGACCCTGCCGGTCACCCAATCGCCTTGGCGACCCAATTGAAGATCATTGCCAAGCAGCAAGCCATCGATTTGGCAACTGCGATGAAGCTGACAGAACCAATCCCAGATTTAGCCGTCGCGTTGGCGATGTCAAGCACGGACATCGCATTGCACGATGCATTCGGAAGATTGCATAACACAAACAGTTTCAATCTGCTAACGCCAGAAATCATCGGCTCCGATCTCTCGCCTTGGTTGGGTGAGGATTTCGTTGGCAAGCACTTCAGCGATGCGATCTTACCAAAACCCTCATCGACCTTGAATTTGTACCACTTGGTCGGATCGCTTGACCCGCTCTCTGCTGCTGACTTGAATCGCAAGGTGGGAGACGGCTTGCCTGAAACCTTAGAGGAGTGGATCATCAAGCAACAGCTTTCTCACCTCAAGGTTAAGATAACCGGCCAGGATCTCGACGCGGACGTTGGACGCGTCTTCGAAATCGATCGCATCGCGATGCGATGTGCGCCAACTCGCAATTGGTCCTATTCCATCGACTTTAACGAAGCTTGCGAAAACGAAGACTATGTTATCGACTTCCTAGAGCGATTGGACCGGTTGTCCAAAGACTCGACGCAAAAGTTGCACTACATCGAACAGCCAATGCAACGCGATCTACGAGCTCGCAAAGAAGTCACTATGCACCGTGTGAGTCGACTCAAGCCGGTCGTCATCGATGAATCGTTGACGGACTTGGATTCGCTAGTTTTTGCGAAACAGCAAGGCTATTCGGGTATCGCCATTAAGGCTTGTAAGGGGATTAGCGATTCGCTGTTGTTCTCAGCTGCTGCCAAGCACTACGGTATGAAGATCTATGTCCAAGATCTAACTTGCGTTGGAGCCTCATTTTTGACTTCCGCCGCTCTGGCTTCTAGGATCTCTGGGGTGACGGCAGTCGAAGGCAATGGTCGCCAATATTGTCCCGCAGGCAACAAGGATTGGGAATCACTTTACCGCCCAATGTTCCACATCCTTGGTGGCGTGGTTCCAACAGAATTGCTCGAAGGCAAAGGCATAGGCTTCGCTTGGCCAAGAAATATGCTTTCGAAAAAGTACGCTAGCCTAGCAACTTAAAGTTGCCGACCTACCTAGCGAAAACGTCCTAATGCGAGCGGTGCCGAAATACCTAGCACGACGCGCAAGTTTTGAAGTTGCACTATTTTGTTTTAGGGGCAAAGCCCCGGTCGTTTACATAGCCCAGCCTGAAGGGCTGGGTCAAATCAAGCACAGGAATTGATAGGGCCAACGGCCCGGCAGTTTGCTTCAGTCAAAGAGGTTAGACAACAAACGGTCGGACCTTTGGCCCTTAAGATCATTTGCATCGAATACCCAGCCCGTTGGGCTGGGCTATGTAAATTGCTGGGCCGTTGGCCCGAAAGCACAGAAAACGCGCAACTTCAAAACGCGCAAGCTAGTGAATTTACTATCCAATTCATTAGCTTGCGCGTCGTGCTAAAGTAGTTTTCATGCTGCCGATCGCCTAGTCACAGCTGCTGTCACAATCCGTTCGATGTAGCGCCTCTTTCGTTAATACAAAGTAGGCTACTGGCATATTTAGCAAACCCATTTGCACACGTGCTCGTCCTAGCAAAAGTCCCGGCTCAATCACGACTAATTCATCCACCAAAAATCGTGATGGATCAAACGATGGGTTTTTCGCCTGACCGTAGTCCAACAACAGAACAAGCTTGCCGCATTCGTTCTTGCAAACCTTAACCGCAAAATTCCCCATGGTTTTTGGTAAGCAGGTTTTAGGATCTATCTTGGATCGCCACCCTTTGCATGACAGATCTTCGACGGCAACCTGCTCAACCAAAATGTTGTACCCGGAAACAACTGCCCCACACCGTTCGAATACTTTCACATCTTGGTGGAGCCCTGCCATCGCTGCCCCATAGCCTTTATTAACTCCATACCACGTTCCGATGAGCTCGTCTGGAGAGGGTGCACTTTCAGAATCCATCAACTGGCCCAACTCTTGGGGGCTACGGCTAGCCAACTGCAGCGCCTTGGAATGAACCCTTGAGTCAGAATGACATTGCGACTGTAAGTTCCATCGGATGGCGGAACGACGAACGCCTGGCGCAACACATCCCGTTGTCATTGCGATGCTGCAAATGGTTAGCGAAACGCTCATGCATCGATTCGAAAATCGCATCGGAAACATCCCTGATTCGAAAGATTTCTACAGGCTGTCGCCCCAAAAAGGCAACGCTGCGAAGAATTTTTTGCAATCACATGTAGCAGATTTCGTGAGAAATTTGCGTTCAAGGACCATCCGATTGCATCAGGTTTCTCACGAAACCTGCTACTCTATTCGCGAAAATGCTTCACAGAGTTGCTTAAATGGCGACAGCCTAAGTTGTAATCGGACGAACCTTGTCAATTCCGTCAATCGTTCAGAGTTTAATATCAATGCTAGCGATAAGAGGTGTGTTGAATTTGAGGGTTTTGTGCATTGTTCGCATTGCCGAGCAATCCAGCCGATGGGCTGGGTGGGTTACGGTTTGACAACTCGAATTTGAATTGGCAGAGTGGTTGGATTGCCGTCTACTTTCGCCCGAAGATGGAACAATCGGGTTTGGGGTTCAACCCATGGCGCAGCAGTAATGAAGAATTCTCGAACCGACTGGCCAGCTGGAATCAACAAGCCGCTGAGGCCAATATTGTCCACGTAGCAACCGTGCGGCAAATTTCGTCCGCTATCGTCACCGCCGAACGAAATATCTGCTTTGTTTTCACCTCGCTCAATCACGACGTTGGCGGAAATAGTTTGCCCCGGCCGAATGATTAACTCCGATAGAATCGCAGCCTCTCCCCCCTGATCTTTTGCAACCACCTTGAGCTGCATTGCCGGCTTGTCGCTCACTTTTACTAACAAAGATAGTTTCTGCTCGTCCGAAACCTTTCGGTTTCCAACCATGGTGTGGCTCGTGATTTGGATCGTAAACTCTTTTGTCGTTCCCGCCAATTCTGCTGGCAAATGCAGTAAACCGACCGCCCGCGCCTGTCCGGCCTGAATGGAGAGCGGTTGCGACAAGCGAACTCCCTCAGGAACGCCATCGATGTTGATTTCGATATCCCCTCCGCAGCCATCAAAGCGGTTTGCCGCGATGTCAAACTCTGCTCCGACTCCGGGGCGAAGGGTCACTTCTTTTTGTTCCACTCGCAATTGATATCGCGGCATTGGGCGTCGGAGCGTAAGCTTATACTTATACGCATCGCCCGATTGCCCCCGCGAATCGCGCACTCGAATCAAATATCTCCCATCCGATTTTGCGGTAAATGTGACAAGACTATCTTTGCCTGATTGGCGAGACGCTTCGTCATCGTTGGTATAGTAAATAGGAAAGACCGGTAACCCGTTTGGCACAGTTGGTTCGCCATCGGCCAACTCACGCACAATCCATGCAGGCTCGTTGAGGGCGTGGGTTGTTGCCGTCGTGTCAAAAAAAGTGAATCGTGTGCCTGCACCTGGGTAAACCTTAAACCCAGAGTCAGGACCGCGTGGATACAGCCAAAGCTTTACCACTTCACCGCCGGCATAAAGCAGTTCGTTCAACTCCATGTCTTCCCAGCGATGCAAGCGGAAGTCGTCCGGGTTTGTGGAGTCCTTGCCTCGAAAAGTGAAATACGTTTCGCGTATCGCTTGAAGCCGCGTTCGAACAATAGGTTCCCCTTTTTGATCAAGCACGTCAACAACACTATCGAGTGGCGAGCCGCTGCGGCTTGCGTCGATTTGGACCACCCAAGGCTCGCCTGCTTTCGCGTCAAAGGAGTACCAATCACCAGCTGATTCGCCTGACACATCCTCTAGGGTTAGATTAGAGGCAATTTCACACGGGCCTGATATATGTTGAGGGGTTGCTAACGAGTGTCGCCCAGTGACCTCCTCAAGCTTCAGGATCGATTCGTCTTGAAAATCAATCATGATACGGGTGTCTGGTGACAGGCTCTCGGCAACCTTGGACCGGTTTCTAGCCAACAGTCCTTTGAGGTCAAGCTGGGTGAGTTTGCCGCTTAGTGTACTTATCGTCACATTCGAACGATCCGCACTCCAGATTAGTCCCGACGGAACCTCGTCAAGTTCACCTGCAACGCCAATTGGCGCTCCGTTTTCTGCATCCCAAATCTTCACGGATTTGTCCTCTCCTGCCGTCGCAAGTAACCTTGCATCTGAGGTCAAAGTTAGCTGAGTAACCGATCCTTCGTGTGCAAAGACCGAATACAACATTGGGCTTACCGATGGAGTTTTCGTTGACAGGAGTTTCCAAATGCGGATACGTTTATCAGCGCCCGCTGCGAGAACTCGATTTCGAAGGGAATCAAACCGAACTACATATTGTTCTGCTTCGCATTGCCCCAGTGTGTCGAGTCGTTCCCCTGTGTCGACTCTCCAAATCTTGATCGTTTCGTCAGCGCTGGCCGATGCTAGAATTTGTCCGGTCGCATCGAAATCCAGATCGTAAATTGCTCCATTGTGCCCAGTCAATTTGCGTAACAGACGACCATCTTCCATGCTCCAAAGCATGATGACTTTATCGTAGCCTGCAGTCGCTAATACTTCCGCATTGGGGCTGAGCACTGCAGCATAGAGCGTATCCTGATGTCCCTCAACTGTTCTTACCAGTTTCGGCTTTGCACTCCCAACATTGTTTTCGAGGACCGTTGCTAGGCCCCCAATGCCTGGTAGACCCGATGCGATGACGGTAAAGCGACCGTCCTGCGTCGTTCTTATTTGGCTAACTTTACCGACAATGTCAAACGGGAGTTGCTCATTCCACTGACCTTGCTTGTAATAAACGGAATTAAATCGTCCAACCAAAAGCGATTCGCCGTGCACACTTCCAATTGCAGTGATGGGGGCAGAGCCCGTAAAAGTCGAGGGAACATTCATCTGGCTTAGCCTTGATTTTAGGCTTTGGGATTCGTCGCTGCCTTTCGCCCCCTGTTCAATCCATTTTTGGATCAAAGCAATTTCATTGGCAGATAGTTGCGGCGATTCCGAAGGTGGCATCTTCGGGTCGTGGGTACCGTTCAGCACCTTTGAAAGCAAGGACGATGCCGAGTCTTTGGCGTCAAGGATGGAGCCTTTGGGGCCACCCTTTCGTATTTGAGCAAGCGACTGCAACTGCACTTCGGATTCATTATCCTTTTCGTTGTGGCATCCGACACAGTATTTGGTAAGAAGGGGTTTGACATCACTTTGATAGTCCACATCCTTCGCCAACGCCAAGTTTGCCACGACCAGTAGGAGAACCGGTAATACAGCGGCTTGCTGCTTGATAACGGGAATCAAGGAGAGGTTGATTCTTGTGCTCATAATGAAATTCCTACCAGACATAGGTTTCGTCCGAAATCTGCAGGAACCGAGTATTCCTGCCGCCGATATCCTAACATGCAATATGGACTTGGCACAAAGGGTAAGAGCGGAAGCGTTCGCAACCCAGTCATTCCGTCTTAAGGATTCAGAACGTCTCTAAAGCTCGGTTTGCATCGCAAAAAAAAAACCGCGAGCTGTTTCTCGCGGTTTTTACTTTATTGGTTCTTGGCAGATTCGTTACTGTGCTCCACCGCCGCCGAAACCGCCGCCCCCACCGCCACCCTGGGCGCCGCCGCCACCTGCGCCGCCGCCACCTTGTCCGGTTGCGGTACCGCCCGTGAACGTATTGAACGTATCAACAGCGATAATGTCGCTGAAGTTCGGAGAGGGGGCCACAGTCACGTATCGTCGGTCACCCGAGATGACAGCTGTAGTAAACATTTGTGTACCTTGTCGGATAAAGGTCAAGATCGGCCTGTATCCAACGACATTGCGTCCAATGAATGGGCCAGCTCCGCCTTGTCCATTGCCACCGACACCATTCGGTCCGCCGTAAAGTGATCGCAACAAATTTTGGTAGGACGAGCTTGAGCCGCTTGATGACGTTGGAGCCATCTGAGCAAGCACAGCACCTGTTTCGCTCATTCGCTTTTGCACTTGGGCAAGTTGCGCTTCGACAATTGGTTCCTTGCGGTGTCCATTTTTAACTTCCGTTACCAAAACCGCATCTTGCTGCAGCGGAATAATGTGATGCGAAATCTTTTGATCGCCTTCTGTGCCGTAATCTGTTGCTACGTGGACCGTGACTTTTCCGCCCGAAACTTCTCCCCACACTTTGCGAATGAGAATTCGATACTGCCCGGAATATCCGCTGGCACATACATACGTTTCGGAAAATCCATCCTTGCTAGGCTTATCCAGCGAAGAGCCATCCATCAAATGCAATCCGCCGCCGAGTGTACGTGGATTGCTCTTGTCGCATATAGCGCCGGTCGGTTCCTCCACGGAAACATCAATGTCAGCGTCGCCAGTCCAAACCACTCGGACCATAATGTCCCGCAATGCAGCTTGTTTCAAATCTTGCTCAAGGGCTGCCATTTTGGTTGTTTCCTTTGCATTTTGAAGTCGGGCGTGAGCGGCTGTGGCAGCAATAAGTGCTTTCTCCTTCATCGGCACATGATCGTCTGTCCACGCTTGGCTAAGAATGCCTGTACTAGCCCAAAGAATGCCATCTTGATCTTGGATGTCCAAGCTGATTTCTAGGCCAAGCTCAAGAGGCTCTTTCAACATTGGATTTGAACGGTGAGCGTCGTGGAAGACACTCAGCGCATCCTTCTTCATTCCTTGACCGGACAAGTACTTGCCAATCTTGATCGCGGCATCGACGTCAGCGCCGAAGTCGATGCTGGACAAAAGTACCCGTCGGATTTCCGATCCAGGATACTCACAACCCTCCATCGCAGTGCTCAACGCTTGATACATCCAAGCAGCGGGCAAGGTCTTTCTCATTGCATCCCCGATGGTATCAATCACTTCTTGAAAGTGCTTTCGAACTTCTTTGTCTTGATTGGCCATGGATGAACGCTTTGCAAGCACCATTTTGTTGACAACCCAACTCTTGAGTGCCGCTTCAGCAACGAGGCGTTCTCCGCCTTCGCTTGCAACCAATTCTTCAACCAGCTGCGCACCTGACTTTTCAACGGACTTTGATGGTTGGTCCTTCGATGGTTGGTCGTCGACCTTCATCATACCGCCCATGCCGCCGCCCATACCACCCATGCCGCCGCCCATACCACCCATGCCGCCGCCCATGCCACCCATGCCGCCACCCATGCCGCCCATGCCGCCACCCATACCACCGCCCATCATGCCGCCCATTGAGCTGACAGGAACGACAAGGTCACCGACTGGGTAAACGCGTACGACATTCGCCGAGGTCTTCTTGCTCGTGATTCGCATCACTTCGTCCTCGATAACATACGTAAGTTGCAATGGCTCCAAGATTAGCTTCAAGGCTGAACGGAACGAGACAGTTGGAAGTTCCAACGTGATAGGCTCTTCGGGTGTGATGTTCTCCGTTTCGAGCGCTTTGTCGTCGATCACGATCGGAATGCCGTATTGATCCCTAAAGATTTTCATCACGCCCGACAATGGGGTTGCATTGAAAGAAACATCACCCTTCTCATTCAGAGCGCGATAGATCTTTCGTTCTGACTCTTTGCCGCCAGACAAATCGATCGAACCGTATCGCTCCAATCGACGAGCACTCAACGCTTGCCAAACATCAGCAGGTGGATACACGATTGGTGGATTATCGACAAATGGAACCAGTGCTTGCTCATTCAAGTACAACGAATCCACGAACGCCCGACTGCGTTTTTTGACAACGTCCATAATCAATTGTTCATTGGATGCCATCGCGGATTCAATGTTCGCAACGCGATCAATGACCGTGTCGCGGTCGATAGCTGTAATTTGTGGTGCGATCTCATTGTTGGCTTGCGTAAACATTTGCTGAGCCATCAACGAATTGTATCGTTCCACTAGTTGTTGTACCGTTGCGTTACGACGTTCGGTCTCTGCGAGCAAACGCTTGGAAGCGGATTGGCTCGACTGAACTGCCTCTGTACGTGCAATGCGTTCGCGTTGATTCACTTCCGCACGAGCCGCAGCTTGGATTGCGGCAGAAATTTGCGCCTCTAAACGAGCACGACCTGCTGCATCCAATTCGGTCGAACGACGAATCTGATCTTGCAAACCCTTGAGTGAAATCTTGGCACTCGTAGGGTCCTTCGCATTGCGTGCTTGCGAAAGTTCGCTCTTCACTTGTGACTCCAATTGCTGGGCAATCACTCGACGCATGCCTTCGTCTTCCGCAAGAAGTTCGTTGGCTGCAGATAGCTCACCAAACGGGTCGCTTCCCTGGGAAAAGTTGGAAGGAACCGTTGGTAATTCCAAACCCGCCCCAGAAGCTGGTTGTGCTGGAGTCGCCGGAACCGAATCGTCGCTGAACGGATTGCTCGTCGAAGGTGCTGGCGTATCATCTTTGGCTGGAGACACATCGTTCTTTGGAGGATCAGCGAACGGATCTTCTGGAACCTGGAACGAGATAAACTTTACAATTTTTGGCGAAGCGCCCTGGGTCTTGACCGGCTTGGCTGGCTTCTTTGTTTCTTCGGCAGCCGCCAAAACAGTTTGGGCTGCTAAATTGTTCGGAGAACGTTTGATCGCTTCTTTTGCAATATTGATTGCAGCATCTGTGTCGCCCGAGTTCAACGCGAATCGTGCATCCTTTACCAATTGATCAGATGAACTTGCAAGCACGGCACCTAGCTCTTGCAATGCTGCCGAGCCAGCTGTTGGCATCATCAAGCCAGCATTGGGAGTCGATTTCGTTACCACTTGAGCAAGGAACGCAAAGTCAGGATTGGAAGGCTCACTCTTGAGTTCCCATCGCATCGAAGTCGACTTACCGCCCACGATACCGTCGAGTTGCAAACTGCCTGCAACCGCGTCTTCCTTGAGGCTTCCAACTACGATCGAGTCCCGGTCTAGTCGCAATGGAGGCAATTGGGTTGGCAAATAACTTACTACCCCCTTCGGCCAACTGGACTTGGTTGGCCAGAAAACAGGTTCGAGTGCAACCTTTGCCAACGCATCTCCGATTTGCTGACACGTTGCATCGGTGATTCCTTGACGAACAAAAATCTTGCCGCCGGTATGATTGCAAATTGTCGAAAGCAGCTCGCAGTCCGTCTTAGGCCCGATCGCAATCGAGCTAACGCTGGTCCGAGTCTCTCGCATTTCGTTGATCAACGACTCAAACTCACGAGTATTCAACAGGTTGCAGAGGTGCATCCCGTCGCCAATGTAAACAATACTGCCGTCTTGTTGCTTTCCAAATTCCTTAACAGCTGCTCGCAACGCCGCCGCCAAATCTGTAGTACCAAGCGGAATCCGCATTTCCAATTTTTTGAACCCAGCCGCAACGGACTCAGCATTCGGAGCAGAAGCCGCCGACAATAGCGTCGGCTCAACATCACATGCCAACAAACTAACCATGGCGGTCGATGGCAACGCCTCAATGATGGATTTTGCAATCTCAATGGAATCGGTTCGAAAGTCACCATTCTGAGAGGCCGACGTATCCACAATCAAGGCAACTCGCGGCGAACTCTTTGTCGCCAATTCCTGCGTCGGCAATAAACTCAACGCGAATAAGGTCTTTCCATCGTCCTGGTAAGTGACGAGGCGATTATTGATCGCTTCCGAGGAAAAGGCCGAGAGGCCAGTTCCAACGACCAATCCCAGTCCAATAACGGAGGACAAAGTTGCCCTGAAAAGCCGCTTTGGAATAGCTGAAATAGTACGACTCGACATGGTGATTCGCTCCGATTTGGCTCGAATGGAGTTGTGAACGAAAGACATAAATCTACCGGCTACGAAATTTGACAATGGAAACTGGACGACTTTTCAAGATACTCTGATCCCGAACATAACCCTAATCGTATTTCTGATCCGAGCGAAACGCCATTAAAAAACAGACCAAATCAACGATTATGAATGTTCCTGGGTATTCTCAAGCCTGACTAAGCACTCACTCAGCAAATTCCGATCCAAAAACAAGGATTTTTCCGTTCGCGGTTAGCTGGACAGCATTTGCTGCTAACTGGACAGCATTTGCTGCTAAAAAGCCCCTCCATTTTTCTCGACATCAAATCGAGTTCGCCCCCGCCAACCGGGCGATGTGCAAGATGCAACACAAAAAAAGCCGGGATATGCAAAATCGAACACTCGAACAGATGCCGTTATCGGAACAGACAGCAGAACAGGAAAATCCGGCAAAATCCCTCGATCCGCTAAATCTTACCACGGCAAACTTCCGATGACGACGAAAGGTACTTTCGTAAAGGTTCGAATTCACTGGGGTTTTCGGTATGCTTCATAAAACCAATCGCAAAACGGAATTGGCCTGGGCATTGGCTTTGATCGCAACGCTGAGTGTTTTCAGCCGCTCCCAGGCTCAGGAGGATTCTCCCAATGCTTCTAATTCGAAGCCTCAGCCAAGCGTTTTTGACAAGATTTTTGGAAGTTCGACGACAACGCCTCCTAAAAGCAAGTCAAAAGTATCGGCCACGCCAGCGTCCGGAAAACCAAACCGATCTGGGTTCTTAGTCCCTCTCAAGTCTTTTTCACGAGCCTTTCGAGGTCCTGAATCAGAAGAAATTGAGGAATTCGCAGACGAAGCCCCACCGCGGGTGACACAGCCCCGAATTCCTCGTGAACCGTTCAAGAATTTGCCTCGTGTTCAAGAACGACGAGAACGAGAGACGGTCGATCTTCGAGTCGAGCAAATTGCTCCTGATCAAATGTCTACGCCTGCGCCTATCGTGAAAGCGGACAAATTTGGCACTGAAAGCCCAACTCAAACCAAATCGAACTCCAAGCCGGTCGTCGCAGGCAACTCAAAAACAAATACGCCCGAGATGGTGATTGAATCCAACTCAACTTCGCGAAGAACCGCCATGGATTTGGATGCCTCAGTGAAGCCGGCCGCACGACCGCAGCCCCTCATCGAGGAAAAGAAGAACGCTTACACCACAACAAGTACCAAGCAGGTCGCAACCAATCAAACGGGGCGGCGGGCCGAACCTAAAAACTTGGTTGACTTAGGACAACAGATCGAGAAACCGACTCCAAACCTACTTAATACTGTCAGCGACACAAAACGAGAGCAAGAGAACACAACCAAAAAACAAGCTGATGCACCAAAAGCATCCCACACCGCAAACAGCTACGTAGCCAAACAGGTCCCCTCGGAAAAACCGGTCCCGGTGAATTCCGCATCCAAGTCCACGCCACAGCCCACGGTATCATCCATTCATCGCGAAATGGCGGTCCCTGGCGTCCGAGTCACAGTGAACGGACCGAGTTCGATCTTAGTTAACGAAGAAGGCTTGTATGAAGTCATTGCGAAAAACGAAGGGACAGAAAGCCTAAGCGGCCTGATTGTGCAAATCGTCGTTCCTCCTCAAGTAGGCGTTGGCAACGTAGCTGTGACCGATGGTGTTGCCCATCCTGACAACAGCCCGGAAGGCAATGCAATCGTTTGGGAAATCGGCCAAATTCCACCAGGCGGCTCCAAGTCAGCTGCCCTTATGCTGAAAACCCCGGTGGCGGAACACTTCGCGTTAGGCGTCGAATGGACCATGCTCCCGCAAAACGCAGAAATGAAAATCGAAGTTCAACAGCCTCAATTGGCTATCGCCCTCGAAGGACCATCGGAAGTCATTTTTGGCAAACCTCAGTTGTACCGTATCCGCGTTCGCAACACCGGAAACGCAGATGTGCGAGCCGTGTCGGTTGCTATGACCGCAGAACCCTACGGAAGCAATCAGTCTGAAATCGGAGACATCGCAGCAGGTGGTGAACGTGTGGTGGAAGTGGAACTCACCTTCCAACAATCAGGAACTCTTCCCATCGTCGCTACTGCTACGAGTTCCGTATCCAAGCTGGATGCGAGAAGCGCAATCGACGTTCAAGTCCGACAATCGGAACTGGTCGCCACGATGTACGGTCCTACCGAGTTCTACCAAGGTAGCGTGATCGACTACGAACTTGAACTTGTAAATCAAGGTTCGATCACTGCGGTCGGTACCAACTGTGTACTCAAACTGCCGGTCGGCGCCGAAGTTGCCTCCATGCCTCCAGGTGCCGTACGAGCAGGTGACAGCATCACGTGGGAAGTCAAGAAACTCGATCCTCAAGAGAAACTTGTTTTTCCTCTCAAGGTCTCCTTGACGAAGATCGGCGAAAACCAACTAAGCTTCTCCGCCGACTGTAGCTCCTCAAGCGATGCCAAAGCAGAGTTCAAAACCAGTATCGACGCGATCGCCGACTTGCATCTCACCGTCGTTGATCCGACAGCTCCAGCTCCCGTTGGTCAGCCTGTTGTCTACGAAGTGGTAATCGCCAATCGAGGAAAGAAGCCAGCTACAAACGTGGATGTCATCACCCAGTTCTCAGAGGGTATCGAACCGATTCGCCTCGAAGGACACACCGGACGAATCGTACCGGGCCAAGCCATTTTCAACTCGATTCCCACCATTGGGGCCAACGAAAAACTGGTCTTGAAAGTCCACGCGGAAGCCTCCAAAGCAGGCGTTCACCGATTCCGAGTTGAGGTCAAGAGCAAAGGAAGCGACACCGATCTCCTCGAAGAAGAATCGACTCGATACTTGGCAACGAGTATCAAGGGTGACCGTCGCTAGTGAACCCGTCCAAGGTAAAACGAGACCAAGTAAAATCCCTCTTGGATTTACCTAACGTCGGTCCCGCCACAGCCGGCGATCTTAAACTGCTCGGAATCTCCAAACCCGAACAACTCGCAGGCCAAGATGCGTACGCAATGCACGAACGGCTCTGCGTTTTGACCAAAGTCATGCACGATCCATGTGTGATCGATGTTTTTCTTTCGCTGGTCCATTTCGCAAACGGCGGAGAGCCAAAGCCTTGGTGGGATTTTACCGAAGAGCGAAAACGAACTCTCGCGGATCTCGTTTAACGGTTAGCCGTAGGCGTACCGTCCCGAGGATTACCTGTGGACAACAACCGCTCCGGCAACGACAATTTCCACTAGTGTAACTTCCGCTGTTCGTGCTTCTCCCGCCAGGATCATCCTAAAATGCTTCGAGTTATTGGCAATGCATTTTGTCTCTTTGTGCTTCTCTCTGGAATGGTGATTGGTCAATCGCCAGCTCCCATTCGAGCCTTGATCATCGATGGCCAAAACAATCATAGCGCCTGGCCGAAAACCACCATGATGATCAAAAAGTATCTTGAGGCTACCAAACGATACACGGTTGACATTGCCAGAACCAAATACACAACGCAAGGCGACGAGCTACTGAAGCTGTATCCCCTCAACGATGGCATCGAGCGAGAGTCTAAGAAGAATGCGGTCGCCGACCCTGACTTCAAACCGGATTTCTCGAAATACAATGTCGTGATCAACAATTTCGGACACGGTGCAGCCCCGTGGCCAGCTGAGACCAAAGCAGCGTTTATCAAGTTCGTATCCGAAGGTGGCGGGCTCGTGATCCTTCACGCAGCCGACAACAGTTTCGGTGACTGGGACGAATACAACAAAATGATCGGACTGGGCGGCTGGGGAAATCGAAATGAAAAAAGCGGCCCGTATGTCTACTTAAACGCGGAAGAGAAGCTAGTCGTGGATCCAACCCCAGGCAATGGCGGTAGTCATGGCTCCCAGCACGAATTCTCGCTGATCGTTCGCGACTCGGAACATCCGATCACCAAAGGACTGCCAAAGAGTTGGCTCCACACCAAGGATGAACTTTATGATCGTCTTCGCGGTCCAGCTCAAAACATGAAAGTCTTGGCAACTTCATTTTCATCCAAGACACAGGGTGGCACGGACAGGCATGAGCCGATGATCATGACGATCGACTACGGCAAAGGACGCGTCTTTCATACACCCATGGGACACGCTGACTATTCCATGGAATGCGTCGGCTTCATCACGATTTTGAAGCGTGGTACAGACTGGGCAGCCACCGGCTCCGTGGTCGACGCGACGATCCCGAGCGACTTCCCGACAAACGACAAATCCTCACAACGGAAATTTGATTGAGACGACATGGATTTCCAACCTACAGCAATCAAGCTCACCGAAAATCGTTCCGTTGAAATCACTTGGAGCGACGGCGAAACTCTGAATTATCCGTTCGGAGTCCTGAGAAATGCCTGCCCCTGTGCGACTTGCCGAGAAAAAAAGCGGGCGGAAGAGTCCAAACCCAAAGGGCTATTGCAAGTGCTTTCCGCAGCGGAAACGGTCCCGTTGGCGGTGACTCACATGCGTCCGGTTGGAAATTATGCGTACAACATCAATTTTTCCGATGGTCATAGCTCAGGACTGTTTACAATGGATCTGCTGAGGGAAATCGGCAAGCCTGTTCCGTCCTGACATTTTAGGTTCTAGATGCGGCCTGTAGTCAACACTTTTGATCGTCACGAACACCCAATGTTGACCCAGGACTGCGAAGATCTTCTTTTGGTCGGTTGGAAAGAATGGATCGCATTGCCTGAGTTCGGCGTCGATCGACTTCACGCCAAATTTGATTCTGGCGCAACCATGTCCTCCCTCCACGCGGAGCGAATCGAAGAGTTCAAGCGGGGCTCGAATAGTTGGGTGCGATTCTTCGTCATCGGCGACCACGATCGCGAAGAAACGCCCTACCACTGCAATGCGAGATTGATCGAGTATCGCAACATTCGCTCGTCCAATGGTTCGATCGAATCCCGTCCAGTCATTGAAACGACTCTCTACATCGCAGGCTTCCAATGGCCCATCGAAGTGACACTTAGCAACCGAGAAACCCTCGAGTGTCGCATGCTCATCGGCCGCTCTGCCCTCGCCGGCCGTTGCCTAGTCGACTGCGGCCGCTCGGATATTTTGTCCAAGTAACTTCGGAGCAGAAACCATGTTTTTGTGTAGCGAAAGTCGTCAAGACTTTCGGCTGCATCGCCTAAACGACCGAAACTCTTGACGAGTTTCGCTACAAAATGCTTCACGGCGTTGCCCGAAGGGGCGACACATTCTCCCGATGGAACCGGCGCTACTTTTCGCGTGGCTTGCTATTCAACCAAAAGAATTCGTTTGATTTGGCGATTTGTTCGTTCCCTTCCATGATCGACATTTTGCGTTGACCTGTAAACCGATCGGCAGTTCCGAAAATCGTTATTCGAATTTGAAATTCCGAATTGATCTCGTTCGCAAGATACCTCGCAACACCGAGTTGAAAACGGGCTTGCGGGTAAATGGGGGTGTCTAATGTTTTGAGCGACCATGCGTCTATTGGTACGGGTAGCCAAACAACGGATTCCTCTTCGTCTGCCGGTGGCGAGATGATCAGTGCTGCTAGCGTCGCCGGAAGTCGCTCAACGCTTGAACTCGCAATCTCAACACGTACGCGACTGCTGTGAGGGGCATATAGCGCCCAACTTGGCCAGTGATCCCAAATCCCAAATCGCTCCGAACAAGGCATGATGCTAACGACTGCGACCATGGTAATGCAGAACGATTCTTGGATTCGGTGCATCCAATGGAAGAACCAAATTTGTCTCGCACCATTCGCGTTTACATCAATGTCATTATCGGCAATCTGCGTGACAACAAACAGCAGAAACGCTTGAACAGCAAACTGGCCGTTCCAAATCAAGACACCAGGGCGATGATTGAGCCCAAGCGGCCCAAGAACAGCCATCAAGACCAAGTGCAACCCTATCGCAAAGACTCCTGCAACACGGCGACTCTTGGTCCAAAGTAACCCGATCGCAATCGCTAGTTCGACGACTGGAAAAACAGCGACCAAAGCGATACGCGACGAGTCAGAAAAAGTCGATAGATCGTGCCCTGTCCATTTCGCCATAGCACCAAGCATCTGCTGGCCGACGGAATGCAAAAACTCAAAATCGAGTTTCCCAATCGCTGAGTAAAAATAGATGCCTATGGTAAGGTAACGCATTAAGTTCAGACGAAGCGGAACGCTGCGGCAGCAAAGCCAAATCGTAGTGAACAATCCCAACTGGTATGCCCAAGGCTGAAAACGATGTTGGTCCAGACTGACAAGTAAGATCAGCGACACCAAAATCAAAACGCTCGCTATGCTTCGGAACCGCGAGGCCGGCCAAGCAGCCAACAGGATGAGGCCGACCATCAAGCCTCCAACACCAATCCAATCGCAGGAATCAGGCGATTCGCAAAGGATTTCAAACACGGGGACTTGCGGGAATACGGTTTGCGGAATCCACAGGGTGTAGGTTGCTGCAATCAGAGCCAGTGCACAGATCGAAGTCCAACGCTGCATTTGAATTGCAATGGTCGTTTCTTGCATTCGAAAGATATCTATCGCGCGTTATGGAAATGTGGGGAGTCGCTGTCCAGCAGGTTGCCCCATTGGCTACGGCACACGGAGTGTGCCTGCTACTTTGAGTGCAGTTCGTACGCCTTGATTGCTTGTTGAATATGACGCGTATTCCCAGACGTACGATTTCGCCTCGCCTGATCCCGGGCCATGTTTGCGAGCAAAGGGACCATGACGATTCCGCTCAAAACCAATAGAGACATTGCAACGCCAAACCAAATTCGGCGATGGAGGTTTCGAGATGGTGCGTTCGGTGGATCGTATGGATTCATGGTAGGATAGTAGTGTACCACACAAAACAGAAATCAACTTGCACTGAAACTCCAAATCGAGGCTTCAAAAGTCATGTCACCAACGAAACCTTGGCTGTTTTCTTTATTGCCGTTCCTTATCCAATGTTCGTTGGTGCAAGCGAGACAAGAGGATGACTTGGCGAGAATGCAAGGTGTTTGGTTAACGGAATTGTGCCATATTAACGGGACACCCGCCTCCGAGGATGATCGGCTTAGATCCAAAACGACAGTAGTGGGAGCGACCTTGACGTTTTCGTCAGGACCAATGCTTAAGAAATATCGAATAGAACTACGACCTCAAAGCAGCCCAAAGGAAGTCGATCTGTTTCGTGACGAAAACAAGGTTTCGGGCATCTACGAAATCACTCAAGATGAATTCAAATTGTGTGTGCCGATAGCAGAAACAGGAAGCCGTCCAAAAGGTTTTCAGTCGCTCTCAGAATCGGGTGTCGTACTGATGGTTCTGAAGCATTCCAACGAACCGCCTCCTCCCCTGGTTATCGCTTTTCTAAACGAAGCCAAGGTCGCAGATGGAATCAAGCACTACCAGAAACGGCTTCTCACGAAAAAGGAAGATCAACAAGCGATCGCCGCATTGAGACTTCTTCAGACAGCCTCTGCGATCGAAGGCCTTGCGCAGGATTACTACCGGTACGGATTCAGTCAACAACGTCTGGGCATGATCGGATTGATTCAAATTCCAGTCCCTCCCAATTCAGCACCGGAAGAAATTTCGTATGCAGATGCCAGGGGAGTGTTCTCCAAGTTCCTAGAACGACTCAAGGTCGCCGAAAGTACTTTAGGTAAGTTCAAGCCAACGCAATTGAAAATCCTGTTGGACGTTTCCGAGATTTTTATTGACATCGATGGCAAGGGGAAAAAGCTGTCGCTAGTTCAAGTGATGTTGCAGATGACGAACCCCCGCCCTGTTGGGCAAGCGGCATTATTACAGCCAGTTGTTTTCGCGTTTGATGATGCGGATGTTGTTTGGTTGCGTGGTTATGTTCATTTGCTTTCCGCTGTCGTTGAAACAGTACTTGCCCATAATTGGGAGGAAGCCTTCGATCGATCCGCCCACTTGTTCTTTCCTCGCGTCAAAAGCGATTTCAGCTTCCTCGCCAAGGAACGAGAATCTCAGCCTGGCGATCAAAACGGTCGTTCATGGGACTGGCCCTCCATCGTCGATTTTATTTCGCTCGTCCACATGATGCGATTTGAAGTTGATGAGCCCAAACGCATGTTGAGTGCGTTGTCTCATATGGAAAAGGTCATTCAATTGAGCCGCGAGACTTGGAGGCTAATTCGCCTAGAGACCGACAATGATCAAGAGTTTATCCCGAACTCAAAACAGAATTCAACGATGATCAGCAATCAACTGGGCGGCCAATTTGGCGAACACTGGGAGAAGGTTTTGGATCGAGCGCAATCGATCCTTGACGGCAAGGAACTGCTGCCTTACTGGCGAGGCTTCGCGGGCGCTCATCAATGGAACACACGAACGACGGCTCCATTTCACCCTACATTAGGTATCAATTTCCGAAAAATATTCACTCACCCAAAGCGATTCGACTTGGTGCTCTGGCTCCAAGGGACAGGAGTGCAGCCGTACCTGGAGGAAGGGACAATCTTGAATGGAGACGCTTGGCAATCGATCGCAAATCCTTTTGGCGGAAATCTCCCCTTCTTTGCTTTATGGTTTAACTAGTGGGTCACACCTGCCGGGTGTGACCGTGCAGTGAATCAACATCTCCTTACCTCAGATTCCTATGTGGAACGAAAATCAGTACAAATTCATCTTGCGCTGCAATCGCAGATTGACGATGGTTTGGAAATGGCTGACGACTGCGTTACTGCTCTGGATACTTTGGGGGATTTTGCAAAATTACTCTTCTTACTTTCCGCCGGATTTTAACGCCACCTTTTTATTGGATCGCGAAGCCTATTTTCATGGCATCTACCGTGCGGCATTTTTTGTTCACCTTGTTAGCTCACCCATTGCATTGGTTTGTGGCTTATTCCTTGTTAGCAGCCATTCCCGCAGATGGCTACCGAAGGTCCATAAGTTGGTCGGTCGCGTTCATTTAGCTAATGTATGTTTTGCAGTGGCTCCGAGTGGATTCGTAATGTCCTTTTATGCTTTAGGTGGCTTCGTATCAACTGCAGCGTTTCTTAGCCTTTCGGTGCTTACTTGCATGACGGCTTTGCTTGGTTTTTGGCACGCACGGCAACAACGGTTCGAGGCGCATCAGCGTTGGATGTGGCGATCTTGGATATTGCTGTCGTCGGCAATAGCGCTCAGGCTCATGGCTATGGTTGCCGAACCATTCGGTTGGGACCCCATCGGTGTTTATCGATTTACGGCTTGGGCGAGTTGGTTGTTGCCGTTAATGATTTTGGAGCTTTCGGTATGGCTACGGGTTAACGCGCAGGACACACATCCTCATGCCCCGGCCCTTTCTCCTCCCGAGGAGGAGAAGGGGAGTTAGAATTTGATGATCGCAGATGTTGCATGTCGTCTAATCTTTCGCCGTATGTGTACGGGGAGGCATACGGATGTGTACGCCTTCGGCTGACTGTTAAACGATTTTGTATAAATGAAACAGCAGGAGCTAACGCGTTTGGTTGGGAAGCGGCTCCGATGGAAGCGCTTCGGACGAAAGCTCGTTCACCTCTTTAAGTTCAACTTGTAGTTCGTTCCACTGTTCGGGATTTACTTTTTCCGGGTTGCTTGCCGACTCCCGTGCGATACTTTTCGTTGCTTCGGACAAGATGGTTTCGGCCTGTGATTGCTTTCCTCGCTGTTTCAACACACGACCTAGGCTGATCATGGTCCTCACGCGTTCGATGAACTCGTCCGGTGTGGATTCTAAAATCGAGATGGCCTCGCGCAAGTGATTTTCGGCTTGAACGAGCGAGTCGGCGGTTGGGGCTTCGCACAGCGAGGTTGCGAACTCTCTCAAAGCACCTGCAACAAAGGGGTCAGAGTTACCGAACTCGCTACGCAATTCCTCGACCAACAACTCGAAAAAGCGTGGAGGCATTTTCCGTGCAACTGCGTGAAATTGAATCGAGCTTTGCGCCCTCCCTAAGGACCGGACTGTTTGGAGCATCGGATTTCCGGTAGTCAGGAATTGGATGTTGTTTCTGATACCCTCAGGAACCCGAAAAGCCACTCCTCCCCGGATGACGCCACCCACCATCGGAGGATTGGGTGCCTCTGACCCTGGTTCACCTATTACATTGGATTGGATTGCAATGGACGCCACCGGACTGGTTTTGGTTATCGTTGCTGAGTCTTGATTTTCATTGAAGTGCACGAAGACCTCTTCAAGTTGCTGTCGCGTTTCTTCGCCAAAGAATCTCGCTTCCACATGGGTTCGGCTTGCTTTGAAGCGTTCGTTGCGAGCCATACCTTCCGCCCGTTTTTCGGCGATCAATGCTCTTGCTAACGATGCCTCAGCCAACTCTTTTTGCGACTCTAGCTCGCGCGTTTTGAGGAGCAATTCATTGGATTGGTTTTGGACCAATTCGGTTTGGCGGTTGCTAGTGATGGCCCAGTAGATGCTCAAGGCGGTAGACAGCAGTAACAGCAATGTGCATACGCTGGCCACTAGTGTTACCGAACGGTGCTTTTGATAGAACTTTCGGGCTCGATACGCAAAGGTGGGCGCAGCCGCTTCGACCGGTTCTCCTTTGAGATGTCTGCGAATATCCTTGGCCATAGCTGCAGCGCTTTCGTATCGCTCATTGCGATCCTTCGCGATCGCCTTCATCGTAATCCAGTCGAGTTCACCAAGGATGAGCTTGCGTAGTGAAGACGTGCTATTGAGGTGCTTCTCCGAGACGGTTTCTACCGCCGAAAGCGTTTTGGTGACTCGGAGCGAGGGGACTTCGGCTTCGCTATCCCGAATCGTTTCAAATATTTTGAGCAATCCTTTTCCCTTGATCTGGTCTGCGGTCAAAGGCGTGGAGCCAGTTAGCAGTTCGTAGAGCAATACCCCCAGCGAGAAAATATCGGTTCGAACATCGAGATCCAGGCCGCTCATTTCGGCTTGTTCGGGACTCATGTACTCCGGTGTACCAATCAGATCGCCATAGCGAGTGAACAGCGTCTGTTCCGTGAGTGGTCGATCGAGTGCCTTGGCAATTCCGAAATCGATTACCTTGGGGATAGGCACGCCATCGTGCAACGTGATCATGACGTTGCTGGGCTTGATATCGCGATGCAAGATTCCTTTTTGATGCGCATGATGGATCACCATGCAAACCTTTTCAAGCAGTTCGAGTCGCTCGCGAATGGGAATGCGATGGGTCTTGCAAAACTGAGTGATGTGCGTTCCCCGTACGAGTTCCATCGCAAAGAAAGGGCGGCCGGAAGCTGCGACGCCCGCGTCGAGAATGCGAGTGACGTTGGGGTGATCCAATCGAGCGAGGGCTTCGCGTTCGGCTTCGAAACGAGCCATGATCTGCTTGGAGTGCATGCCTTCACGAATGATCTTTACAGCCACTTTCCGCCGGATTGGTCGAAGCTGCTCGGCCATGAACACCACTCCCATTCCTCCCTCGCCGATTTTCTGGAGCAGCTTGTAGTTGCCGACCAAGGAACCTTCGGCCTCATCCAAATTTTTCGAAGGATCGCAGACAAGATCGAGGGCGTGCGTCGGGGCTTCTAAGATTGGGTTGCCGCGAAAGTGGGCTTGAAGGAGTTCGGATAGCTCGCGTTTCATTTCCAAATTGTCGCCGCATTCCAGCTCGAGCAGAGCGGTTCGCTCTGCGTCGGTTGGCAGTTCTACCATTCGGTCGAAAAGGTCGTAAAGCTGTTGGAGCGACATGATTGGCAAAAATCTCAAACAAGGACATCGTAATCGCCAGAAAAAAATTGCGGCGTTTCAAAGTCTTAGGTGACTGTAATCGTCATGCGAAAAAACCTGAACAGACCCTTCAAAAAATTCGTCGTCAATTTTCCTGTCATCAATCTTTCTGTATTTTTCAGGCTTGTTCCCAGGCTCTCGCCTGAGAACGAGCCTTCGGGAGAGCGAGGCTCCTGCCGAGCTTCCGACGTAAAGGTTCGGCAGGAGCCTCACCCTCCCGAGGAACAAATTACTTGGGTAAACTCGATGAAAACGTGTTTGCAGGAAAATTCTGCTCTATTTTGAAGGAACCTTCGGCCAGATTTCGCATTTGATCCTATCTCCACCTTTTTCCAACCTCCCTAACAAAGGACAAGCCATGAATCGATTCTTTCTTGGGCTCGCTTTCGCAACGCTTTCGGTGCCCCAAATTTCATTTTCGCAAGATGCGGGCTCAAAATCGGACTTGGTCGCAGCCATCAACAAGCTTTCCCAGCGCGACGTATCTCTCGTGGGCAGTATAGATGAGGAAACGCAAGAGCAGCCAGGAGCAGGTGGTATTGCTGGCGGCATGCAGCGAATTGTCATCTCCAGCATGTCCGGAGGACCATCCGCCGAATACCAAGGGGACGTCGAAGTCATGGCGGCCAAGAGCGGCGAGTTAGTGGTCACCTCCAAGGAAGACCTGCCTGGGATCAAAGTTTACAAGTCCGGCGAGGAAGTCTTGTGTCTGCAGGCTCATACAAAAGAAGCGTACACCACCACGAAACTGATGAGCAACCTGACTAAGTTGGTGGACTGGACTGCCCTGAGCAGCGCTGTTGAGTCGGCTTCGAAGGTCCGGAGCAGCGTTAAAGGCAAAAACACGGAGTTTCGAGTGGTATTGGATTCCGAGTTCCTCCCCGTCGAAACACTCGCGTTGCCGCCTGGACTCGCAGCCGCGGGTATACCCAATATCAAAATCCAAATGGCGAACCCAATGATCCCAACTGTGTTGGAGTTCACCGCGACATTTACGATGAATGCGGCCAAGGAGGTTGTTGGCATCGAGTATTCATTGCAATACAACGACCCGATGAAAGCGATTAAGGCCAATGCCATGAAGGGAGGCGGAGGTGCTGCCATCGTTCAATTCGGTGCTGGACCGGCAAAACCAATAAAGCAACCTAAGCAAGATGGTGAAGCGGATTTGGGCAAGCTGATCGTGTATGACTTCGATGTTGCGGCTAAGCCCTCGGAGAAGGTTACCGAGTTTGTGAACCAAGCGAAGGCGATGCTTAAGAATCGCAAGTAGTGTTCGAGACAAGTACTGAATTCTTTCTCCCCCTCGCCCGCTTCGGGAGAGGGGCCGGGGGGTTAGGGGTGAGAGCGGTAAGTGAAATTGTGCAATACTTGGGAGGGCGAGGCTCCTGCCGAGCCATTGCGTCTCAAGCTCGGCAGGAGCCTCGCTCTCCCGAAGATTTTGACTGAACTTGGCAACTGAAGGAAAGTTAGAGGCTCCACCGTCTGGCGACGGTGGCTACTTGGCATTCCAAAGATGTTTGGAGCGGTGGCCTCGCTCTCCCACAGGTTATCAATTGATTGTGCATTCCAAAGATGTTTACAAGGCTAGGCAAAACCCCTCACCCCCAGCCCCTCTCCCCTAAGAGGTGCGAGGGGAGCAAAATTATTACTGAAGGGGCTTTCGCCTGCTTTTTCCAAACCGTACTCAGAGATCAATCGTTCTTCAAAACTTAAAACATGACAACACTTGAAACCCAACTCCAATCCGACGACGTCGCTTCTATCGATCGGCTTGGCCAAGTTTACTCGTCACTCAAAAAAGAACTCGGCAAAGTTATCGTCGGCCAGGAAGCGGTGATCGAACAATTGGCGATCTGCCTCTTCGCTAGATCGCACGCATTGCTGATGGGGGTGCCTGGCCTTGCCAAGACGTTGCTCGTCAGTCGACTTGCGGAAACCTTGGCTCTCGATTTTAGCCGCATTCAGTTCACGCCCGACTTAATGCCGATGGATATCACAGGTACCGATATCCTGCAACAAAACGATGCGGGGCGGCGCGAGTTCGAATTCGCCAAAGGACCAGTCTTTGCAAACGTCGTCTTGGCTGACGAAATCAATCGAGCACCCGCCAAAACCCAAGCCGCCATGCTCGAAGCCATGCAAGAACATCGCGTAACGATCGTCGGACGGACGTACAAACTCGATGCACCTTTTTTCGTGCTAGCGACTCAGAATCCAATAGAACAAGAAGGAACTTATCCGCTCCCCGAAGCGCAGCTAGACCGATTCATGTTTTTGATCTCGGTCGACTACCCATCACGCGACGAAGAACTTCAAATCGCAAGAACCACCACAGGCAATCCGATCGGTGACTTACAGAGAATCATCTCCAAAGCCGAGGTCCTGGAGTTTCAGTCGCTCGTTCGCCGCATCCCGATTCCGGATCACGTGTACGAATTCGCGGTCGACTTAACTCGCCAAACACGACCTGACGACGAAACGGCTCCGAAATGGCTGAAGCCGCTGGTCGCATGGGGAGCTGGCCCTCGGGCTGTGCAGTATTTGATCCTCGGGTCCAAAGCGCGCGCGGCTTTGCTCGGCAATTACATTGGCAGTGTTGAGGACCTGGAGGCAGTTGCTGAATCAGTCTTGTGCCACCGTGTGCTGACAACCTTCGAAGCCGAGTCCGAAGGGATAACCAGCCGAGAGATCATCCGACGCCTGATCGATGAACTAAAGAAAAGGCGATAACACTCGTGACAAAGCCTCGTAGTTTCCTCGACCCAAAAATCATTGCCAAGCTCGCGCATCAAACATTGGAAAGCCGCAGGGCCATGATCGGTTCCGTGTCCGGGCGGCACTCAAGCCCGATGCGTGGCTCTAGCCTTGAGTTTGCGCAGTACCGAAAATACGTCCCAGGAGACGATACGCGCCGGTTGGATTGGCGAGTGTGGGGGCGAAGCGATCGTTCCTACATCAAAGAGTTCGAGGCCGATACCAATTTAAGAATGTGCTTCGCGGTCGACGCGAGCGGCTCGATGAACTATTGCGCCAATAGTGAAAGCGGGCTCAACAACGGCAATGCAGAAAACCATTTAGGCCATTCGAAACTCCATCGAGCCAAGTCGATCGCGGGCTCGCTAGCTTGGCTGGCTGTCAAACAAGGAGATGCCGTCGGGCTGTCCACTTCCCATCCAACCAACGGCAAGGACATTCCACCACGACGCGGTGCACGGCACTTGAAGCTGTTGCTAGATCAATTGGACTTGGTCAAGGGCGAAGGGGATTGCGATTTGCCCGCCCGACTTCACGCTCTAGCCGAACGCATCCCACGTCGAGGCTTAGTGGTCATCGTCTCCGATCTCTTTGTCGATTTAGAAGAACTTAGCCGTTCCCTTGAGCATCTACGGCATCGCAAGCACGATCTCGTCATCTTCCATTTGATCGATGCCGAGGAATTGAACTTGCCGTTTGGGCAGTCGATGAAATTCGTTGATCTCGAGGGTGGACTGTCGTTGTTGGCGGACCCTGTCGTTATCCTGAACAACTATCAACGTATTGTCGGTGACTATTTAAGCCAACTGAAAGAGACCGTTTCGAAGTTGGAGATCGATTACCGTCGCGTTGGTTCGGACCATGACTTAGCGGACGTGCTCTCTAGCTTTCTGGCCGCTCGGGCTGGAAGTCGAAAACGGAGGTAGCGGCTATGATGTTCTTGCAGCCATGGACCTTGTTGGGATTGCCTTTGGTCTTACTTCCCATTGCAATCCATTTGCTGAATCAGCGTCGGCATCGGCCTATCGATTGGGGAGCTATGCATTTCTTGCGACAAGCAAGTCGCATGCACCAGGGTGCGGCCCGCATTCGCTATTGGCTCGTCTTGTTCCTTCGGTTGCTTGCGGTTGCATGCGTCTTGTTCTTCATGAGTCGACCTTTGGCCACAGGTTGGCTGAGTTTGGTCGGCAATTCCGCGTCTCGGGTGATTGTCATCCTGGACTGCTCGCCCAGCATGGAGATGACCGACACGCTCCATGGTCGTTCGAAACGAGCGTCTGCAATTGCGAAACTGGATGCGATGTTCGAGGCACAAGGCAATCGCTCGGAGCGGATCCTGTTTGTGTCGCCGGACCAACCTCCGGTGATCGTACCAAGCGATGCAAAACTGGCCGATTTGCCAGAGACACAATCGACAGATGTCTCGGCCAAGATACCGGAACTTGTGACTCAAGCCCTGCGTTACATTCAAACGGAAGGGCTTGGACCGACCGAAGTATGGTGTTGTTCCGATTTGCAGGCCAACGATTGGGATACGCAATCAGGATTGTGGCCCACGATACGTGAGACGTTGGTGGCGTTCCCGTTTGTGCGTTTGACAATGTTATCGTACGCCGAAAGAGAGCAATTCAATGCTGCCGTTCGAGTGCAACGCACAGCCCTTAAGCGAACCGATCGGTCCAGCGAGTTGTTCCTGGATTTTTCGGTTCGACTGACCAGTGGCAACCTAGTTCCGCGTGTCTTGCCGGTCACGATTCAGATCGGGGAAAGCCGCGTCGTCGTAGAATTGGAGCTTAGCGGTCGCGAAGTCGTTCGCAATGGCTTCGTCGTGCCGATCGATTCGTCCATCGAATCGGGGGCGGGTACAATCGAGTTGCCTAGCGATGCGAATGCCGCAGACAATACTTTTCATTTCGCGTTTTCGAAGCCAGCGACCATGCGAAGCTTAATCGTTTCCGATGACGAGAAGGTTTCGAAGGTATTGCAGATCATGACGAAGACTTCGATGAGCAAACAACAGCCGGTTGAATGCGAGCTCGTATCCACGCAGAAGTTAGCGAGTTTGAAACTCGATGACGTCGGTTTGCTCATTTGGCAAGCGCCCTTGCCCGAAGGCACGATTGCCGATCAGATCAAGCAATTCGTTGCAATGGGGGGTGCAGTACTCTTTTTCCCTCCATCAACAGAGTCCAAAGCAAAAGGGAATTCTGCGATGTTTGGGATGCGATGGTTGGATTGGAGCGACGTGGATAGCCATGACTATTCGATTCAGCGCTGGCGAAAAGATACCGATCTGCTTCGCAATGCAGAATCCGGAGAGGTTCTGCCTGTCGATGAATTGCAATTCCGCCGCGTTTGTGCCACTGGTGAAACAGGTGTCACCGTACTCGCTTCGTTTCCCAACGGCGCATCGTTTCTGTGCAAGGCGGCGGCGGACGTTGGTACGGTTTACTTTTGTTGCACATTGCCGACGACAGAATGCTCGACTCTCGCGGACAATGGAGTCGTGTTGTATGCGATGATCCAGCGAGCACTTGCTGAGGCGAGCACTTCCGTAGGAGGCGTCCATACGGTCGTAGCAGGTGGTGTTGTCCCTGCGGATTTCGAGACTTGGGTCCGTGTCGATTTGGGCGACGAAACAATCGTAGTTGCAGACCGTCCTCAACATGCAGCCGCATATCGATCGGGCAAACGTTGGCTGGCGATCAATCGTTCCGCAGGTGAAGATGATCCGACCGAAGTTGATGAGAAGACGCTCCAATCGCTGATCGCCGGTGGCAGTACCCGTGTGGTCAACGACCAAATCGAAAGCGACGGAGGCTTGACTCGTGAAATTTGGCGATGGTTCGCCTTTGCTGCGGTGTTTGCTCTCTTGGCCGAAGCGTTTCTGACCCTGCCAAACAAAATGGGGGCGTCCAAAGCCTTTTCGATGGGAGGCTCCCCGCGATGAACAACATTCGATTTTTTTGCAATGGTTCTTGGCTGAATGGTTCAGCCAGTCTCGTTGTCGTATTGATTGCTGGTGCGCTGGCTTACGCGGCTTGGACGCGAAGCAAGCGGTCAATGCGGGTCGGTGCTCTTGAAGTGTTGCGATTGTTTCTGATTGCGATGGCGCTGTTTACCCTTTGGCAACCTGAGTGGGTGCGAACCATCGAGCCGACGAATCAGTCGACCATTGCGGTGCTTTACGATGTGTCGAACAGTATGGAAACAAAAGACGCGCCGAGGGACACATCGAGCGATACATCCGGCGGCGAGCTAACCTCGAGAAGCAAAGCCATTGATTTGATCGCGTCGAAGGACCAATGGCGAGCGCCAAATGCGAATACCGAGTTTGTGTTGGAACCGTTTTCTTCATCGAGTGATGCCGAAAGAGGAACCGACATCCACGCTGCCATGCAAAAGTGTCTGGATCGGTACCCGGATCTTCGGGCGGTTGTGCTGGCCTCAGATGGTGACTGGAATTTGGGCCAGAATCCAAACGCGGTCGCTACCCAAATGCGACTTCGCAACATCCCGGTGCATACACTTGGTGTTGGAAGCCAGCAGCGATTGCCTGATCTGGGAATTGCTTCCTTTGATGTGCCAACCTTTGCGGTGGTTGGCAAGCCGCTTCGGATACCTTTTTCTATTGCAAGCACCATGAACGTGGACAAGGACATTCAAGTCGAATTCCTTGTCGACGGCCAACGCTTTGCTAAGCAACCTGTGCGGGTACCAGCTGGTGGGATCGGCAGTGGGACATTTGAATGGCGGCCCAAGCATGTCGGTGACGGAAAACTGACCATGCGATTTGAGCCAGAAGCCAACGATTCGGTGGCGGACAACAACGAACAAACAGTAAGTATCGCTGCCAGGCAAGAGTCATTGCGAGTGCTCTTGATCGAATCTTATCCGCGATGGGAGTACCGCTACACTCGCAACGCGCTCGAGCGAGACCCTGGGGTCGACGTGGAATGTTATTTGCTACATCCGGAACTGGGGGAGCTTGGAGGTGGACGCGGTTACTTGGAATCCTTTCCAACCGACGAACAGCTTGCGGCGTACGATGTGATTTTCATCGGCGACGTTGGTTTAGGGCCACAAGGACTCTCTCAGGAAGAGTGCAAAAAGATCCGCAAAGTGGTTGAATCGCAAGCGACCGGTTTGGTATTGATTCCAGGCATGAAAGGGAATCAAGCCAGTTTGATGCAAACCGCCATGGCGGACCTGTTTCCGATTGAGTTTGATAACCAGCAACTGCGTGGAGTTGGTGCTTCGCGGCCCGGCCAATTTCAACTGACTGAGTCTGGGCGCTCAAGTCTTTTGACGAGGCTTGAATCCAACGACACCGACAACGAAAATGTGTGGCGTTCGCTCCCCGGTTTTTATTGGTATGCTGCGATTGAACGCGTTCGAGCCGGCAGTCAAATTCTGGCGACGCACGATCGCGACTCAACTCGATTCGGACGCGTTCCGTTGATTGTGACCAAAACGTTTGGCAATGGTAAGATCTTGTTTATGGGATCGGACGGAGCGTGGCGATGGCGAAAAGGGGTCGAGGATCGTTACCATTATCGATTCTGGGGCCAAGTGGTTCGATGGATGGCGTATCAGCGCACGATGGCCGATGGCGACTCGCTGCGATTGTTCCATTCGCCCGATCGGCCCAAGCAAGGTGATTCGATTACGCTGCAGGCCAACGCGATGTCTGGGGCTGGCGAACCGCTTCAAAAGGGAACCATCACCGCTCAGATCAAGAGTCCGAGTGGACGAATGGAAACGGTTCAATTCCAACGAGCGTCAGAAGAATCGTGGGGCTTGTTTACCGCAAACTTTCGACCGTCGGAGTCTGGCGACTATCAGATAACCACCCGTTGTGTCGAAACCGGGGCATCGCTCGAATCGCAAATCTCGGTCGCGAGCGTGCAGCGCGAACGAGTCGGGATGCCTGCCAGGTTCGATGTCTTGAAAGAGATATCGCATATCACGCATGGCAAGAGCATGGTCATCGGCGACGTGGACAAGATCGTTAATCTCTTGGCCGAATTGCCTCCTCCCAAGTCGATTGAGAGCCGTTTTCAGCTTTGGTGCCATCCTGTTTGGGGAGCGGTGCTCATTGCATTGCTGGGAGTTTTTTGGGCCAGTCGAAAATTCGCGGGGATGGTGTGATGGGAATGACGTTGCTTGCAAGGAAAGTATATCGCATTAGTAATCTTGCTCCCCTTCTCCCTCTCGGAGGGAGAAGGGGCTGGGGGATAAGGGTGTGCGCTGAGTATTTTACAGTGCAAAACCCTCACCCCCCGGCCCCCTCTCCCTTTATCAAGGGAGAGGGGGAGGAAAGATTTTTTGGTTTGCTTTGTCTAGCAAGTTTGTTATTAGTTTTTGCAATCCATTCGATTGGACTTGGCCAGCTTCATGCTCAAGCTCCCAACACCCAACCGCCGTCGAACAAGCTCGACGTCCAGCAACTTCAATTAACCCTGGACACCCTTCTGCCCAAGATTCGGCCTGCTGTTGTTTGCATCGAATGCGGTGGCGGTTCGGGTTCGGGCGTGATTGTCAGTGCCGATGGTCTCGTGTTGACGGCGGCTCACGTTATCGACAAGGCTCAGGAGCTGACAATCGTCTATCCTGATGGGCGGCGATTTCCTGGCAAGGCACTTGGCACGTATGGTCCTGCGGACGCAGGCATGGCCCAAATCCTTGAGGGTGCGCCGCATCCCTTCGTCGGTGTTGCCACTGGCAAGGATCTCAAGCTCGATGATACGCTGATTGCTTTAGGCCATCCGGGCGGCTTCGATGAACAGCGTGGAACCCCGCTTCGCATCGGACACATTTTGGAAATCAATGAGAACTTCATCGAGACAGACACCGCGCTCATTGGAGGAGACTCTGGTGGTCCAACGTTTGAACTCCAAGGGAACGTGATCGGCATCCATTCGCACATCTCAGATCAGTTGCACGTCAATAGCGATGGGCATATCGCTAGTTTCCATGCCGCTTGGGATGCGATGCGAGAAGGTCGGCATGATAAGATTCACTACAGCCAGTCATTGGATCAGAAGGAAAAGAAGGACTCGCAACGCGAAAAGCCATCAGAGAGTGGTCCGGCTTCTAAACTACAGAATGAGACTCAACGTCCCAGTAATCAAGAGGGTGCAAGCCGATCATCGCCGTTGCGATCGCTTGCTGAAGAAGCCAAGCGGAATGGTGGTTCGTTGAAACTCAGTCGCGAAGAGTTGCTTCGGATGCGGCAGGGACTGGCTGAACGTACCGAGAGTTTGGCTCCGGCCGGGGGTTTGAGATTGATCGACGATTGGGCTCGTCAATGGTTTGTTCCATTTCAGCCAAACGTAGCGTCCGTTCGCAAATCGGTGCATAAGCTTCTTGTCGGCGGTCGAACCGTTGCTCTGGGAACAGCCGTTCATGCGGATGGACTGCTGGTCACCAAAGCCAGCGAAATCAAAGGAAAAACGGTTTTGTTGGAATTGCAACCCAATGATTTGCGGCCGGTAGAAGTTATTGCGGTGAGCGAATCGCTCGATCTGGCGATCATCAAAGTGAACGACGTCAAGATGAATGCGATCCATTGGAGCGACGCGAGCAAACGATTGAATGCCGCCAACGAAATGGGGTCCCTTTGTGCAGCGGTAGGAGCATCCGACCAACCGGTTGGGTTTGGAGTCGTGAGTGTCGCGCAACGTTCACTGGATGGGAAATCCGGAGCGTATCTCGGAGTCATCATCGCGCCGGACGAGGCAGGTGTTCGGATCGTTGATATCAAGCCCAATTCACCGGCAGTCCGCGCGGGCTTAAAAGCGACAGACCGCATTAAGGGTATCGATGGCGTGCCTCTTAGCAACAACGATCAGCTAACAGCCCTCGTGGCTGCGCGAGTTCCGGGCGATCCGATGCGCATCGACATTGATCGAGGGGACACGCAGTTAACCTTGCAGGTAAAACTTGGGGACGGAGCAATCCTGGCACCGATGCCTGGCGCACGTGAACAGGCCATCGACAGCGAGTCGACCTTAATGAGCAAACGCAGGTGGTTTTTTGCAAAAGGAATCCAACATGACTGTGCGATTTCGGCAAAGGATTGTGGCGGACCCTTGATCGATCTCGATGGCCGTTTGCTTGGCATCAACATCGCTCGCGCGGGACGCATTCAAAGTTATGCGATTCCGATCAGCGACGTAGCCAGCTTCCTTCGTTCGAATCACGTTTTAAGTTCGGCAGGAGTCCAACCATGAGCATTGCAGATTTGAAGCCAGTGCAGCTTAGCAAGGCCATCGAAACACCGTTACTGGCCTTTCGTAGTGCATTGCGACGGACGAAACTATCGGAAGCGATTTTGGCAAGCCTGTTCTTTTTTGCTGTAGCGTTTTGGTTTGTCTTTGTTCTCGAACGGTTTTATGAAACCCATACTTTGCTTCGCTCGTTCGCGTTGTGTCTGGGTTCGCTTTGCTGTTTGTTGGCGATTCCGTGGACGCTTCACAGGTGGTTTTGGGGGACAAGGCGCTTGACGGAGGTGGCTCGTAAGCTTCGGCCGGTCTTTCCTCGATTGAGCGAGCAGATATTGAGTGTCGTAGAACTGTCGACCAGCAGAGAGATTCAAACCGGAAGTCCAGTCTTGATTTCAGCGGCCATGCAACAAGTCGAAAAGCGAATCGCTGGCATGGACCTTATGGAGGGAATCCCAAAACCGAGGCTTCGTCAATGGATGTTTGCAACGCTGGTTCCTTTTGCGATTGCCGTTCTGGTTTCAGTCCTTTATCCATCGCTTGCTTGGAACGTTTGGCTTCGATTTTCGCAACCGTGGCTGGCTACGCCGCGTTATACGTTTACGCGGTTAGTCGAGTTGCCGAATGAGACCGTTGTCGCGTATGCCGAGCCATTTGCATTGGCAATGCAAGTTGATGGCACTTCGAGCAATTCGCCTGCAACGGCTCGCGGTTGGATTAGTACTGCTGGGGGAAAAACAACTGCGATCAATGCGGTTGGCCAGGCCAACTCAGAAAAGAATGGTTCGAGTTTTACTTTTCACTTGCCAGGTCAAACCGATCCCGCGGAGTTGACGATCCAATGCGGCGATGCATTTGCGAAGACGAGAATTGTGCCCATGGCAAGACCGGAGCTTGCAAGTGCGAAAGCCAACGTCACGCTGCCCTCGTACTTGCAGTATGCCGAGCCAATCGAATTCGACTTGCGAAGCGGTGCAGCAACCATTTTGCAGGGGAGCGAAGTCGAATTGACCATGCGTGGAGTTCGGCCACTTCAGTCTGCAACGTCGAACGGCGACGAACTCCCGATTGCCGACGCTGAGGTTCGCATTCCGAAGCAGCGCATCGACGAGTCGATCAGCATGTCACTCGACTGGCGTGATGTGCATGGTTTAAAAGCGGCAGCACCGATGCAAATAAGACTTCGGGCAGCGAGTGATCGATCACCCACGGTGGCTTGCAGCAAACTGCCAGAGGTGCCGGTGTGGCTTGCAACCGACACATTACGCTTTGACGTCGCGGCTGAAGATGACTATGGTCTCAAGCATATTGGGATCGAATGGATGGGCGTTAAGCATTCCGGTTCCAATGCTAATCCGATCCATGGTGAAAGAATGGTCGTAGCCGGTTCGAGCCAACAGAAGCAGTTGGGTGGCGGAGCAACTTTTTCGTGCGAGACCGAGAAGGTCCCACCGCAACTTTTGCAGATTCGGGCTTTCACCGAAGACTATCTAACCGGGCGTGAGCGAGTTTATTCGGTCTCTTATTTGATTCAGATGATGTCGCCTGAGGAGCATTCGCAATGGCTGTCACAACAACTGCGACGATGGCGAGGGCGGGCTGATGCGATCTACGATGAGGAGTTACGATTGCTGGAAGACAATCGCGAATTGCGAAGTCTCGGTCCCGTAGGGAAATCGGTTGAGGAAACTCGCGATCGCATTCGCAAGCAATCGAGCGACGAGTGGGCCAATGCTCAAAAGCTTGGAGCTGCGGTCGACGAGGGACGCCGATTGCTCGAACAAGCGTTGCGAAATGAAGAGATCCGATCGCAACAAATCGAATCGTGGGCTCGAGCACTGGAACGGCTGAATCAAATTGCGGATACGCGAATGCCTTCCGTGGCGGATCAATTGCAACAAGCAGCCAACGCGGCCCAGGGAAACGAGGGCGGACCAAAGCTTCCCGCTCTGCAAGACCAACAGGCATCTCCGGTCAAGCCGAAGCCGTCCGAAGAATCGTCCGATACCAAGCCTTCAGGCGGCAGACTGACGATTCCAGACACGGTGCTTGGCTCTGATGGTCGGGAGAATAAGCCGAGCGAAACTAAGAAAGACAAAGCCGCAGAAAATCAGAATAAACGGTTGTAAAAAGCGGTACGCGATCAGACCGAGTTGATTGATGAATTTCGAAAGGCTCGCGAACAGTTTGATGAACTCATGAGCGATTTTGAGAATAGCACTTTCATTAAACGGTTCAAGGCAGCATCGAGAATGGAAAGAGAGATCGCGAGCAAAGTGAACTCAATGATAGGACGAAGCTTTGGCAAGAAGCCGAGCAATCTCGAACCATCTGAGAAAGAAGCAACCGATTCACTTCGAAGCCAGTTGGCGGCTGCGAGCGATTTTGTTCGGGCAATTCAGTCGGACTTGGCCGCATACCAAAATGATGTCCCATCCAACAATCGCGAGGCGGTGCTCAAGGAGATGACTGAGCGAAATGTGCTAGTGAAGCTAAGTGAAATGCCGGAGCGGATGGACCGCAATCTGCGAGGTGACGTATTGCACCGATCGGAGTTTTGGGCGGACACGTTCGATCGTTGGGCGGAAGAGCTTGCGGGGCCAGCTAAGCCGGGCGGTGGCGGTGGCGGAGGCAAGGAGAAAGAAAGCTTACCGCCAGCATTGCTGCTAGAGATCATGCGAATCATCGGAGACGAAATCGATCTGCGGGATGAAACGCGTACGTTGGACCAGTTGATCGGCAAAAGCAAGAGTACGTTGGATGCGTCCGACGATCTAAAGGATCGGGCTACTGGGCTGGCCGTTCAGCAAATGGATATTCAAGAACGCACCTTGAACGTAAGTCAAGACATTCGAGCGTTGCCGAATGCGATGAAGAACTTTGATAAGGAGTTGAGCAAGCTTAAGAAGGGTGTGCAAGCCATGGACGAGGCTTCGGCTTTGCTAACCGATTTGAAAGTTGGGACACAAACAAATGCGGCTCAAACTGCGGCAATCGAAGCATTGTTGGAGGCTCGTCGAGGCGGAGGAGGCGGCGGAGGTGGGGACAATGGCGGGGGCTCGATGGCATCCGGCACGACGCGTCGATTGCCGATGGATATGATCGGACCAGGCCGAGACGCGGGGTCAAAGATTGCACCGCGTCAGGTAGGGGAAGGAGTCGGTAAAACAGGAAAGCAATTGCCGGAAGAGTTTCGAGAGGGGCTCGATTCTATTTTCAATGAACTGTCGCGGTTGAAATCGCAGTAACAAAAACCACTTATGAGAAACTACAGAATTAGGAACGCAAAAATGGAAGAATTCGATACGTCGCGCCGAACGCCTGCCTCTGGTTCCCAGGCTCCTGCCTGGGAACCCACTGTACCGCAGGCTCTGCCTGCAGTGTCATTGATTGGTAGCGATCAACTCAGGTTTTACTCGGGAGGGCGAGGCCACCACTGTAAACATGTTTCCTCGACTTCATCCAAGCAATTTGTTAATCGGGAGGGTGAGGCTCCTGCCGAACCGTGGCGTCGCAAGCTCGGCAGGAGCCTCGCTCTCCCGAAGCTTCGTAGGCGGAGCCTCCAAGTCAGTGCGTTCCCAGGCGGGAGCCTGGGAACGAGAACGTTGGCGTCGATTCTTTTTGCTTGTTGCATTTCAGTTGCAAGCGTGTACGGGCAAGTGCAAGTGCGGCAGCAGGTTCAAGTACAACAGAACATAGGCGCGGTTGGTGGCCCGTTCGGCGGTGGCGATCCTCAAGAAATGGAAGCTTCCATGCGAATCGAGGTCGACACGATTCGACGCGTTACTGGGTTGGCAGAATCCGGAGTGAAGAAGCTTGAGGTTGCAGCAATCGCGGCCGTTAGAAATGCAGCAAAAAAAGCCGAAGAAGTGAAGATGGCGATACCTGGATTTAATGGCGACAAAACCGCAGCTCCGGCTGGTGATACTCTTTCGGATGAGGACGCCGAGAGTTCAGCGAAAGGTAACAAAAACGCTACCGACCAAGCGTTTCCATTTCCGCCAATGCGAGTCTTGGATATCAAGAAAGTAAAGGAGGAAGCGATTTGGAAGAAGTCGCTGGCGAGCGTTCTTTCCTCGGAACAATTAGCTAAGTACGAGAACTTTCTAGTGGATCGCGTCAAACGAAGTCGAGCTGCGGCCATAGAGACCAAAGTCAATCAGCTTGACGCCGTCCTTTCGTTCACGCCCGAACAGCGGACGGCGATGACGGAACTAGTCGATCGCAAGATTGGTGACGAGCTTGCCAAGCTACAAATGCCTGCGGGAATGTTCGGCGGTGGTGCCGGGATCGTGGTGATGATGGCGGGGCAGCCAAACACTGAGCTCGCGGTCGACGATTTGAAGCCGATCCTATCGGAAGTGCAACTTGCTGAATACAAACGCAAGCAAGATGTTGCGGCACAGGGGCCTTTTGGTGCATTACAGCGAGCGATGCCCGCGGCCATGAACGCACAATTGGGGCTCGAACCTACAACGCAGAGTGGTCTTGGTTTCGCCTACGCGGAGAAGGACCAAAGTATCGAGGTGGTTTCGGTCGACGAGGGATCTGTGGCGTTCAAGCTGGGATTGCAAGTTGGCGATCTTGTCGATGAGTTTCAAGGGACTCCGATCGATACGGCGATTCAACTGAAACGAGCGATTGGGAAGAGAGGCAAGGAGCCGGTGAGGATGCGTGTTAAGCGAAGTGGTAAGGTTGTTGATTTGGAAAATGGTGAGGCGAAGTGATGGAGTTTCCTTGGCTGTGGGGGGTTGTTGATTGGGGAAACTTTGAACTCAGTTCATGGTCACACCCGGCAGGTGTGACCCACGGTAAACAAGGTGGGTCACTCTTGCCGAGAGTGACCATGCACTGCTTGCTAACATGGCTACTTCTCGCTGCGTCGACCTTTGCCCAGTCCCGTATTGGCACTGAGGTACCAGTCGAAGTGGAACGTATCAGCAGCACTGCCGTCCAATGGCTAGCCAAGAATCAAAACCCAGAGGGGGATTGGCCTGGTGGAAACGATAGCCACAATCCCGAGCCTGGTAATTGCGGTGTGACGGGCATGGGCGTGATGGCTTTTCTTTCAACCGGTGTCGATCCAAACTTTGGCGAGTATGGTGGCAACATTCGAGCCGCTTTGCGTCATATGATCTCCATTCAAGATCCGGAAACAGGATATTTGCCCAACAGCATGTACAATCACGCGTTCGGCATGCTCGCTTTGGCGGAGGCTTATGGAGTTGTCGATGAAGAAATGCTTTGGGGCGATCCCAAGATCACGATAGCGCTGGAGAGACGACGTTCGCTAGGCAAAGCGTTGCATTTGGCGATTCGCTGCGCGATCACGTCGCAGGAGAATAATCCTTGGCGTGCTTGGCGTTATCGGCCTGAGTCCAAGGACGCGGACACTTCGGTCACCGGCGCGGTGCTCGTTGGTCTTCTTGCAGCCAGGAATGCAGGGATCAAAGTCCCCGACAGCAACATCGACTCGGCCATGAACTACATACGAGAGGTCACGGGCAAGCGAGGCGACGTTTCCTATACGCCTGGCTTTAGTTTCAGCATGGGCGCGAACATGTCGGCGATTGCTGCATTGGTTTACTCGATTGGCAAACACCAGGACTGGCCCGAATACAAGGCAGTGGTCCAGTATGTCAAAGCGAACTCGGAAGCGGTCGATTTCTCTCACCCGCATTACAACTTGTACTATGTTTCGCAAGCGTTATTCCAAACCGACTATGACGCATGGAACAAATGGAATCAAGTGACGGTAAGGCGTCTTCGCCGTGAACAAAACCAAGATGGTAGCTTTGATTCGAGCTATGGAAAGACTTACGCCACTTCGATGTCCGTTTTGGCCTTGGCACTCAACTACCGATTCCTTCCCATTTATGAACGTTAGGGAAATTCGTCCTATGGAACATACTAGAACCACAATCGGTCGATTGGCTTTTACTGTTTTTGGGGGCTTATTGGCAATTGCAGTGGATGGGACCGCGGTGTGCGATGCCCAATCGTTAGGAACCGTTCGGGAGAGCGAGGCTCCTGCCGAGCTTTCGACGCCACGGTTCGGCAGGAGCCTCACCCTCCCGAATATGACTAGCATCTCTTCAATGCCAAATTACATAAGAAGCCTTGGGAGAGCGAGGCTCCTGCCGAGCTTGCTACGCCATGGTTCGGCAGGAGCCTCACCCTCCCGAAAAATGCATTGGTTATGTAGTAGTTTCACCCACCCGAACATGACCAGCGTCGAAGTTCGCTGGCATGGTGGCGAAGTGCTTTCTGGAAGTCTCGTATCCGTGTCCGAAAGCGCAGTGAGTTTGGAATCGAGGGTGTTTGCCGAACCGATCGAGCTCGATCGCAGCGTATTGGATTCGATCCGGTTTTTGTGGCCGGCTCAGGCCCCGTTGAAAGTCGAGGCTCAATATGAGTTGGTGTTGAAGGATGGTTCGCATCTGCATACGGATGTCGAAAAGATCGGCGATGGTTATTTTTGGCTCAATGATCCAAGGTTCGGGCGAGTCCGAATCCCAACGGAGCAGTGCCAAAGCCTCCGCGAGCTCGGTGACATTCAGTACGAATGGGCCGGGGACATGGGCCAGTGGCAACGAGCGGATACCGATGTCGCGTCGAGTGTGCCAAGTTGGTTCGTGGATGAACGCGGTGCTTTGTCTACCACAATAGAAAATGCCAAGCTCTGGTTGCCGTTGCCACTTACCGACTCGTTTGACCTTTCGATCGGTTTTGCCGGCAAAGACAAGCCGGACTTCATGGTATCGACCGGCAACGATCCAGAGGCGTCGTTGCGAGTAGGTACGATCGGCGATAGCCTCATCATTGGCACGGCCGACGATTTTGAGTTGGCTGGCGAAGTAAAAGCAGGACCGCTTTCGTTGCAGCTCAGTTGGAACGCCGATACTCGCGAATTGTCCTTGCTTACGGCTGAGGGCAAACCGATGGCAAGTACTCGCGAAAAGAAAGCCAGCGACAAAAGCGGCATACTTCTGCACAATCAGGGGCAACGACTGACCATTGGTTCGCTAAGAGTTTCGCGAAGGATGCCGTCGAAGGGGAAGGACGCGGAAGTCCTGCGGCTCGAACCGACTCAGTCGGCGCCGCTCTCAAAGCCGGATTCGCAGTGCACTCAGATTCGCTGGAAGGATGGTTCCTTTTTGGTATGCGAGAAAGCGACGATCGCCAACGGCTTGTTGCAGGTGCTTCGTCAAACGGACCAGCCAGCGATGGAATGCGCATTGGATTCGATTGATCGAATTATGTTTGGTGGCGTTCCAGTTCGGGGACCATCCCAGTCAAAGTTAACTGTTGGTATCTATCAAGTCGCTGGTCAATTGAGCTTCGGTGATGTTAGTAACCCGATTTTGTGGCAGAGTGTTGGGCAGAAGAAGCATGCGGCTATTACTTGCAAGCTGCCTCTAGAAATATCTGTCGAAAACAAGGCAAAGCCGGTGGAACTTTCGCGTGGCTTCCAAGACCTCGCGTATTTTGCAAATGGCGACGTCCTTCCCTGTTCCTTGAATTCGATGACAGACGCAACCACGACGGTATCGACGCCTGTTGGCGAGGCGGTTGTGATTCCCAATGTTGCATTGAGTGGCATTGAACTCAATGTAAATGGTACGAAGCTGAAGCACTCGTTTACCAAGGAGTCGCGAGAAATGATGTTGACGATTCCTCGCGCGACGGAGACCAGTCTCACGACTCATGTGCTTATGGGCAGCAATGGGGACTTGTTGCGAGGTAGCGTTATCGCCCTTTCAGATAAAGTGATTGAATTGGATTCAAAGCAGGAGCCGATGGTTATCGAGCGGGATCATGTTGCGGCGATCGGTTTTCTTGCACCGCCCAAGAAGTCGGAACCGCAGCTTGAGCCCAAGCGAGCCGAAGAGCAACTGGAGAGCATTCCTGAGTTGGCCATGAAGTTGCGAGGTGGCTATCGATTGACGGCCAAGTTTCTGGCGCAGCGAGATAGTCAAATCGAATGTGAATCCGAATGGTTGGGCAAGTGCTTGGTGCCGATGGAGCAGATTGAGGCGATCGCCATGTTGAAGCCGCGTTTTGGTGAGGAGCTATCGCCTTATTCGGTGTGGGGAACGCAGGTGGCCAAAGCGCCGCGATGGTCGCAAAGCACGCAGCAGGAAGCAGCTCCTGATTCCATGCTGGGCAAGAAAGTGGCTGAGTTTCAGCTGTCTGCGTTGGATGGTTCGACGTTTAAGTTATCGGAGTATGCAGGGCGGGTGGTCGTGCTCGATTTTTGGGCGACGTGGTGTGGTCCGTGCGTTGCTTCGTTGCCTGAGTATTTGGAAGCGATGGGAGAGTTTGCGGCGACGGACGCTGTTTTTTTAGGGGTAAATTCTACGGAGACACCGGAAGTGGTCCGAGCCTTTCGCGATCGAAAGGGGCTTGTGGCTTTTAACAGTTTGTTTGATTTCGATCAGTCTTTGATGAACTCGATGGGAGTATCCGGCATCCCGCATACTGTGGTGATTGGTCCAAGTGGCGAGGTGGCGCACGTGCATGTCGGTTATACTGTTGGGGCGGCCAAAGAGTTGGCTCGCATCGTCCGGGATTTGCTCAAGAAATAGGTTATGGCAATGGAGATTACACAGCTGCTGCATGCGGTCGGCAATGGAACGCCGCAGGCATCTGAGCGGCTGTTTGCGATGTTGTATGATGAATTGAAGCGGATTGCCAATCATCAGATGAGTCGCGAATCGACGGGGCACACGTTGCAACCGACAGCTTTGGTGCATGAGGCGTTTCTGCGATTGTTGGGAGCGAACGAGTGCACTTGGGAGAATCGTTCGCATTTTTTTGGAGCGGCGGCCGAGGCGATGCGTAGGATTCTGATCGAGTCCGCTCGGGCCAAAGGTAGCTTGAAGCGAGGAGGCGCAAAAAAGCGAGAGCAACTGGATGATGAGCCGGCTCGAACGATTCCCGTGGCGGACGACATTCTCGACGTCAATGACGCCTTGATTGAATTGGAAGAGGAGGATGCAGAGTTGGCCGAGCTTGTGAAACTGCGATTCTTCGGTGGCTTGCAAATGGAGCAAATCGCGGAGCTCAAGGGAATGAGCAAGAGCACAGCAGAGCGCCGCTGGACTTTTGCAAAAGCATGGCTGAGCCGGAAGCTGGGGAGCAGCGATTCGTCCTAGAACACAAAATCTAAGTTTAGCGAGCCCAATGCAAAGATTCACCGCTTGAAGCGAGTATACTATGTCGCTGCCAGGCCCCTTAAAAAACTTCGGGAGAGCGAGGCTCCTGCCGAGCTTGCGACGCCACGGTTCAGCAGGAGCCTCACCCTCCCGAGCAATGAATTGCTTAGATAAACTTGTTGGAAACATGTTTACAGCAGCAGCCTCACTCTCCCAATTGGCACACGGTGGCAAATTGGAGCAGGTTTTTGGAATATTTCGCCACAAGTCTCCAAAGTTATTGAATTTGGATACGAAGCAAATCCAAACAGATCCATGTCATGTATCCCAAACATAATGAACTCAAACTCTTCTGCACTGAAAAATAGCTCCAACTCAATACGTTCGGAAAACAAATGGATTTGGGGGCCGCTCGGAGTCTTCAAACTCGAACTCATTCGGACCCTTACGTTTGGTCGCATCATGACATGGCTGGTCATGGCTTTGTTTCCGCCAACCTTGATCGGGATAGCAAGTTTGCAGATAGGAAGTCGGAGCTCGATTGGGGCGGCCCAGATGAACTTGGGTTACGTGATCATGCTGTTTTTTTTGATCCCTCAAATTGTAACCGTGCTGGGGCTTCTGCTTTGGGCGACGCCCATCGTTCATGCGGAACTTGAGGCACAGACCTGGGGGTACTATGTCGTGCGTCCAGGAGCCCGCCGGGCTGTTCTGCTTGGCAAGTACGCGATTGCGGTTCTGTGGGCTTTCTCAAGCGCGACCGTTGCTGTGACCTTTGCGGTTCCATTTGCTTCTTTGACCAATCCGCTCCAAACCTGGGGAGTGCTCTGCTTTTTAAATTTGATCTCTGCTCTTGCCTACGGTGCGCTGTTCGCAACTCTGGGAACCTTGATCCAAAAACGAGCGATGGTCTCCGCATTCATGTACGGGATCATCGTAGAAGGAATCCTTTCGACGTTACCCGCTGCCATCAATCAATTCACCGTCAGCTTTCGATTGCGCTCGATTCTACAGCATATGCTTGAGATGGATTTGAAAGTGGCTCCCAACATGGCTCGGTTCTTCGATACCAGCACTTCCATCTCATTTCACCTGGTTTGCCTGGGTTTATTTACGGCCGTGTTGATGTGCATCTCGCTTTGGCGAGTTGAGGCAAGTCAGTTCGCTTGGCAGTCGGAAGTTTGAGCGTTTTCCTCCGACAGGTTTTCCACCGTGCCGCGACCATCGCTTTCGGATTCTTACGCAATCCCAGCCTGTCGCTTCCAAGCGGAATTTGCCGCATCTTCCTCATCGAAAATTAATTTCTTAAGTCCCGAAACCGTTTTCGAATTTGACTTAATAGCTAGCGTTCATAGAATCGTCGACCGTTGAGCCAAACGGGGTTCGCAACCAAGTGGATTAGGCCTAGGTCGTACTTGACTCCAGAGCTGATCCGTAAGGGCGATGAAGCTGCCGTTGGGTTTCGCATCAAATAGGATGGTTCCTGTTTGGAAAGGATACTGCGGGTGAATGATTTCTCATCCGCAGACTCGCATGGTCCAGGAGTTTGCGATGAAAATAGCGCACGAAGTTGCTATGTTCGATGGTTCGATCGCTGATTCGGTCGAAACCAGGCTGCGCCAGAGGATTGGCAAAGATCGGATGGATCTTTGGTTTGGAGGTGATGCGAAATGGTCGCAGATCAGCCATAATGTGATCGGAATCGAAGTCGCCAGCTCTTTCATCGCCGATTGTGTTTCGAAAATGTTTCGGGACGATCTACAAGCGGCAGTTACGGAAGCTGCCGGCAGCAACTTTGGGTTCCAAATCTCAATCGCTTCATCGATGCAAGCGAGTGACATCCAAGCCCCAACGCCGTCCAACTCCTCCAAAGCGAATTCCGTGCTCCTTACCAAACCGATTACTCCTGCGAAAACCGCGAACTCAAGGCCAGCCGATCATGTGGCTAGAGCAACCGAGCGAGTAGCAACGGAGCGAGTCATGGTAGAGCCGGCTGCGAAATTGCGATTGGTTCGCAGCAGCCCCAGCAGTCAAGAAGACGACCGTATCTCCGTGAACGACGAATCCAATCGGGCATCCGTGGATATCCAAGTCGACCGCTTGATGGAGCTTCGGAAGGAGAACGAACGACGTTGGGACGAGTTTGTAGCCGGAGACCACAATCGACTTGCCTACACCGCCGCCGAGATGGTCTTGGAGCGTCCGGGCCAGATCAACCCATTGCTCATCCATGGACCGAGCGGAACCGGAAAGAGCCATTTGGCAATCGGCCTAGCTCACAAGATGCGAGTCGCCTATCGAATGCGACGCGTTTTGGTTCTGACGGCCGAACAATTCACGATTGAATACACCGAGAGCGCCAGAGGCGGTGGCTTTGCCAATTTCCGACGCAAGTATCGCGACGTCGAAGCGCTGGTGATCGATGACATCCAGTTCTGCTTGGGCAAAGCGGGCACACTGGTAGAGCTACGCAATACGATCGACATGCTTTTGCGGGATCGACGTCAAGTCGTTCTCGTATCCGATCGCGGCCTGAACGACCTGTCTGGCCTTGGGGCTGACCTATACGCACGTCTATCAGGCGGTATGGCTTGTGCAATCGATCCGCTCGACGCAAAGACGCGAGTCGAGGTCCTCCGACGAATGTGCGCTAAGTCCCAGGTTGACCTATCGAACAAGAGTGTTCAAAACCTTGCCGAACAATGCTGTGGCGACGCTCGAGTATTGCAAGGCGTTTCGCACCGGTTGGTCGCGCAGCAACGGGTTGTCGGTCGACCGCTGACCGACGACGAAGCCATCCGATGCACATTGGACTTGATCCGTGCAAGCCACCCCGTAGTCCGAATGAACGATATCGAAAAGGTGGTGTGCGAAGCGTTTGGACTTGAGAGCAAGACTCTGCGAGCCAAAACCAAATGTCAAAATGTGAGCCAACCTCGCATGCTGGCCATGTTCTTGGCTCGAAAATACACGCGGACCGCGTTGTCCGAAATCGGAGATTACTTCGGGAACCGTCAGCATTCCACCGTTATTTCGGCTCAAAAGAAAGTGGAAAGCTGGATCGAAGCGGACGAACTCATCGGATGTCGACGCGGCCAAGTTGCCGTGCGGGACATGCTCAAGAGCTTGGAAGCAACGTTGCAGGTAGGATAAGTTGCGAGTGGTCGTTTAACAGTCAGCCGAAGGCGTACTCTGTTCCGACAGTACGCCTACGGCTGACTGTTAAACGAAATGCATTTTCGCAGGAGTTGAATCAACAAGCCCCTAGGGACGCTATCCCTCGATGCTACCCAACTTGCGTCAGCTTACGATTTCTCAACTCGTATCGCTTTTGCATTTGTTCGGCCAGCGATGTGGAGTGGGTGACGACGATAAGGACCGTGTTTTCTTCTTTCGGAACCTCCAACAGCAATCTTGCCACATTTTCTGCTGACTGCTGATCCAGATTCCCCGTTGGCTCATCGGCCAAAACAACCATCGGCTTAAGCACCAATGCTCGCGCCACAGCCACGCGTTCTCGTTCGCCGCCCGAAAGCTGGCTCGGCAAATGGGTCATCCTGTCCTTGAGCCCCACGCGCTCAAGCAAAGCGATCGCGCGCCCGCGAATCTCTTCTGTCGGTTTGCCCTTTGCCAACGCTGGGAGCAACGTATTTTCCAAAACGTTCCATTGCGGCAAAAGATGGTGGTCTTGGAAAATAAAACCGATCCGCTCGTTTCGGAACTTCGCCTGTTGGTTCTCGTTTAGCTGGTAGGGATCTTGGCCACCGATTCGGACAATACCGCTGGTCGGCGCATCGAGTGTTCCTAGGATCTGGAGCAGCGTCGATTTACCTGACCCGCTCGGGCCAACGATCGCTAGATTTTCTCCTGCGTTCATGGAAAACGAAACGCTTTCCAGCACGACGATCTCCTCGGTCAGAGTCTGATAGACCTTGCGGACTTCAATTGCTTCAAGCGTTGGATTTGTCATGGATGAACCGTTAGCCGAGAATCATTTTTTGAACGAAGTAAATTGCGACGCCACCCAAGTATCCAGCCAAAGCAAGGGGGCCGATTCGCTTTGCGTACCACATGAAATCAATCTTTTCGAGTCCCATGGCGGCAACTCCTGCTGCAGAGCCTATGATCAAACAGCTACCGCCGGTCCCCGCACAGTAAGCAAGCAGCATCCAAAACGAATCGTTGGGAGGCGTATCGCCGTACATCTCAATGCCCGCAGCAACCAAGGGGACATTGTCAACGACCGCTGATACCAATCCGATAATGATCGCGATGATCGAGGAGTTTCCGATGGTGTTTTGAAGATACACGGCAATGTTCTTAAGTACCTCGACGCTGCCAAGAGCTCCGACTGCGAGCAAGATGCCCAGGAAGAACAAGATGCTGGACATGTCGACGCGTCTTAGTGCCGATATGACTCCCGTCGAGCTTTTCGTCTTTTCATCCATCGTGTGGCTGACCAATTCAGAGACAACCCAAAGTACACCGAGACTGAGTACCATTCCCATAAAAGGGGGCAGGTGCGTGTACGCTTTGAAGATCGGGACCATCATCAAACCAGCCAGCCCCAGTCCGAGGAACAAAGCCCGATGCCACGGTTGAATCGTCTTGTCATCGTTCTCATCCGTGACGTTGGAAACCGGAGGAAGCTCTCCCTTCATCGAACGGGACGCGATTAGGAGTGGAATGAGCAAGCAAACGGCGCTTGATAAAAACAGATCTCGCATGACGTCGAGAGAGTTAATCTTATTCTTCACCCAAAGCATGGTCGTTGTAACATCTCCAATAACGGTCCAGGCTCCACCCGCGTTTGCGGCGATGACTGCGATGCCTACGAACATCAACCGCGTCTCCCGATCTGCTACGAGCTTTTTCAAGAGCGATACAACGACGATGGCGGTGGTGAGGTTGTCCAATACCGAAGACAGGAAGAACGTAACCCAGGCAACAATCCAAAGCAAGGTAACTTTGTTCCGGGCTTTTACCAGTCGTGTCACCAATGAAAAGCCCTCGTGGGCATCGACCAATTCGACGATCGTCATCGCACCCATCAAAAAGAAGAGGATGCCAGCGATTTCGACGAATCCTTTTGGCAGTTGCGATTCGGTGACGAATTCCAGTTTCACTGGCAAGTGAGCGACAGCGTGGGCATCGACGCCAACCGAATGCAATTTCTCCCAGGCTTCAAAGGCAGCTTGTGGTACCAATTGCTCATAGCCGATCGCGTAGATCGTCCAGCAGAGGACGCCTGTTACGATGGCGGAAGCGGCCTTGTTGATATGGATCTGATGTTCAAAAACAATCGCCAGATAACCGATGACGAAAACGAAGATAATCGCGGTTAGCATTGAGTCATTATTCTGCGGGGATATGCTTCGGAGTCTTTATTGGCCTACCTGCCAATTCATCTTCGTAGTGGCCTCGAATATGTTTAATATAGTCGACCATCGAATGATCGCTGAAATAATCCAGTTTCCAAAGCCGCAATGAGGCCATCAATCCCCAAAACCGGTCCCGGACGCGAAGCCATAAACGCAAGTCGCTGATCCGCCCGCGTCGATTGATATAAATCTCTTGCCCCATATGCCGATACCCGAGCCAGCGGGGTGGAACTCGAGGGACGATGTCGTTGTTGTTGACCCAACGGTAGTGCTTTACCTTTAAGTACGAAGAGTACGATTTGTCGCCAACACGCGGTGCCCCATACGAAAAGATTGCTTGGGGATTCGAAGGAATGGGGGATATCTTGCAGCGTACGGCGCAGACTGCAGCCATGGCGCCGCCAAGCGAGTGACCCGAGAACCACATGGGGCGCTGGTTTTCTTTGATCTGCTGCTCAAGCAACGGCCAAAGCTCGTTCACCTCAGAATGAAAGCCGCTATGAACTCGACCAACTTCGGACGCTACGGTCCAAGCATTAGCGTCTGCTTTGATATCGTTCCATTGGTTCGGCTCCGTGCCACGACTTACAATCATGCAGTCGAAACGATTGCCCAGAACATAAGCTTCGGCACCATCCCGAGCGATGAAAAGGCATTGATCGATGCCAGCTTCGTAGAAGATCTTCTCGACTTCATCGGGGGCAGCATAAGCCAGTCTCGAAAGCTCGGCAAACACCAGCGACTTTTGGATCCAAGACAATTCCGACAAGGGCTTGTCTAGCTTGATCGTAAGCTTTTGGTCCGCCGGGGCTTCTTGTCCTGTTGCACGAGTCGCGTCCGACCCCGCCGTATCCGAATGAACCGTATCCGAATGAGCCGACATGCCTACTCCTAACTAGCGATTTTCTATTGGGACGATATCGCGTTTTACATGCCCCGTATACACCTGTCGTGGACGGCCGATGCGAGTCAAAGGAGAGTTTTGCATTTCGATCCAGTGAGCAATCCAGCCAGGTAAGCGTCCGATCGCAAAGAGGACTGTGAACATCTGAATTGGAATTCCCATCGCACGGTAGATAACACCGGAATAGAAATCCACATTTGGATAGAGCTTGCGTTCAATGAAGTAAGGATCGCGAAGCGCGACGGCCTCAAGCTCTTGCGCTACGTCGAACAGCGGGTCCTTGAGGTTCAGCTTGTTGAGGAGCACATCGCAAGCTGACTTGATAATCTTCGCGCGAGGATCGTAGTTCTTGTAGACGCGATGCCCGAAGCCCATGAGCCGGAAATTGCTCGATTTGTCTTTGGCCATGTCCACGTATTTCTTGACGTTGCCGCCGTCGTCCGCAATCTGCTTGAGCATGTTCACGCAGGCTTCGTTGGCACCGCCGTGAAGTGGTCCCCATAAGGCACAAATTCCTGCCGAAATACAAGCGAACAGATTCGCGTTGGAAGAGCCTACCAAACGCACTGTCGATGTACTGCAATTTTGTTCGTGATCCGCGTGTACGATCAGCAGCAGATTCAGGGCTCGCACAAAATCAGGATCAGGCTGGTAGCGTTCGCTTGGGAGGGCAAACATCATGCTCAAGAAGTTTTGGCAATAGTCCAAACTGTTGTCTGGATAGATAAAGGGTTGGCCAAACGCTTTTTTGTAGCTGTAGGCTGCGATGGTCGGCAGCTTAGCGATCAATCGATGGACTGAGATCTCGACTTCTTCGGGGTCATGAGGGTCGAGTGAATCTTGATAAAATGTTGATAACGCCCCGACCACGCTGGAAAGAATCGCCATCGGGTGGGCATCGCGTGGAAAACCGTTGTAAAACGTCCGCATGTCCTCGTGAAGCATTGTGTGCTTCTCGATGGATTCCTTAAATTGCTCAAGCTGTTCCTTGTTCGGCAAGTCGCCGTAAATAATCAGGTAGCTCGTTTCCAAGAAATCGCAGTGTTCCGCAAGTTCCTCGATCGGATACCCGCGATAGCGAAGAATTCCGCGATCACCATCTAGGTAGGTGATGGAACTAGAGGCTGCTGCGGTATTGGCAAATCCATCGTCGATTGTGGTGTGACCGGTGTCCCTTAGCAGCTTGGAGATGTCGATCGCCCTGTCATTTTCCGTTCCTACCAGGATGGGCAAGACGTATTCTTTGTCACCAAGGGTAAGCTTGGCCTGTGCTGTCGACGCGTCAAGTTTGGGAGAACCGGTGGGGGCACTCATGAATTGCTCCGGTGCGCTGGGTTTTCCCTAACGCAACCTCAAAAAAAGGGTTAACAGAATTGCTACAGCAGTGTAGCCGGAAGCCCGCCTGGAGACAATCAGCCAAATGAAAATGCAGTATTTGGGGGATCATCAAGCCTTATTGACGGGGAGCTAGAGGACCAAGGTTGTGTTTTTGGCAGGAACCTAACCTTGTCAAAATGCATTTCTCGGGAGGGTGAGGCTCCTGCCGAACCATGGCGTCGAAGCTCGGCAGGAGCCTCGCTCTCCCTAAAGTTATAACGGAGCTGGCATTTCAAGATGTTTGGAGCGGTGGATTAGGCAAACGAATTTCCCGAATTCATTTTCGCGTCACGAGTCGCAAAACAAAGGCGTCATCGAACTCGGTCGGCTGCGACAATGTCCGGAACTCGAGTTTCCTGTCGAAAACGTAACCAAACTCAACGCAGGCAAGATGGCCTTCCGAATTCCGACGTTCAATACCAAAGAGAACCTGGAGATCCCGATACGTCATCACATCGTTGTCGTTGTTTGGGAATTCGATATCCCAGGTGCCGCCGCCAAGCCGGCCAGCAAGATAAACCTTGGATTGATTGTCGATCGTGTAATCGATCCGTGGTCTGGGGAACACCAGATCGAAACGCATATCGGGCATGCCCTGCGGTCGCCATGAGAAGCCTCCAACCGGCAGAAGCTTGATATCGTCGCGACTGAGGTAATCGACCCCAAAAACCAAATCGAGTTCGGGTTTCATATGGATCATACCGACCGCGTGTCCAGGGTAGCGAACGCCGTCTTTGGCGCTATCTTCGAAATCACTAAACACACCGATGGTGGTCGCCATGTCGTAACTCATCACATCGCTGATCCGACCTCGCTTTTGATAGCCAAGCGAGAAGTCATAAAGTCGTGGCGGAATAGCGACCGCATTCGGACCCGAAAGGAAGTGGATGTTGATGGCGGTCGTAATTCCCGACCGGTAACCACGAGCTAGATAAGGCGTATTTTCCAGCGACACCCAACCAAATTGATCCGCGCCCGCAGGCAAGTAGTTGAGGCCGCTTTCTTCTGACCGATAGTTCAAGTAGGGCTCTTGGGAGAAAAAGGACAATCTGGGTAGTTTGCAATCCGTGTTTGCGTCCGGATCAAACATCAACTCGGCGCCAGTCTCGCTTTCACCCATCGGCGCAAACTCCCGCAGCGAGCCTCGATCTCCAGGTCTTCCCTCGATCGACACCAATTTGCCTAGACTGCGTATTTTGGGCAAATCGGTTGGCTCGACGAAATGGGTTGCTCCATCGTATATCGTAGGCGCTTCGCCTAAGACTGGCTCGTCATAGGGAACTACGACTGGATATTCTTGGGTGGTGAACAAACCTGTTTCCTGTGAGAAGGAATTGGTTACACCTATGAGGAAGAGCCAAATCGCAAAAATTGCACGCAGCCCCAAGGTCATATTGGAACAGATTGGAAAATGCTTTCTCAAAAACACCGACATGCGCAACCCTCGTTGGTAAACTATCGGGTTTGCGATTTCGTTTCTAGAGCCATTTCGTTCGCTTTGAAATCGGAACGGGATAGCCAGCAATAGTAGCAAGCACGCTCCGTCGCTCCGTCGTGCCGTCCGCTGAAGCTCATTTACTCTCTATCCTGGTGAAGGGCAGATGGAACGTGCCTACTACTGTGGCTCAATGGACGAAAGAATTGATGGATTACTCCATTTCACGAAAATGACGAACCAAACTTGGCACATCCACTTCAATGTTGGATTCATCGCGTTCCGTGTCGACTGCTTTGCCAAAAAAGTTGAGGTAGCGAAGTCCGCGATGGTGCGCGATGAAGTAAAAGAAACCCAGCGGTCGGATTGGCGAACCTATCTCAATCACCTTGGTCCCGGCATTGCAATAAACAAGATTCGTTAAGCCTGCCCCGTGTGGACCGATGACAAACTCGGCCTGTTGGAAAAGTTGGATCTGCGTTCGCAAAGGTAGTTCCTCAAGGAAGTACCTTTGAAACCCATATTTGCTCAACTCGGCCAGCAACATTCGTTCGTTAACAACATGCCGCCAGCTTCGACGGCGGCGAGCAACATAAATTCGCAATCGCTTGGTCGATTTGGTCTTAGACCAACTCGAACTGGCCATTCGCTGATAAAGAAACAACGCATTCTCGGGAGTGATCTCCGAACGCACCATCGATGTAATCACTAGCTCATCCGCTTGAACATGCGTGTAATCGTTAGCCAGTATTTGATTTTTCGACGGTATCCCGAAGAGCTCTAGACTATCGCGATGAAACCGGTGACGCCCCGGTAGGAAATAACAATCGGCGGAAATTCCTGCCTCTTCAATGAGCCGGATTCGAGGAAGGTTTTCGACAGTCCAGTGGTAGTAATTGCAGTCACCTAATCCGGTCGCAAGAACGGCCACTTTCCCAGGCACTCTTCGATAGCTAGGCAGGAGCCCCTGACATACAAAGGCGTGCTCAAAAAGGCCCTGAAATGCTCCGCCGCTGAAGTCTTGGATTTGAAGACAGTCTGGAGTGACGACCAGTCCTTTGTTCGAAAAAACGCGTCCCTGTTGGATGAAGGCAAGTCGTTCCGCTGTGTAAGCAATGGAGGTGACGCTTCCGGTTTGCCGCATCTCTTCCGGAATCTTGCTCTCAGCGTGATGTTGAGTGGGGGCTTCGCCTGCGATGGATGGAGGGTCGATGGTCAGCACTCGATCGGGTTGCATCTCTCGAACTACAGCATCCCCGCCTTGATTGAGCCACTGATTCAGGGCCAAAGCGAGCTTCGGCGGAACGTGGCCATTGGATTTCCAAAGGTAGTTTTGGATACGGCGACGTATGCTTTTCAGAAATTGACGCAATCGGCTCAAATCGTCCGTCACCTTTTTGGGTAGTGTAAAACGATTGTCCTCAATCGTTCAGTTACAGTGTCGAACAATTGTCCTCAATTGTTCAGGTGCAGTGTCGTACGATTGCCCTCAATCGTTTAGAAAACCGGAAAATCCTGAATCAATAAATCTGTATATCCAGGCGATTCACGCCGGTCAACAAGAACTGGAGCACAAGTGCCCACAAAGCGATTGAGGACAATGAATCCTGTAAAGCCGTCATTACCTTGCATTGAGTAGAGCTTGAGTTGCGACGTGTCTTGAGCCGTTGAACTTGCGTTTTGGCCTGGGTTTTGTTGGCCCACGAACATGCTTTCGATATCGTTT
>JANPHB010000031.1:0-54399 GCA_031424235.1 Pirellula sp.
TCTATCGCGTTCGCGATTTCGTCGCTAAACGGGCGGCGTAGGTGCTTGGGAAATCATTTTTTAAAAATTCCGCCGGGGCGGCTCCCCCCCACAACCTAATTAACCCGCCAAACCGTACCGCGGCTCGCCCCCGCGGCTCAGTAAGTTGCTTGAACCAATTGCGAAGTAATCAAACGAAAAGTTACTTTTGTCGGCTAGGCAAGTTACGAAGTTGGCTTAGCAACACTGCAAGCGAAGTCGAGCCTGGCTGCAAGCTTGCCGTCCACGGTAACTTTGCCCGTCATGAAATAGGCGGTGGAGACAACTTCGTTGAGCGTCACATCCATTTCGATCGTCTCACCAGGACGAACCATACGCTTGAACTTAGCACCATCAATCCGAGTCGCAACGGGTACCGAGCCATCATTGGGTGTAAATTGACTGAGAAGGATGGCTCCACTTTGCAAACAGCATTCACATAATATGACACCGGGCACCAACGGGAAGCCAGGAAAGTGGCCTTGGAGGAAAAAGTCCTCTGCTGAAAAAGTCTTCCTGCAAACGATTCGCTTCTCCGTTTGCTCGATCACTTCATCCACTAGCAACATAGGTTTGCGGTGCGGAATCAGGTTTTGAATTTGGTCTAGATTGGCAACGGTCATAATGGAAATCACTGGCCTAATATGGGTTTCGAATTGAGGCTTCTATCGTACGAATGAGCGTCAACAACGCAAGCAGCGATTCAAAGCATGTCAGCAGTAGTCTTTGCGTGATCTCTTTGAACGTCACATTTCAATTCCCTTGGGTTTTTCGTACTCGTACTCCGCCCGAAGGGCAGTACTCGTACTCATACTCCGCCCGAAGGGCAGTACGAGTACCATTTCATTGAGTACGAGGAAGTCAAAAAGATGTGGGTAATGACAAGGCTAACGCCCAGCGGCTAATTGCCCGCTAAAACACTCGGCGATGTGCTTGGTGGTAACCCGAAGCCGTTGGTTCGCGGGTCATCGCCGCTCAAAGTACGCCTTCGGCTGACTGTTAAACGAAAGAAGCCTCATGCCGTTGCTTCGTGCGTTGTACCGTCCAAAACCGAGTGAACTCGACCGTTCGGATCTTCGCGACGCTTGGCTGCGACCGAACCAAAATTGAGCTCCAACTGGTCGTACTCCCGGCAGCCAGCAAACTCCTTGTAAAGCATACTCGGCTGAACATCGCGATTGTTTTGGTACTTTTCACTCGCGTACTCGCGGACGTCGCCAACAAGTTCATGATAGAAGATTTGGCAAATGCGAATACCTGCATAGATGCGAACAGGCTGCACTGCAAACATTTCGATTGTCCAGTGCCCTCGAAAACCCACATCGCCAAATCCTGAGGAACAATGCACAAATAGACCAAGCCGAGCAATTGAACTGCGGCCCTCGATCATCGGGACCAGATTGTGTGTCTCAGTGAGTTCGACGGTCCGCCCAAGAAATATCTGGCCGGGGCTGAGAATCATTCCCTCTTCGGGAATGGTGATCCGTCGAAATCGATTCGGATGTTTCACATCCAACACAACCTCTTCGTAAACCAGGATCTCGTCGTGCAAAGTGAGATTGTAGCTGTTTGGATTGAGACATTCCTCACAAAAAGGAGTGATGTGGATGTCTTTGCCTTGCCGTGCTCTGATTTCTTCGCCTGAAAGGACCATACAACAACCTACGAATAGTTCTTGGTTGACGATCGATCAAAACGGGTTCTGCGACAACAGCTACCCGACAAATGACCAAGATACACGGGAAATGAGTTTGAGTCCCATTGGATCAGATTTTTTTATCCACATTGCTCAAAATTCATCCAAGCCACTGCCAAAATGAGAAAAATTTGCCAAGCCGGAAAATTTGTTTCAATCCTAGGGGAAATTTCGCGAATACGCTGGGGGGCGATCTCGGACCTTGCTCAAAGTCTGAGGGAGCCGAATTACCCGCGAGGAAATCTAGTGAACTTTCTCCGCGTTTGGTTCGTCAAATGCATCAACGAGATTCGGGTTAAGACAGTATGGCGGCGACTATAATGCAGCCGATAGGAGTAGCACGAGGCTACCGAAACGAATTACGGATGGTCGGGTTAGAGTAATCATGAAATTCAATCGCAAACACCACAAAAAAAAGAACGAAGCTTTCGTTGGCCATTTTCAGCTATTAGGGCTAAAACGAGGCGAATGTCGCACGAACGTCATTCGTTCTGCAGCACAAGCATTGTCCGCTGCGCTTAGCTATAACGGCAATGCTGGTGATCAGGGCAAACATTCTGCGGACGATGTCCAGCGGGCAAGGATCGCGTTGGCTGCTTACCGATTGCTAGACCCACGCGAACGAGTGGACGTCTACGAGCGTGTCCAATTGTGCTATCCAATTGACCGTGAGGATGCCGAATCCCCGACGCCTTGCGTCGGGAAACTCGTGGATCAGATGGTCAACGTCCCTGTGAAGTCTCGTCGGCCAACCAAATCAATCGTCAAACTCATGGGGCAGCCCGTGATCGATGAAGCGATCGAAGGTAATCCGCCCGAAGACGAGGAACCAGAGGCGGCACGGGAGAACCCGTCCGCCGAACAAGCCAATAGCGATCCATCCCTAGAAGAACGACGTAGGATCGTGCGTTTGATGCGGGAATTGGATGAATCCACACCGCGATCCCTCTCGCCGATCGGCTGGCTCCGATCTCGCCTCGGGATCTAATTCGAAGAGTCCCGGTAGCAGAAGTTGTGAAACTTCCTACGAGGTAGCAGAAGTTGTGAAACTTCCTGCAAGGTAGCAGAAGTTGTGAAACTTCCTGCAAGGTAGCGGAAGTTGTGAAACTTCCTGGAGTTCGAAAAGCAAGTTCCCAGCATATGCTGCGTAAACGGAAGCCTCGCGCCTCGACGCTACAAGAACAAAATCCAAACAACCTGCCGATTGGTTTTTCGCCGCCGTTTCGTCTAGAATTGCGTAGTGACCGTTTTGTGGAATTCGGCTTCTGTGCCGCAAGTCGTTAAGGGTTCTGAATCGCTATGCCAATCTACGTTTACGAAATCATTGAAGCCGATGGCAAAGACGGCGAGACATTTGAGATACTTCAGGGGATGAACGAAACGCCCCTGACCAAGCATCCCATGACCGGGCAACCGGTGCGCAGATGCATTTCGCTACCTTCGGCTGCGGGAATGTGGACCGACATGAAAACCAACGCCAATTTAAGCGACAAAAACTTGGACGCCAAGGGATTTACCAAGTACGTCAAAATGGGCGACGGCATGTACGAAAAACGAGCCGGCAAGGGGCCGGACGTTATTTCAGCCAATGATTACCAATGATTGCTGTGTGAGATCTGCGTCCGTCTGGTTTCTCACGAAACCTACTACATTTTTAATTCTCGGGAGGGCGAGGCTCCTGCCGAGCCATTATGTCCCCAGCTCGGCAGGAGCCTCGCTCTCCCAATGGTTTCGGTAGGCAGGAGGACCATGCCGAACACTATTGGCTGGAAATGTATCCCGCTTTACCAACGCGCTTCCATTTGGTCGACAATGTGGTTGGCTAGACGCTCAACCAGTCTTTGATTTGCCGTCGAAATCGATTGGCCCGCTTCGGGTACAAAATCTACGTTTTCGGAAAAGTAAAAAGTGGTCTCACCTGGAGGCAAAAATCGAGTCTCTATTAGCGGCATCCCCCGACGATCGACCCACGCCACTTCAACTGTCATGATAGATTGCAACAGTCGGGGTTCGTCAAGATTGGTTTCACTCACGACTCGCTTTGAGTCAGCTGTTAGCGTGCACGTCATCCTTGAGTCAGCAGTCTCGAAGTTGGCAAGCTTGAATGAAGTCCGACGTTCGATTTCTTTCTGAACGGTTTCCGTCAGCATGACACCCAGCTCAGGACGAAACGATTCGCTCTTGATGATTGGAACGTGAATCGTTCGAATATCGGCGCGATAAAGCGAACGAGTCCCAATCTTGTATCCGGCACAACCAAGCACTGTGGCTAAGGCGACCGCGATGAGCAACATGCGGCCGCTCATCGTCGAATGGTTCCGTCTGGACTCGCAGGAGTGGCGCCCGCGCCCAGCTTTGTAGACGTTCGCTCGTACTTGTCTCGAAGTTCCTTGTCTAGCTCATCGACATTCGGTGTTGGCTTCGTCAGCGGAGTGATTTTGTCCCTATTGGGAAACCAATCTGCCAACCAGCTCAATTGCTGCTTAGGTTCCGGCGGCATTCCGCCTGTCTTCTCCATGATCGCGACCGCTTTTTCGTAGAACGGCGTATCGTTATACTTCTCAATAATTCTCACGGCGTGCAATTGTGCGGCACGCGCCTCAGATTTGTTATACCGATACAAAGCGGTTGTGTATTCGCGTTCGGCACGTCGATAATGAACTTCTTTCATCGCGGTCTCGATTTGCTCTCGTTCACCTTCCGCTTTATCGCGGAACTGCCGCGGAAGCTGTTTCAGCATTTTTTCCGCCTTCTCAAGCGGATCATCGGAATAGTCTGCTCCTTGATAAGACATCAACGCCGCCTTAACGCCGAGCAAGTGTGCGTCGAATTGGTGTGGACTGTCAGGATACGTTGAGATCAGGTCGCTATACGTATCCAATGCGTCATTCCAATTTTTCTTCTTGAACGACGTGTTGGCGAGTTCCATCGTGACATCGTCTGCCAATCGCCCAATGGGGTTGTCCAGTCGCATCTTTTCCAAAACGCGAACACCGTGTTTGCGAGTGTCGTTCCAAGGTTTTCGATTGTCGGAAACATTGAGGTGATAAAACTCGTCACTGAACTGCAGCCAAAACAATCCGATCTCCATTCGGCGTTTGTCTACCAAATCTTGGTAGCGAGTTCTCGGATATTCCTTAAGCAACTTCACGAAGAAGTCTTCCGCCTTGGGGTAGTCTTCTGCAAAGAAGTAACTTTCGGCCGTCATGAAAAAAGCGTCTTGCTCAAGAGCGCTGCTGACCCAGTTCTTACCAGCTTGATTGTACTTCTTTGCAGCTTCGCGGAACGCAGATTGCCGCTCTTTTCCCTCAGGCAGTTTCGACGCTTTTTTGAAGAGCTCGTCTGCCTCTAAATACGTCGACTTTGCAATGTCTTTGTTTACCACGGGCGGCCCAAGCCCGGGAATGAAGTGAAGTGCCTTCGGAATATTGCTGTTCCTGGACTTATCCGCTCGAATTCCTTCGGGACGAATCCAATTTCCATCTTTGTCTTCGTATCCCTCGATGGCGTTACGAGCTCGTTTGTATTCGTCGTCTTCCTTTTTGAAGAGGTTCAACGAAGCGCAGCCCGTTTGGAACGCAAGTGCCAATGGGATCGCAATACGTAGTGATGCTGCGAATGGAGACGAATGTACCCCAGTTTGATTTTTTGTCTGGACTTTTATCTGGAGGCCATCCATTCCAGTTCCCTCGGATTTGGTTTGCCGGTTGTTTTTCAGGTTGCCCATCGTGGTCAACGCTTCAATTCCTCTAAAAAATCCGTAAGTCGCAAGCGGCGGTCTGCCAAGTGAGAAACAAATCGTTCCATCACAAATCGCACTTCGCCGCGAAGTTCAGTGCGAATCGGCAAAGGGTTGCTATTCCACTCTTCCGATGCATAGGCCATCAAACAATCAAGGGTTGGAAATCGAACGCGAATTACCTGCTGTTGGCCAGCAATGCAATTGGCGCATAAAATCCCTCCAGCAGCGATGCCGAGCAAGGCTCCTGGACCATTTCGTTCGGACTGTACAGGATTCCCACAACTCGCGCATAGATGAAAAGTTGGCAAATGCCCCAGCAGCTTCAAAACCTGCATTTCGAATCGCAAAATGGTCTCGGGTTCGCTTTGCCCTCGATCCAGGTCGATCAGTGTCTGATCGCTTACTTGATATAGTTCGCTAGCTTTTTCATTGTCCTCTGTCAGCCCCAGCAAAAGTTCGGCAACGTAATACCCGCAGTAGAGAGGTAGCAACGCCACTTGCCCTGACCGAAATCGACGAATCAATTTCGATTCCGTCAGCAGATCGAGCGTGTCACCACTCTTCTGAATAAAAACGATCTGGGATTTCGCGAGCAAATCCAAAGAGGATTCGAAGGGGCTTCTTAGACGTCGTGCTCCCTTTGCTATCGCCGAGACTTTTCCGAAGTCACGAGTGAAAAGCGTAACGACCATGCTGGTTTCGCTCCAAGGAACCGCCCTCAGAACGATGGCTTCGCTTTTTTCCAATGACATGTGCCATCCCGTGCGGTGTCTAGTTTGCTTTATTAGGCGAGCGGCAGCTGCGTTACCCACCCAACGCGTGAGGGATTGTTGATTTAGTCGTTTAACAGTCAGCCGAAGGCGTACTCAGTTTTTTCGACAGTACGCCTACGGCTGACTGTTAAACGAATTGCGTTACCTTGGCCACTCGCCTTACCTGGGCAATTTTCCTGCAACGATCTTAGGTTTGTATTCCGTGTTTCGTTTCCGAAGGACTTTGCAGTCGAGCACGAAGTCCGGCACCTTTTCCTCTTTGCGCTGAGCTTCTTCGGCCAAATTCATAACACGGAAAAAGCTCATGGTCTCGATACCTTCGATGACACGTCCAAATACCGTGTATTTCCCGTCGAGGTTGGGTGCTGGGAGAAAAGAAATGTAGAACTGGGAACTGCCTGTATCGGATAGAACTTTGCCCGTCTTTTCATCCGAACCGAGCGCTATAGCCAGTGTTCCCCGAAAGTGATCGCGATGGCTTGGCAAACCCGCTTCACCAGGAATGTTATATCCCGCATCGCCTGTTCCATCCCCTTTTTCGCAGCCTGTTTGAGCACACAAGTGCTTCTCAACGCGAAAGAAAGACTTGCGCTTGTAATACCCGCGTTCAACCAAGTATATGAAACTTTTGACGGTTTCAGGGGCTGAATCTTCATACAATTCGATGACCATCTTGCCTTTGGTTGTCAGGAATTCAACGCGTGGATTGTCGTTCTTTTCCTCTTCTGCCTTTCGGATCTCCAACTCCCGTTGCCACTTTTCTCGCACGGTACTTATCTCCCCCAAAAACTTGGCAGACGACCCCATTTCCTTTTGAAACTCAAGGCACTTTTCGGTGAAATCGAAGTCGGCGTTTGCATAAGCGATTAAGCAAGCAGCCCGAAGCGCTTCTTCGCCTTCAAACTTTCGCGACAAAGTAATCGCTTTGGCGGTACTGAGCCAACCATCGGTTCGGTCCAATTCGACGTCGGAAATCATCATCTCGCAAAGAGTCGCTCCAATCCCTAGGTATTTGACGGGATCGCTCGCAAAGGTTTCGCCCGCTACAGTTATCCAATTGGTTTTGGCGAAGAAACTTTTGTGGATCGCATCCTGCCAATCGTTGTTGATCCTTTGCCGAAACTCTTCGGTAAACTGCGAGGTCAAGTGAAATTCAAGTTGAACTTGATTCAGCTCAATCGCTGCAAGTCGAAAGGCTTCAAAGGCCGCTGTGTATTTTTTCCCAGCCTCGGATTCATCTCCAGCAGGTAATACCCCAAAGGAATTCAATCGATTCCTTGCGACTTCGTTTTCCAGTTCGAGTTTCTTTTTTTGCTCGGCGGCACGCTCTTCGGGCGTCTGCTTACCATTTGCCTTTGCCGCACCCAGTTTCGACTTGAGCGAACGCCCCTCTTGGCCAAACGACACTTGCCCTACATCGCAAAATGGGCTGAAAGTCGCGAACAGAATGGAGAAAAAGAACGGTATACGGTTTGTTTTGATTGGCATATTGGCATACTCTGTAACAATCAAAGCTGCTCCGGCAGGAGTATTTCAGCGAGATTCACAACTTCATTAGGACAAAACACACATTGGAAACGACCACACTGAGGATCATCGCTGGCAACTTGCGAACTCGCAAGATTCAATTTGCGGTGGATCCCAGAACCAGACCCATGAAGGACCGGACCCGCGAGGCTGTTATGAGCTTGCTCGGTGGTACGTTTCCCAATGCAATTGCGTTCGATTTATTTGGCGGAACCGGTGTTTTGGCCTTCGAAACGGTTTCGCGCGGTGCCTCGAAAGGCATCGTGTTTGAAATTCTAAAGTCAGCTGCCCGCGAAATCCAAACCAATGCAAAATCGCTTGGAATTTCCGACTCGCTGGAAGTGATTCAGACGGATGTTTTGGATTGGTCGAAAGGCTTGCCTGGCAATTGCACTCGATTTAGCAAAAACGCTGGCGAAATCTGGGTCGTTTACTGCTGCCCACCCTACTCGCTCTGGGAAACGAACGGCGAACAATTGCTGGCCATGCTCGAACGCTGGTGGAACGCCGCCCCACCTGGCTCGTTGTTCGCCGTCGAACTCGAGGAATCAACGCCGACTGAGTTTTTGCCCACCCAAGCGGATTGGGATTTACGCGTTTACAAACCGGCCCGAATGGCCGTTGCCGAAAAAGAATCTCCGAAAGAAGATTCTGCTGCCCTACAGGTCAATTAGCGGGCGGGCGTTAGCCTTGTCATTACGCACATCTTTATGACTTCGCTCCCCTCGCCCCTTTTAGGGGAGAGGGGCTGGGGGTGAGGGGTTTTGCACTGTGTTTTGATTGGTATTCTGGTTTCGGTCGCAACGCCATGCCTGGCATAAAAGATCTAAACAAGTCATTGAACCGGAGACCAGTTACCGACAATTCTACCCCTCACCCCCCCGGCCCCCTCTCCCCGAAACGGGGCGAGGGGGGGAAAATCGCATAAGACTCGTATCCACTTGCCCAGCACAATACCGATCGAATTTCCAATGGTTCCTGCACACGGCTGAATGATTGAAGTTAAGATGTTCAGCAGTTTGTAATTCCTCACCAATTCGCATTGGTTTCCTCGACCAACTTTGAACTACCCTTCCAATGATCTACGAAGCGAACCCGCTGGCAATTGCCGTTTTCTCAGCTCTTGTGCTCGGCGTCTTAGCATTCAGTTTTTATCTGGGAGCCAAAGCGAAATCGAGCCAGGGCTACTTCGCGGCAGGCGGTTCGATCCCCTGGTTCGTGAACGGAATTGCCTTCGCTGGTGACTATCTGTCCGCTGCTTCCTTCCTCGGCATCTGCGGCATGATTGGCTTTTATGGCTTCGATGGTTTTCTCTATTCCATAGGATACTTGGCCGGCTGGATTGTTGCGTTGTTGGTCATCGCAGAACCTCTCAAACGACTCGGGCGATACACCTTTGCAGATGCACTTGATAGCAAGTACCAATCGCGTGGGATCAAGGCAGCGGCAGGGCTTAGCACCTTGGTCGTTAGCCTCTTTTATCTGATTCCACAAATGGTTGGGGCCGGAGTTCTGGTCAAACCGCTGTTGGGCCTCCAATATTGGCACGGTGTAGTTCTCGTTGGTGCCGTTGTGGTTTTCATTGTGGTCACCGCTGGCATGGTCAGTACAACTTACGTCCAGTTTCTCAAAGGCGGACTGTTGGTAATCTTCTCGTTGATGCTGACGGTCCTGATTCTCAATCGTGGCTTAAACAAAACGCCGGAAAACGAACTTGGAAAGACGCAGGTCATCGAAGTCAAAGAGGGGAAACGCTTTGTTAACGGAGTCCCGATCGGATTCGGCCAAGGTGAAACGAACGTACAGCCTGTCGGCAAACTCGCTGAATTGCCCGATGGTAAAACCAGTACCGGCCCGCTAAACCCTCTCTCGTTTATTAGCACCATTTCGCAGTCCAAGATCGAGATAACCACCAAGGTGCCCGGTTCGGACGGCAAGACGAGCTACGTGCCAAAGATCGTCAATGGCAAGGACATGCTTTCACCTGGGAATCTGCCAACGTTCAAAGGGATTCGCTCCGAAAGCATCGTCGCCAAAATCGATTTCGTTTCTTTGATGTTGGCGTTGTTCGCGGGTACGGCATCGTTGCCCCACATTTTGATCCGATACTATACGGTCAAAGACCAAGCCTCCGCGCGAAAGAGTACGATCGTAGGTATCGCATCGATTGGGTTCTTTTACATCTTGACCCTGTATATCGGGTTGGGTGCAATGGTCAGTGGGACGCTTGATCCGACCGATAGCAACATGGCAGCACCACTGCTTGCCAAAAGTTTTAGCAACCTGCTGTTTGCAGCGGTGTCAGCCATCGCATTCACGACCGTACTTGGCACCGTGAGTGGACTCATCATCGCTGCCGGAGGCAGTGTGGCTCACGACATCGTCAGTGGATTCTTCGGCTGGAAGTTAACCGATCAGCAGACGATTGCAGTGGCCAAGGGCTCGTCGATTGTGATCGGGGTATTAGCCATTGCTCTTGGACTTAAATTCGAGGGGATGAACGTCACGTACTTAGTCGGCTGGGCGTTTGCGATCGCCGCTTCGGCGAATTTACCCGCTTTGCTAATGTTGTTGTACTGGAAGGGCACCACGAGGCAAGGAATCATCGCTGGTGTGTTGGTCGGATTGGTCACTTCATTGCTCTGGGTTTTTGTTACGCCGGACATGTTCACCAATATCTACAAACTCGATCCAAAGGGAGCTTGGATGCCACTCAACCAACCAGGCATAGTCACCATCCCACTCAGTTTCCTTGCCATCTTCATCACGTCCACCTTGACTCGAAATAAGGTGAATGTCACTTAGACTCATAGAAATTCGCCTGCGTTCAACCTGGGGTTGGTGTACCGGCTTCAGCCGGATGCGCTATGCCTAAGGAAGTTTCCGATTCAAAGCTTCTTCAATCCATCCTGTCTTGATCAAGTCGAGTCTTGGACTCCTCGAGAGCTTTTCGGACAGATAGGAGCCGCTCTGTTGCACTTTCGATTTCGCTTTCGAGCGTTGCCAATTTCTTTAAGTATCGAGTATGCAATTCATCTTCTCGATTCAAAGCGATCATCAGCTCTTTTATCCTTCGTTGCTCAATCGCAGCGCTTTCTTTCGAGCTAGACAATTTGGTTTCGGAAGCTTTTAAAACGTCGTGCTCTTCTAATTTCTTGACTCGGCCTTCAAGTCGTCTCCGAATTTCTGGCGGCATGTCTGCTGAGTCCATAAGGTGTTTCAGCTGAAGCCAGTTCGCATCCTTTGGCCATTTGGTAAGGCTCGTTTCGGTTTCCAATACATCCTTGATCGCTGTCGATTTGCTTGGTACATCGACACTGTATCGAAAGCTTGACGGTTCGGATTTCTGGACTTGTTCCCCAACGCGCTCCGGCGTCCAATTTCTTTCCGTAGGCTGATGCTCAATCCAAACCGTTTGAGCGGCCTGATTTTCGTTGATCAACGAATAACGGACAAGTCGCTGAGAGACTTTAGTGCCAATTAGTGTCCCGACGCTATCGAAGCGATAAGTGGTTTTCGCCGAATGTTCGGGTAGTATTTCGCTCGTAATTTCCACTGATGTATCGAGAGCATAGGTGACCAGTTGCGGTACCTGGGCAACAAGTCGAGGAAACATAACGTCTCCAGCATATCCACTATCGGACCAGACAGTTCCCGGACCGCCAGGCAATTGGTATCCATCCTGCAACGTGATTTGGAACGCGGACAAAGGATGTTTTTTGCTGACGGATGCAACGTAGACCCGAACGTCGTCAATGATTCTCGGAATCGCTGGCAGGAAGACCGACTCCGAGGTACCAGCCCGAATCGAGACATTCGGCAGTCTAATATGCACGCGTTTTCCCGCGATCCCGCGCGACAAGTCGCCGACCGGAAAGCTCATTCCAAGTTGCGAAGCCACATCGCGAATTTCTCTATCAAGGGCTGCTGAACTTCCGTCGCTTTGTGGTGGTGTATATCCGCCAAAAGAGCCTCCCATGGAACCACCCATTCCTCCCATGCCACCTCCTCCCATTCCTCCCATGCCGCCGCCACCACCGAATCCTGCTTTGGCTCCGCCTCGCGAATTCTCCATCGGCTCATCCGCCAGAAGCTCTCCCATGTTGCGTTTGGGACCTGCAGCCAAAGCCGGAGGGGCAGCTGAAAACGGAGAGGGGATGGGCATGTTGGAACGTTGGGCTCGATAAACCGTACTAAGTGGTGCATGAAAGCCTAACGGCTGGTCGACGATCAAGACCAGCTCGACGTCGATCCAATCCATGCCGCTGGTGTTGTCGATGACCGCGGCAACGACAAGCTGATATTCGCCGTCAATCTTGGCAATCCGATAGGAGCACTTCCAAGCCGCTGTCTCTGTTTGAAAGGCGAGTCCCGCTGGGCCGGGAACCTTCTTCTTAAGTTTCAGAGCTGCTGGTGATCGCGTTGCGACTGGCTTCGTTAGGTTGTTCAAGGCTTGATCCAATTGTGATTGCACGGACTCATCGGCAAACGTGATTTTGGCCGTAGTCGTAAGCGCTTGTTGCTCAAGCCCTTTTTCCGTGCGCAATGTGATGACCTCGATTTCTTTCCCCGTTTGCTCTTGGTCCGATTGCAACTCCACCGCCACAATGACTCCCGAGATCGAACTCGACTTGTCGGTCAGTTGGATCGCATGCCCCTTGAGACCTTGAAGCAACTCCGCCCTCGTCTTGCTATTTTCTGACGAAAGAACTTGGGAAACGATATTATGACGATCCGCGTTCAGTTCGTAGTCAACTCTCGCGGAATCGAATCCCTTGAGCACAAGCGATTTCAGAAGATCATCCAATTCGTGACGAGTCAACGACAGCATGAGCTCCGCATCGCCAGTTTCAGTGGATTCGTATTCAAAAACCCTTGTCCTGCTGGAAACAATTCGACGCGTGTCAATTTGGGCCCGTTCTCCACCCTAGCGGTTTCAGGAACAGTACCATCCGCAAAACAAATTTCCTTACAGATCAGGATAATCCCGAGAGCGATACACACAGTAGCATTATTGAACATGCGAAACCTCGAATTTGAACTTTTACGTTGCAATAATCGGCGGATTACTGACTCGCAACCAAATAGACGCAATCGAAATGCCAAACCAAGAATAATATCGACGATGGGATCAAAATTTGCTCTGGTGATAAGCCTGACAGGCGAAGCGTGTCCATGGCACCTCGTTCCCACACATACTTACACCGACAGATATTCCGCAGGAGATCACTTTATGTATCTGTTCCGTTGCTTCCTTACGATTGGTCTCTTGCTAGCAGCAAAAAGCGTATTAGCCCAAGATGGTGTTCGTTGGGCCCAAAGTACCAACCGGGCGGATAACGAACTCGTTCAGGAAATCAGTCGCAAGCTGGACCAGCAATCGCCGATAAGCGGGTCAGACCAAGTGATCCCGCTTAAGCAACTCACGTCGATCTATCCCATTGTTGTGTTGATCGACGAACAAGCGATTGAAGCAGAAAACATCACAATGGATGAACCCATAACAATCCCTGTCGTTCCCGGCATCAGCATTCGAAACCAATTGAAGTGGATCCTGTCTCCTTTGCAACTGACCTATTTGGAGTCACCAGGCTATTTGACGATTACGTCAAAGAAAATGTCGGCCAACGTAGTTCGTCTCTACGATGTTACGGAATTCGTAAGCGTCACCAAAGGAAACTTCAATTTTTCGGCACTTATCCGTGTGATTGAGGAATCCATCGTGCCAGATAATTGGATGAATGCCGGTGGTACGTCGAATATGATCGAGTGGAGAAATCCTCAGTCCGCTTTCCTGGTCGTTACGGCTCCGGATGAAACGCATGAAGCGATTCGTGATTTGTTCGAGTCTCATCGCGAGCTCATCAATCGATCGATCGCAACCGCCAGGGTTGGCCGACCAAGCACGTCGCCAATCCGGTCAAGTACGATTCGTCGTTCGTCGCTCCGCTAAAAACAGTTCGACGAAAACTAACGTAGCTGGATTCGTGAGAATTCAGCTATGAATCGTGGTGGAACCAACTGAATTCTGGCGAATCCAGCTACGAATTGTGATTCAGAACCAGCTGAATTCTCACGAATTCTGCTACGAATCGTGCTTGCTGCTTAAGGCAAGATTAGTCCGCTTATTTTCAATTGCGGGCCACCTTTCTTTCTCGCTTTGATTCTTAAGTAGGGCGGTACGAAACGGCTTCGGTGCCCCATCGTGTCGATGCTGGCATCTTGGTTTGCATGATTGGGCTCTTGGATGTCTTCGATGACCATTCCGCTTTTGCAAATACCACCCAGGATCGATTCGAGGCTGTGAGCAAACTCGCGAGTGCTGGGTTCGCGCAGCGGGCTTGGTTCGTCGGGCTTGGCCACGATCGCGACAGCTCCTAGTTCTGTCTCGATTGCGTATTTCCCAAGTTGCGTTTTAAGTGACGCTTGCAAATTGATGGGCTGTTTGTGTTGGGAGACGTACAATCCAGTCGGTTTCAAGACTCTTGAAACCTCCGCGAACACGCGAGCCACTTCCGGCACATAACAAGTGCTGACCGGTTGGATCACTAGATCAAACTCGGCATCGCGTAGCATTGGCATGTCCAGCATCGAACCCTGGATGAGGCGGACGTTGAACTTCAGTTCTTGAGAAACACGACGGTCCAGTTCGAGCATCCCATCGCTGATATCCAAAACAGTTACGTTCGCGCCCGCTGCGTGGTACAGAGCACTGTGCCGACCACCCGCTGCTGCCAAACATAGAACGTTCCAGCCTCGAATGGAGCCACCAAGCCAACCAGCACCATCGACAATCGAAAGCGGTCGACTTAGCTCTTCAGCAGTCACCGTCTTTGCCAAGATATGGCCGGTTCTGGCCATCCGATCGTATGCAAATTTATTTTGCTGTTCGGATGTTGCGAGCTCAAGTTCGTCAGAGGCGTTCAATGAAATAATCCAAGGAAATAGGCTCGCAGCAGTGTGGAAACGACAAGAGTCAATGTACCCAAGTCACTCTCCCTCCGGGAGGGTCGGCCAGAGGCCGGGGAGGGTGAACTGCATTGTACAATGGTTACTGATACTTCACCCTCCCCTCGCTTCGCTCGACACTCCCAGAGGGAGGGTGACAACGCCGGAGGCTCCCAGAATGACGTTGAATTAGTGTTAATTCAACGCCATTCGCTCGCTTGGCGAACTGCTACATTGATGCAACTCCTGCGGCATCGAAACTACTCCACGAAGGACAACCAGTGAACAACGAAAACATTCCCAATTGGCCAGCTTTCGTGCTCCGCCTTGCAGCAATTTACAACCTAGCGTGGGGAGGTTGGGTCATTTTGTTCCCGAATCATCTATTCGATTTGACGGGAATTGCTCGCCCAAATTATCCCGAGATCTGGCAATGTGTCGGGATGATCGTTGGAGTCTATGGTGTTGGTTACTGGCTTGCAGCCAAGGACTTCGCGAGACACTGGCCGATTATTCTGGTTGGCTTGCTCGGGAAAGTACTCGGCCCGATCGGATTTGTTCAGAGTGCAGTATCTGGGAGTTTGCCATGGGCTTGGGGATTAACCAATTTGACCAACGATGTCATTTGGTGGGTTCCTTTTGTGGCAATGCTCTACATGGCCCTCAAGGTCCGTAGCGCTCCCACGGGAGGTTCCCGCGATGAATTGTCAGGTGACGTGGAACAAGTCAGTCGTCGCATGTTTGTGTCCAACGGCAAGAACCTATGGGAGCTCGGGCTGGAAAAGCGGCTCCTGCTCATTTTCGTCCGACATGCAGGCTGCACCTTTTGCCGCGAAACGTTGGCCGAACTCAAAGCCCAGCTCCCAAATTTGCTTGCGCACAAAATCACGCCAGTAGTCGTCCATTTAGGGACGCAAGATGAAGGTGCAAAAATGCTTGAGCGAGCTGGGTTGCAGGATACACTCCAGGTATCAAACCCCGAAGCCGATCTCTACCGTGCTTACGACTTAAAGCGAGGCCAATTGTCGCAACTGTTGGGGCCACAAGTCTGGTGGCGCGGCTTCCAGTCAGCGATTCTCAAAGGGCACGGGACCGGGTCACTGGTCGGAGACGGATTCCAATTGGGAGGGGCGTTCTTGGTAGAAAAAGGTAGAATCACAAAATCCTTTCCAGCCAAAAATGCCGCCGATCCCGTTCCATTTGAGTGCGTGCTCGAATAGTTACTTCACCAACAAATCCAACTCACCATGCCAAGTTCTGCTGAAATAGGACCTCTTAGTCTTCAAAACGTGCGTTCACTCCTGGAGCGAGCAGGGGTCGGCGAAAACCAAACTCCTGCCCTTGACGACAAGCGAGTATTGCAATCAGCGCTGGCCTTGGCCACCATTCTCCAACAACGCGCTAGCCTTTTGCAAACGCCTCAAGAGCGTCGACAGCAAGCTGAACTTGACCGGATGCTGCAGCATCCCGAGGATAAATCTACCCTCACGCAGATAACCGACCAGAGCTTCCGCAGTATGCTTCCTGGCCGAGTCGTGGACCAGATGGTCCACATCCTCGATGTTCAAGGCGTACCAAGATTCTTCAGCGTCTTCGACCAAGCGTTATTAAAAGGCTTTCAATCGTTCGGCGAATATTTGCCCGGTGTCGCAGTGCCGATGGTCAAAGACAAAATGCGCAAGGAGACGGCTAACGTTATCCTGCCAGCGGAACACGATAAGCTTTGCGGTCACTTGCGTGAGCGTTCCAAAGAAGGCTTGCGCATGAATGTCAATTTTCTTGGCGAAGCGATCCTGGGGGAACGCGAGTCCAGTCGCCGCCTCGATCGCTACCTAGCTGCCTTGCAGTTGCCGGAAATCGAATGTGTCTCGATCAAGATTTCGACTCTGTATTCTCAAATCTCGCCGCTCGCTCGTAAGCATTCGATTCGCATGGTGTCGGACCGACTCGAGTTGTTGTACCGTGCCGCGGCCAAAGAAATGTTCTTGCGCTCCGACGGCCAACGAATTCCCAAATTCGTTTACTTGGACATGGAAGAGTATCGCGATCTGCATTTGACATCCGAGATCTTCATGCACACGCTATCTCGTAAAGGCATGGAAAATGTGCGAGGCGGAATCGCCCTCCAAGCCTACATCCCCGATTCGTCATTGGTTCAAGAAACCATTACTGAGTGGGCGATGGAGCGAGTCAAAAGCGGTGGTTCACCCATCACGATCCGCATCGTCAAAGGGGCCAACATGGAAATGGAGCGTGTGGAAGCCTCCATCCGAGGATGGCCTCAAGCTCCGTATCGTTCGAAAATTGATACCGACGCCAACTACAAGCGCATGGTGCGATACGGTTTGCGACCCGAGCATAGCGGGGCAGTCAGGCTCGGCATCGCGTCGCACAATCTTTTTGATCTGGCTTATGGAATGATGCTTGCCGCTTCGCAGAATGCCGTCGATCGCGTGCAATTTGAAATGCTTGAGGGGATGGCCAACCATCAGCGAAGGGCCATGTTCGAGCTGAGCCGTAGCGTGCTTCTCTATGCACCTGCTTGTCAACGCGAGGAGTTTATCAATGCCATCGGCTATCTCGTTCGCCGAATGGACGAGAACACCGGCCCCGATAACTTTTTAAGGCACGCGTTTAAGATTTCGGCGGGAGGTTCGACTTGGCAACGGCTTGAGAATGGCTTCCTCGAATCCGTCGAGCGCATCGACACGGTATCAGTTCAACCGAGACGGCAACAGGACCGACGGATTGCACCGGTCATGCCCCCAAAACCAGCCAACTGGCAGTCGCTGGTGAACGAACCCGACACGGACTTTTCGCTAGTGGCAAACGCTCAATGGGCCCAATCGATTGTCGAAAAATGGCAACCGCTCTGCGACGGACGAGCCACCAATATCCCTCTGTCGATTGGCAATCAAGAGTTGGAGGGCGAGGGAAAACGTTTTGAATCCATCGATCCGTCTCGACCTGGAACGATTGCAGCAATCTACAACCAAGCCGACGAAGGCCAAATCAAGCTAGCTGTCGATTGCGCGAGCAGTGATCCTTCGGGATGGGGCGCGATGGAACCGGGTGAACGCTATCGGATACTTCGAATTGTGGCTCAAGAGCTCCGAGTCGCTCGAGGCGATTTGATTGGAGCCGCCATTGCGGATGCGGGCAAGACGATACTTGAAAGCGATCCCGAAATTAGCGAAGCCATCGATTTCGTTGAATTCTATGCTCGATGTGCACTAGAACTACAACGAGACGCGTCGTTTAAAGCCAAGCCGTCGGGCGTCGTGGTCGTTGTCAGTCCTTGGAACTTTCCTATCGCAATTCCATGCGGCGGAATTGCTGCGGCTCTTGCAGCTGGGAACACCGCAATCTTGAAGCCGGCTTCGGACACCGTATTGCCAGCTTATGTCATGTGCCAGTGTTTCTGGCGAGCTGGCGTACCTCGCGAAGCGTTGCAGTTCGTACCCTGCAGTGGTTCGATGGCAGGAACGCACATGCTGACTCGCCCCGAAATCGCCCGCGTCATCTTGACCGGAGGTACGGAGACAGCGCTGACCATTTTGGATCAAAAGCCGACATTGAACCTCTTGGCCGAAACGGGGGGCAAAAATGCAACCATCGTTAGCGGGCTAAGCGATCGTGATTTGGTCATCAAGAACGTGCTTCATAGCGCTTTCTCGCATGCAGGTCAAAAGTGCAGTGCGACATCGCTGCTGTTGCTCGAAGAAGAGGTGTTCGAGTCCGCAGAGTTCCGCGAGCATTTTGTGGATGCCATCTCAAGTCTTAAGGTCGGTTCGGCTTGGGACCTAACAACGAAGATGGGGCCGCTCATTCGACCACCAGCCGGCGATTTGTTGCGAGGGCTGAAGGAGTTGGAACATGGTGAGAGCTGGGCTGTGATGCCAACTCAGCTTGGTGACAACCCCTGTTCATTTACCCCTGGCGTCAAATGGAACACGATGGCTGGCAACTTTACCCACATGACCGAATTGTTCGGCCCTGTCCTGGGCGTAATGAAATTCCGTAGGCTTGGTGAAGCAATCCAGATGGTCAATGCAACGGGATTCGGATTGACCAGCGGTCTTGAGTCGCTGGACGATCGCGAACAGAAGATTTGGCGTGACTCGATACGGGCGGGTAATCTCTATATCAATCGTCCGACCACGGGCGCGATCGTTCTAAGGCAACCGTTTGGTGGAATGGGCAAAAGCGCGTTTGGGCCCGGTGTCAAAGCGGGTGGACCGAACTATGTTTCCACACTCATGGAATTCGAAGACTCGGAAACCGCGGACAAGTCGCCCGATTCCGGACAGAAACCGGAATCGAAAGTATTGTTGAGCTTTTGGGAACGGCTAGACCGATCGAGTCGTTTGCTGTTAGACCTGCCACTATGCACAACGACGCATATAGCCCAACTTCGTTCGGCAATTTTGTCCTACGATCGGTTTGCCAGGGAAGAGATCATGGTGGAGCACGACCATTTTCAATTGGTTGGGCAAGACAATCATCGTCGTTACGTGCCTGCCTCACCTCTTCGGATTCGGCTTCACGAGGGAGATAACGTGTTTGAAATAGCAGCAAGGTGCTCCGCTGCCATTGCCTCAAACTGCCGAGCAATTCTAAGTCACCCAGCCGCAGTTCATGAAGCGACCATCGCAGCGTTAGAGAAGCTCACGTACGAGTGGGCTGGCCGCATCGAGTTCGTCGAAGAGAGCGATGCAGAGCTCATTGGGTCGATCGAAAACGGGCAAGTGGCAAGATTGCGATACGCATCCGCAAACCGAGTTCCCGAACTGATCCGTCGCGCGGCCAATCGAAATCAAGTGTTCATCGCTGACCAGAAAGTATCGACGGTTGGCCGCATTGAATTGCTTTGGTACGTTATGGAGCAAAGCATTTCGTTCGACTACCATCGTTACGGAAATCTTGGCCCTCGATCCAATGAGAAGCGAGCCGAAACGCTCTAGTCCGGATTATTCATACTGAGCCGCGGGCGCTAGCCGCGTTACGGTTTCCCCGACAAACACTGTGGTCGCGGCTAGCGCCCGCGGCTCAAATCGAGCGCCGTGAGTAATCCAGGCCAGCTAGGGTTGCACTCGTCCCCTGGCTCCGCCTGGGGACGCAATGCACCCGAGGCTCCTGCCTCCTGAGTTATAAAAGCTTGGCTAACGCGAGGCGGAGCCTCGAAGGCAGTGCGTTCCAGGGCAGTGCGTTCCAGGGCAGAGCCTTGGAACGAGGCTACTTTTTGCTAATTCGAGCAGAGCATGAGCGTTTCAAGCCATGCTTTCCAATTTTCGATTTCCGCAGCGGATAGGTGGCTGCTTGAATTAGGGAACGCAATGCTTTTCCCCAATTCGGGACATAACAATTCGGCTTGTAGGATACCCGAGATATCCATTTCCAACTTTAAACTCAGCGGTTGTTTCTCCAACCTATCAGGAAACGCCGATTGGAGATCGAGCGATCCAAGCCGCTGCCAAGCTTCGCGTCCATGTCGCGTGCCTTCGATTAGTTGCAAGACTTGAGGTAAATTCTCCTCGAATCGAAGAGACCGTGATTGTGCAGCTGGAAGGCAGGCACCACGTTCGAATAGAATCTTGGGGGCAAGAGCCGCCTTGCTAGCTGATAGAACGGGAATCGCAATATCATAGACAGCGCATGGAATTGTTTGGAACGATTGTTTTGTTCTAGGAGTCGTCATAGTTAAGTTACGTGCTTGAATGGCAGCACCACGGGCTAGCTCATTTTTCTCGAGCAAACTGAGACTTATCGCGCTTGGGACGCAGGCTTCTACCATTCTTTGCAGCGGCTTTAATCGCATCATGACTCCAGCCAGCACAATGTGATCTACCTCCGAAACTTGAATGCGAGCAGCCGCACATGCGCCGGTGATAGCATCACTCACTTCAGAACGCATGGCTGGCGCCATTTCCAATATTCTTTCTTGCGTTAGTCGCTTGACAATTGCAGAACCTCGCCACTCAAATCGCATTTCAACGCTTGGCTTGACCGTCAAACGTTCGATGACCAATTCGACCGTGCGTTGCAAGCGAGTGGCTGCTGCCAAATCTTGTCGAATATCGGCACCGGTGAGCCGCTCCAGTTGGTCAACGAAGCAATGAGAGAGCACGCGAATCCATCGCTGAGAGCCGCTCTTCCAGTCCCCGTGCGTGCCTCGTAGCTGAACAAGTCTATCGTGAACCTCAACGACGCTGGCTTCCAGCCCCGTTCCTCCCAAGTGAACAATGAGAACTTTGCCATTTTCGACTCGCTGCGTCTCCGGACTTTTAGCGAGTGTATCCAGCCAAGCCAAAGCGATGGCTAGGGGCTTGTCCAGCAATTGTAGAACTTCGATGCCTGCAATTTGCGAAGCGATATGGATGGCACGGCGGTGGGCCTGATCATAGCAACTTGGAACGGTTACAACAGCTTGACTCGCTCTGGCTACTTTTCGGCGTGCATTCGTAAGCAATCGATGCAAGAGAGCAGCAATGAGTACTTCCGGTGGCACAGACTTGCCACCGAATGGTCTCTTTACGACAGGCAATCCAATCCACCTTTGCAGACTATGGAAAATTCCAGCTGGATGCGTCTGCCAAACTTTCAACGCTGATTCGCCCACCTTGACGTGATCGTTGATACTCCAAAGCATGTTTCTCAATTGAGGCCCTTGCCCCTCCGACTGTTCGACCAGTTGCGGCCCATGTTCGGGATGAAACCAAGCTACGGTTGAGGAGGCGAGTCCTAGATCGATCCCAATCGCACCGGTCTTAGTCTCTGCTGTTGGGACTAGATCGTGGACGCTCGTCGGCTGGCTTTTGTAGAGCCCTTTAAGATAGATGCTGCCTGGTACCTTTCGGATCGGAATTTCAGGCAGTCGCAACTCATCCAGGATTTGTAACAAATCGCTTGCGGATGCAAATCGATCGTTCGGCGACTTCGCAACCAGACGCTTGAAAATGGAATCGACCCGCAGATCAATACTTCGTCGGTACTCGTAGAGATTCGGAATCTCTTGGCGCTGGTGCGCCATTGCGATTTGCGCCGCGTCTCCGTCGTACATGGGATGACCGGTCAGGAGAGTAAACAAAGTCGCGCCAAGCGAATACAGATCAGTGCGACTGTCGATGACAGCCCCTTCTAGGCTCTGCTCAGGCGCCATGTACTGTGGCGTGCCAGATAACCTTCCGATTTGTGTTTCATTTTGGTTCTCATTGAGGACTGCGAGTCCAAAATCGAGAACTTTGATAACCCCACGCGAATCCACCATGAGATTACCTGGCTTGATGTCTCGATGGATGATTTGCCTCGCATGAGCATACTCAAGGGCGGTGGCCGTTTGACGCAAAACGCTGATGACCTCTGCTGTCGAAAGCGGCCCCAACCTCACAATTCGATCCGCCAGCGATTCTCCCTCGACGAGTTCCATGACCATGAACACGCGGTCAGACTCTCGCCCTGCGTCAAATGCAGTTACGATATTGGGATGTGAGAGCTTCGCAATCAACCGAATCTCTTGCAAAAACCGCTGTGTCATTTCCGATTGGAAATGGCGTTTCTCGTGGAGCAATTTGATCGCCACCATCCGCTGCATGACACGATGCTCTGCTTTGTAAACATCCCCCAAACCTCCGGCACCGATGAGTTCAATCAACCGATACTCGCCGAGTAGCCCCAATGACACCGGGGGGGGAAGGCTGTTTGGCTTTAGGCTAGCGTGCTCTGCACGCACTAGATAGTTCGAAATCGTTTGAGCAAATTCGGTAGCAGTCGCAAATCTTTTTTCAGGCGACTTCTCAAGTGCACGAGAGCAAATAGCCACAACCTCATCATCAATCTCTTCGACCCAATCTCTCAAGGGAGTTGGATGGGAATAAAGAATTTGCTGAAACAACTTGACCTTTTCATTACTGCGAAATGGACGTCGTTGCGAGAGCATTTCGTACAAGACAACTCCCAACGAAAAAACATCGCTTCGGGCATCGATTTCCTCAATTACTCCACGCACCTGTTCCGGACTCATGTAGTTTGGCGTGCCCGCAAAGCCAGCGGAGACGGAACCATTCAAACTGCGAAACGCGAGCCCAAAATCGGTTACATGCGCTTTACCATTCCGCCTATCGATTAGAATGTTTGCGGGTTTAATGTCGCGATGGACTAAACTATGTTCGTGTGCATGGGCAAGTGCTTCCGCAATGCTTTGCACAAAGCGCAACGACTCAATGATACCCCATCGTCGATTTGCCATCGATTCCTCGAGCGTCTCTCCATCGATAAACTTGGAGACAATATAGACCTGCTCTTCCTGGGTTGTACCGACATCAAATACGGGCACAATATTAGGATGGTCCAGCAGTGCAACATTTCTCGCTTCCTGCCATTCCACTCCACAAGCTTGGGGGACGCTGAAACTCTTCGAGTCGATGCGAATGGACTTCAGGATTTTGATGGCAACTGGACGCTGCAATTGTTCATCGTATCCTAACCAGACAACCCCAAATTGCCCCTCACCCAGCTTTCGAATTTGACGGTATCGGCCGATTTGAAGCGATGGTTGTTCTATTCCAAAGGGCAATAAAACCGTGTCCCACGGATCGACTTCGTCTCGGAAGTCATCGGTTTCGTGGGTTTCGCGGGTTGGTTCTTGCTCTGCCATGCCAATATTGTCATCGCAAACCCGTCCCAACGAAAGGGATGTTTGAATTGGGAATTCTAGGATATTCCCAAACGTCCAAACAAATTAGAGATACTGCCGACCTGCCTACCAGCGGCCGTCTGCATGCCCCATGAGGTCCAGGATCCCGTTCACGATCGACAACGGATGTGGAGGGCAACCTGCGACATAGAGCTCGGGAGCGAAACGGCCCAGGAAACTACGATCAAGCGCAACCGACTCCTCAAAGACTCCACCCGAAATCGCACAAGCACCAACCGCGATCACAAATTTGGGATCGGGCATTCCTTCGTAACATAGCTCAAGCGCTTCGGCCATATTTGCTGATATAGGCCCGCTAAGAATCAAACCGTCCGAATGCCTAGGCGACGCGACAATGTCAATTCCATAACGTCCCATATCAAAATTGACATTCGCCATGGCGTTGACTTCCAATTCGCAACCGTTGCATCCACCAGCGGAAACCGAACGCAGTTTGAGTGACCTGCCAAACAACTTCTTGATTTGCTCGGACGCTTCGACTGGCCCTAACGAGTTGCTCCCTTCCCGCATGATAAGCCCTCCAGGCGTTCTGGACGCCATTCGGTATCCCGCGGTAAACGCAACTTTCTGGCTTGGGCAAACACGTGCGCATTCATCGCAAAAAACGCACTTCCCTAAGTCCAACGAAAATGGGGCTAACTGAATCGCGTTCGTCGGGCAATCCTCTACACACTTGTTGCAGCCGGAACCACATGGTGCGTTGCTGATAACCGGCAAACCACGAAACCCCACCGGATTGGCAGCGCGAACGTCAGGAACAAATTGTTTCCCCTGAGATTGACGTACTTTGAGGGCGTCGAAAATTAGATCCATAGTGGACTCGCTGAAATTTTAGAGGTCGTTACCGCAATAGGAGAGGTCGAAGCTCTTGTTGCAAATGGGAAAGTCATAGATGGCATTGCTCTTGACCGCTTGTGCTAATCCAAACCAATTACGAATCGATGGATCCTGTACTTTGTATCGCGTCAATTGGCCCTTGTCCCCGGTTTCAAGATAATGGAACACTTCTCCACGCCAACCTTCCTCCACGGAAACGACACAGGAATTTGGTCGCGGCGAATAGTCAACTCGCGAACCCGCTTCCACATCGCCCAGAGAATCGCATACCTTGAATATCCAGGCAATCGAAACGTCGATCTCTCTCAGACGAACCATTCCGCGGGACCAACAGTCGCCATCGGGTTCTGTGATCAGATCGATTGGAAACTTGGCATACACGCCGCTCTTGAGCTCCGTCCGTACGTCACGATTCAGGTGGGAGGCACGTGCAGCCATGCCAACCAGCCCGATCTCCTCCGCAAGTTTTGCCGGGACGGCTCCAGTTGTTTTCAAACGATGCTGAACCGTCTTGGATTCTTGGAACAGTTTGTTGATGATGGCAATGTCTTTTTGGACCTGACCAAGCGTTTTTCGGATATCGTCCCGATGCGTCTGCAAGAAAGGGAAACGCAATTCACCTGGCCGGAACCAGCTTCGTCCGAAACGGCTACCACACAATCGCATCGATAAATTGATGATGGCTGTGCGAATTCGGCCGTAAGTAGAACTACCCGGCAAGAAAGCGACGTCGGTGGCCAATCCACCTAACCCCACTAAATGCATTGCGATCCGCTCCAGCTCACTGGCAATGCCGCGAATCGATTCGACTTCATCCGCAACAGGCAACCCGCACAAGGCTTCGATGGCTCGACAAAATCCGAGCGTATATCCCACGGCGGTATCCCCAGCAATGCTCTCGATGAGCGGTGAGATTTTGCGAAGCGAAGTCTTTGGCAACATCGCCTCAACCCCTCGGTGCTGGTACCCCAAATGGATTTCTAAATGCTCGACTGTTTCTCCAAAGCACATAAATCGAAAGTGCCCAGGCTCGATTACTCCGGCGTGGATCGGTCCAACACCAACTTCATGCACTTCCTTCCCTTCGAGTTTGTAGAACGGATAATCATTCATCCGTTTCAACGCTTTGCCTTCGAATCGTATCGGCTTGAGCCAAGGGTGTCCTGGCATCTCAAGACCAAATTGTTCGTGCACCTCACGCTCAAAGCAATGAATCGCGTGCACTTCGGAGGTTAGCTGCTGATACTTGGTCCCGCTTGACCAAATCGAGCGAAAGTGGCAAAGTCGGCCCGATTTGATCATGACGCAATGCAACTCGCCAACTTGATCGGGAGCAGAAGGCGATGGGGTTGCGAAAAAGCTGACCAAGCGATTGCCTGCGGCGGTTTCGCTTTTGATTCGCGTGCGAAAAGCGTCGTAACTAAGCGTTTCGAGTTCGCTTTTGTTCGCTAATAGTACGTTGGTTATGGACATCGATTAATTTCCAGTTCAGTTCAGTTTTCCACAAGGCAAGCGTGGGTTATCGGCCACTCAGAGCGGTAGCAACTTCTTGTAGAAGTGCCGTTACCGGTTCTGGTGTAAAGATCCCAAGTGATACCAGCACTGCGATGAAAAGTATGCTCGGCACATTCGACAACCAGGGCTCGGATTTCTTGGACGCTTCATCCGTCGTGTCACCCCAGATGATTGGAAACAGAGCCCGACCACTCGCAACCAAGACAACCGTCAGAATAATGCAAATCAGAAAGAACAAAAGAATGTACCATCCTTCGATCATCGAACTCAGCATCAAGACTTCGCCAAGAAAGCTTCCAAAGGGCGCGAACCCGAGCAAAGCGAAAACGCCAAGCATAAACGCGAGTCCGCTAAAGGGCATTTCGCGAATGATGCCGCGTAAAGCCGAGATTTTCTTGGTGCCGAAGTGCGCTTTGATGTTACCACAGGTCAAAAACAAAAGTGCCTTGACGAATGCATTGCTAACCACATAAAGCACAACTCCGTAGGCCGCTGTTTTTCCTACGCCCAACCCAATCGCAATCGTACCAGCGTGGTTCAAGGATGCGTAGGCAATAAGCCGCTTGTAGTTGTCTGTGGTGACGATGTTCATCGCAGCGACGACCAACGATAGCACGCCCATGACGATGAGTTCTTCGCTAACAAGGGTCGGGTCGAAAGATTTGAAAATCGCGATCTCGCGGAACAAACACAGGACGACACAGTTGAACTGAACAGCTGAGAGCAGAGCCGTAATCGACGGTGGAGCATTGTCGTAAGCGTCCGGCAACCAAGCGTACATCGGGGCAAGCCCTAATTTGGTACCTAGCCCAAAGACCATGAATGCCAGTCCAAGCTCCCACCACATGGTTTCACCCAGCGATGAAATACTCGTGAGCGTGTCGATGAACAGAGACACGGAATGCTCATCGTGAGTCCCACCAATCGCTCGGCAGATACACATCAACCCCAAGAAATTAAAGCCAAGGCCAACGATCGAAAAGAGCAAGTATTTCCAGGCGGCCGCGAGACCTTCTTTGCCTCTCGCGTACCCAATAAGCGGTGCAATCGCAAGAGTCCCCAACTCGATAAACGCCCACATAACGATCAGGTGATTGCTAAGCACGGAAAATACCGAGGCCGAAGCAAACGCCATAACACGTGCGATGAATCCCTCGAATGCCTCGGGCATTAGCCCCGCTGTGATTCGATGGTAGATATAAATCGTAATGCCGAAGAACACCATCGAGATCACCGACAGGAACAACAGCGAGGTCGCATCCAAAACGAAATAGCGAGACAGGAAAAACTCAGAGTCGCCCCGAGTCCGTCCAAACGCGGCAATCCCAGTAAGGATCAAATTGACAAGTCCCACTAATACCAGCAATCGACTTGCATTGCGTCCCTTGCAAACGGGCAGCAAAACAAGCAGGGCTCCGACGAGCGGAACGAGACCACAAATCACTACGATCATAAAACAATTCCGTCTTCGAGCAAATCATCTTCGCGAGATGTGATTTTGAATTTTTTGATGAAGTCGACGAGCGTCAAAACCAACAAAATGAACACGATGGAAATTCCCGTGTAGACTTCCAGCGGAATCGCATGCTTGGAGAGCAATTCGACCAAAGTAAGTCCCCCTTCAAACGTGATCACTCCGACGACTTGGCCGATAACGTGGCGTTGATTGGCTAGAATCAAAAACCCAGTCAGAATCGCAATAGCTGCCGTGCCGACTTGGAACGCTTGAATGGAATCCTCGGGTGACATGAACCGCCCGAAAATCGAGCCTGTCAGAATAATGAGGAACGCCAAAAACCATTGCGAAAAACTCTTCCTAATCAGCGAAAAGGAGGCCTCCAATTGGACGTTCCCCAGGCTTCGAAACAATAACCATGGAACTACAACCGCCCGCACGATGAACAGATTCCCTGCTTCTACAAAGAGCATCAGCGACCGCTCGTGCGTTGCAAGCAAAATAAGCCCAAGCACGAACCCTTGTACGCCTAGCCCAAAGACGGCAACACGCCAGGAATGAAACATCAGAGGCAGCAAAAAAGCAGCCACAAACAATACAAAGAGGTTCGTCATTGGACGGTTCCTTGACTGGAGTGAACAAGAACCAAGCAGATCATGGAAATCAGAAAGGCTGCGAACGTGAATAGTGGAATCGCTCGAAAGCGAAGTCTTGCGGTAAGCGACTCGGTCAGTCCAACCAGCACTGCAATCAACGCTATCAACGTCGCGGAAACGAACATGGCCAAGACAGGCAAGTGCTCAAATGAAAACGGGTTCAACAACGCGGAAATGAGCCCCGCGAGCAAAACCATCTTAATACCAGCAGCATACTGAACGATGGCCAACTCGGGGCCGCTATGGTCCAAAATCATGACTTCATGCACCATGGTCAATTCCAAGTGGGTCGTCGGATCGTCCGCGGGGACTCGACTCGTTTCGATCAACAACACAATGAACATGACCGCAGCTAACGCGATTCGAATCGAAATCGAGGTCACCATATCGGTGTGAGGAATCACCAGGTCGCTGAAACTCATGTGGCCGCTCGCTAGGATTAGCGTTCCCAAAGTTAGCATGATGACTGGCTCAGCCAGCGCTGAATAGGTCGCTTCTCGACTGGCCCCCATTCCCTCGAACGCGCTTCCGGTATCCAACGCGCCCAACATCAGAAAAACTTTGCCAAGGCCAAGCAAGTATAGAAAAGCAACAAAGTCACCGGTAAACGAATACGGCGCGAAGCCTGGAACCAGCGGCACAAACAGCGAAGCCGTGATCGTAGAAGCCAAAATCACAATCGGCGCCAAAGGGAATATCCAGCTCGTGACCACGCTGTACACCGGCGTTTTGCGAAGCAGCCTTAACAAGTCAAACCAACTTTGATTGAGGCGAGGACCGCGTCGACCAGCCCACAAAGATTTGACACGATTGATAATGCCAATCATGTAAATCGGACCTAACACGACGATGGCTAGTTGGAAGAGAATCAGGACTATATTCATGGAGAGGTACTCTCGATTGACGCTTGGAACAACTTGGAGGAGTCAGGAGTTTGGGGGCGATTTACTTGCTCAGCACCAGCGTGACCAGGACGATGAGGCCGACGAAGCCGATACCGAACGAGAATCCCATGGATTCAGGAATCCTTGACAAACCCTTCTGAATGATCCGCTCACCACGGTTCAGCAATTGAAACGTGGAATGCTCGACGGAATCGACGCAATTGGTGCTGTAACTGCCATCCTTGGGGAACACACCTTTCGGCAGGTCCTCCTTGGTCCAGAATTTCAAAATATCGCGAAAGACAGCAACCATCGGAAACGAAAAGGACGAGCCGCTGTACTGCATTCGAGCGTTGGGCAACGTGTATCCACAGCCCCAGGTTACGTGGCGTCGGTTGCTCTTAGGCAGAAGCATAAATCGAGCGACGAATAGTACCACCAAGACGGCAACAAAAGCCAGCACCACAAACGTGACCGACTGCAGCATCGAAGTTGGCATCAGTCCTAACCACTTTTCGGTGGTGATGTTCTTGTCGCCAAGCATCATCCCCGCTGGCGCTTGAACCAGTCGCAATGCCCACATGGGAGTCAATCCAACAATCACAATTCCAATCAGATGGAGAACCATTGGGACAATCATCCAAACGTTTTCCTTAGAATGATCGCCTGCGAAATCTGGGTCCCTCGGCACACCCAAGAACATCAAGCCAAAGGCTCGCGTGATCGACATTGCGGAAAGCCCACCAACAAACGCCAAAAGAGCCGCGAACAATGGCAACACCATTTGCCCAATCTTCAACTCAGGGGTCGACTGAAGCAGACCAGCATAGATCAGAAACTCACTTAGGAACGCGTTGAACGGAGGCAAGGCAGCGCTAGCAAGAGATCCCAGCAGAAACAACGGTCCAGTCCATTTCATTACCTTCAGGAGCCCGCCCATTTTTTCCAAGTCGATTGTGTGTGTAAATCGATAGATGGAGCCAGCCCCATAGAACAACAGACACTTAAACAAAGCGTGATTGAGGATGTGTAGTAGTCCACCACCAAAACCAAGTGCCGCCATGGTCGGCTGGTGAAGTGTCAAGCCTAAGCATCCAAGGCCCAAGCCTATTCCGACAATGCCGACATTCTCCGTGGACGAATACCCGAGCAGTCGTTTGATGTCCCGTTGCACCAAGGTGTAAAGAATTCCCATGAACGCGGAAACAGAAGATACTGCAAGCAAGGTCCAGCCCATCCACAACTCGGGCTCGCCCATCATCAAAATGATCTTAACAACTCCAAACAATCCCGCTTTGTGAATCACTCCCGACATGAGTGCCGAAACGTGTGCTGGAGCGGCCGAGTGGGCTCGGGGAAGCCATGTATGAAACGGAAAGAATGCCGACTTCAAACCAAAGGACGTCAAAAACAAGACAAACGCGATGCTCCGCTGAATACTCGGTTTTTGGAAAAACGGGACAAAGTCCGCGAACTGGAAACTATTCGTCACCCCATGCACCACCGTGAAAGCGGATACCAAGAAGAGCAGGCTCAAGTGAGTTGAAATCAGATAGTTAAATCCGGCGAATCGGATCTTTTGATTGCGGTGATCCCAAATGACAAGCAACCAAGCCGACAAAGCCGCGATCTCCCAACCCACAAGGAAGGCAAAGGAGTTCTGAACCGAGTAAATGATTAAGTACGAAATTTGGACCATCGCAAGCAAAGCAAAATGAACCCCAACATGCCGCTTGCTCGCAATGTCGTTTTTCATGTACCCCACCGCGTAGATCGATCCCAAAAAAGTCATTGGCAGCGAGAAAGACAAGAAGAAGGCACTGACCGAATTGATCTCAAAATCGATTTGCTCGACCGGATAGGACCAAGCCAACGTTGAAACAAGCACTTCGCCACCGAACAAAACTGGCAACACGGCAATCAAAACAAGCGCGCAGGCCAAAAATTGGGCAACAAGATTGACTCCGACGCGCAATCGATTGACTGGCAATACGATTGAAAGAATCGCACCTATCCCTAGTGTCACGGTGCCCGCGTATAGCAAATTCACAGTTTGGTCTCTCCGTTGGGAATCGATCAAGGTGGCGTCAAAGTCCTCGCATTCTACATGGAAAACCTTTTGAGGCGATACGGCGAAGCGGTGAACCAAAGTGAACAACCTAGAATGAAATCGCAACGACAAAAACACTTGGAATTACCTGGGTTTTTGCGTTTAAGTCGGAAGGTTACAAAGCAGTAATCATCCAAAAATTCGAACGTCCTCTTTGACTTCGAATGACTCCCCAACCACTCGGACTCCGTTTTTCTTGTCGACAACGGCGATGCCTTCGCGGCCTGATTGCAGTATCGTACATTCGATTGTCAATTCACTTTCGCTCCAACTTGTTGGACCGTTAATGTGCTCAGGTCCCAAGCAAGCAATCACGAGGTTCTTGTCCGCCTCATTACAGGTTACCACTATTATCAACATGGCATGACTCTTCGTTAGTTCAAGCATGCGGGCTGGTCGTCCCTGCCAGCGACCTATTAACGCCGTTTGTTCGCGCAAGGCTACTCAGATTCGATCCTTGTACCAACTAGGTTCTTGCATGCTTTGGATAAGTCACCGATTCCGTTGACTCGAATTTTGCCTACTAAGTCGTCCGGTTCAATCGCTGTAGCACCCGTCCAAAACTGCCATTCATCTCTTATCTGCGTTTTGGATCGACGTGAAAACCAAATAGCGCAACTTGCCGCCAAAACGAACTCAACTGCGCTTCGGGAGCACTCTGCCGAAATTGCGCAGTCAAACATCCCGGCTTTTTCAAAACTCGGTGAAATGGTTAGGGCGATCTGCGCGTCGACGTCCGATGCTTCGACTAGGACGAGAGCATCGCACACGATTGTGTCGTTGTCATCCATTGGCGCTCTTTCGCCGTTGGCCATCGTCCACAATAACAACGTTGTCGCGGGATTTCCCGTAAGCTCCGTAAGAGTCATGCGTATACCCTCTCGTAGCTCCTGGGCAGTCACCCCAGGTTCAACACCTACATTCAAATCGATAGACATGGCAATTTACTCCGCTTGACGAATGATTCGCATCCCATCCATCCTAGGTTAGGATGTTGATTGCTGACAACGAGGGGCTAGTCCTAGGCTGTTAAAAATCTGAGATTGAACCAGGGTTTCGACAAGTTGATTTTGTTCCTCAAAGATCGCTTTGCCCCCAGTTGGCTCGTCCAACTGGAGCACGAGGCTCGCGGCTAGAATCGTACAACTTGCACTAGACAGCCCCGGTCGGCTTGTCCTATCGGTACGCAAGGTTCGTTAGCTAATGAACCTGATTCACCCGTGACACAAGGTCACAGGGGTCTTCCAACGACTAGCCTCGGATTCTAGCTACGAACCATATTCACCAAGCGGCACAAGGCCGCTGGGGTCTTTACGTCTTCACTTCCAGAAGTGGATGGCTCCTGGGATGGCTCCTGGGGCCATCCATTTATGCTTGTTAACCAATTTTGTTTTTGCTAAATTTCTAGCTTAGTTTTCTGGCGTTGCATTTTCGTTAGGCATTTGCGGAAAGGGACTCTGTCCATGGCTAGGCAGAATCGTCGCGATATCTTTGATCCGAATGAAGTTGGTTGCTTCCATGCCGTTCAGAGGACGGTTCGTCGGGCGTGGCTCTGTGGCTCCGATCCAGTTTCTGGCAAATCCTTTGAACATCGGCGGACTTGGATCCAGAATCGCCTTCAAGAACTTGCGGCGAGCTTTGGGATAGACTGCTTATCCTTTGCTGTGATGGTGAACCATATTCACGTCATTTTACGCAACCGGCCGGATATCGTTGCTGGTTGGTCTGACGAGGAAGTCGCTAAGCGTTGGTGGCAGTTGTTTCCGCTTCGCAAGAACAAGGACAAGAGTCCTGCTATTCCAACTGAGAGTGAGCTCAAATTGTGGATGACTCCAGCTCGAAGCAAGCAATTGCGGAGCCGACTAAGTGACATTTCTTGGTGGATGCGAGCCTTGGCCGAGCCGATCGCAAGACGAAGCAACATCGAGGATAAATGCACGGGTCGATTCTGGGAGGGGCGTTACAAATGCCAGAAATTGGCTGATGAAACGGCGATTTTGGCTTGTTCTGCGTATGTGGATTTGAATCCCGTGCGAGCGGCCGTTGCTGAGGCTCCCGAGAAGAGCCAGTACACTTCGGTGTACGAACGTGTCGCAGCGCTGAAGGCCGCTCAAAAGGAGCGGGCTCGAGCAAAGCTTCGCAAAAGACGTGGAGGCCGAACGCGTTCTGTTGGTTCCGGCGAAGGGCAGACGAGCTTCGTACGAAGCGACGCTTGGTTAACGCCGTTGACGCTCGACGAACGATCGGCTGCGTACAAAGGAGCAATGCCAAGCAAGAGCGGGAAGCGGGCTAGCGACAAGGGTTTTCTTGGAATGAGTTTCGAGTTGTACTTGAAGCTGCTGGATTGGACAGGCAGACAGATACGTCGAGACCATAAGAAGGGTCGCATTCCAGCTGACCTGGCGCCGATCATGGAACGAGTTGGTTTATCGGGCGAGTTATGGTGCGACTTGGTGAAGCGATTCAGTAAGATCTTTAAACGCGTAGCGGGCAAGCAGGAGTCGTTGGCACAAGAAGCAATTCTTCGAGGGCGAACCGGCTTTCGCACGGGCAGCTCGCCCTTGAGTGCTGGCTAGCGATTCTCTAGCTGTCGAGATTTCACAATCCCATGTTGGTTAATGCCGACAACGGTGCTTCGTTGTCATTTCGTTTCGTTTTTGGAGAGTTGCTCGTCCAAAGATCGCGACTTTTTTGAAATGCAATACTTGGCGTCCCAACACGCTCAGTTTGCAGCGGTTTTACTACAATGATAAGATAGGGTGCAAATAGCTGGATGGCCCCGGAGTGCTTGCCCCAAATAGCTGGATGGCCCCGGAGTGCCCTTGCCAAAAAACGGGTTTCGGAGCCGAAATTACCGAAATGACTCCTACAACCAGATGCAACCTGCGAAAATGAAGACGAGACTTCTGCGTCGTCATTCTCAGGGGAGGAAAGCCCGAGGTCACACCACTTTGTGAGCCACGCCACGACTTATGTGCCATCGGTGGTCAATTCGGCACACAAGTGCCGCGATTAGAGTTTGAGAACTAAAACAGGACATGTTGCAAGTCGCACGATGCGTTCGGTCACACTGCCGAGCAGCAATCGGCTGACGCCGCTTCGACCGTGCGAGGGAAGCACGATAAGATCAGCATTCAGCGATGCTGCTCGATCGGCGCACACGGTACCTGGATCGCCAACGAGCACCTCACGAAACATTCCGGCGTAAAGTGAATCCTGAAAGTCGCCAGCGAGTAGTTTTTGGGCATATTCGATTCGCAATGGCTCGCTGTCGTCGACTTGAAAACCTTCGGGCCTTAATGTTGTGGAGGGTGGCAACACGTGCAAAATATGGATTTGGCCTGGGTCTGTCGCCAACTCCATCGCCTTTTCAACTGCGGAATGTGAGTGCTCTGAAAAGTCATAAGGCACTAAAATAATGTTGTGAATAGTCCAGGACATCGCAGGTTTCCTACAAATAGAATTGCAAAAATTGCTCGCGAAAGAGCAGACGGGCTTCTTCTATATGCGAATTGCGTTCCAAAGTGTAAGTTGACTCCCGAGCCATGCGATCCATCAAGCAAGGAGGGAAAGTCCGAAAGTAACTTCTTTGGCCATGGCAACTTCGATCGGTGACAACATAGAATAATGTTTAACCTCGCCGAATTTGCGAAGTCGCAGCATGGACCGGTTAACTTGCACCTGATTGGGTCCTGTTGGTTGCAGAGAGCTTTGCGTCTATCGCAGAGTCCATCGTTTTTTGGCTGGCGATGCGTTACGTTCACGCATTGGAAAGACATGATCGGGCAGTTAGCTTTGCAACGATCATCGTTGCAAATCTTGCGTCATTTGTCGTTGGCGAACTCTTCTGGCTCAACGACTTCTACTGTTTGTTCTCTACGCCCACTGGCTAATTAACGCGTGAAATACGCGGCGATGTGCCTAGAATCGGAGGTCAGTTCGGAGAGTTAGGCCGCTGAACGTCAAGTTGTCGTCTAGGTTTAGCAAATTCGACGTGCGAACGGATTGAATGTAGTCTCGCGTGGTAACTGCATTGAACCATGTGCTAAAGAGGTACCCCGTTGTCACGCGGAGCCGGCCGTTGCAGCTTTGCCAACCAACTCCGAGTTCCGTGTCGATTACCGGAGAAATTCGGAAATCCTCATAGTGATTGGCGATGACTCCGCCACCAAACTGGTTCGTTTGACGATAGTCCGCTTTCCAGTTTCCTCCCAAGAGACTACCCATGGCTCGTCCGTAGACAAGGAGGCCCGTGTCCGTACTAAACCGCTCGCCATCAAGCCCACCAAGGATGCCCAATCCATCGAAATCGATATCGGTATTCACCGTGGTCAGACCGGTCGCAACGGAAATGGTCTGGTTCGCATTAAGACCTTGCTCGAGATTTCCATAACGTAGCCCCGCATTCCAATTCAAAACTCCGACATTGTTTGCTTTGTAAATGCGTCGCAACGAAATGTCGGCAAATTGAAAACCAGCCGACTGCCTTGCTACCGCTTGGAGACTCGCTGCACCCGTTGTATCTACGCTTGGGTGTGTTACGGTGGAGTTTAGTACATTGGTGCCGGTCGCATCGAGAACGCTCGTCGTCGCACCATCCCAACGCGTGTAGGACGCGTTCATGCTGGTGCAATCGCTGCTGGCCAAAGAGAAGCCAACGCGATAGCCAAGGTGCTCGCCAATATTGCTGATCCCAACTGGGCCTGTGGGAGACGCGTTGGCAACAGGTCCAGTTTGTTCGATCGCGTAAATTAAATCTGAGCTTCCAGCGCTCAAATAGAGAGCTTCTCCAAATCCGCCAGAGCGATGTGCCCACCAAGGTGTGCAAGCCGGCGCACAGGTCTCTGGTGCACACGACACAGGCTCAAAACATGTGGCTGATGTGCTTGCCATTGCAGTGTTGTGAGATGCTTTTTGGACCGCGGAGAATTCATTCTCCTTAACAACGGGCAGATCCGTAAGTTTGAATACTTGCTTGTCCGCATCTCCTGCGATCGAAGTATTAGGAAGTAGTTGGAGGCAGCCGAGGCTAATGCTGGCAACCATTGCCGATCGTCCAATTGTTTGTTTGAATTTGCTATGTCTCATACCAGTATCCTCGCCTCAAAAACTGCTTGATCAAAAATGGACGCGAAAAGTTCTGCTTTCGCGAAATCCAATTTACATTCCATATAGAGATGAACTATCGGACGCGGCACAACCGTTATCTTCGTCAAATGTGGAACGATCCTAAATCCAGCGCACATAACGCAAATTAACGCAAACCAATCCGGTGAACGTGCCTTTAACGACTTCTTAAGGTAAGCCGCCCCGCTTTAGCATCAACATGAACGTACGCTGAAGTGGAAATGTCCTTGGATTTGCACCGAAAACACCGTGGACCACGGTCCAACACCCCCTACTCCGGGTGGTTTTCCTGCGTTTTTTATGGCAACTCGATCGCTTTCATACTTTGGAGTGTTGACAGTGCGGTTTACGACAATTTTACTCATGGCACGCAATTTTCATGAAATTCTGCGCGCGTTCATTTGAATTGGTTCTCGCATTGATTAATAAGCCAGAATTTTTGGCCTAACTTTACGTCAGTCTTTGGCACAAGTGCCTTCGATTGGCCCGACATGATTTTCACCTTGAGCAATAACTATGAAAAAACGATCTGCCTTCGTGCGTTTCCTTGCCTTTCGCAAACAACGTCGCTCTTTTCTAAGGATGCTTCTCGACGGCTTGTCGGTTTCCAAGTCGAATGCTTGGAGTTCAATTCTTGATGCTTCCAAACGTGGAGCAGCGACCATTCGCAAGCACGCGAACACGGCAGTGAATCCTCTACGCGAAGTGATGGAGTCGCGGAAAGTTCGCCAATCTTCACTACCAGCGTACCAATTGTGTGTGGAAGCGCTTGAGGATCGACGAGTCATGGCGGCGTCGGTTTGGGAGTCTTCCGTCGGGGCTTTCGGCGGCAGCGATGGATTTGGCAAAGATGGTCCGATGGCAGATGTCGGATTGCAACTTACCGAACTTTACTATGCACAGCAGCAAGGCCAACTCAACAACCTCGAGGGCTTAGGGCTTGGCATACTGGAATCCGTAGTTTCGAACGATCGTGTCTTGATCGATTTGTCAACGGACCAAAATGTTGCGGATTTCCAAACTTCCCTAACGAACATTGGAATGCAGGTTACAGGTACCTACAAGAACTTAGTGTCTGGATGGTTGCCGATTAGTTCGTTGGATGAGTTGGCGACAACGCCCGGACTAAGGGCGGTCACCCCAGCGGTTTCATCACGAGCTGTTGGAGCGATAACATCCCAAGGTGACGAGTCGCTGACCACCGACGGTGTGAAGCAATTCTTGGGCTTCAATGGCGCGGGACAAAAGGTTGGCATTCTGTCGGACAGTTACAACGATCTTGGTGGTGCGAATTCGGATGTTATTGGGGGCGATCTGACTGGGGTCGGCAATCCGAATGGATTCGTCACTCCTGTTCAAGTGCTCGATGATACCGCAGCCGGCGGCAATAGTGATGAAGGCCGCGCGATGCTGCAGATCGTTCATGACGTGGCTCCCGGTGCAGCACTTGCATTCCATACTGCGTTCACGGGACAAGCGGCATTCGCACAGGGCATTCTCGATCTGCAGGCTGCTGGCTCAACGGTAATCGCGGACGATGTCTTTTATTTCGCAGAGCCCTTTTTTAGCGATGGGATCATTGCTCAAGCTGCCGACACCGTTGCGAGCACAGGAACACCTTACTTTGCATTAGCCAACAATCATGGTCGAAACTCGTACGAGAGCGCGTACCGACCTAGCACAAATTATTTGCCGGGCACTTTTGCTTCGGTTCCGGGCGCTCCCGTTTTCGATGGTGGCGATGCGCAAGACTTTGATCCAGGTGCGGGAGTTGATGATTTCCAGTCGTTCACCTTGAACAACAACCAGCGTATCCTTTTGTCGTTTCAGTGGGACAATCCATTTATTTCGCACACCGGTGGTGCAGCCGGCGCAACAGCGGATATGGATATCTATGTTCTGAATAGCGCGAACCAAATTGTTGCTGGTAGTGCGGCGAGCAATAGCGGCGGAGACCCCCTCGAGCTATTTTCGTTTACCAACACGACCGGTTCTACCCAAACCTATAACCTAATGATGGTTCGTTTCGGTGGTGCCATTCCTAGCTTTGTCAAGTACATCAACATTACTAACGGCAGCGCTGGTATGGGAGCCTTGCAGTTTGCGACCAATAGCGGAACTGCATATGGACACGCCAATGCCGATTTAGGCATGAGTATCGGAGCCGCCTTCTACGCCAATACGCCAGAGTTCGGTGTCAATCCAGCTCAAGCCGAACCGTTTTCATCGGCAGGCGGAATTCCTATTCGGTTCGATGACGTCGGCAACCCAATTGTGCCCGTCATTCGTCAGAACCCTGACGTGGTTGGCCCCGATGGTGCAAACACCACCTTCTTTGGCGGAGACATTGCGGCGGATGCCGATTCGTTTCCAAACTTTTTTGGTACGTCGGCAGCAACTCCTCACGTTGCCGCTTTGGCTGCATTGATTCGACAAGCCAATCCGGGGATCAGTGTTTCGGCGCTGAACAATACGCTTCGCAGTACGGCCCAGGACATGGATGACGCTTCGACCGGTGGATTTGATGTAGGCTACGACACGGGCACTGGGTTCGGTTTCGTTAATGGTCCCGCAGCCATCGCAGCCGGTCCTGCTGGACCATTCCCTGTTACCTTCGCAGGCACAAGCGGCAACGATATCCTACGCGTGGTTCGAAATGGAGCGAACACCGAATTCTATCGCGGCGGAGTATTGCAGTTCTCTTTCCCTGCTTCCGAGATCGCCAATATCACAATTAATGGCGGTAACGGCAGCGACACTTTGACGTTGGATTATACCTTCGGGAACCCTTCACCAGCCGGCACCATCAACTTTGCCGGTGGCGAGAGCGCTGGCGATGATGACCGCTTGGTGGTAACGGGCTACAACGTTCCCAATTTGACCGTGAACCACACCGGACCTGAGGCTGGTAACATTAACTCCGGCAGCTTTACGATCAACTTTTCTGAGATCGAGCCATTGGCTTTGAGTGGTACAGCGGCTGATCTGATTATCAATTTGCCAGCGGGCCCCAATAGTGCAGTCCTCGGCGACGACACCAATGCAAACTTCCCAGCCCTAGGCCTTGGACTGGCAAACACATCTGCCATCGACGCACCGACTTTCGAATACACTTCGTTTACCAACCCAACCAATAGCTTGACGGTGAACTTCGGGGCCAATGGCGACACGCTCACCATGCGAGCCATGGATGCGACTTTCGCGCCGGGCGGAGCAAGTCCGGTAACGATCAATGGCGGAGCTGGGATCGATACGGTGAATGTAGTGGCCACCACTGCAGGCATCACGACGACCATCAATGGCGGTGGTAGCTTGGACGTTATCAATATTGGAAACTCGGGGGCGGTTGGGACGCCTGGATTGTTGACTCCGGTTGCAGGTCTGGTCGTTGTCAACGGACAAGCCGGCGGTGCCGATCTTACCGTGGACGGATCGGGCGCTGGCGTCAACGCGGATTACAATGTGACATCCAACACAGTGACTCGAAGCGTGCCCGCAGGTTTCGGCGGAGTTACTTATAGTGGACTGACCTCTTTGCTGGTGACCGTTGGCAATGGAATCAACAACGTCACTGTTCCGAGCACATCGGTCCCGACGACCATCAATACCAACGGCAACGCCGATATCGTGACAATCGGCAACGGCTCGTTGGACGCCGTGGTTGCGGCGGTTACTGTCATCGGCGGAGCTGGAGCACCCGACAGCTTGATCGTCAACGACAGCGCCGATGCGAGTATCAACTCTTATGTCATTACGTCGACCCAAATCAATCGCGCAGGGGCCGGTTTGATCTCCTATGATGGGACCACGGAAGACGTGACTGTGAACACGGGTACCAACATCGACTTCGTTTTTGCTCTCAGCACTGCCGTGAACACGGTCTATAACATCAATACGGGCAACGGTGACGACCGCGTCGAGATCGGCGCTGTCTTCAATTCATTGAACAACATCGACGGTCAAATCAATGTGACAACCGGCATTGGCATTGATGACTTGATCGTGAACGACGATAGTGATGCCTCCGGAGATACCTACACGTTGACTCAGGTAGGAACGGTCTCCGAACTTACCTTCGCTGACGGAGCTGCCGCCGTCGATATTCGTTACGATGCCAGTGGTCCTTCTGGACAAGTCGAGTTCTTTGAGCTGCGAACCGGAACCGGTGTCGATACGCTGACCATCAATAATACCACCGCCACGAACACGTCAACCATCACAAGCAACGATGGTGACGACGTTTGGAACATCGCTGGCGATGGTCTTCAAGCCAATAATAATTTCGATAGCGGAAATGGTGTCGACACACTCAATTTGAATGTGAATGTCGCGATCACTGCGACTTCTTTGTCGATCGACGGCCAAGGTGCCAATGGAAACTCGGCCCAGCGCGATCAGTTGTCCATCAACGACGCCAATTTCGGTAGCAACATCGGCTTCAATTACCTAGCTGGCGGAACTGCCGGACTCAACGTCACCGGAATGGGCACGACCGTCAACACGAACAACTTGGAAAACGTCCTTTATAACGGCAATGGTGCTGCCGTTACAGTGACGGGAACCGCGGGTACAGATGACATCACCGTCGCACCTCGCAATGGTTCCGCACAAATATTCTTAGGTGGCAACCCGTGGGATGGCCCAACCGATGGTCTTTTTGCGAACGCTTTGCCAGGAGTCGCTGGTCCAGGTGCCAACAAGGGGCCCGATATTTTTGTCACAGGGCTGCCGTTCTTCTCGAACATCAATGTATCTGGTGGTGGCGGAGTTGATGATCAGCTGTATCTGTATGGGGAAAGCGAAAACGCCCTCGTCGATCCAGCCAACGCAGGACAACCGGTCTTCCGAGGTCTTGGATTGCCTAATGGTGTGATTATTCCTGGACTGGGTGCGGGCAATGCGTCGGATATCGTCAATGTTTCGGACGGCTTTACGACTTTCAATTTTACCAATTCGGTTAGCGTACTAAACCCGGCGGACTTCAGCCAAGCGAACCCCAATATTCCTGGCTTGATCGTCAATTCAGGCGACGAAGCAGGCCCGGCTGGTGACTTCATCTCAGCCACTCCATCAGCCAATTTTAAAATCCAAATCAACGGCGGCGAGCCACCCATCGTCAATGCTCCGATTGGTGACACCCTACGCGTGACAACGCCTGGAACCGCACAAGTCTACAGCGACAAAGTTGGTAATGTGTCGGTCAACGCAGCCGGATTGTTGGGAGTTAGCTTCACCTCAATCGAACGAACCGAAGTCGTCCCTGGCAACGGTCGAGTGCAGCTGATCGGTGACAATAACGATCCAGCCGTCGAACAAACCGATCACTTTATCGTTGTGGGCCAAGATATCGGCAGTGACGGTGGCGATGCAGATGGTGCTAACGAATTCACCTTGCGCATCAATGCGGATACCACTGCCCCCAATGCACCCGCCCTTTATTTCAACAATGTCACGAACCTTGATGTGTTTGGCGCCGATTTGACCGGCGTAGATGGCGGACAAGTTGACACGCTGGAAATCACTCCATGGGCCGACAACACGCCACGAGGTTGGGGGATCGCGACCTTCTTTGATGAAGATGCCCCCGCGGGAGCTGATGGAGCTGCCGCCGATTTGTTGATTGTGCACACCTCTGCATTTGGTGGTCCTGTTTCGGAGAACATCGTCGTTCAACCAAGTGGACCCGATAACGGCGAGGTCAACATCACCAATGCCGGTTTTGGGACGCCGATTGCAAACATCAGCTACATCAACAATACCGATATCATCGTTCTTGACGACGATGGATTCCTGAGCGATACCGACACGTTGACCCTCAAAGGCACCAACCCAGGCACTCCTCAAGCCAGCGGAAATGATACGTTCAATATCGACTTGACCGCGGCAGGTAACGCTGCCAATCCACTCGTGGATGTGCGTGACTCCAGTGGCGGTGTTTCGCTTTATCGCGTGCAGAATTTTACCGGTTTCAACACCCTCAGCATTGCCATGCTTGGTGGCCGGGATACGGCCAATGTTATTGGTCGAAACAACGGTTCTATTGCCCTCGAAATTGATGGTGGTTCGGACGGGTTAATCGATACCGTGAACTTCACGGGTACGGTAAATGCAAATGACAGCTTTCAAATGGGGGTTGGCCCAACGAACGATTCGGCAACCACCTTCACCCAAAAATCGGGTTCTACCAGTTTCACTCGATCCAACCTTAGTCGCGTTGACAACGTTGGTTTCCAAGGTGGAGGTGGGACCGGAATCGATACATTCTCGATTTTTGGCTCGGATGCAGCGAACAATGTGTCCGTGCAAGCCTCGAGCGCTTTGAGTGGATCGGTCAGCATCGATAGTTTCCCGGTCCTCGATTACACAGGACTAGGTTCCGGGACCGGAGGGAATTTCAGCAGGATTGATTTGCGAAGCGATAACTTCAATAACGGCAACCCGGATTCTCTCAAGGTGATCGGCACATTCGGTGCCGACACTTACACATACACTCCAACCTCTGCCACCAGTGGCAATCTGTTGCTTGCTACTGGCGGCAACTCGGTCAATATTGTCACCGCCAACTTCGGTTCACTTGCACTTGATGCTGCGAATTCAACGGATACTCTTAACGTGGCGGTTGCCAACGCCATCATCACTCCAGGTGCGACATCAGGCTCAGGGACTGTGACGGCAACGAGTGCGGGCGGTCAAGGCCTTTTGCCATTGACCTACAGCAATTTGGAAAGCGCAGTTGTGACGGGAGGCACCGTTGTTGTTACTAGCACCGAAGGTAACGATGCAATTACCGTCGATGCTGCCGGACTTGTTACCGTTGCCAATAGCGGCGGAATCGTTCAACAGCAATACAATTTGGCCGGTGCTAACGCACTGGTCATCAATAGCCTTGGCGGAGACGATACGATTACCATCGCCCCGAGCGCACTGTTCCCCCGTGGCATCACCGTCATCGGAGGTGTGAATGGCAATGGCAGCGATTCGCTGAGTGTTAGCGGTGCCGATCTGGTCGTCGACCTTGAAACGTCCACGGTGACCGGAGTCATCGGTGGCCCGATCAATTTCACAGGGATCGAACATCTCAATGCTACGGCCACGGCGACGATTATCGTCAATGGCAAGTCAGGGGCCGACCTACTTACCGTAACACCTACGGGTGCAAACACGGCCACGATCGTCCCAAGCGTCGGCGGATTGCTTTCGATCAATACCGATAACCCTGGTGCGTTGACAATCAATACGCTTGGCGGTTCCGACACGGTAACCGTCAATGGAACCTCATCCAACGATACCATCGGCGTGGCTCGAACGGCAACTGCTCAAGTCACCGTCGGAGCTCTCAAAGCAATCCAAGTTTCCAACAGCGAATCGTTGCGAATCGCGGGTGGTGACGGCAATGATACCTTCAATGTGACAGGCACAGGCAGCACAGCCTTCTTGGTCGTGGATGGTGGATTCAACACGACCAACGATACGTTGAACGTGACCAACGCTACAGCCGGAGCAACCACCTACACACCTGGATCATCCAGCGATTCTGGGACGATTACGACTCCCGATGGCGGCATCCAAGTCCTCGGAACCGAATTGATTTCTCTCACGGGTGCGGCTGCCGGCGACACGTTGACCGCCAACGGCACGCACGGCAATGATACCATTGCATTGCAGTTCTTAGGCGGAGCCAATCGCATTTGGCTGAACGGTCAGTCGGTGATCTCGCTAAGCAGCTTCGGCACCGTCAACCTAAATGGACGATTCGGCGATGACAAGATCAATGTCTTGCCGATTGGCTTGGTTGGCGTAACGACGATCAACGTAAATGGTGGCGATCCAACCGCGAGTGATACGTTAGTGGTCACAGGCACGGCAGGACAAAACAACGTGGTGATCACTCCAACCGGAGTCGATTCAGCAACCGTTACTGGACTGGGGCCAGTCATCAACGCAGCAACCGTAGAACATCTGACCTATTCTGGCTTGGGTGGCAATGATGTGATCACCTTTACCGGTACGGCGGGCAGTGACACGATCACGCATACACCGGGAACCACCGACGACGCAGGCAATCTTCGCAACAACTCGTTGTTGGCACTCGACTACCAAAACCTGGGTGCCACCGGCGCTGTCAACATTGATGGCTTGGGAAGCAACGACACGCTCGTGGCAGTTGGAACCTCGAACTCGGACGCCATTCGGGTTTCGGGTGTTGGAGCAGTCAATATCAATACGAGATTGCCGCTCAATCCAACATCGATTGAAAACCTTCGGCTCGATGGTCTCGAGGGTGACGATGCGTTCAACATCGATACAACATTCGCGGGTCCAATCGGCGTCGTGGGTAGCACAGGTATCAATACGCTGACAGTCAACGGAGTGGTTGCTGTTCCTGAATTGTTCTTTGTCGTACCTGACGTAACGCCTGGATCAGGTGCAGTCAACGCAAACACCGCGATCAACTACACCGGGATCAGCGGAGTCGCCCTCAATGGAAACATTAACGACAGCTTGGTAATTATTGATACGGCTGAAAACAGCACATGGAAGGTCGGCTCTGCTCCGTTCATCGGTGACCGGACTCAACTCGATAATCGCGAGACGGTCGATTACTTTGGCTTCAACGATGTCCAACTGATTGCAACCAACGGAGCCGACACATTCGTCATAAGCCCGAGCGGTCTAAATGGCTCTGCGACGCCACTCGTTGTATTTGGCGGTCCAGTGGGTAGCACTAATGACCGCATGATCATTCAAGGAACGACTGGCAACGATGCGTTTGTACTCAACGCAAATAACGGTGGAATCGGCGGGGCACAGGGAACCGTGTCGCTCAACGGATCCAGCGTGGTCTTTGGCGATATCACAGCGGTCGAACTGAATGGGCAAGCGGGCAACGACAATTTCGATGTGACCGCGTTGACAACTGCGTCCCTATTCGTGGATGGTAGCGACCCAATTGGACCAGTGGGTGATACGCTTGTTCTCACCGTGCCAACGGGTGCTGGTACGACCACTTACGCTCCTGGCCCTGAGGATGATGAAGGTGGATTTACCTTCTCCGCAGGAGGCGTTCGTCCAGTAAGCTTCAACAACATTGAATCCGTAGGACCAGTCAATGTTGCTGCGGCAGGAGGCGCACTGATCGTTTGCGGAACGAATGCCAATGACGTGATCAACGTCAATGGATTCACCGCAAACTCTGTGACGGTTTCCGTCAACGCAGGCCCGGCCATCACCTACACAGGTGTCACTACTCTTACCATTCAAGCGAAAGCGGGTGACGACGCAATCAATCTTGTCCCGGGACCATTCGCAGGTACTATCAACGTCGAAGGTGGTGATCCAACTGCCAGCGACACGTTGACTATCGCTGGTACAGCGGGAGTCGATAACGTGACGTTCACGGGAACCTCGCAAAGTTCTGGTTCGTTAACAGGGCTCGGCGCACCAGTCAACTTCACGACGATTGAACATGTGGTATACGACGGCAACGATCTCGCTGCGGTCGATGTCGTCACAATCAACGGTACGCCTACCAACGATACCTTCACTTACGACGCCAATAGCCTCAAAGGAAACTTCCGCTCCTTTGCCAGCCCCGATTTTGATACTCTGCGGTCTGCCAGGATCGCTGTGAATGGCGGTGGCGGCGGCGTGGATGCGGTGAACATTCTTGGGTCTGCTGGAGCAGACACCGTCACTTCAGCGGCCAATGCAATCACGGTCAATACAACGGGCACTGCAGCCATCATTACCTTGGGTGCTGGCATCGATGCACTCACGATCAGCACGCTTGAGAACAACGACAGCATCAATTTGTCTGGCATCACTGTATCCGCAACTGTTTTCGGTGGTGACGGCAATGACACCATCGTTGGTAGCCCACAGGTAGATAGCATCTACGGTGGTGCCGGCAACGACATCCTCGTCGGTGGCGCGGGCAATGACTTTGAATACGGCGAAGAGGGCAATGACACTTTTGGCAACCTCACGCTGACTCCCGATGGTATTGCCGACGACGCTGGTGCTGACCAAGCTTTCGGCGGCGAAGGCTTCGATAACTTCGTTTGGGAACCAGGCGACGGTGCCGACGTGAACAACGGCGGCGGTGATGCGGCAGATATCTTCCGATTCTTTGGCAACGCAGCAGCCAACGTGTTCACTCTCCGTCAAGGTGGAACACCGACACACTTCAACGCATTGATCGGTGCACTTGTTATCGACAATCACGGCATTGAAGACGTAATCGTCGATGGCCAAGGGGGAGCCGACACATTCGTTGTCGAAGACCTCTACGCAACGGAAGTGGTCTCGATCAACTTGAACCTCGGTGCTGCGGATGCGGCTGCAATTGATCCTGTCACGATCAATGGCCGCAATGTGGCGGACAATTTGTCCGTTACGAGCTCAGGTGCTGGCGCCTTGAGTGTTCAAGGACTGCGATACAATGTGAATCTGACTAACGCAGAGGCCACGGATACGTTGGCGATCAACGGCAACGACGGTGACGATCAAATTACGGTCGCTGCCGGTGCCGAGGCCGTTTTGACAATGACGCTCAACGGTAACAATGGAGATGATCGACTGACTGGTAACGTTGCTTTCATGAACGGAGCCGGCGGCAATGACACTCTCATTGGCGGTGCGGGCAACCAAACCATGGACGGCGGCGCTGGCGATGACACCTTCGTTGGTAACGGCGGCACCGATAACATCGGCGGCGGTGCAGGCTCGTCCGTTGGCGATACGATCCTCGTCGCAGGTACATCGGGCAACGACACGATTGCATTATCACTCAACGGTGCGGGGCAGCTCGTTGTCACCGTGAATGGCTTGACCACAACCTACGCAAACTTCGTCGGTGGCGCAATCGCAAGCTCCGGTATTGAGCAGCTTCTGGTCCAGGGATTGGCAGGCAACGATACCCTGAGTGTCGACAGCACCAACGGCGCGATCCCAATTTTGATCAACTTCGACGGCGGCAATAATGCCGATACACTTACGCTCACCGGAGGCGTAGCCACTTCGGATACTTATCAAGTTGGGCCAAACACGGATCAGGGCACGAGTACCATCGTCATTGGCGGTGTGACTCAGATCGTCCGCTTCAATGCACTTGAGCCAGTCTTCGACTTGGTCGCTGGCCCACTCGCCGTGGTAGCAACCAATGCAGACAACGCCATCAACTACACCCAAGGTGGCGTTGCAGCCAATGGTTTGGTATCGATCGATGGCTTTGAAACCATCGAGTTCTCCAACAAGACCACGCTTACGATCAACGCTTTGTCTGGCAGCGATACGATTAACCTCAATAATCCAAGTACGCCAACTGGTCTGACTGGAATCACCGTCAATGGTGGCGACCCAACCGGCAGTGATTCGGTCATTGTGAATGGGACTGCTGGCAACAATGTGATCACTCTCGATCAACTTACGTTGGACGGGGGGCGAATCAGCGGCTTGAGCGCGACTACTGTCGTCTCCTCGACTGAAAAGCTCATTGTCAATGGCGCGGGTGGGGTCGATACCTTGACCGTTCAAACTCCGGCTGGACGACAATTGGTTACCGTGACTCCAGGGTCCGTGGTGGATCGGGCAAGCATTGAGATGCGAAATGTAGCTGGTCTCGGCGGGGGCAGGTTGCTTCCGATTGACTACCAGAACATCGGACTCGATGGTGCTGGAGCACCTCAGCTTTCGCTCACGGACCCGTCCGGAAATCGCATAGACGACTTAACCATTAACGGGGGCAGTACGAGCGACAACTTCCAAGTAGCCACAAACGGCAATATCGACTTGGATTCTAATTCCGCATCCATTACCACGCAGCGTCTGGTCATCGTCTCCACAGGCGGCATCAGCACCTTGAACATGTATGGTCATGATGGCGACGACGATTTCTTCGTTCCCGGAAACCATCCGTTTGCTGGTGGTGTCTTCGTGGATGGAGGCAACCCATCGGCTAGCGATACTTTAAACTTCAATGGGGCTGGTGCAGCGATTGCGATGGATATTGCCGCCAATACTGTTACTGAAACTGGATTTGGGCCCGTAGACGCAGCCGGCGTCGAGCACATCAGTATTGATGCTGCCGGTGCAAACCTAACAGTCGCGGGAACAGTGGGTAGCGATTCGCTCGACGTCACACCAGGCAACAATGCCGCGACGATTCGATTGACCAAGACCACTCCTGATATTGGTGCCGCACCCGTGATCAATGCCTCGAACATTGGAGCACTCAATGTCGACCTGCTGGGTGGTAATGATAATCTCACCGTCCATGGCACAAATGCTGGAGAAGCCATCACCGTTACAGGAGCTTTGGTTACGGTGGGTGCACTGGAGACAGTCAACTACACGAACGCAGAAGCGCTCGCGATCGTTGCAGAACAAGGTGCAGACACGATTACGGTAACGCCAGGTGCGGCCCCAATCTTTGTCGATGGTGGTGACCCCATTGGAATCATCCAAGGTGACAAGCTGATCGTTAATAACGCTGCTGCATTCTTCGCAGGCCCTGAGAACGACGAAGGTGGTTTAAAGACAAACGGCGGCGATGTCAGCTTCGATCATATCGAATCACTGACGGTAGCCGCTATCGTCGGTTGCCCATTCTTGATCCTTGGAACAAATGGTGACGATGACATCACCGTCATCGCACGGGATGCGTCCACCACCGCGGGAGCTGACGGTATCCAAGACTTTACCTTCTCGGTCAATAGCGGAATGAATGTCGTCGTTCTCAATCAAGCCGATTTGTTCATTGATGCCATGGCTGGCGATGACGACATCGTGATTCGGACTGCAGCTCCCAACGAAGCAGCTTGGGACGTCAACGTTCGGGTTGCTGGCGGCTCGCCGTCCATCGGTGCTCCGCTTGAGGCAGATCGACTGGTTCTTGAAACGCCGAACAATGCGGGTGGCTCAGATACCGTAGTCTTCAATCCAACAGGAGCGGACACAGGCAACTTGGTCATCGATAAGGATGCGAACAGCGTTTACGATGCGGCGGGTACCGATTCGCTGATCACCTTTGGTTCGTTTGTATTTGATTGCCCACCAGCGAATTTCACCTACACATCGACGGCTGGCGGAGTGGAATTGATCCAGTTCAATGGCGAAGGTGCTCCGGCCATCGATGATAATTTGATCATCAACGGCACAGCCTTGGATGACACCACAGTGGTCAACCAAGTGGGAGCTGGTTCAGGTACGTTCACCTCTGGGGCAAGCCCACTATTCCAATTCCAATCATTCGATAACCTGACGGTCAATCCGGGTGCAGGTGGTTTCGATTTGGTCGAAATCAATGGATCGGTAGGACCAGACACGGTCACATCGACCGCCAACACAGTCACTCTAGGTAGTGCAGTAACCCTCGGTCAAGGTATCGATCAACTCAATATCAACACCTTTGACGGCAACGACAACGTTGACCTCGACTTGGCTCTCACAGGCCTCAAGAAGGTCGTCAATCTCGGAGCGGGCAATGACATTGCCAACTTACTCGGCGTCGCAGTAGATCCTGCTGATCCAGTAATCTATGGGGGTGACGGAGACGACACAATCATCGGTAGTCCAAATCCAGACTTGATCTACGGTGGCTCTGGAAATGATGTCCTTATCGGTGCCGGTGGCGTGGACCAAATCTACGGCGAAGCAGGCAACGATATCTTCGGCAACCCGAGTGCGACTGCTAACGGGGTAGGGGACGATGCGGGCAATGACTTGTTCAATGGCGGTGAAGGTTCCGATACTTTTGTTTGGGAACCAGGTGATGGCAGCGATACCATCGAGGGTGGTGCTGGCGATGCAGACGTACTTGCCTTCTTTGGTGGTGCAGGTGCCGAAGTCTTCAATGTCTTCGCGAAACTCAGCGACCCTACGCGAGCCATCTTGTTCCGAAATACCGGCAGTATCACGATTGACATGGCGGGTATCGACCAGATCAATGTCACTGGAAACGCCGGGGCTGATGCATATGTGGTTGGCCGCGCCAACAATGGAGATTCGGGAAATCTGGTAGCACCGACAAGTCCCTACACTGACCCTACTGCCAGCTTGAGCCCATTGTCAACGACCGAAGTCAAGGTCGTCAACATTACTGAAGCTGCAGATGCTCCAGACAACGTGTTCGTCGACGGCCGGGCTTTGGATGACAATATCACTGTCTCGTTAGAAAGTGCCATCACCAATACCTTGCGAGTCAGTGGCTTGCCCTACGATGTCCGCATCCTTGGTGCAAACACCGCTGATCGGCTGACGATTCGAGGCAACGAAGGAAATGATTCGATTCGAACCATCAACAACAGCAATGGAACAGTCGAAGCCAACATCGCAGTCACTGTCGCAGGTGGTTTCGGCAATGACAATTTGCAAGTAGACGGTATCTTGATTGGTGGCCAAGGGGATGACTTCCTCGAGGGTGGCGCAAGTGCTAACCAACTCTTCGGTAACGAAGGGGATGATGTGATGGTCGGTGGAGCAGGTGCTGATACCTTTGACGGCGGAAGTGGATTTGATACGATCCTAGTTCGCGGAACACCAGCTAATGACATCATCGATATCTCGCAAACGGCGGATGTCACCTTGGTTGAGACGGTAAATGGTGTTGTCGAGACGGATACGCTAACACTGGTGGCTGGAACCAGGACTGTCGAACGCGTTTCGGTTGACGCTGGGGCTGGCAACGATACGATTCGTGTTCAATGGGCCGATTCCCTCGGAACCGATGCGAATGTGAATAGCCTGCGAGTCGACGTCGATGGTGGAGCTGGCTCGACGGGCGATCGACTCGGTGTAGTTGACCTCGGTACCGGCGATTTGATTCTCCTCGAACAAGGGACCACGACCGACTCGGGAGCAATGTCCGTTGGACCAGGCAATGCCGAACCGTTGATCGTTTCCTATTCTGGTATTGAAACGGCACAACCGATCGCTGGTGCGGGTGGCGATGTGGTTGTCTTTAAGAACGACCCGTTCGAATTCAACAATGCTCGAACCTTGGCCACCTATCTCGGTGCCAACTCGGCCATCAACGTTGACCCAACGATCAATCCTGGATTGGATCCAGCGTTTGGTTTCCCGGCCGACGAAGACTGGTATCGCGTTGTAGCTGAGAAGACAGGCGTGCTTGATTTCCAAGTTTACTTCCGTCAAGTTGCAACGGTCGGTAGCGGCCGACCTGGATTGCCAAACGCGGGCAATTTGGATATCGCTGTGACCGATGCAGCAGGCAACGTGGTCAGTGGCTTCGGTAATAATGACGCTTCCAATGACGAACGCGTTCGTATCCCTGCGGTTGCTGGTCAGACGTACTACTTGCGAGTCTTTGCAAACGGCAATGCGGTCAATACGTACAATATTACCGTTGCAAACTATGTTCCACCAACACCTCGGGACCTTGAGTTGTTAGACAACCCAGTTGGCGACTTGGCGAACAGCGACACCGGGCGAAGCCAATTTGACAACATCACTCGCGACAACACACCGACGCTGGTGTTCCGGCTCGACGATGGAATCTTCCTGAATGATTTACCTGGTAACAGCGGTGCTGGGGCTCCTCCAGATGAAGTGATTCCGATTGGATTCCAAGCGGCAACAGGCACGGCCGGCTATCGCATTGCGATCTTCGACGAGGGAGCCTCGCCTGGTCCGGGAAATCAAACCGGCACGGCACCACAAGTACCGATCGGGTTTGCAACCTTTGTTTCCCCCGGTGTCTATCAATTCACGACGCCAGTACTGTCGGAAGGATCACATTTCTTGACAGCCCGTGTTCAGATGGTGGATCCAGCATCGCCGCAGCAAACCGGTTTCGGTGAGAGAAGCGTTGCGTTGGAAGTGATTATTGATACGGTGGTTCCACCTGCCTTCTTCGGCAATTCGACTAGCACAACGGATGGATTGAAATCCGACAGCGACAGTGGCATTGCGTCCGTTATCGCATCGTTTGCGGACCGCATCACCAATGATGTGACGCCAAGCATGTATGGCAGTGCTGAAGCCAACTCGATCATTCGTTTGTTTGTCGATCGCACAAACAATGGGTTTACTGCGGACGACATTTTGTTGGGCCAGACAGTGACTCGTCCATTGAGCGGCACTGAACAAAGTCTCGGCGAATGGGACATCACGTCGACGACAAGCTTGAACTCACCTGATTTGGTCGCCTCGATCGGCAAGGATGGGGTTCGCCATCTGTTTATCACCGCCGAAGATGTTGCGGGCAATGTATCCGCTCCAGCGGCCTTGGACTTAATGCTCGATACGACTCCGGCTATTGTGAGTGCGGTAACGTTGCCTAACGGTGACTCGATATTCGGGGGCAAGCCTACGCCACGACCAACACCGGCCGTGAACTTCATGACAGTGACTTTCACCGGTAGCCCTGCATCTGCAGGTGGATTCAATCTTTTGGCGATCGATCCAAGTTTGGCAATCAACCCTCGAAACTACCAGTTAGTGGGAGATCATAATGGCAACATCTTGATCGCTAGTGCAGCCGTCGTCAGCCAAAGCGACACTTCGGTCGTTGTCAGGCTTAACTTCTCCAAGCCGCTACCTGACGATCGCTTTACGCTAACGTTGGATGATGCGATTGCGGATGCTGCGAACAACGCACTGGATGGCGAGTCGCAAGCGCAATCGCCAGGCCTGGCTGGAAGCGTACTTCCTTCGGGCAACGGTATCTCCGGCGGAGACTTCAAAGCTCGATTTACCGTGGACAGCCGCCCTGAAGTTGGAGTGGTTAGCGAAGGAATCGTTTATGTTGATATCAACGGAAACAATCTTTGGGATCCGCAAGGCATCGACGGCGACTCAACCAATCGTGACTTGGTGTTCCAATTCGGACAGCTAGTCGACGCGCACTTCGCGGGCAATTTCGCACGGGTTGGAGCGGTAGTCGCGAGCGGTTACGACAAGCTTGGTGCTTACGGAAAGTTTGCAGGCAACTATAGCTTTGTTCTCGACACCAACGACGACGGTGTAGCGGACTTCAGTTCGTTGATGCCAGGGGCATATCAAGTCAACGGTATTCCAGTCGCGGGCAACTTCAATGCCGCTCATCCTGGCGACGAAATCGGTCTGTTTGATGGATCGTTCTGGTACCTCGATACCAACGGGAATAATCAGATCGATCTCGGAGAAAGATTTGCATCGAATTTCAACGGATTGCCGATCGTGGGTGACTTTGATGGCAACGGATCAGACGATCTGGCTGCGTTCAACAACTCAACCAATACGTTTACGTTTGACACGAACCGGGACGGCAATGCAGACTTCACTTGGAGAGTTGCGGACGATGTCCAGCGATTTGTCGGATTGAGTGGTTTCACTGACCGACCAGTTGCTGGGGATTTGAATCTCGACGGAATTGACGATATCGGATTGTGGGTCAAGGATCGACAGGGAACGCTTCCACGCAATTCGGGCGAGTACTTCTTCTGGGTATCCGACCGAGCCAATCCGAACCCTGCGTTGGTCTATGACTCCTACAGTCCAGATCCGCTTGGGAACGATTTGTTTGCTGAGTTTGGCGACGAGCTAGGATTGCCGATCTTCGGTAACTTTGATCCTCCAGTCGTTTCTGGCGACAGTGGCAATCCGCTGCACAACATTCCAGCGCCTTTGGATGTTGACGGCGACGGATTTATCAGCCCGCTGGATGTTTTGGTGGTGGTCAATGTTCTGAACGAATATCCAGCGTTCCCATCGAACGATCCAGTCCGAACATACTATACGATCGGCCAGAAGATGGCGGATCCAAACAACGACCGGTCCATCAATCCATTGGACGTCTTGACGATCATCAACTACTTGAACAGCAAGTCAGGTTCGGGTTCTGGTGAAGGTGAAGAATCGGCAAAAATCGTTCCAGCCAAGGACACTTCGTCCGTGGATGCTGTGTTCAGTCAATTGGGATTGGATGTGGAAGGGGAAATCGTAGCCAAGAAACGACGCAAATAGTTTTGAGTCGATCGATAGCTTCGCCTAAAGGGCGAAGCAGTGTCGCACAATTGTCCTCAATTGTTGCCGTGTTACTCTCGTTCCAAGGCTCTGTCTTGGAACGCACAGCCCTAAAGGCTCCGCCTCGCGTTAGCCATGTTTTTACAACTCAGGAGGCAGGAGCCTCCGGTGCATTACGTCCCCAGGCGGAGCCAGGGGACGAGTGCCAAAAAACCGCATTCCCAAGTTACGTTCCTTTCACTTTCGGACAGCTAGCCAAGACGGATGCAAAGTGCCTGCCAAGCGAATGAGGACAATGAATCCTGTAAAGCCGTCATTCCATCGGTGCGTATGATGAAAAGGGTAACCTTTCCATCGCACGAGGAGACTGGCAATGATAGCAAAAATCGTAGGGCAGTTCGCAAAACAAGCGCCCGCAGCGTTGATGTTTCGT
>JANPHB010000032.1:0-28280 GCA_031424235.1 Pirellula sp.
GCTCGGCAGGAGCCTCGCCCTCCCGAGTCAATGCCTTGCCGCAAAACCAACTACATGTACAGATGCTTGATGCAAAGCTGCGACCAGTTCTCTAGTCGATCTAGCTCAGACTTGATCGTTTCGACGCTTTGGAAGCCGCTTTCCTCAAGGTGATCCTCGCGGGTTTGGACTTTGCAGGACGAAAGCTGCATGATGTGAACGATGCCAAGATGGACGCGTCCAACCTCGGTCGAATCGTCGTAGATAAGTCCCACGATCCGCTGCTGGCCGTTGCATTCGATGGAGACTTCTTCGTCCAGTTCTCGCTGCATGCCAGTTCGATACCAATCTTCACCGGTCGCGTCCTCAACCGAAATATGGCCGCCAATGCCGATCGAGCGGAGCGCATGAAGCCGTTTTTCGCCCTGCCCTTTGCCTCGGGTGTATTGAAAAATACGGGTTCCCGAAGCATCGCTGCATTCGAGAATGATGTACGGAATCAGCTGTTTGAACGAAGGATCCGTTTCTACAAGACTTCTTGGGCGAAACGACTGATTTTCACGGTCCAAAATGGTCGAAAGGTAACGGTCGACATTGGGCTGAAACCCCGAAAACGGCCCAAGTTGGTCTAGCAATTGTGCTGGAATTACCAGAACTTCTTCGTCTTTAGGCATTTGCGACTGCGTTTTCTATGGAATTTGGTGTTCTTTGGAACGTTGCACCCAGGAAAACAGGGTTCCCCTGACTTGTCGATTTCCGATACGATACACGGTTTGGCAAAAGCTGACTATTCAATTTCTCGATCAATTTGCAACTAGGAAATCCATCGGTGCCCCTTCCTTGCAACCACACAATCTACTCCTCCAACAGCCGACCAAGACTAAGCATGAGTATATTCCCTCTTTCGTTCGTTTGGCGCGCAGGATTGTCGTGCCGAATTGCAACGGCATTCGCAGCCGTTGTCCTCACTGTGGTTCCAGCGTTGGGACAGGACAAGCCATTGCCAGCAAGCAAATTGTTTCCTGCTGACACGCAAGCACTTTTTTCGCTTCCCCATTCGGAGGCGTTTCTTGCCGCATGGAATGAGACTCAACTTGGAAAGCTAGCAGAGGACGCACAACTCAAGGATTTCTGGACGACCCAACGCAAAGAAATTCAAGATAGGTTCAGCGAAGCTGGCTGGCAGCTCAATCTAGAAATCGAAGACATCAAAGAGCTATCAGGTGGCCAAACGAGCCTGGGATGGATTTCGCGACCAGCGGAAGCGAACAAACCATTCTCCATCGCAATGATTATCGATGTGGTTAACCGTTCCGTTCCAGCTGAGAGCTTCTTGAAGCGAGTCGAAACCGAACTCAAAGCCAAAAATGCCGTTGCAAATACGATCACCGTCTCAGGTGTCAAAGTATTCCAATACACATTGCCAAAAGTTGCAGGAGACACACGAGCGCACGAGGCGTTTTACTGTATTTCCAAGGATCAGTTACTCGCAACCGATGACTTGTTAACCATGAACGAAATGTTGGCCGCACAGGGAGGCACCAAAAAGGACTCGCTAGCCGATTCGGAACTTTACACACGTGTCCAAGCCAAAGTACCAAACGAAGGAGACCATCCCGAGATTGAATACTTTGTTCGCCCAATCGGGTTTGCCAAACTCCTTCGCTCGATATCTGGTAAGCCGATCAAAAACCAAGCGGACATCTTGTTGATTTTAGATCGCGAAGGTTTTGGCGATTTGGAATGTTTAGCAGGGAATGTTCAAATTTCGACCGACACGTTCGACTTTTTCCATCATGGCTATTTGATTGCAAAACAACCGCCAGCCAAAGCTGTTCAGATTCTGGATTTCCCCAACTTGCAAAAATTGGAAACGCCAGAGTGGATCAGTAAAGAGACCGCTTCCGTTTTGTCCTTTTCTTGGAACATCAAAGATGCGTTCCCTAAGTTCCAGACCATCGTCGATGCTTTGGTCGGACCAGGGACATTCGAGGGGATGATCGAGGGAATTCGCGACGATCCACAAGGTCCACAGATCGATATTTTCAAAGAAGTTCTGCCGTATTTGTCCACGGAACTCTACGTCGTAACAGAAATTGTCAAGCCGATTTCACCGGACAGCAAGCAATCGATGGTCGTGCTCAAACTAAACGATCCAACGAAGAAATTGCCGAAAGTCCTGGACCGATATGGAAAGGGAGAGCCTGATTCGAAGCCGATCGATTTTGAAGGAACTCGAATTTGGAGTTTTGAAAACAAACCTGATACCGAAATTGAACTCGACTTCGGTGGCGGAAAAGACACCAAAAAGAAATCCGCTGAAGAGGAGCCATTGCTCGACAAATGGGCCATTACGATTTTCGGCGAATACTTCATTTTCGCTTCGGATGTCGAAACGATCAAAGAGGCGATTCGCCGTGGCAAGAATCCCGCCATGAAGAGTCTGTTTGAGAAAGAATCTGACGTTGCCAAGGTCGTTGAGATGCTTGGAGATGTGGACGGCGGAGAGGGCAAGAGCATGGTTCAAATCACTCGATCCGATCGTGCGTTCGAAATGCAATACGAACTGTTTCGACAGGGACTCCTGCCACAGTCGCGAAGCATGATGGCCACGATCATGGACAAAATCCTCAAACCCAAAAATGGCGGGCAGCCTCAAGTCCAAAAACTAAATGGCGCCAATTTGCCACCTTTCGCCAAGATCCAACATTACTTCACCGCGAGCGGCGGAGTGGTCCGTACGGAAAAAGATGGTTGGTCCGTTCAAAGCTTCATCATGAAAAAGTAATCGATGGCATCCCAAGCTGGTACACCGAGCCCTGAACGTCTTGAAAGACGTATGCAGGAACTGGAATTTGTCATCACCCATTTGCAAAGGACGGTAGAAGATCTGAACTCCGCTTTGGTCTTACAGCAAAAGACAATCGATGTTCTCTGCCGTCAACTTGAGCAAGCCAAATCGGACATTCGTTCCAGTTTGGGCGGCGACAGCTCGCCGAGGTCGCTCGCGGACGACAAGCCGCCTCATTACTGAACGCGACTCGTTTAACAGTCAACCGTAGGCGTACTGGGGTTCTCACGAGCATTTGGGATTATCCTTGTTCGTACGCAATCGTCGCGGAGCGACGAGCGACAATGTCGCCCTTCGCTCCGCGAAGGAAGCGTGAGGTACTCTAGTCGACAAGGATGTGCGACTTTTTCTTTTGCTGCTGGCCAACTCTGGGCAAGCGAGCCACAATGGTTGTATCCTAGGGTAGAACGTTAGACACAACCAATCTTGCAGGTTATCGGCCCAATCATGACTTCCACATCGATACCAGCCAATGCATCGAGTCAGCCCGTCGACAAGTCTGCCAATGTTCGAAGTATGGAGCGGGTTTTTGGCGGGATCTCCCTGAAAGCCCTTGAGGCCTTTTGTCGTAGGATGTCGATGGGGTTGAAATCGGGAGTCGATTTGCTGCGAATACTCGGCCTCGAGACCAAGACCGGTACGGCGCGCCATCGCGAAGTCGCTACGAACATGATCGATGCTTTGCGCAACGGACACACTCTGTCGGAGTCGATGGGCTTACAAGGTTATTACTTCCCGTCGTTGCTGGTAAAGATGATCGACGCGGGCGAGCATGCAGGAGGCATGGACCGAACATTTCGCGAGATGGCCGATTACTATCAGGATCTCAAGCAAACACGAAGCGCTTTTATCTCGCAAATTACATTCCCGGTTATCGAGCTATTCCTTGCGTTCGTCATCGCGTGTATCGCGATCCTCGTCAACGGATTCTTCACCGCAGGATCGTCGCAAGATCAAGCGTTTGATCTCACCGGTATCGGATTGCGTGGTGTGTCCGGCATGCTGATTTTCATGAGTGTCTCGGCGGTGTTTTCTGGTTTTTTAGCTGTTATGGCTCTGGGCATTTGGAAGAATTGGTTTGGGTGTCACAAAACAATAGTACCCTTGGTTCGAAATGTACCTGTCATTGGAACAGCTCTCACCATGACCGCTTTGTCCAGGTTGTCGATGACGTTATCGATGATGCTGGGGGCTGGGGTGGATGCGAAAAGAAGCGTCCGCGATGCCTTGCTGAGCACGGGAAACTACTATTACATTTCCGGGCTTGAAAAGACGATAGCGGCGATCGTCAAGGGGAAGTCGTTTTCTGAAGCGTTGGATGCACCCAAGCTGCTGCCGGAGGAGTTTATTCAAAGCGTCGAGGTAGGCGAGATGAGCGGATCGGACAGCGAATCTTTGGAACGCATGGCGGTGGTCTACCGAGAAAAGGCCCAACTAGCGTTGAAGCAATTCGCGATTATGGCGGGCTTCGCTATCGCGATGTTTATCGCAGCCATGATCATCACTGCAATCTTCATGATTTTCCTGCAGGTCCTTAAAGTGTATGAAAATGCACTCAGCGGTAAGTAACGCCGTGCTTGCTGTCCATTAGCCGTTGGGCGCTAGCCAAACGGTACTCTATTTGTTAGCGGAACGGCGCAAGCCGTCCGGTGAGTGTCCCGCAAATGTCGCGAAACTGGAGGGCTCGCGCCCTGCCGCTATTAAAACACAATCGACAGCGAGTGCCTTTGGACGCTAGCCCCGGTTTGTTTTACAGGGATTTAAAGTCACCCTCCCTCTGGGAGGGTCGGGCCTTTGGCCCGGGGAGGGTGAACTGACTTGTGCAATAGTTGTTGGCACTTCACCCTCCCCTCGCTACGCTCGACCCTCCCAGCGGGAGGGTGCCTAAACCGGTCTCTCTCCCCTCGAAGGCTACAAGGGGCGACGGGAGATTAGTCAAAAAGATGTGGAGTTATCATTTTCACATTGAAGCCCATTAGAACACCAAAGCGGTGTCCGGTCGGGACCAGCCCGAGCCGGACAAAACGCTGCTTAGGCCAAGTGTTTTGCATCCGATTTCATTTTGGAAATGCGCTCATTTACCGATTGCTTGGCTTCGGCAAGTCCCGATTTGCCTTGGACCGGTTCGATACCAAACATATAGAATTTCACCTTGGGCTCGGTGCCAGAAGGTCGAACGGCGATGGCATTGCCGGATGGCGTCGATTCTTGAGGCAACGCAAGATCCAAAATCAGCATGTTGCTCTTCGGCGCAACGATGGGTTCGATTTCCCCACCCACAAAATTCCGAGTCAAATTGCCGTAGTCCCGCACGGCAACCACTTTGAGGCCACCCATTTCTGCGGGTGGATTGTCTCGCAGAGATTGCATTAACTTTTTCATGTTGGCCATCCCTTCGCTACCTTCCATTTGGACGTTGATCAAATCCTCGAGGTGGCAGCCGTGTTGGATTTGCAGCTCGTCGAGCCGCTGGTGCATCGTCTGTCCCTTGGCTTTCATGTCAGCAGCTAGCTGGCACATCAGAAGACATGCGACGGCGCCATCTTTATCGCGGCAGTATTGGCCGATCAAGTAGCCGTGGGACTCTTCGGTCCCGAATGCAAAATCGTCAGGTCCAAGCTCATCCATCAAGCCAGCGATCCATTTGAAGCCGACGTGGATGTTCCCTTCGCATCGCGCGCCGTAGCTTTCGGCAATCTTTCGGGTCAAGTCGGTGGTGACCAGCGTCTTGATCACATAGGTCTTGTCGGTCACTTGCCCGAGCGGTTTCATTTTGCCGAGCACAAAATCGGTTAGCAGTGCCCCCAATTGGTTGCCATTGATGGTGGCCCAGGGGCTGTTGGGTTCGGTGGTCAATGGACAAGCGCATCCCATTCGGTCGCAGTCTGGGTCTGTCGCCAGGATCAAGTCCGCGTGCTTGGCTTTTGCATCCTCGATGATGGCTGAGAAGACGGCCGTGTTTTCTGGGTTGCTAACGTGGCCAGGTACGTTGGGAAAATCGCCGTCTGGCGTCGCATGCGGGCCATAGACGATCACATCTTGGAACCCAGCAGCATTGAGCAACGGCGGAACCGCGAAGCCTCCGACGCCATGAAGGGGCGAATAGAGAATTTTGACATCGCGAGAGCCTGACCAAGCGTACTGAACCGCGGCAGCGAGATACTTGCGGTCAATCTCTTGAGTCACGATGGAAACTTTGCCGGCTCCCAGGGCCTCTTGGAATGGAACCGTCTTGATCTGCTGGACGTTCATCACCCGATCGATAATGGCGGAGTCATGGGGTGGCAGAATCTGGCCGCCGGTGGACCAGTAGACTTTGACGGCGTTGTCGCTCGGAGGATTATGCGAAGCGGTGACCATGATCCCGCAAGCGCATTTCTTTTCGCGTACCGCAAATGAGAGTTGCGGGGTGGCACGGTAGTCGTCCAAGAAATAAACTTGAAAGCCGTTGGCGACCATGATCGAAGCGCACAGTTCCGCAAAGTGGCGAGATTTGTGGCGGGTGTCGTAAGCGATCGCGCAAGACAAATTGGCTGGGGCGACGGGCATTTGTAGAATGTAATCGGCTAGCCCTTGGGCGCTCTCACCAATCGTTCGATCGTTGATTGCGTTTGACCCGATTTCGTACATGCGACCACGTCGGCCACCGGTCCCAAACGGAATCACCGTCCAAAACGCGTCATCGAGCGCCTGCCATTTGCCGGAATCGATATGCTCGATAACTTGCGGAAGATAGGTGGCATAGCGATCCTGGGTCAGCCAGCACCGAATATTTTCCACAGCTCCGAGGCTAAGTAGTCCTTCCGATTGAGCCTTTTGAATGCGTTCCAAAGATGCCTGGATTTGAGTTGGGGTAGACAATCTAGAGCCTTCTAAGCTGAATGGACTTGATTTTGTGGATCGCGACCGCCAACCGTCTATCGGCAATCACTCTCGCTGGAATCTAACGAACCGCCTTGGAATTCTAAGTCGAATGCTAGCGTTTTGCCATAGTCCCAAGCGATTCTTTGAGGGCATTGAAGCCTGGAATGAGGGCAAAGATTCTATGTTGTGGCCTTGTCAAAAAGTGAGCAATCGGAAAGATGTACACATCGAAGTAACGAACTCGAAAGTATGGGAAGGCAACAATTGAATCACTTTTCGAAAATGCCGCCGGTCTATGACTCGCAAGCGTACCAAAGCTATCAACGCCAACGGCAAATGACCCTTGGCGATTTGCTCTTGGAAAACCGCATCGTTTTCCTCCAAGGCGAAATTTACGCCGGCAATGCAAACGATGTCATCATGAAATTGCTGTACTTGCAAAGCGAACAGCGACGCAAGGACATTCATTTCTACATCAATTCGCCTGGTGGCGAAGTCGTTTCGACGCTCGCGATCTACGACACCATGCAGATGCTCTCCTGCCCAGTTGCGACCTACTGCGTCGGACAGGCAGCGAGCGGAGCTGCGGTTCTGCTGGCCGGTGGAACGACGGGCAAACGCTACTGCCTACCGAACAGCTCTGTGATGGTGCACCAGCCACACGGTGGCGTCCGTGGCCAGATCTCAGACATCGAAATCCAAGCTAGGGAAATCCTCAGGATGCGATCCCAACTCAACGATATTCTTGCCAAACATACAGGCAAGTCTGCTGATCAGATCGCTTTGGATACAGATCGTGATTTTTTCCTTACGGCAAATCAGGCCATGGAATACGGGTTGGTCGACAAGATCTTGACCAAGACGCCATCTGGCGACGAAGAGAATTCCTAACGCACACCAACTTGGAGCCATAGATTAAATGCCACTGATTCCATACGTCATCGAAAAAAGCGGACGAGAAGAACGCGTTTACGATATCTACAGCCGCTTGCTCAAGGATCGAATCATATTCCTGGGTTCGCAAGTGGATGACGAAATCGCCAACGCTCTGGTCGCTCAGATGCTGTTTCTGCAATCGGACGATCCAAAAGCAGACATCCATATGTACATCAATAGCCCTGGCGGCAGCGTAAGCGCCGGCATGGCGATTTATGACACAATGCAATTCGTTTCTTGCGACGTCGCGACCTATTGCATCGGCCAAGCGGCTTCGATGGGTGCCGTTCTCTTAACGGCGGGTGCCAAGGGCAAGCGATATTCGCTGCCGAATTCCCGAATCATGATCCACCAACCTTTGGCTGGAATGCAGGGAACCGCTGAGGAAATCTCAATCCACTTGAAAGAATTCCAACGCACCAAACGCAAGCTCAACGAAATCCTGATCCACCACTGCGGACAAGGGCTCGACCAAATCGAGAAGGATACCGACCGGGACCGATTCATGGATCCAGAAGAGGCTTGTGCGTACGGATTGATTGACAAAGTCGTCGAATCCATGCCTCGCATCGAACCGAAGCCAGGCGAAAACGTTTAGTTTTGGCCATTGGCTAGTTTTTTGGAACACAAAACGGGGGAGTAATGTCCCCCGTTTTTTTACGTAATAAAGGACCACTCTGGTAATAAACGAGCGCTAGGGGGAAATCGGGAGGGCGAGGCACCTGCCGAGCCACTTACGCATCAAGCTCGGCAGGAGCCTCGCACTCCAAGCAATTCCAAAAACAAAGTGAGACCGCCTCCAAGCCCACACGGCGCTAGGAAAGTGGGAAGTCTCCATATATCCCCGGGCTTGCATTCGCTATACTGATTCCAGAACACCAATCCGAGTTCACGCCAAGATTGGATATTTTTGTGTAGTCAATCACGATTCCTCTCGAGTCTTTTGCGTTCTCGAAATAGGGTTTCAGCATGTTGGTAAATCGGGTCTCGGTCGGTGTGTTTTCACTTGCTCTTTGCGTCTTTTTTGGAAATGCTGCACTTGGGCACTTTCTCTGGCTAGTCCCACAAGACGAAAGCGGGTCGACGGTTCAGCTGTATTTCAGCGAAGGCCCACAACCGGACAACCCAAAACTCCTTCAGAAACTCGCAGGCATCAAACTCCAAGCGTTTCGAGCGGACAAGGAATCGCAGACAGAGTCGCTTGCATTTTCGGATGACCAAAAAGTTCTAGTCGCCACCTCAAAAAGCGCAACAGCTTGGCGTTTGAATCACACTTACGGCGTGCGTGGCACCGATGAAAAGAAACTGCTGATCTACACCGCACTAAGCGTCACTTGCGAACGAATCGGTATGGAGGACAGAGACAGTGTTCACATGGAAACAGAGGGGCTCGTTGTTCGCCCAACTTTTGATGGCCAGAAACTAGAAATTGCTCTCTCGAAAAATGGACAGCCAGTCAAGGGCTTTGAGATCGAACTGTATTCCAGCGAAAATCATCGCACCCTCAAGACCGATAACAGCGGCACAGCGTCAGCCGACGCTCTCGTTCCTGGCGTTTACGCAGTGCGTTGCCTTGAGACCGACGAGACCCCCGGCAAGCTTGATGGTGTGGATTATCAAGCAGTAACGCACTACACCACCGCAAGCTTCATTGTGCCCAATTTGAAGGTCGCTTCTTTAGTCCCTGAGGAAAAAGAATCCTTAGGCGCATTGCCAGAAGCCATCACTAGTTTCGGCGCGACGCACTACAAGGATGCGATTTACGCCTACGGTGGAAACACAGGCGGTGCCCATTCCTATTCCAACGACCAACAGTTCAACAAGCTCGTTCGTCTCGACCTGAAGAACAACAAAGGATGGGAAGCGATTACTGAAGGAGCGAGAGTCCAGGGGAACGCGTTGGTATCACACGGAACCAGCGTCATTCTCGTTGGCGGCTTTACAGCGACGAATGCAAAAGGAGAGAAGGGCAATTTGGTTTCCCAATCCAACGTTCAACAATACGATCTCGCAGCAGGCAAGTGGTCTGACCTGCCCAGTTTGCCGGAGCCACGATCCTCGATGGATGCTATAGTTTTGAATGGTTATCTATACGCCATCGGTGGATGGAACATGAAAGGGAATTCGGAAGAAACCGAGTGGCACAAAACGGCTTGGCGGCTCCCTCTCGAAAACACAAAGAAAGGCTGGGAACCGATTGCTGCTCCTCCATTCCAGCGTCGCGCGGTTGCGGTTGCAGCTCACAAGGATCGCGTTTTCGTCATTGGCGGTATGAATGAAAACACAGAAACGACCACCGAAACCTGCATCTACGATCCAAAATCAAATAGCTGGACCACCGTTTCACCTATTGCAGGCGTGCCGCTGACGGGCTTTGGAACGGCAGCAGCCGAGGTTGGCGACCAACTTGTTATATGCACCGTTGATGGGGCGATCCAGCGATTCAACGATAGCAAGAATGGTTGGGAGATCATTGGCCAAATCCCGACCGGGCGATTCTTTCACCGAATTGTTCCGATCTCGGACAAAGCCTTTGCCATCATCGGAGGCGCCAACATGAGCGTCGGCAAATTCCGCGACACACCCATTGTTCGCATGATCACTCAGTAGCCAACTCTGCATCAAAAGCCAATAACATGTCGCTCCAAATCAAGCTCGAAGCATCCGTCATCCGTCCAGGCGAATGGCTCAAAGCATTGGTCGTTTGGGATTTCGATTCGGTTCCGAGCAAAATTGAATTAGAAGTTTCGTGGCAGACATCGGGCAAAGGAACGGACGACTTGGATATTGTGTTCGAAGAAGAATGGACTCCGGACGCAAAGAGTGGCGAACGGAGCTTCCAGTGTCAAATACCTCGAGGTCCGATCAGTGTCCAAGGCAACTTGATCTCGATCGGCTGGCAAGTCGAGTGCACCAGCAAACGTCCCAATGCGACAATCACCGTGCCCTTTGTACTTTCGCAAATCGAAGGCCCTGTTCGATTGTCGTCGTTGATTAGTTAGTCGATCAAATCGCGAATGCGATGGCTTGGCAACCAAACGTCCATGCAAAAGATGCTCAATGCGTTAGAATCGCGAACGCGATGGCAATTTTCAGCCTGGGGGTGAAGTTCGCCCTGCGAACGAAACCCCAGGTCATGCGTCACAACGGTTTCTGAGCTCTGAAGGAGCGGCATAAGTCGCGGAGCTACGGCAAATCCAGCTCCATTTGGATTATGATTTGCTTCCCGACAAAATTGGAATGCCGTTTCGCGAATCTTGAGTGCTCTGGCGTGCTTTTTTTGTCGCTATCGAATCTGTTAATGAGATGCAACATAAATGCGCTGTGTCCCTCAATGTCTACGACGGAGTCCGCAGGTAAAGTCATCGCGGCGAATTTACCCAACACATAATCCGATGTGTCCCAATGTTCAGGTGTCGGATCGATTCCGATCCGCAACCTTGGAATTTCTTTGATGGAAACTGGGGGCCGCGAGTTAAGTAACCACGAAAGACACGAAAAGAAGACAGGATGATGAGTGGAGCAGACCAATATACATTGCCAAGTGGCTCCCACTTGACGGTACTCAATTCACCGTATGATTTTCAAGGATTTCATTTTTCGTGTGGTTCGAGTCTTTCGTGGTTAACTCGTTTTTGACTGGACGGTCAACTCCATTTCGAGTGATGTTAACGTGTCGGTAATTCGTAGCAGGCTGCCTCTTCGGCGTTGCGGATAAACACTACGTTTCCGACGACGACAGAGTGGTTCCATGTCTTGCCCTCGATGGCTTGAAACTTGGCAAGCTCCACCATTTTGGTCGAGTCCGCCTTCAAGAGAACCAATTCGCCCTTTTCCGATGTCACGAGCATTTGGCCCGCGTCGCACAGCAAGAGAACTTGGCCATTGCCATAACGTCCTTTCTTCCACTGACGTTTGCCAGTGGCTAAATCGACGCAAGCGAAAATGTTTCCGTCGAAGCCATATAGGCTTCCTTGGTGCTCGACAAAGTCATTGAAGTCGGGCTTCATGTCGCTCGAGGTCCATTGCTCTTTGACGGACCACGACTCTCCCTCGCGTGTTACCGAAAGTCGCTTCGTTCCCTCGCCTAAACTGTTTGCCAGCAGAATGGAATTGCCGAGAACCAAGGGCTGCAACGTTCGATAGTTTTGGGTTGGTGAATCGAATTGCCAAATTGTGGCACCATCCTTGGCATTGATGAACTGAAGGCCTGCATTGGTTTCCATGAGGACGCCGGAGACTCCCTCTAAGTTTGCGGTCTGAGCAGAACTGTAGCTGTGGCTACCGGACGGGATGGACCAGCGGGGTTCGCCAGTGGTTGCGTCATAGCCGAGCAGAACTCCTTCCTCTTTCGCGCCGCTGCCGGCATGGACGACGACCACCCCTTCGGTAACCAAAGGTGACGACGAGAATCCCCACATCGGTGGCTTTCGCTTCGAATCAACTTGGATGTCACGTTCCCAAGTTTTGGCACCAGTGCTTGCGTTGAGGCAAGTTAGAATGCCGTTTGCGCCTAGCGAAAATAGCCCCTCGTCGGCAATGGTAGGAGTGGCTCGGGGGCCTGCACCTGCGACGGACTCCCAAAAGCGACTGACATATTCATACTCCCAAACGGTCTGACCTGTTTTTGCGTCCAAACAAACGACGGCTTCTTTCTCGCCCCGTTGTTCTTGCGTGAAGAGTCGATTTTCAGCAACCGAGAACGAAGACCAGCCTGGCCCAATCTGCGTTTTCCAAATCAGCTTCGGCGGCGAAGCCTTCCAATCTTCGTTGAGCGAAAGTCCAAGCAGCTTGCCATCGCGCGACGAGCCACGAAAACTTGGCCAGGCCGCGGATGCAAGAGTGACCGCTGGCTCATTCAATGTCGTGCTCAGCGTTTCCTTTTTGGCACGGCTCTTGAGGTAGTTTTCTTCGGCTGTCGACTCCCAACGCCAAGAAAGGTCCGAAACAAACTTTCCGGAAACCCCATGCGATTGCAACAAATCCCAATATCCAAATCCAATGACCGATCCCACAAGCGCGATTGGCAATCGAATCGACGGACGATTTGCCAATAGGATCAATGGAATGGCAAAGGCAGCTGTCCCATAGGGAATCTGAAAAATCAACATACCCATCCCTTGCATGGAGAAGTGACAGAGTGTGATCGCGACGAACCCAATCAGGGCAACGGCAAAAAAGCCGATGAGCTTTTCCTTCCAGTCAGCTCGGCTCGCAAAAACCCACCAAAGCAAGACCAAAATTCCCAAGCCCGCTGGTCCCATAAAACCGAGCATGAATATTCCCAAGCTGGGGGACTCAAACATGTCAGGTAGTTTGCGCAGCAAAACCATCGACAGGATGAGCAAGGCGGCAGGCCACCATCGCAGTGTTTGTTGTATCGCACGAGTGGCGTTTGACATGTTCGTTTGCTCAGAGCTGGACATTTTTGTATTTCCTTTGTTTTCGATTGTGGGTGTTCGTGAAGGATTTGCCTTAGCGATTGTTCTGATTGAGTTCGGTTACGGAGGTTTGCACTTGCCCTCCTTATTCAATCGATCGAGGACTTTCTTGGAAAATTCGGCGATCGAGGTTTGGCGAAGTTTTTTCCGAAAGACCTGTTCCGATTCAGCGACGACCTCTCGTAAAACGTCCTCGATGTGCTGCCCGATTTGGCATTTGCCGTTCTCATGCGAGCCAAAATTGATCATCGATGCATCGGGAGCCATGACGGCATCGAAAACGTCCGCGAGGTGAATCGAATGCGCTGGCCGTGCCAGTCGACTGCCGCCAGAGGCGCCTCGCCGAGTTTCAATTAGCCCACACGCTCGAAGCTTGGAAATGACACGTCGCACGACGACGGAGTGGGTGCTAATACTTTCGCCCAGTTCCTCGGACGAAACCCATGCGTTGCCGTTGCTCTCCCGCCAAGCGAGATAGCCCAACACTTGCGCTGCGACTGTAAAACTGGTATCCATATCATCTGCTCAATTCGTATCTGATTCAGTTACAATAGCAGTTTGGAGGTGACAATGTCAAGTGGTAAGTTTCTGGTCCGAATTGAAAGTAACGAAGGCGGGAGGCGCAGACGTCGACTTTGGCGGTTTCAAAGTTTCTATTCGTTTCAGATTCCAAACTCGCACCGGTTTGGGTGACGTTCGGGTGACCGGAGCGAGGTGAGTGACTGGTGCGAGTTTTGGTGGCCAGGAGCTGTTGGAAGAGGTTGTGTCATGGTTGTGTCATGTGATTCTGCCGCTGCTTGGCTTCAACTGCGGAGCAGTGTCATTTGATAGCCACGGATGAAATCCGTGGAACGTGTAGCACCAATTTGGCGAGAGTCGCGAAGCGACGGCATTCCCAGATGGTGCGTAAGGAGCACGTTAAACAACATCAAATGGAATTGGGACTTTTCGACCAGTGTCGCTCCTTCAGAGCTCTGTATCAGGTGGGGCATTTTACCTGGGGCTGCGTTCCCGTTGCGAACGTATCCCAGGCTAAAAACTGCCATCGCATTCGCGATTGAATCGCAGCCCTACCCGCTCCGGTTTGACACGCCGGAGCGTGGTCTTACTCAGCTGCATGCCAACATTCAGCACGCCTGTCCATTCAATCGGCCGGATGGGAAACCGTTCGCACCGTTCTCTTCTCACGTGCGCTGATGACAGCCGTGTCGACGATTTGCTGCCCGATGCGGCTGATCTCTAGCGACAATGGACCTGTGATCGGCTCGCCTGTCTCCAAACAATGGATGAAATATTGCACGGGGTTTTGATAGGGTGGAACCAACGGATCGACAGGAATCAAGTGTGCTTCAGGGCGCTGCCGAGTTTGAAGGGTGATCGTATTCTCGTAGTCGTAGCTACTGATAGTACCATCGGTACCGATCAACTCGAAACCGCATTTGGGCTGTGTTTGAGTGACCCACGGATCCGTGAAGGTACCCCAGCGGGTCTCAATCTTGGACAACCCAGTTTCGTAACGAGCAATGGTGATGCTATGTTCGTCGACTTCGATTCCAGGAGTTTCATTCACAACCGTTGTGACTTCGATCGGAACTTTTCCGTGATGGTACCAAGTTCCTAGCGTCGAACCATATCCCATGTAATCCAATAAAGATCCTCCGCCATGCGATTTCTTGTAAAACCAGCTCTCTGGTTTCTTCGCTTCAACCTCTGCTTCGGTAACTTCGACTTTATCAGCCAGATGATAGAGCGGGCCACGGTTGCCTCCATAATGCCGCACTTCGATGACGCGCCCAATGACTCCCTCGTCGATCAAACGTTTGGCGGTGCGATGCGCCGGAACCCAAACGAGCGGCCAATTGATAACAAGCTTTTTCCCCGATGCTTTGACTGCATTAATCATTCGATCTGATTCCGCGAGTGACGCGGCAAATGGCTTTTCGACCAAAATATGAACATTGAATGGGGCGACTCTTTCGACCCATTCGGCATGTTTTGCGGTAGCTGGGCAAAGTATCACCAAGTCGGGCTTCGCCTCTTCCAGGCATTGGCGGTAGTCTGTGTAGATGCGATGGCTAGGGATGTTGAAGTTGTTGGCCGCCGAGTGCATTCGTTCCGGCTGTTCATCGCAAATCCCTACGATCTCAGCCCTTGGATGGTCAAAGGCGTACCGAAGCAAATCACCCATGTGAAAGTGGTCGAAGTTGATACCGGCAATTCTCATATTCAATCCGAAGGCATTGGAAATGTAGGGAGGTCCAGAGACTAATCAAAACCGCCTATTTCTAACGGTTTGGCCTAAAGTCACAAGGGACTTGAGCAACTGTTACTCCTTCCTTGCTGGTCAGCCACTACTCTCAAAGCGTCAAAAATGAGTTAACCACGAAAGACTCGAACCACACGAAAACCAAAATCCTTTAGATCATTCGGTGACGTGGTTACCGCCAAGCAGGAGGAATCTACCCAGTACGAAGTCGGGATGATCATGTCGGACGACTTCTGCGATAAGCCCATTCGATCGTATCTGGGCGTTTAGCAAACTCCGTCCCAAGGAATTTGGCGTTCGGACGTTTCATGACTCGCCCCAAATCCAGTCGATCGGCATCCCAACACGTACGCTTAAGGCTGTCCCCACTTGTCATCCCTAGCTCATGGTCGCGAATGGCTTCGAAGAGGATCTGAAACGTATCATCTTCTAGATCAAGCATGGAACCACGTAGAGTCTGAACGAATTCGGCCGCACGCTCTCCGTGCCCTGGGTCAGAACAATCATCTTCTCGACAGCAATCGTGCAAATATGCGAAGAGGTCAACGAGAACCGGTTCGACTCCAGTTCGCTTTGCGATGCGATGTCCATTTTCGCGTACCCGCTGCCAATGGGACACGCCGTGAATTCCCTTGAGGTCCAAAGCAAACCGGTCTTTCGCCGTGCGAACTATCTTCGGGAAATCAACTTGCAAACTTCTTTTTTGTGACATCGAGTTGGACTTGATTCCAATTGCCAAATCTTGAACGGGTTTTAGTGTTAAGAGCCCCCGAACAGCCAGGTGCATTCCAACGTGTTGAAGCACTAGACACGTGTACCGAACTTTGGTTCAGCTTCGTCGGCTTTTGTCTTAAGAACGTTTCCCTGACTTTCTAATCCCTCGGCGATTTCCTGGTTCAACGCCTCATTGATCCGTCAAACTCCAGTGCGCATCGGTCTGGCCGTATCCGAGTACTTACGCCTGACGATTCACCCTCCCCTCGCTTCGCTCGACCCTCCCAGAGGGAGGGTGACGAGGAGTAGATTGTACTTGGCCGCTACTCAAGGACCTTCATTTCCAAGTTGCGGAACCGCACTTCGGTCGGTCCTCCCGAATGCAATTGCAAGGCCAAGACGCCACGCTTTGCACCCTTCGGATCATCGAGGTCGACACACAGTTGGCCATTGATCCAAGTCTGAATCTTCGCCCCCTGCGCTTTGACTTCATAGACATTCCATTCTCCGTTCTTAACGTTGGATTCCCCCGATTTATCCCAAAGCAATGCGCGGCCCTCTTCCTCGTAGAGCTTGCCCCACCAACCAGGACCAATGTCGGCTTGATAGCCCATCATTCCCTCCGCGGTTTGCTGGCTTCGGAATTGAATGCCACTGTTCCCCGCGTTGCCGATGAGTTTCACCTCTAGCTTCAAATGGAAATCGCCTGCCGAAAATTCGCTGACAAGAAAGTCGTTCTTGGCCAGCCCCGTCGTTTTGCCAACGATCTCAGTGCCTTCGACACTCCACAACTTCTCGTTGCCTCGCCAATACGACAAATTCTTGCCGTTAAAGAACTCCGGAGCGTTTGCGGCTGTTGCCAAAATGGGGAGCTGTCGGTCGCTACCTAGATAGGCGATCAAAGATCGAATCTCGTGCTTGCTGAAGAGCTTCAACTGATCCTCAGGCATCATCGATTTGTCGCTAAGCTTCCGTTCCTCGATTTCGTCCAGCGGCACGACTTCGACGGCGTCCACCTTTTGCAAGGTAACCGATTTGGTGTCCTCCGCTTTCACGATGCCGGTCACGATCCGGCCATCGCAATTGAGAATCGTCGGCTGGTACTCTTTGGCCATGACGGAGCTAGGGTCCACGATATTGCTTAAAAGGTAATCCAAGTTGGCGCGGTTGGAACCGGTCAGTTCAGGGCCGATGTTTCCACCGGTTGCAAAGAGTACGTGACACTGTTGGCAAGTCTTTGCAAAGACAGCTCGGCCCAGCGACAAATCGGGCTTTGGCTCTTTGGTCGATTGCACCAAGGCTTTGTATTCCTCGATCAGCTTGGTCTTTTCGGCTGGCGATTCGCGTACCGTGCCCCAACTCTTCTCGAGCAGCGACTTTACTTTGTCATTCTTGAGGTACTCCAGTTGGCGAACTAGGTCCGCACTCAGGTCGCTCGCTACGATCTTTTTAGCCGCGATCGCTTCGAGCATCGGCAGCGCATATTCGACGCGGGACGAAAGCGTTGAGAGGGCTGCTCTCTTCTCGTTTTGCGGCAGATCACTGTAGATCGATAAAATCTCAGCGCTCGTTTTTGGATCGGCGTACTGAGCCAAGCCAGCAATCGCGGCGGCTCTCAGACCTTTGTCCTTGAGAAGCGACTGAAGCACTGGCGCGAGCTTGGGGTCTTTGGCTCCAAGAAGCGTTGCAATCCCAGCCGTCCGAGCTTCGGTCGTCGCTTTGCTCGACTCGACAATCGCACGAACCGAAGCCAAAGCGGCTTCGTTGCCAAACGTTACACCCAAGGCTTGAGCAAGCCGTTGAATCGTGGCGGAACCCTTCGAAAGTTTCAGGTAAACCGCATCCCATTCCTTGGGCGGATCGACTTTGCGGCGGCCAGCCAACGAAATACGAATCGCTTCCAAAAAAGCTCCTTGACCTTCTTCTGTCTCGGCCTTGCCAAGTCCCCGAACCAATGTAGCCAACGACTGCTCATTGTTCGTTGCACCGATTCGGCGCAACATGTTGTTGCGAATCATCGGGATAGTCGCGGAAGCGGATAGTCCGACCGCAAGAGCTCGCTCGGCATCCTTTTCGGCAAGCGGTTCGGCGGCATACCAGATCATCAACGGCAGGTTGTGATCGTTTGCGTCCGCAGCATTGGCCAACAAGCTTTGCACAAGCTCCCAACGCTGTTCAGTCGGGATTCGCTGTGCCGCTGATGCCAAATAAAGGCGTGTCACTTGCGACTTTTCTGCTGCCGCTAGTTTTGCCAACTTGCTCGGGCTGACTGCGTTCTTAACCAGCTTGGAATCGAGCCCCAATTGGATGCCCCAACCACGTACGAATTCGTTCTTGTCCGCCAGCATTCCTTCGCAGGTTGCTTCGTCCAATTTTTCCATGGCGGCCAATGCCCATGCGGCTCGAAGCCGTCGTGTTTCCTCGACTTCTTCCTTGACCATCTTTTTCAAGAGTGCAACGGCTTCCTCGCTGACTTTGCCAGCGGCGGAACGCTCTTGAAGAAGTCGCCGACTATGCCGAACGAACCAGTCGTTTGGATTCTTGGTATGCTTGACCAACTCAATATCGGACGCAGTTCCGAGATTGACGCTCGACTTCTTCATGTCGCCATAAACGATCTTGTAGATGCGTCCATTGCTGCGATCATGCTTGCCCGGTTCGGTCAAGTGGCAGGCTTGCATGTCGTACCAGTCGATCATCCAAGCTTGGCCGTCCGGTCCATATCTCAGATTGAGGATCTGCGAAGCCTTGTCCCCTGTTAGCAAAAAGTCAGGCGAGTGACTTCCGACATAGCCCGATCCTTTTTGCTTGAGGATATCGACGTTGAGTCGTTGACCATGGATATTATTCATGAAAATGCGATCGCGGTAGTTCTCAGGCCAAGCTCCGCCCAAGTAAATCATCGCGCCCGCATGCGCGTGCCCACCGCCCGCCTCGTCGGACTTGCCGTTCCCGCTGTGTGGTGTCGCACCGATGTAATGGCGATGGTCGGCGATGGTTTTGATGTCGTCGTAAGTGTAAGGGTTGAAGTGCACGCCCCCTTGTCGCTCGTAACGTGCCCCCTGGATGATGTGATACAAGTGAGGGATGACACAGGAGGTGAGAAACGCTTGGCCACGGTCGTTAAAATCGACGCCCCATGGGTTGCTCGTTCCGTGCGCGAACACTTCAAAAACATGTCGCGTCGGATGATAACGCCAAATGGCAGCGTTGACTCCCTGGCGATCTTTGTCCGGCGAACCTGGCTTGCCAACGCGAGAGTGCGTGAAGACACCATGGCAACCATAAAGCCAACCATCCGGTCCCCAAATGAATGTGTTGAGCGTCTCGTGCGTGTCCTGGTACCCCCAACCATCCAACAAGATTTTTGGTGCACCATCTGCAACATCGTCACCGTTGGCGTCCGCGATGAACATTAAGTAAGGAGCCGCACCGACCCATACGCCGCCAAAACCAACCTCGAGCCCGCTAACAAGATTCAAGCCTTCGGCAAAGACTTTACGTTTGTCCAGACTGCCGTTGCCATCGGTGTCTTCGAAAACAAGGATTCGGTCGCGTCCTTTTCCTTCTTCGGCTCGACGCGGATACTCGTAGGCTTCTGCGATCCAGACACGACCGCGATCGTCGATGGCCATAGCGATAGGCTGTTTGACATCAGGCTCGGTCGCCCCCACGATTGCTTGGAAGGCGTCCGGCAATTTCATCGCCTTAACTGCCGCCTCTGCGTTCAAGCCTTCGAAGGGATACTGGTCCAAGACCGCTGGAACTTCGGTTTTGGAGATAGGTCCTGGTTGAATCGAATGCAATCGGAAGCCGTCGAAGTTGAGGTGCCCCCAGCCGCCTGTGCCTTCGTCGACCAACCGTACTAACAGCTCCTTGCCCTGGCTGCTTGCAAGATCGACAACCACCTGTCGCATATTTTCGCTGATCCGCCCCGAAGAGCGATGAATGACTTTGTCGCTTTGCACGTCCACCAATTCGACCCGAATGGAATTATCGCTTCCGCCGGCGATTAGATAGGACGCGAATGGCTTGTCGGCGACGAATGGAGCCGATGTCAAAGTTCCCGTTGGTTTGTCACCCGATTTCTCGTACGTTCCAACCCAATACTCACCTTCATGCTCGCTTTTCATGTCTTGTCGTCGAGCAGCCACGGCATCACCTTGAATTGGCTGACCAGCAAAGGCGTCACCAGTGGCGGTCCAATCCTCGAGTGTCCCTTTCTCGAAATCGAGATTGAGCGCTTTGCCGGCTTTGGACTTCGGTGCATCACCATGATCGACGCCCAATTGGACGCTATCGATACCGACCATAAAGCCAACCGATGCGGCGTTTTTACCGACCACCTCGAAGGTTAGTTTTTGTGGGCCGGCTTTGAATTCGGCCGTCCCGATTCGCACGACACCTGTCGAGATCACGTTGGGTTCGTTAAACAAATCGATGGGCTTGCCAAGTTTCACGCCATCGAGGCTCACCTGTACAACGCCGTAGTCTCGAGCTTTGGTAAATGCCATCAGCAAATCGAACTTACCAGCAGCATTTACTGGCAATTCCAAATCCAACGTCGAACCGACTTTGCAGCCGGTCCACCAAAGTTGAGAATCGCTGCTCCAGCGATCAGCGGCAAACCCTCCCATACCTTGTTCGCTCGCAGAACCGTCTGAGACTGCGAGCACCTTGAGCTTTTCCCCTTCGAAGAGCATCGCTTTGTCTTTCGAAACCGGTTTGACGACTTGACGCACAGGTTGTGCGGCCAGCCATGCTTCTTCGCCAACTTTGGTTCGTTGATGGAATAGGGCATGAGCGCCTTTCATGCCGCCGACGGTGATGTCGAGCAGTCCGTCTTGATTGAGGTCGTAGAGACCAATCTGTCGACCGATACCCGCTTCATCGGCCGCTTTGAAGGGCACCCAATCGACACCGTCTGGTCCGCGAACTAATTTGAACCAATAGACCACCGCGCCAGCGTCCCACATTGGGCTCGCCTTGTGATGGGAGTAATAGGTTTTGCCTGTGATGATATCCTTGAGGCCATCGCCATCGATATCGGCCAAGTTGACTGAGTGAAGTTCGCTGAAAACGAGACCATAGGAATTATCCTGCGGCTTCGACCCCATGATGTTATGACGAGTGAATTTCCGCTCGCCACCGTCTTGGACTTGTTCAAACCAAGCTAAGCCGAAATCGTGGGCCGCGATGCTGGTGATGATGTCATTGTCACCATCGCCGTCGACATCGTAAGCGAACATCTCTGCCCCGCCGTATGCGTTCGAAAAGGAGTGCTCGTGGGCTTGCCATGGTTTGCTGGCTGCGAGTTCGACTGGTTGTTGGATCCAGCCCTTGGCGTGGATCACATCCAGCTTGCCGTCGCCGTTGACATCACCGATCCCAAGGCCATGGCCAAACTTCTTATCGGTAACTTGAGCCGAGATCGCGGTGAACTTCCATGGCTCGAATGGACGAGCCCAGTCGATGGTTGCGTAGCCGAAGAAGCCATCGCGCGAGCAGACAAGTTCAGGCCGATCATCGCCAACGAGTTGGATAAATTGAGGCGACTCGTTGGAGACCCAATCAAACACTTGGTGCTTTTTCCAAAGTTCAGCGGCCTTGTCCTTGCCGGGATTTTGGTAAACGAATGCAGGGGTTCCTGGGAAGCCGACGGTGAACACATCTTTCCAGCCGTCCCCGTCAAAGTCGTGGACCCAAGCAAAGAAGTGATCGGTATATCCCTCCATGTTTTGCGGCTTGGCTGGGTAGATTTCATGTTTGACTTGGAAGCCTGGCCCCTCGTACCAGTGCGGACCATATACAAAGTCCACTTTCCCATCGTTGTTCAAATCACCCGCCGCGGCACCCTCGGAATAGTAGACATCTGTTATTTGCTGCGCCCGAAACGTGTCGAGGGTTCGTTCGTCGGCCATCGCAAGTCCGAGATTTAGGCTGGCGACACCAAGAAAAAATAGTTTCAAACAGAACTTGTGAGTCATGGTGAATAGGTAGGCCGAGTGGTGGGAAGAGGAAGGGGATCGCAATGATTGTATTCATAGCGTAGTAGACCATTTTACCATGCCAAGCGTTTTTGCCGCAGCCTCCGCCAAAAAGGAAAACTACAGAATTCGTGAAAAACCAACCGTTTGCCCTCGTTGCGCTTGGTCACTCACCCGCAGTCTCGTTCACTCCCCCGCAGTTAGGGAAGCGAAAGGCAATCAAGTAGCTTTGAGCTCGAATCCAAGGTAGAATAAACGACCTCTCTATTGCTTTCCTCCGACGCTTTCCTCTAGCGTTTCCCGCCATTTGTACCCGCCTCGCTGATCGAAGTCGACTTGTATGCATTTTCGAATAGCATCTTTGCTTGCGCCGCTGTTGGTTCTATCGACGCACCATTTCCTATTCGCGCAGGAGAGCTTGACGCAATCCGGGGACTTGGCTGGTGTTGAATTCTTTGAGGAGAAGATTCGGCCGGTGTTGCTACAGCACTGTTACGAATGCCATTCCTCGGAAGCTAAGAAAGTCCAAGGCGGGTTGCTACTGGATACACGCGCAGCGACTTACCAAGGTGGCGATTCTGGTCCTGCCGTTGTTCCGAAGGACACCAGCAAGAGTCTATTGATAGACGCATTGCAGCATAAGGGGTTCGAAATGCCACCGAAAGGGAAACTTCCAGAATCGGTGATTGCCGACTTTGTCAAATGGGTCGAAATGGGCGCACCCGATCCGCGTGATGGTAGTAAGGTAACCCGCGCAATCGACTTCGACGAGGCCCGGAAACATTGGGCCTATCAGCCGGTCATTCAGCCGGACCTCCCTTCGATCCAGCGCAAGGACTGGCCTGCGAATGATATCGACCATTTCACACTTGCGAAGCTGGAACAACTGAACCTACAGCCTGTCGTCAAAGCAGGGAAACAAGAGCTGATTCGCCGAGCAACCTTCGACTTGATCGGTCTACCGCCGACCCCGGAAGACATCGCTGTTTTTCTTGCAGACGATTCGCCAAACGCTTTTGAGAAGGTGATCAACCGCCTGCTGCAATCAGAACACTATGGCGAACGATGGGGGCGATACTGGCTGGACGTGGCTCGCTACTCCGAAGACCAGGCTCACACTTTTTCGGTGACCGCCAACACAAGCGGGTTTCGATATCGCGACTGGGTTGTCGCGGCCTTTAACGATGACATGCCCTACGATCGATTTGTGCGACTACAGATCGCGGGTGATCTTATTGGCCCAGAATCGACCGGTTCGTACGATCATCTTGTGGCACTTGGTTACTTTGGTCTCGGCGCTCAATATTATAAGAACAGCGATGCGGCCAAAGCGGCGGCCGATGAGTTGGACGATCGCGTCGATGCGCTGACCAGCGGATTTTTAGGGCTAACGGTATCGTGTGCTCGCTGTCACGATCACAAATTCGATCCAATACCAACGCAGGATTATTACTCGTTGGCTGGAATTTTTCGTAGTTCGCAATTGCACAATTCTCCGTTATGCGAGTCGTCTGAAGTTGAGTCATACCGTGCTGGACAGCAACGACTGAAGAACACTGACGAGGCGGTAAAAAAGTTTCTTGCCAGAGAAAAAGCAACTGCCGCTGAGAAGAAAGTCGGCGAGGCAGCGAAATACATCGAAACGGTCTGGCGTTATCAAACAACCAAAGCGAATGGCAAGCCAGCCAACACGGCAGAGCTAGCACAGAATGCCGCAATCAACGAGTTCCTGTTGAAACGCTGGATTGATTTTCTTGACGGGAAGAACAAAGGCAAAATTAGCCAGCTGGATGCGTGGTTTGCCTTGAAGCCAGCCGAAGGCGGCGATGTCGCGGCGACAATTCCAGCAGAAGTGTCGTTGATCGCAAACGAGTTCCAGCTTGCCATTGACGAACTGCTGGACATTCGAGATGGAGTCTCACGGACGAACCTAGTCGACACAGGGGATGGCAAGGCGAAAGCTCATAGGCCAGGTAGTCCTCGATTCGTTTCTCCAAATGTGACGAAGATTCGTCCAACGGCTGGAATCGATATCGATATTACCGGAGCAAAGCAGTTGTTTCTGGTAGTATCGGATGGGGGCAACGGCAACAGTTGTGACCATTCGGATTGGATTGCTCCGACGCTCTATGGAGAAAAAGGCGAATTGAAACTGACGGACCTGAAGTGGAAGTCATTGGACGGATTTGGTGGAGGCAGGATCGATCGCAATTATGAAGGTCGGCCATTAAAGGTGGGCGGCAAGCAGTACGAAAACGGCATCGGCGTTCATGCCCCATGTGTAATTGCCTACGATTTACCCGAGGGCTATCAGCGGTTCAAAGGGACCGGTGGCTTGGACAATAGCGGCTCGGATCAGGGCGGGTGTGGCGAACAGGCGTCCGTACAGTTCTGCGTTTATACCGAGCAGCCTGCCGAAGGGCCGATTGGGACTGGGAAAGATGTGCTATCGATCGTGCTTGGCAAAGACGGGCCGTTTGCCGTCCGTGACGATGATCTCGAAAACTTCCTGAGCGGTGATAAGCGTGACGAACTGGTCAAGTTGCGAGCCTCCGTCGAGGACGCAAAGAAAACAGCTCCGCCGATGTACGCCGTCGCTCACAGCTACAGCGAAGCGAAAGCTGAGGATATGCGAGTCTTTGTTCGTGGCAATCCCGCTCAACCACGCGAAGTTGCTCCGCGGCGTTTTCTGAGAGTTCTCGCGGGCGAGGATCGGCCCCTCTACACGCATGGCAGCGGGCGCCGCGAACTGGCAGAAGCGATCGCACGCAAAGACAATCCTCTCACCGCGCGGGTGATGGTGAACCGAATATGGCAGCATCATTTCGGACAAGGTATCGTCGGCACGCCCAGCAACTTTGGCAAGCAGGGGGAACCGCCTACGCATCCAGAACTGCTGGACTACCTCGCATCGAGCTTTCTCCAATCCGGCTGGTCGATCAAATCGCTGCACCGGAAGATCATGCTTTCATCCACCTATCAACTTGGAACGGCCAACCACAAAGCCAACGCTCAGATCGACGCAGACAATCGATTCTTATGGAGAATGAACAGGCAACGCTTGGACGTCGAGGCTTGGCGGGATGCGTTGCTGGATGTGTCAGGAAAACTCGATCGTACGCTACGAGGACCTTCGACCAACTTGGCCGATGCCGACAATGTTCGTCGGACAGTCTATGCGAAAGTCAGTCGCCATGAACTCGATCACCTGCTACGAATGTTCGACTTTCCCGACGCGAACATCACCAGCGCGAAACGGAGCGAAACAACGGTGCCTCAGCAGCAGCTGTTTGTTTTGAACAGTCCATTCATGGTGGAGCAGGCCAAAGCATTTGCTGCTCGACTCCACAAGGAACAACCAGACAGCGAGGAAGCTCGAATTCAACGAGCGTTTTTGCTGGCTTATGGACGGCCTCCGGTGGAACGCGAAATCGAAATCGGACGAGCCTACTTGAACGGCGAAAAAGATCCGGAAAGCAAGCTCACGCAGTGGGAAAGTTATGCCCAAGCGTTGCTTGGAAGCAATGAGTTTATGTATCTCGATTGAGACAAGTACGCAATGACTTCGATGCTATACGAGTTTTGCCACCAAGAACGCTTACGTGATAATGAAGAAGAAGGTCAACCATGAATTTTCCTCGACACCAATTTGGCATGACTCGACGGGAGTCTCTGCAGCAGATGGGGACCGGGCTGGGCGTTCTTGGTTTGGCTGGGATTTTGGCTCAGGACGGAACGTTGGCAAACGCGGCCGATGCACCGTCAACTAGTCCGTTGGCTTCCAAAGCGGCTCACTTTGCGCCGCGAGCAAAGCATATCATTCACTTGTTCATGAACGGCGGACCTTCGCAGGTCGACACGTTTGATCCGAAGCCGGCGCTCACGAAGTATAACGGTCAGCGTCCTCCAACAGCGGATTTGAAGACGGAGCGGAAGACCGGCGGGCTTCTGATGTCGCCGTTCAAGTTCAAGAAGTATGGCGAGTCGGGAATCGAAGTCAGCGATTTGTTCCCACATGTTGGAGAGTGCATTGATGACATTTGCGTCATCCGCTCGATGCACACCAATATTCCCAACCACGAACCATCACTGCTGATGATGAACAGCGGCGAGACTCAGCCGACTCGACCGTCGATGGGATCGTGGTTGTTGTATGGGCTCGGCACCGAAAATCAAAACCTTCCTGGTTTTGTGGTGCTTTGTCCTGGAAAACCTGTCGTGGGACCGCAGTTATGGAGCAATAGTTTTTTGCCCGGTATTTTTCAAGGCGCGCATATCAACCATGCCAGCAGCGTTGATCCAAAGAAGGTGATTCAGCATATCAGCAACTCGTATCTAACAAGCCGTGAGCAGCGTCGACAGTTGGATCTCTTGAAACAGATGAACGAACTGCATCTTGAACAACGCGGTGGCCAGGACAATCGTCTCGAGTCACGCATCGAATCGCTTGAAATGGCATTTCGCATGCAAACCGAAGCGCAAAATGTCTTTGATCTGGCAAAAGAAACCAAACAGACCCGCGAAGCCTACGGCACCGGTCAGTTTGCGAATGGTTGCCTAGTAGCACGACGACTTGTCGAAAGTGGCGTTCGAATGGTGCAAGTTTACTACGGCAATGGACAACCCTGGGACGATCACGAAAATATCAAAGACCACGCGAACAAAGCCAGGGACGTCGATCAGCCTATCGCCGCGCTGATTCAAGATCTCAAGCAACGTGACCTACTAAAGGATACGTTGATCATCTGGGGTGGCGAATTCGGCAGAACGCCGGTCGCGGAAAATGGCAATGGAAGGGACCACAACCATCATGGTTTTTCGATGTGGTTGGCCGGAGGTGGCGTCAAAGGCGGAATGACCTACGGTTCGACCGACGAATTCGGCTTCGCTGCGGTTGAAAACAAAGTCCATGTCCATGACTTGCACGCAACCATCCTGCATTTGATGGGGCTCGATCACGAAAAACTCACGTTCCGCTATAGTGGTCGAGACTTCCGCCTGACCGACGTACATGGTCGCGTGATTCATGATTTGCTCGCTTAAGTCACTCACTTCACCGCGTTACGTCCTCCCGGCCCATTCAAGTCCACCTACGACATAACAAATAATAAATACCGATGAAAATAAGAAATTTTGCGAATACTGGGAGGGCCGTCTCTGAGATTGGTCTTGGCTGCTGGCAATTGGGCGCAGACTGGGGGCACGTCAGCGAAAACGAGGCACTGTCCATTTTGGAAGCGGCTGCGGACAATGGTGTTACGTTTTTCGATACCGCAGACGTTTATGGTGCGGGGCGATCAGAGACGCTGATCGCCAAGTTCCTTAAAGGCCGAAAAGAAGACGTGTTTGTTGCCACTAAAGTTGGACGTCAAAACTATCCCGGCCCATACACACCCGAAGTGGTGCGTCAACACATTAACGATTGCCGCCGGCGATTGGGCGTCGACGCTTTGGATCTCGTGCAACTCCATTGCATTCCACCTGCCGTGATGGCGTCCGGTGAAGTGTTCGATGCCCTTCGAACATTCAAGCAGGAAGGTTTGATCAAAAACTTTGGTGCCAGTGTCGAGTCGATGGATGAAGCTCTGATGATCCTGGAGCAACCGGGCCTGACATCGTTGCAAATCATTTTTAACATTTTCCGTCAGAAGCCGATTCACAAGTTATTCGACAAAGCGATGGCCCAAAATGTCGGCATCATTGTGCGACTGCCGTTGGCCAGTGGTCTACTGGCTGGGAAGTTCACGAGCGAAACGAAGTTTGCTACGGACGATCATCGCAACTACAACGCAGACGGAAACGCATTCAATGTGGGTGAGACGTTCGCCGGATTGCCACTGGCAAAGGGTGTGGAGTTGGCAGAGCGCATTAAGGCTTTCGTACCCGAAGGCATGACGATGGCGCAGTTCTCGCAGCGGTGGATTCTCGACCATGAAGCGGTATCGACCGTCATCACCGGCGCATCGCAGCCTTCTCAAGTTTTGGACAACACCGTAGTATCAGAATTGCCGCCGCTTTCGAAAGAAATACACCGCCAACTTGCCGCGATCTACGGAAGCTCGATCCAAGAGCATATTCGTGGATTGTATTGATGGAGTGTAAAGCAGTTGTCCTCAACGAATCCTGTAAAGCCGTCATTCCATCGGTGCGTATGATGAAAAGGGTAACCTTTCCATCGCACGAGGAGACTGGCAATGATAGCAAAAATCGTAGGGCAGTTCGCAAAACAAGCGCCCGCAGCG
>JANPHB010000033.1:0-31519 GCA_031424235.1 Pirellula sp.
ACGAAACATCAACGCTGCGGGCGCTTGTTTTGCGAACTGCCCTACGATTTTTGCTATCATTGCCAGTCTCCTCGTGCGATGGAAAGGTTACCCTTTTCATCATACGCACCGATGGAATGACGGCTTTACAGGATTCATTGAGGACAACCGCTTTACAATCTGTTGGCTAAATCGTTTTGCTGTGAACTAGAGATATCGATTGAAGATGTTCTCGAGCATCTCTTGGCGACCGCTTTCGTTGGGTGCGGCTTCGCCTTTTTCAAGCATGTACTTTTCCAAACTCTCGAACGATTGCTTACCGGCTTCGATTTCGGCGCCGATTCCGCTGTCCCAACTTCGGTATCGATTTGTGACGAATTGGCCGATGACCCCTTCTTTGCGGATGTCGGCGGCGATTCGAAGGCCACGAGCGAAAGCGTCCATACCGCCCACGTGGGCGTGGAACAAATCGATTGGCTCGAAGCTCTCACGTCGGACCTTGGCATCGAAATTGACGCCGCCCGTGGTTAGTCCACCGTGCTTGAGGATTGCGAGCATGCACTGGGCCGTCAAATAGTAGTCGGTTGGGAATTGATCTGTGTCCCATCCCAGGAGCAAGTCACCCGTATTGGCATCGATGGAACCAAGTGCTCCCTGCATGCCTGCGTAATCGAGTTCGTGCATCATCGTGTGGCCAGCCAGCGTAGCGTGGTTGGTCTCGATGTTCAGTTTGAAGTAGGGCAATAAGTCGTAGCTTCGTAAGAAATTCAAGCAAGCAGCGGAGTCGCTATCGTATTGGTGCTTGGTAGGCTCTTTTGGCTTGGGTTCGATTAAGAACGGGCCTTTGAAGCCGATTTTCTTGGCGTAGTCGACGGCCATATGGAAGAAGCGAGCGAGATTGTCCAGTTCGCGTTTCATGTCGGTGTTGTAGAGGCATTGGTAGCCTTCGCGACCGCCCCAGAATACGTAATTTTCGCCTCCCAATTCCTTGGTTACTTCCAGGCATTTTTTGACTTGAGCGGCGGCGAACGCGTAAACGTCCGCGTTGCATGTCGTAGCAGCCCCGTGCATGAAGCGTGGGTGGCTAAACATGTTGGCCGTCCCCCAAAGCAATTTGACACCGGTTTTGTCTTGGTGCTCTTTCAGGGATTTTGCAACTCGATCGAAAATCGAGTTGGTTTCACGCAAGGTAGCCCCCTCTGGAGAGACATCGCGGTCGTGGAAAGCGTAGAACGGCGCGTCGAGTTTTTCGAAGATTTCGAAGGCAACTTCGATTCGCTTTAACGCGTTTTCGACCGAATTGGAGCCGTCGTCCCAAGGTCGCACCGCGGTACCTGGGCCGAATGGGTCTGCACCGGTTCCCCGCATGGTGTGCCAGTACACAATGCTGAATCGAAGATGATCCTTCATGGACTTTCCCTCGATCAATTCGGACGGGTTGTACCAACGAAAAGCCAATGGGTTCCGGCTTTGCGGACCTTCGTATTGGATCTTGCTGATGTCGGAGAAATAGCTCATGCGAGTGAATGCCTTAAAAAGTTAACTAGAGGAGAAGTGGAGAGATTCGGAGGTAGATCCGCGGTTTACAAAGAAGGCTTTTGCCACAATTTTGAGCAATTAGTTTAGCAATTCCCGCGAAAGCAAGGGAGGGCTAGCGAGACCGAAGAAACCGAAGATTCGGGTTATTAAGTCAATGCAGTTAGCCATTGAGAGCAAAACCCGGAAAATCGTTAATATTGCCGGTCGCCGATAGGCTTTGAAAGAAATTTCAGTACACTTAGGAATAGCGGTGGTAAGCGAGCCATTGGATGCAATGATGCACTTTGGTCGTTTTTTCAAGTTCGTTGAATCGAGAACTCCCCAAAGGTCTTGTGGCAAGTGGAGCGTTCGAGGAACAGTTTGGCATGACGCAGATCACATCTGATCGAATATTCGAACTAATCGAAAAAAGTCGTCTTGTTGAGTCGGCTGTGCTTAGTGCTCAACTCGAATTGGTTCGGCAGCGTCACGATGGAGTTTTGCCCGAAGACCCGGTCCTCGTCTGCAAGGAACTTGAAGAAGCTGGAATAATCACGCGATGGCAATGTGAGAAAATCCTCCAAGGCAAGTACAAAGGCTTCTTTCTCGGAAACCACAAACTGTTGGGGCACCTTGGTTCCGGCGGGATGAGCAGTGTTTACTTGGCCGAACACATGGTGATGAAGCACAAGCGTGCGATCAAGGTTTTGCCGAAGTCAAAGCTTGGTAACAACAGTTATCTAGAGCGATTTCAACGTGAAGCCAAGGCCATCGCCTCTTTAAACCATCCCAACATCGTTCGCGCTTTTGATATCGATAACGAAAAAGACACTCACTATTTGGTGATGGAGTACGTTGACGGTGCGGACCTTCAAACGTTGGTACGCAAACATGGCCCATTGCCTTTTGCCGTCGCTGCCGATTACATCGCCCAATCTGCACGGGGGCTTCACCATGCTCACGAGGCTGGTCTGATCCACCGCGATGTGAAACCTGCAAATATTCTGGTCAACAAAAAAGGGGTAGTTAAAGTCCTGGACCTTGGCCTGGCGTTGTTTTCGGAGGAGACCGATCCTTCGCTCACCATGGAGTACAACGACAAAGTTCTCGGAACCGCGGATTACTTGCCCCCCGAACAGGCCATCAATAGCCACAAAATCGATAGCCGAGCTGATATGTATGGGCTCGGTTGCACACTCTATTTCTTGCTCACAGGCCATGCGCCGTTTCCCGATGGAAGCATCCCAAGTCGAATCATTCGTCACCAAAACAGCATGCCGCCTGACATCCGAAAGGATCGTGCGGATTGCCCCGGTGAGTTGGATGGCGTCTGCGTCAAGATGATGCAAAAGGATCCACGATATCGCTACGCCAATTGCTTGCAGGTAGCCGAAATCCTGGAAGCTTGGCTCGCCAAGTATCGTAAAGAAACCGAAGGCGACCCTTCTAAAAACAAGAACAACAATCTCTCGGTTGCCGACTTGCTCGACGAAGGAACGAAGAAGTCGAAGCATGATGTCGATACCGTTGCCAATCGAGGCAATAGCACGAAAGTCGCGTTGGGTAGTTCCGTGGTCAGCTTGTCGGCTTCGGATAGTGGAGTATTGAGGGCGATCGCCAAAAGCGAAGCGTCTTCCATCGATAGCAAGATTGATCTAGTGCATGACTCCAACAAGCCGAACGCAAAGAAATCGAAGAGTCAAGCGATTGCGAAAGCGACGTCGCCTATTTCTAACGCCCCCAAGGGAAATGCAGGCGGCTCGTCTCCTCTGCTGAAGCCGATCGAAAAAGGAAAGACTGCTGGCCAGCCAAATAAGCAGGCTGACGCTCGTTCGTCGAAAGCATATCCAAAACAGAAGAGCAACGTTCTACTTTTCGTTGGCGTTGGGGTGGTTACCCTGGTTTTGTTCGCAGGCATCTTGTTTGCCGTGTTTGCGACCCGATAATCGATTCGGCCACCGCCGTTTCGGCTACCAACACGTTCAGGCGATCGCAGCTAAGAAGACTGAATATCATGCTTCAAAAAACCGTTCGGCTTTGCGGCCTTGTTCTTCTTGTCGTTCTTTTTGACATCGTTTCGGGTGTTGCCCAGACTCCGCCTAGCGTCAATGCGAAAGCTGCTCCTGCAGACCTAAAGCCGATCAAAGATTCGGTCAAAAAACTTTCCGAACTTTTGAAAGAGGGCAAGGTTGTCGAATCGGTTGAGATCGCGGAGCAAGCGACCAAACGAATTCAGGAGCTTACCGAACTCGCTTCGGTCAAGGAAATGGCGGAGATCAAGAAGATCCACATTGAGTTCGCGAAACTCCACAGCGAACTGGTGGTCCAAGGTGCCGAAATGTCGGAGCTTCCAACTTGGGAGGCTCTGCTCAAGGCTAAGAAATCGATAGGGCCAACAAGCGAGGAGAAAAAGCCTGCCTCAAAGCCCACAGAGACCAAGCCCAACGGGTCCGGGACGATCAGTTTTTCGAAAGACATTGCACCATGGATGGTGGAGCAATGCTCGCGTTGCCATATCAAGGCAGATCGAGGTGGTTTTTCCCTCGCCACCTTCACCGCTCTGACCAAAGGCTCAAAGGGCGGCGTTGTCTTGTTTCCTGGCGACCCGGTTGCGAGTCGCCTTGTCGAGACCATTGAAACAGGAGACATGCCTCGCAATGGCAACAGAGTCTCACCTGAAAATCTGGCCAAACTGAAACAATGGGTCAAGGAAGGGGCCAAGTTCGATGGGCCTTTTCCGGACGCCCCGATCGCATCGTTGGTCACTGGAAAAGCGGCCCCCGCTGGCACGCCTGCAAAACCTGACTCTACGAAAGTCAACGCTCCTACTGGAAAAGAAACGGTCAGCTTTGCTCGCGATGTCGCTCCGATCTTGATGGCAAATTGCAATGGATGTCACTATGCTGCGACTCGTGTTGGCGGTGGGCTTCAGTTCAACATGTTCACCCAAATCCTCAAGGGTGGTGATAGCGGTGCCCTCGTCGTACCAGGCAAGCCTGATGAAAGCCTGATCATCCGAAAGCTTCGTGGGCAAGAGGGAGCGAGAATGCCGATGGGGCGGCCGGAGTTGCCTGAGGCGCAGATCCAAATGGTGGCGACTTGGATTAAGGAAGGAGCAACCTTCGATGGCCAAAACAAAGACGCGAAGTTGGACCAAGTGGTTGGGCAAGCGTTTGCGGCCAAAGCATCGCACAAAGAGCTGATGGCCAAACGGATGGAACGAACGAGAGAAAAGTGGAAGATCGCCTCACCCAAGAATGAGCCTGACGAAGCGATCGATGAACAGTTTCATGTGATTGGAAACATAGGACCTGAGAATGCGAAAATTCTTTTGGCACAAGCCAATACGGCAGCCGGCCAAATCAGAAAAATGTTTAACGTCACCAACAAAGAACCGCTCGTAAAGGGTGGCATCACCGTCTTTGCATTGAAGCAACGCTACGACTACAGCGAGTTCGGCAAGATGCTGGAAAGCCGAGCTCTGCCTGCCGAATGGTCTAGTCACTGGCGAAGCGAAGTCCTCGATAGCTACGTGGCGATTGTGTTCGATAAGTCAGAGGACAAGATCAATGAAACCTCCCTCCTACAGCAAATCACAAGTCTTTGGATCAGTTCGTTCGAAGGAGTCCCACGCTGGTTCGCCGACGGTGCGGGACGCCAGGCCCTCGCGTTGACTGTTGGAGCAAAGGACGCTCGAGTCCAGCCTTGGCTCAAACGTATTCCCGAGTCCATGGAGCAAATGAAAACGCTAAAGTCCCTGTTGGATGGTTCCATGAATGACGAAGCGTCCGCCATCATCGGCTTCGGCGTCATCCGAACGATGTACGAAGCAAAAATGAAGATCAAGTACGAAGCGATCGTAAGGTCTCTTGCTAGCGGAATGAGCTTTGACCAGGCGACGACGAAGAACATCGGATCGATGGAAGACTTTTTAAAGAAGCTGCTTGGAAAAACAAAGTAGTCGAAGCTTTAGAAGTCACTGACAACATCGTATGTCTTCGTTGAAAAATCGTTTAACAGTCAGCCGTAGGCGTACTCGGCACCTTTAGAAGCACGCCACATCATACAAAAGGCAGTAAGCGATTATGTTCCGACAAACAATTTTTTGCTCGCTTATCTTGGTCTGTAGTGTTGCCGTCGCCCACGCCCAGTCAGACCGACCAGCTTCGAAGACGATCGACTTGGCGTTTGCTGGTGACATCATGCTTGCGGATACCCCAGGAGAAAGGATAGCGCTCGGTGAAGACCCTTTTGGTGATTTCGCTGAAGTCTTTCGCAAAGTAGATCTCGCGATAGGCAATCTTGAATGTGTGGTCTCAACGACCGGCGAGCCTTTCGAAAAGCCTTACGTGTATCGCGCTCATCCTCGCGTTCTTGAGCTTGTGCAAAAACATCTCGACGTCGTCTGCCTGGCAAACAATCACACCGGCGATTTCGGACATGCTGCTTTCCTTGATCAGCTTCAATTGCTCGAGCAAAAGAAAATTCAATATGTCGGGGGTGGACGTGATTGCGCTCATGCGAGAAAGCCCTTGATCATCGATCGAAACGGTATGCGAGTCGCAATCTTAGCATACAACGATTTCAAACCCAGGGCCTTCGAGGCGGGGCCCAATTGGCCCGGTGTCGCCTGGGCGGTTGACGCACAGATCACTGCAGACATTGAGGCCGCACGCACCCTCCATAAAGCGGACTTTGTCATTCCGATGTTGCACTGGGGCTGGGAATACGAACCTGCGAACGACCGTCAAAAGCAACTCGCAAAGCTGATGATCGATGCGGGGGCGGACCTGATCGTGGGTGGCCATCCGCATGTGACGCAAGATGTGGAGTACTATAAGGGCAAGCTGATCGTTTTCAGCATTGGCAACTTTATCTTTGACGGATTTGAACCTGGACCGTCGCGCATTGGATGGGTACTGCGTGCCAGAATTGGCAAACCGCAGCTTGTCGCGTGGGACACGCTTGTTGCAAAAATTGACGATCGCGGACTACCATTCTTACAAAAGGACGACCCGAGTCCATCCGGTACGACGGCTGACCAGCCGATTGTCTCAAGATGCGGAATGAAGGACTCGCCGTTTAAGTAATCGAGCAACAGGGCCTTCCCGCTGAGAAGGTTGTCCAGCCCCCCCGGAAGGGTCGAGCGTAGCGAGGGGAGGGTGAAGTCACCGCACACATCTATGCAAAGCCAAGTCCAGTTAAAACCTTCGGGAGGGCGAGGCTCCTGCCGAGCCAGCGGTACAAAGGTTCGGCAGGAGCCTCACCCTCCCGAGCAATGAATTGCTGAGGTGAACTCGTTGGAGCTTGTTTAGGCTGCTGCGGAGCGGCTGGTGAGTTCCGAGTTGGCGTTTTCGATCGTTATGGCATCGATCCGCGATTTGTCTTGTGCATATGCGACCATTAGAGCCAAGTCGCAGAGGCGGTTGATGCGTCGAGGAACACCGAGCGTGAGCTCCTGAATCAGGCTGATCGCTTCATCCTCGAACATCGAGGGTCTCTTCCATCCAGCGGTCGCGAGTCGATGCTCAATGTAGGCCGCGGTTTCTTGGCCAGAAAATCGATCGAGCACACAACGCACCGCCACGCGATCTTCGAGCGCCGTGTGACGCGCCAAGTGAGACAGGAGGATCGGCGACCCAGACAATACGAGGGTCATCGCGGTTTCGGATTCGGCGAGTTCGGTGGCCAAGTTCAATAGCAATCGCAGCGGTTCCAGCGATCCGCAGTTTTCCAGCAAGTGAGCTTCGTCTATTGCAATGACCGCGTGTTGAGCGTCGCTGACGTTGTGCCGAAGAATTCGTTCAATGGTTTCGATGGAATGCCCGATTCCGCCAAACGTGTCGGAGCCTTCTTGTGGAGCAATTTGCCGTGCGATGTACCGAAGCAATTGGTCGGCGGGCATCGCTGGATAGACTACTCGAACGGTGGGAGCAATAAACTCAGGCAATTGAGAAAAAACCGTATCCAGCAACATGGATTTCCCAAGGCCGGGTTCGCCGCACAAGACTGCAACCGACCGACGCGATTCGATCGCGTAGTGCATTTTGAGCAATGCGGCTTGGTGTGATTCGGAGGGGTAATAGAAATTTGCTTCTGGCCGACTGTCGAAGGGTCGGCTCTGAAGGCCCCAATGCGATTGGTACATAGTCGAACCTGATTCCAGTTAGTAATTGGGCGTGCGTGCCTTAGGACTGAAAATTCTCGACCAGACCGATCGACGAGATTCCCATTCCCTGCAAAATGCTCACGGCGGTATCCACTTTTTCTTTGATGCTCAATTCTGTATCCACAACGACGATCGCGGCGTCCACAATACTTTCTTGCGCCACACCGACCATGTCGCGTTGCTCCAAGTTCAAGCGATTGGCATCAATGAAGACCATATCGAACGCAGTCGAAATGCGTCGAATCAATTTGGCCATGCGATGAAGATTGGCATGCATTTGTTGTTGCGAAACGACGCTCGTCAAAGGGAACAATGTAATGTTGTCCGCAAGGGAGTGGATTGCAATCTCATTCAGTGGGACGTTCTCAAACAAACAGTCTTGCCAGCCCTGCTGCATATCAAGTCGGAGTTGGTCGACAAGGCTTGGGCAGAAAGTATCGCCATCTATCAAAGCGACGCGAAGGCCTGCGCTGGCAGCGCATCGAGCCATGTGCATTGCAACAGTGCTGCGCCCGACACCTCGTTCGCCACTTGTAATGGCCATCACTTTTAGGCCGTCACGATTGGCAAGGCTGAGGTGTTTCCCAATTTGTAGGAAGGCATCGGCATGAGCGGTTTCAATATGCTTGACCACTTCAGGCCAGAAAAATTGGTCTACTTCCCAACTTGGATTAAACGCAACCGGCAGCGGAAGAGCCGTGGGAAGTTGCTGTGGAGACGAGACTTTTGGCGGTTGGGCGTTTTGCTCGGATCGAGGACCAGCGTTTTGAACCGCGCGATCGCCGTGTGAATTGTCAAATCGACGTGTCGTTTTGGTTTCGCCGACAAACGGTGCGACCTCTGGCCAAGCGGACGGCTGGACTGGTGCTGTCGGCATGCTAGTCACCGAATTGATTGGTGGCTGGGCGATCGAAGCATTGGAAGTCATTTGTGGACGTCGATCCACATGCGGCTCGGGTGGAAGCGATCGTTTTGCGGGTGCAATGCTTGGTGAAGTTGTCGAACCAGTCCCAAAGGCGATAGGCTCGGTGATTTCGGCCAGTGTTCGTTCGGAGGGCCTTGCCACAACAGGACGCTGCGACGGTGTGTGTCCTGCGAGACCATCTACGTACATGACTTGGTCGTACGCGGCTTGGTCGTATGCGTACGGTGCAGCACTCGAGCCGTAGGTTGGTTGTTGAATTGGCTGCTTAGATTTTGGTTGTGCTGGAATGGGTTTCGGCTGATCCACGGGGCCGACAGAGTGAGGTCGGTATTGGGCCGCTTCGTTGGAAACAGCGGGGATCCCATTGCGAACATATGCCGCGGTAGAAGTCGATTCCAAAGCCTTCATTCCACGTTCAGCACCGAGCGCGGACCAAACACCTTGTCTGGGACGGGCTGGCTCGACCGGCTTTGGATTCGGATAGGTCCCAGGCTCTGCGTGGGAGGGATCGAACCGAAGCTTGACCCCTGATGGAAGATTTTGGGGAGGTTGGGTGGCTGGAACGGATTGTTGCCGCGCAGCGCCTGGTCTGGCGGTGCTCGCGTTTGGCGTCGTTTGAGTATCCGAATCAGTTGGAGCGGATGGCGCGTTAAGGGACTGCGATGCGCGGTTCTTGAGATACGCTCGCAAAAATGCCTGATTCACTTCGCTCATGATCGATCAATCCATTCCATCAACGTGGTACGTTTTACTTTATTTACCGGGGGGATATCCGAACGAGGTCCCACCTTGCTGAGGCGCAACTGGCGTGTACGGAATTTGAGGCGCGACCGTAGGATATCTATTGGAATTGTTGGCCGCTGGCTGTCGAATCATCTGCGACTGCTGAACCGTACTCGAAGCGCTTTGCTCGTATGGAGGTACCCTTACTGCCGGGTTTTCCTGAGGAAGTGGCGGCCATGCTCTGCCTGACAACGTGTTGTCCGTCTGCAAAGGTTGATAGATGCTTGGTGTATTCGTTTTGGGTATAGGTTGATATGGGGTTACGTTGTTCGGTAGCGTACTCCCTGCGCCGACTGGCACATACGAAATGGGGTTCGCTGGAACACTTGGCTCCACGGTGGGCTTTGGGAAGGATTGTCCGTCTGATGAATTCGCAACTGGGTTTTGATTGCTTCGGTTCCGCACTTCAATCAATTCTCGAGTCGTCAATGTCGGGGAAGCGCTGTCCATGATCTTAGGAGTTCCTTCGCCGGGTCTTGCTGCGCTGCCTGCCCCGCCTGTCATGGACGCGTTGAGCGAATTGCTCGCCGGCAGGGTGGCATTCGTTGGTTGAGAATTCATCGCCACTCGCGTGTCAGGAAAGCTAAGTGTTGGATTCGATGAAGGAGCTGTTTCTGGTTTTGTGCTTGGCGACAGCAGAGACGGCTTCGCTTGAACAATGTTTTGTTCAAACGCTCCTCGGCTCGCGACCCCATTTTCCACCACAGTGCCTTGAAGCGACACTGGATCTTTGGACGTGTCGATTGATGAAGCGTCGTTGAGATCGATACTGGCTACGGAATTCGTCGATGGAACTTGAACGGGTGTCCCAAAACTTCCCAGCTCAAGCGGTTTATCGCTCGAAGTCTTTTGTTCTGCCAATTGAAGTGTTGGTGGCTGCAAATTCGGGAGAGGAGGGAATGGATCTTCCTTTGCATTTGCATTGGGCGAGTTGGTTGTGCCCATGTTTGCAAGTGGTGGTGGCGTAGCAGGCGAATTCGATTCCGTTTTCAAGCCTGATTGGCTTGCCCCTGAGTTCGAGGCAATCGAAGCGTTGGCCCCATTCTTCGAGTTTTGAGTGTTCCGAATGACCAGTAGGCAAAGTGCTATCACCAGCAATCCGACGACCACATTGAACGAGCGATTGCTGTTGGCTGCGGCTGGTTTTGGAACTGACTGCGCTGCAGGAATGGTAGGTGCAGCTACCGGTGTTGGGGCCGGTGTTGACTCAACCCTTGCTGTTGACTTTTCTGCTGGCCCACTTGTGGTAGAAACAGATGACCTTGTCGAGTTCGCAATTCCACCCACGATGTTCGGCTGAACATTGCGCAGGGAAAAGAGAACAGGTACCGATCCGGTTCCCGGTCTGTGCGGTTGAGCACTTCTATGCTGCCTGTTTGATTCGGTCATTGGGACGATTCCTTTCGAACCAAGCTGCCCGTCGGGCTAAATTTGTTTTTTCAAGTCGAGCCGATCACTCCCGAAATTCGGAAGCACAACAGTAGACTAGTAGCGGTTATCGGTTGGATAATTTCGATTCTTGAGCTTTTAACGATCAGAGAATTTAGGTTGATTGCGGCGACGCTTCCGTTTTAGTGGAATGGCGTGGCAGAATTTCCCTCGGTCAGGCTAGAAACGAATGCGCCTCATGGGAAGAGCAATCCGGAGCCATTGCTGAATTTCTAACCCAACTCGGCTAAGGTACCGCGACCGATTCCGGCACCCGCCTCCCGAATTTGCTCCCCGGACCGTCGCCCTGACGAGTTACACGTATCAAAATCGATACAGTTAACCCACTGGACGCTTCCTGCGCCATAAGAAAAGTCCAAAATTGCGTGGGAATGTTGGGGAATCTTTCTGGCAAAGTATCATCAAAACAGAGCGGTTTTTCATTATCTCGGGGTTACGCATGTCCAGCAACGAACGCCAGACGAAGAAGGTACGAAAGCTAGCGATCGAGTCGCTTGAATCGAGGCGCGTCATGGCTACTCTTCCGTACGGTGCCGAATTCGATGACACTGGCGAGTTTATGCTGGGGCGCGTTGCTGTTACCCCCGTTTTCCTGGAAAGCGATGGCTCGATCGATGCAAACACGGAAAACTGGAACCCAGCTCAGATCACCCAAGTTCTCAGCAATATCCAGACAGGATTGAATTGGTGGACGCAGCTTTTGGCGACCAAGAGTTCCGTTCACACTCTCAATTTTGTCATCGATACGACGTATGCGACCAAGCCAGTGGCCACCCCTTACGAGCCGATTTCTCGCCGATCCGATGACCACAGTTTGTGGGCGGGTAAGTTTCTTGCGGATTTAGGATTCAACAGCGGAACGACGATCGATCGAGTTCGCGAGTTTAACAACTCCCAACGCGAAAAGCTCGACACGGATTGGGCTTTTACCATTTTCGTAGCGAACTCCCAGGCTGATGGCGATGGCGGTTTCGCGCTTGGCGGGTCCTTTACCAGGGCATTTGCATTCGCCGGTGGGCTTTACGAAATCGTTCCGTCGACCCGTCCAGCCTCGACTTATTCCCATGAAACTGGACACATGTTTTGGGCGAGGGACGAATACACCGGTGGAGGAAAGTACACCGACCGCCGCGGCTACTACAACGCGCAGAACACGAATGCATTCGATCTCAATCCCACCCAAAATTTCCAGCAAGAACTGAGTATCATGTCGGCTGGCTCGACGCTTCAGACGGCATACGACACCGTGGTTACCGCGGATGCAACGCTCGCTCAGATCGGATGGAAGGATAGTGATCATGACGGGATATTCGACGTGCTGGATGTGCCATTCTCGCTCGAGGGAACAGGCCGATTCGATGAGGCAACGGGCATTTATCGTTTTGTTGGCCACTCGACTGTCCAGACTCTGGCCAATCGAAATTCATCCGGTACGCAAAACGACATCACGCTAAATAAGATCGGTAAAATCGAATATCGGATCAACAACGGTGCTTGGACAACCTACTCTACCCCAAACCAGTACGTCGTCGATATCGATATGAGCATTCCTTTGGGGGTGACGAATTCGGGAACCATCGAAATCCGAACATCTGATCCTCGTATCGGAATTACAAGCAATGTCTTTAACGGCACGATCGGAGCCGCGCCGGACACCACAACCCAAAACGGAATCCAGGGATTCGTTTGGAACGATGCAGACCGCAATAACGCTTGGAATTCCAACGAAGCCGGATTGGCCGGCATGTCGGTTACCATCGTCAACAACAGCAACCAGCCGATTGTTTTTCAAACCATCGTTGAGCCAGATACTTTCCCGTCTGGGCAATACACGAACACCTCCAACGGTGTTCGTCTCGATTGCATAGGAGAGGATACATTAGGTGCGATTGGCGTCTTTGAGGACCCCAATGCCTCCACCGGCGTTAAGATTTTTAAGCCGTATTCCAACTCCGCAAGCGGATATGTCGATGCGTTTCGCGGCACCCGCCAGCAGTTGCGGGCTCGCTTCGACACTCCAACATCCTATGCTTCCATCGACGCGATAGCGATCGTTGATGACACCGATGTTCGCATCGATGCCTTTGCAGCCGACGGATCGTTGATCAAACGTGTCGAACGAAAAGGGTTAGTCAACGGCCAAAAAGTAACCATCGAAGTTGGAACCGATACGGCCCAGATCTCCTCGGTCGTCATCAGCGGTTTCAACAACTCGTACGTCAAGCTCGATAATCTAAGATTTGGGCCGAAGAACTCCGCCAAGACCGCGAGCGACGGCAGTTATTCGTTCGCCAATCTTCCTGCTGGAAACTATAACCTTCTCGTGCAAACCACGGATGTGGGATACGAATTCACAAATCCATCCACGGGACTCCAATCCGTAGTGTTTGCGACCGGAACATCGCTGTCCCATATCGATTTCGGTTTGAAACGTACACCGAGCCCCTGGCAAAACCAAGCGCTAAAGGAAGACGTCGACAATAGCGGCTCTGTCGATCCACTCGACGTTTTGGTTTTGATTAACGAGATTAACCGCGCTGGTTCCCGCCCATTAACAGGTACAGGTCAGAGCACTCCTCCCTTTGTCGACGTTGATGGTGATCGAAGCATCGGCCCACTCGATGTCTTAATGGTCATCAACTACATCAACACACACCCGTCGTCGGGTAGCGTGGGTGCGGGTGGCGAAGGTGAGACGGCTGTATTTGTACGAATGCCGACTCAGCCATCTTCGGTCCCATTCACATCCTTTGTCATCGATGCCCGAGCCGAACGGTTCGCAACTCGAATTGTTGCCAACTCATCTCGCGTCAGCCGCCTCGGTGAGTCGGGTGCAGAAAAATGCGGCTGCCCCGCATGCACGTCGCTCGCGCCGTCAGGCGAATCAAGCCCAGCCATCATCGATATCGCGACCGCCAGCAAGTTTAACGACTCTGTCTCCTCTAAAACAACTAAGCCCGACCTTTCAAGTAACCCTGGTATCACAAACCTGGATGAGTTCCTCAAGAACTGGACTTCTTGACGTTTAGCATTTAACCGAAGGCGTACTCGAGACTGTTGGAGGTACGCCAAATCGCAAAATGTCGGAAGCGTTGGGCAATGCCGACCAGAACAAGGATGGAGTGATCGAATTGGCCGAAGTCAAAAGCTCGGTTGGGACGTACCGATTGATTGAACGTATCGACAATGGATTTGGAAACTCGGACGGCAAGGTTGACAAAACCGAATGGGACAAAGCCTTTGGAACGTTCCTTAACAACGGAGGACTTTCCTGTGTGGAGGTGAGTCAGCAAGATGGTACCGTCACAAATAAGGTCGCTTGGAAATACACCAAGACAACGCCGTATATCCCTTCAGCACTCGTCCTAGACGGGATCCTTTACATCATCAACGACGGAGGGATTTTGACAAGCTTCGATGCGGCGACGGGAGACGTTATCAAACGTTCGCGACTAACCGATGCCACTGGACAATACTACTCTTCACCCGTATCGGATGGACAGAAAATACTTTTTGCAAACCTTGAGGGCAAGGTAAGTCTGGTTCAAAGTGGTCGAGAATGGAAATCGCTTTCAACTTTGGAGCTAGAGGAGTCGATTGTTGCATCCCCCTCGATTCAATCCGGTCGACTGTACATTCGAACAGAAACACAACTTTATTGTTTCGGGAAAAAGGAATAACGAGCAACCCTTGCATCAGTTAGTTCCGGGCATCTCCGTAAAACCGACCACCACACTTCTTACACAACCAAGTTGGGCACGACCTTGGTTGTGTACAGAGACAGTCGTAGCTGGATTCGTGAGAATTCAGCTGGTTGTGAATTCTTACGAATTCACCTACGTTAGTTTTCAGCCTAGGTTGGCGGTTCTTGGTCTAAATACCTGGAGTCCAACTTTGCACGCTTCGTTAGTGGAACCAAATCGGATGCAACGAATGGCCTTGGGATCGGCATTTCGCGAGACTCAATCGAATAGACGATACGATTGCTGGATTTTTCGAAACGAATTTCGGAGATGATTCCAGTGGTTGGCTCATTCTCAAAAAAGTGGGATAGGACTTCTACCTTTTCCCCTACCGAAAAACCTTCGTCGTCAACCCGTCGCCACATTGTTGGCTTGACGCGAATGGATTGGTCGCCGTACCACAAACGGTAATACTCTCCGTCGAAGCAATCACGGCGAAAGACACGTGTGCTTGGAATCCACATTTCTGCTTGCTCAACGTCCTCTGGATGGATCCAATCCTTTCCCTCACTTGGCCAAACCAGATATGCACCACAATCAGGCATGGACGGCCAAATCGTCATAATTTCCTTCGCTCACCATTGCGGAGCGAAATCTTCGCCCCTAGAAATCTAAAGCCAATCGCGTTTCAAATCTACCTTAACGGCGAATGCAAAGTGAACTCCATTCTACCCTGCAAATCGTGGCAATGGGTAGTCGCTTCTGGTTGATTGCCACCATGGATTCATTGACGCATATACCTGGCGAGGCGAACGATTGCTAAATCTCGGAGATTACAGAAATTAGCCGTGGGTTGAGCGAAGCGACATTCACGGATGCGTTAGGCAATCTCCATCTTTTGGGCGATGGCTCGCTAACGGAAGATCCTTAACGTCCCCTACATCGCAACTTCACGCAAGCTTCATTCATTGCTCGCTCTTAGTGCATTCTTGTTAAGAGATTTGGAAGATGTGATGAACTATCGAACGAACCCATGGACGGGTTTCCGTTGACCTCTAAAACGATGCCTTCGCGATGGGCGAGTCATTTTGTGTTTGGACATTTACCTGGAGGTTATGATGGTTTTGCGAAATCGGTGGAATCGACGATTCAACGCCGCTGTTGGTCGCAATGCGTTTACGCTCGTTGAGCTTTTGGTGGTGATTGCGATCATTGGGATCTTGGTCGGACTGTTGCTGCCAGCCGTGCAAGCTGCACGCGAAGCAGCCAGACGTATGCAATGCGGCAACAACATGAAGCAAATTGGCTTGGCCTTTTTGAATCACGAATCGGCCTACAAGTTCCTGCCAAAGGGCCCCTATGATGGTGACCCAAGCTTGCCTGGTATGGTTTACAACGAACCGATCGGCGCGTACGAAAGCGGAACAACTTGCTGCAATGCAGCACATCCAAACGGATGGAGCCATTGGTTCAAGATTCTTCCGTACATCGAAGCATCCAATGTTTATAATTTGGCTAGGTTTGATCTGCCGCCGATTCACAGTGGCCGCCCAGCAAACTACAACGGCGAAGACGACGTAGCACGAGCACTCATTCCGTCGTACTTTTGTCCATCCCGACGTGGCCCAACTGGTTATGGCGCGGCGCTTCTCGGCCGATGTGACTACGCTGGCTGTGCAGGTTTCTACCAAGGCGAAGTGCATGAAAACTGGGGAGATATCCCTGCCGCTCCACTCGGCATGTCTCCACGACGAAACGAACGTACTCCTGAAAATTTCGGTAACACTGGTGGTCGTAAGGGAACTATTTGTTGGTCCGCTCAAGGTGCAAAGCGCCGAATGGCTGACTTTACGGATGGAACTTCCAACTCGATCGCAGCCGCTGAAAAGCACTTGCCACCGACCCGCCACGGTGCTGACGGTGGTGACAATGAACGATGGAACAACGCTGGTTGGGACGAGTGCGTGATTCGTTATCACTTCCCTCCTAAGTCCGACTTGGACAAGAAGCTCCCAGCGACGGGAACGATATCCGCGTTCAATGATGGTACCACCAACGTTTGGCGACGTTACTTTGGTTCGTCGCATGCCGGCGGACTCAATGCAGTGTATGGTGACGGCTCAGTTCACTTCGCGCCGTTTACCGTGGACGCTCAGGTTTGGATGAACCTTTGCATCATTGATGACGGTAATCCAGTCGAATCGGATCTCTAGGCAGTGCCTTGAAATTTTGAAGACGGCGTGGGAGTTGTTCTCACGCCGTGATGAGTTCGTCGTTGAGGATGGTGTGAGTTGTTGTGGTTCAAGGTCACTCTCGGCAAGAGTGACCCACTTTGGTGGCCCTCTTGCCGAGAATGACCTTGTGCTCACAAGGAAAGCAAAAAATGAAACGCATTTACTTGGTTTTTATCGGTGTGTGTTTGTTGAGCGGTTGCGAACTGAGTTCAGGCAGTATTCAGTTACCAACAGCGCCTCTCACCGAAGAGCAAAAGATTGCTATCGCAAAAGATGATGCAGAGTCCTGCAACTGCGGTCGCTCTTTCGATGCGCAGGTTGCCTCAACAAACAATTGATGATTTTGGATTTGTTTATTCCGTTTTAGAGCTTGGAGATTGGTTATGCGAATGGTACGCCTAGTGGTTCTTGCGTCGATGGGGATGGTTTTCTTGGGATGTGGTGGCAGCAACGAGATCGTGTTGCCAACGGACAAGCTTACGCCTGAGCAGATTGAGCAAATTAAGAAGGATGACGCGAAGGTCGCTGACGAAGAGAGCCAGGGCGCAAAGAAACGTTAATAAAACCGACGCGAACGCAAATCGGTTTCTGAACCGTAATTTTACTAAAGCCGCTCAAAGTAGCAGGTACACTCCGTGTGCCGTAGCCTCAAAAACCCAACGCTTTGAAGTGTGGACGGAACCTGGAATGTGCTGCTACGATGAAACACAACCTAATTGAGCCTTGATGCATCAAAGAATTACGGTTCGGAGAACCGTGCCACACAACGCAGAAAGAAAATCGAGATGAAAAGAAGACCCGTTTGGATGGTTTTGGGATTAATTGCAATCGTCGGTTGCGGCTCAAGCAATGCGTCCAACTCCAAGATCGTTTTGCCCACGGCCCAAATGGCAGACGAATCGCTGCCAAGCGTCGCACATCCTGAATATGTGAACTGGAGTCAGTTTGAGGAAAAAGCGTCCGTTGTCCGAAAACGATTGGTGGAGAACGCTAATGGCACGGTGGTAGTGACCACAAAGATGTGGCTCGATAAGAAGGACGAAAACGAAGTACGGGTAGGAAGCCAAGTGACGGTTGAACGTCCTAATGAACCCGTAGTTGAGAACGACGTTGATATCGTTCGATACCCTGCCAAGTACCGTTTGCCCAAGGGGATGGATGAAGCTCGGTTTTACTTGCCATCAGCTAAGGCAAAGGAAACTGGAACCGAGAGCGTGAAGGTCGGTGACAATGAAATCGAAACCAAAGTTTTCGAATGGGAAGAGAACAATGAGTCAGGACCGATGACGGTCAAACTATGGCGGAGCGACAAGATTCCAGGGAAGATTGTGCGTCAGGAATTGTTCACGAAAAGCTCTGCGACCAAGAGTACCGAAGATCTGATCGAGCTTCGATTGACAAGCGACTCGTCCAAGAAGTAAAAGTAGTAGGCACATTCCATGTGCCGTTCACCAGGAATCATTGTCAATTCACTCCAGCGGACGGCACGACGGAGCGTGCCTGTTACTTTCACTCTCGTTCCAGGGCTCTGCCTTGGAACGCACTGTTTTCGAGGCCCCGCCTCACGTTTTTGTGACTCAGGAGGCAGGAGCCTCCGATGCATTGCGTTCCCAGGCGGAGCCAGGGAACGAGTTGAATTAAGACAGTTTGAACCGTGGTGCTGCTTTGGTGATCTTGGCGCTCGTGCCTACTTGCGACGGCAGGTCTTGATGCGATAGCGAATTTGATGCTGCAGGCTGCGTCGATTTGGCTGGCAGCATCTCGCGGACTTTTTGACTTAGGACGGCCGCGTCGTACCAAGAGAACGACAACTCCGGATCGGCTGCGTAACGCCCTAACATGCGCAGCGTCTCGGTCCGATTGGCTTCATCAAACATGAAGATGTATTGTTCTTCGCCGCGAACGAGCGCGACAACATTGATTTCGCCATTCATTACACCAACCTCCGTGCCTGGATCAATCGTACGGTTACCCGTGCCTGGGTAGTTAGCGTTCGTATCGGTTGATAGGCCATCGAAGGATCAGGCGACTTTCTAAGGATCCGCCACGCGATTCGAGAGTTTCGACGATGTGCTGGTGGCAGCAGAATCTTATAAAGTCTTCGCTGCGTTGGAGATACGACTGCCAGCCACCAAAACGCGCGTCGTCACGAAAGTAATAGTACTCACCAAGCGCATGCGTGAAATCTTCGTCATTTCCGTTATACGTGCGCATATGTGAAATAATTGGCTCATACTGGACCTTCAACTCGGGGGGGCCCTCGCTCGGTTTACTCGGAATGAAGCCTTGCGGATCAGGCCAGTTTGACGGCAAACCAGCTCCATCGTTCGAGGCCAATTCTGTCTCGATCGATTCCATTGCCTCAAATGTTGGAATGGAATCATCGTTCTGTATGGCCACAATGGATTCAGGCATCCTGGCTGGCTCCTGGGCGCTAGCTAATTTGACAGCTGCCCCAACATCAGGCCCATTTTGTTTGGAACGCGGTAACTCGATATTCGCCGATGCGATACGGTTCTTCTTGCTTTGCGAATGCTGCGATGACTTGGTGGAATCTTCGTCCTCAGGTTTCATTTCGCCGGGGTTGCTTTCGCTGGGCGTGCTTTTTTTCTGAGGTAGAATCGAGCGCGATCTAGGAGTTGCCTCGATTGGGGCAGCTCGGTCCTCATCCAAATCTGGTGTCTGCGTTTTCATCTGTTCCGTAGCAAGTGAGCGTTCCGACTCGAGACGGACCCATTCTGGGATATTCTTTTCCTTTTTGGTTCCCCAAGGCAACCCATATCCAACAGGGATGGGGTGGAAACCTGGATTGGCTGCATACCAGTTGACCTTCAAGGCCATTCGCGGCGGATAATATGCATCGTAGTCCGTGATTGCTCCTTGCAGGACAGCGTCGACCCCTAGGTATTTGGCAAACTGTTGAAAGTCGACTGGGGTGGAGATGGGATGGCGAAGTACCTGTGTTTCAAAGTAGGTTAGTTGGTTTTCCACCACTCCACATGGAATTACTTCGAAGCCCCGAATCGCTTGAAGTTCGTTGTAATAGGCCATGGAGACACGCGCGCCGCTCAAGGTTGGTTCTTGGCTTTGGTTGCGAAACGGTAAAATTGCGACTTTGCTGATCTGAGGAAATGGATTGTGATGCTGGGGTTTGCGTTTGACGTCCGGAATGAAATTGCAACCGGAACCGAAACCAAGAGCCAAGATGACCGCAAGTCGAAGAAGCGTGTCAAAAGAAAAGCGGAACTCAACCTTTTCGGGCATGGTGGTCCCAGAGAAGGGAGCAACCGTAGAAGATTGAGTTGGTAGTAGGTTCATTTTGGGTAGGGAAGATGGCTTGCCGAAATCAACAAAAAACATGCGCGAGGAACTACTGCTAGGCACCGCAGTAGCTCCGTCGCACATGTACCTCTTCCCCCTAGGCACAAAGGACTTTATCGGAACAACCCTCAAGGTCGGTCCATTCAAAAGCAGCAATAAACCAACTTTCTTTGGGCAAATGCTAGCCAATCCGCACAAGGTACAGATTTCCTAGGAGAAAAACTCATCGCACAGTTGGCATATTGCCGAGTCACTTGCCATGTGTCTAGTTTTCCTCCCCGTATCCCATGGTTACGTCGATGTTGGAATCTAAAAAATCGTTTGAGGTAATGGATGACTCTGCCTATATCGTGGGTAGTCGCAGGAGCGATTCCAGCCGGGCAAGCGGCAAAGCAAACGGTCAACTTGGCAGCGACCTCGGCCAGCCATTTCTTTGGCGAGCTGTTCCAGACAAGCCCGTCGTCCAAAAACCCAGTGTCATCGGACAGTGGCCCCTCGGCACCGATCCAATCAAGCCAGAATCCAAAAGCAAGTAACGATCCGAAAAGCTGGGCTGATCGAGTCGAATCACTTCGGAACCGCCTGTCTGATGCGGTAAAGCAGGCGAGATTGCGATATGGATTGAGTCCAGAGTCGGGTCCTGCCGACGCAGTTTCGATTTCAGCCAACGGAACGGACAAGCCTGTTTTGAATGGTCCGGAACCAGTTCGGTCGGAGCTTGAAAAACATCTCCATGAGAATCCCGAGTTGGTCAAAGAGATCAACGAGTTGGCTTCGCATAGCAAAGCTGCAAGCCCTCTTCGTTTGTTGCCTCAGCAGGAAACGTCTGCCAGTACAAATGAACCGTGGACGCTGTGGTTGGACACCAAACCTGTGGCTTGAGTTAACTTGCGTTGGTCTGCTTCAACGCCCCGATGGGCTTGGAGGCTGTCTCACTTTTGGACCCAACAAAACGCTTGGTGTAACTCCGAGTTCGTCGGGGGCCAACGTCCTAATAACAAAGTCTTCGGTGGAACAACTCAAGAACCATCGGGAGAATCAATTGAGCCAAAGCGGGATCATAGCGATGTCCTTCGTCGCGTAGAAACGCGTGCTCCCCGTTGAACTCATGCCAAGTGAAGTTGAGATTGGCTTGCGTCATCGCCTCGTAAATAATGCGGCGGCCCTCGAGTGGAATATGCGGATCTTGTCTGCCCCAAACCATCATCATCTCGGCGCTGATTTCCGGTAGCCGATCCAGCGTGTTATCGTTGAGCCCTTTGCCTAAACTGCGTTTATGAATATCTGTTGCGTAAAAACAGACGCCCGCTTGAACATTAGGGTTCATGGCGGCGCGGAAGGCAAGATGTCCGCCTAAGCAGATACCAAGGGTGGCTACTTTTTCATTCGAATCGGCGCGTTGTCGCAGGTAGTCGATCAAGGTGACTGCATCGGCATCGTAGCTTGCCAATTCCTTGGTGGTCTTCAAGTCGTTACCTCGGTCTGTTCCCGACTTGTCGTACGCGAAGACTTCGCCTGGAGACACGAATTCGTGATAGACCTCAGGTACTGCCACGAGATATCCATGGCCGGCCAGGAAGGCAGCGGTTCTGGCAATTGGGCCGGTCATTTGGTAAATCTCGGAAAACAATGCGACTGCGGGATATTTGCCAGTTCCTAGAGGCCGGAACAAATGAGTGCGCATTGGCCCGAATGAGGTTGGCAGATCGACAAACTCGGCTGGGTGGATTCGCATGGTGGTAATGGTCTTGGGCTCGAATTTTCGTTTATCTGTGTTTCACAACGAATAACTATAGTGTTAGCAAGGGGGTTCGTCAGCGGCGGTGGCTTTTTCGAGCGATTCATTCTATCTTATGAAACATCATGAAAAGTGCTGAGTTTAAATCTCAGCAAAACAATAAGTTGATTTTAAAAATGCTTGCATTGCTACTAAGGACCAACGTAGAATTTAACGGCACGCCCATAGTGGTTTCTTGTTTTTAACCACATTCTTTGATCTTAAGTCATCAACCTCAGCCAGATCATGCCTAAGAAGAAATCGACCGCGCACGCATCTGAGGCCGTAAAGAAAAGTTCCGCATCGAAACCCGTAAGACCGTCCAAACGCCCAGCCAAAAAAGCGTCTGCTCCGATGGCAGATCGAGCTGAGCTTCGAGCCTTGTCGCTGCCTCCCGAGCAAGCCATCGAATGGCTCCTTGAGGAGTCTCATGAAAAAGAGCTTACCGCGTTGCTTGGTGCCGATCAACTGGACTCGATGCGACTACTCGCCAAAGAAGCCAATCGCTTCGAGCCTTTTCGGCGCGCATCACGCTCGATGGAATCCAATCAAAACAGCCTGGACTCACCCAACCGCGGGTTGTTTCAACAAACCCGCGCCGGAGTCAAACAAACGCTGATACTTCCTGGGATTCTTGGCTCAACGTTGGCTCATCAGGGGGACACAATATGGTTTGACCCAGTCGATATCGCACGAGGCAAATTGTCTGAGCTCAAGCTTGCGAACAATGACGGCGTTGAATCCAACGGGGCGTTTGCTCCAACGTATTTGCGTATGTTCCTCCAACTTTGGGCTGCGGGCTTGCGACCGGAGTATTTTCATTACGATTGGCGCAAGCCGATTGGAAATGCCGCCGATTTGCTGGTGAAACGTCTGCGACAAGCGGCTCAGCAAAGGACACCTATCGTCCTTGCAGCACACAGCATGGGAGGACTTGTTAGTCGTGCCGCACTCAAGAAGCTTGGTACCGAAGCGGACGCCATCGTCGAGCGTACTATTTTGCTTGGCACGCCCAATCAAGGCTCGTTTGCACCAGCGTTGGTACTGAGCGGCGACAACTCCACTGTACAGTGGATGAATTGGCTTCACAGTTTCGGCAGCTCCGGCGATCCAATAAAAGAGGTCTTCTCTGGTTTTATTGGCCTCTACCAAATGCTCCCTGGTCCTGATCTTTTCAATACCGTGGATCTCTTTAACACTAAAAGCTATCCCGAAGGCGTTGCGAACAAAGACACGCTTCAACGAGCTCGCAATTTGCAATCGCAATTGATCGCGGGCAATCCACGCATACATATGGTGGTCGGAACCGGCTTTGATACCGTGGTCGGATTGGAGCCGAAAAACGAAATTGACCCAAACACAGGCAAGGCACGAAATGGCTTTAAACTCTTGAATGGAGAAGGTGATGAGACCGTACCTCGCTCGATGGCCATGCTTCCGGGAGCTGACCATTTTTACTTCCATGCTGCCCACAGTAAACTCCCGAGCAACAGTACGGTCCTTCAAGCTGTTATTGACCTTGCCTTTGATGGCAAGACGCAAGCACTCGAAAAGACGCCACCTGTCAGTTCACGCAGCATATCCAGTAATCAATCCCGCATCGCCATCGATCAACTTCGCCGAGCACAAGCCGAACATCGAAGCCCATCCGATCTCTCCGCCACGGAACTTCGAAGTGCTTTGACGCCCTTTCTGGGCGTTGACGAAGCTACCTCATCGACAACGGCGGCACAGCCGCATTCCGACGTCACACAAATCGCCTTCTCGAGCGAGCCGATTACCGTAGGTCGTAAACGGCAACAGCGACTCGACATTCATCTCGCGTTGGGTGACATCACTCAAGCATCTGGCCGAGCGATTCTCGTCGGTGTCTTTAGCGACGTTCGACCAACCGGCGCAACCTTGGCAATCGACCAACGAATCGGAGGCACGATTGCTGAGATTATGGATCGTCGCATGTTTTCGGCCAACCTTGGTGAGGTATTTGTTCTTCCGACGAGGAGGGGCGCTCTTCAGGCCGAAATGGTCGTGATGGTTGGCTTAGGTTCCTTTTCCCAATTCCGTGAACAAACAGTAAAGCTTGCGATCGAGAACGCCATGCGTACGATGCTGCATTGCCAAGTCGACGAGATTGTGACCGTCCTTATCGGAGCTGGCTCGGCGTTGGCATTGGATGCTACCGTTCGCGCGATCTTTACCGGTATGCTCGACGCCATTCGAGACTCATCCAGCGCGTCCTCATTGAGGTCCTTGACGCTGTGCCATCGCGACCCTGTGGCCTTTCAACAATTGCAGTCTGAGATTCGCAAGTTGGCGTTTTCCTCCACCATGGACGAAATGGAGATCACGATCGACGTATTGCGCTTACCCGAACTGAGTTCCGCCGACACAGTCCGTGGTGGCTCGGCACCGAGACCCGAAACAACCTATCTCACCGTTCGGCAAACGCTAGAACTCGATGACAAGGTTGCGGGCAAAGATGCTCCGACTTGTCGCATTGACATGTCTTTGTTGGCCGCAGGTAGCAATGCCACTGTCCTGTCTCGCTCCATCGACCTCAACCGAAAGGACTTCGAATCGGTGCTTGAGTCGATCAAGCAATGCACCAATGAAGGCAACGGCTTCCAAGAACTAGAAACTCATGGACTCAGGCTGGCCAATTTGTTGCTCGACGATTCGATGTCGGAGTCCCTCAAGCGTCTTTCCCCAAAGTCCCTAACGATCATCAACGACGCTTGGACCTCGCGAATCCCGTGGGAAGTGTTGACCATCAAAGATATGCCAGGAAGTGACAAGCCATGGCACGCGGGTTTGGAAGGGAATGTTAGTCGGCGTTACTCAACGTCTAACTTATCCGTTGCGAAATGGCTTCGAGAACGACGACGGGCCGATACGCTTGAAGTCCTTTTGATCGTCAACCCGACGAGTGACCTCGCCGGTGCCGACAAGGAAGGAGAACGCATTGAGGAAATCGTAAAGGGATTCAAGAACCAGATTACGTTGACCAAGCTAATGCATGAACAAGCGAATAAGCGACGATTGTTGAGCGAGATCGGTTCAGGCAAGTACGACGTGATCCATTACGCAGGACATGCATTCTTTGATCCGACAAATCGTTCGACGAGTGGGATATTATGTAGCGACAGAAACATCATCTCTGGACAAGACTTGTCGAGTCTCGATCGACTTCCAGCACTCGCAGTGTTTAACGCTTGCGAATCAGGTCGAGTCCGATCCGGCATGTTGCCTACCATGCCAACGAAACTAGAGCAAAGGGCTGCAAGGATCGACGATACAAAATCCAAAAAAGGATCAAGCAAAAAGGACGTGAAAGTGCATCCGGAAGACGAAGTGTTCTTGCGGAACGTATCGTTCGCTGAATCGTTTTTGCGAGGTGGGATAGCAAGTTTTGTTGGGACCTATTGGCCCGTGGATGACGACGCGGCCAAGATCTTCGCGACGGAGTTTTATGAGAAGTTGTTAAGTGGGGCAACGATAGGGGCATCCTTACAAAAAGTCAGAATGGCTCTCCATGCTATCAAGAAACAAGACTGGGCCAATTACATTCACTACGGCGACCCAGAGTTTCGAGTCAAGGTGCTCTAAAAATCGCAAAAGCAAAAAAAATCGGCTCGCCACAATTTGTGACGAGCCGATTTTTATAGATCATGTCTGACGACAAGCTGTCCTGAGTTCGAATTAACGAATTCGGGTGCTGCTTGCTTGAATGACATGACGCTTGGTGTTCATGTAAGCGTGTGGATCAACAACTGGAGCTGGTGTAGCCATTGGAGCTGCTGCTGGAGCCGAAACTGGAATTCCGCCACAGCTGCTGCAACCGCTTGCTGGAGCCGATCCGCAGGAGCTGCAACCCGAAGGAGCAGCGTCACAGCACGAACCAGTATCGCAGCTGCTCTTGCACTTGAAAATCTTAGCGAGCAAACCACGCTTGCCAATTTTCGGGCCACATCCGCTATCGCAGGATGGAGCTCCGCAAGGATCGCATGCACTGATTTCAGCGCCGCATGTTGGTCCGCAGCTTGGAGCTGCGCCGCATCCGGAACCACACGAAGCGATTTCAACGCCGCATGTTGGAGCCGAACCACAAGGATCGCATGCTTCTGCGCCGCAGCTTGGTGCACAAGCTGATTTGCAAGAAAGCTTGCTCTTCAGGCCGCTAAGCTTAGCTTTGAGAGCCGAAAGAATTGGTCGGCGTGGTCCACAGCACGAGCTTTCAACGCCACAGCTTGGAGCTGCACTGCATGGATCGCAAGAAGCGATTTCTGCTCCACAGCTTGGTGCTGCGCCGCATCCGGAACCGCATGGTGCAGCGATTTCAGCGCCACAGCTTGGTCCAGCGCCACAACCCGATCCACATGGTGCAGCCATTTCGGCTCCACACGATGGATCACAAACCGATGTATCGCAGCACGAGCTGGAAGCTCCGCAACCGCGACCACCGAGCAAACGGTTCAAAAGGTCGCCACCAAAGCTCTGGCCACAGAGGCTAGCGCTCAGCAACATCGACCCTACTAGAATGTTCATTTTCATCGAGCCAAATCTCCCTACGTATATTTTGTCACTGACTATCGTGCACAAGTCGACTTGAACGGTTGAGTTGAGACCGGTTTCGGCGCACGAAGTCGCCGCCGAAATCGCCCTCATCTGGCGAGGCAAGGTGCGACTTGCTTTCGCTTGTCGCCTTTTGACTTCGTTAGCCTCGTTTCCAAAATCCTAGCTTTCCTGCGAAGCTAGAATTCTCCCGTTGTTTATCGTGTTTCAAGTGACCCCTCAGTCCCTCGAAACAACACTTTAGTTGCCGGTCGAATATTCCTGTTATTCGATCAGTTCCTGGGTCACCGGCAATTCATTGGATCGCATCTTTCGCTCTTGGTTGCACGTACAATCAAGGTAAGATGCGTCGTTGAGTGAAGGTATCGGCCAGACGATGAAATGCCCTTGAGGATGCCATTCTATTTTTTGAAAAATGATGCCCGATAAGAGTTTACGTAAAATCTAGGGATAGAATTGGTCATTCGATACATGCCGGTTGCGACACGGAATAGACTACCCAAACCACCAAGCCACCCCCTTACTTCTTAGGCAATCGTCAAAGTCTTCCAGGCTTGTGATTTAGCCAGAGTGCATCGATAGAATTATGAAAATCGCTTACCTCACTGCCGGTGCCGCCGGAATGATCTGTGGCTCATGTTTGCACGATAATGCACTCGCCAAATCGCTTATTCGTCTCGGTCACGATTGCATCTTAATCCCTGCATATACCCCAATCCGTACCGATGATGACGATGTCAGTATTGACCGCGTCTTTATGGGAGGCATCAACGTCTACCTCCAACAAAAGATGCCCTGGTTGGCGTATCTGCCAAATTGGTTTGATAGCGTTCTCAACCAGTCCTGGCTCATCAAACCGCTCACGAAAAATGCTGGCAAGACCTCGCCCAAACTGCTTGGGGCTCTTACGATCTCGATGCTGCAGGGAACGGAAGGTCGACAAAGAAAGGAGTTCCGGCGACTTCTCGATTGGCTCGCACGCGATATCAAACCCGAGGTGATGGTGTTTACCAATCTGCTGGTCGGTGGCGGAATTCCAGAAGTGAAACGGACGGGATCAACCCGTGTTTATGTCACGCTCCAGGGGGATGACATTTTTTTGGATTCATTGCCTGAGAAATACCGATTCCGCGCGATCGAGCTCATGCAGGGGCTGGTTTCCAAAATCGACGGCTTCTTGATCCATTCCGAGGACTACGCAGCTCGTATGGGAGCCCTCCTCAACATCCCCGACAAAAAGCTCCATGTCATCCCGCTCGGAATCGACACGTCCGATTTTGAAAACAGGAACCGTTTGGATAAACCGAGCGACAGGTTCGTACTTGGATATTTAGCAAGAATGGCGCCAGAAAAGGGGCTACATCAGTTGATCGATGCGTTCATTGCGATCGCAGACCTTCCAGAAGCGAGACATGTAACTTTGAAACTAGCTGGTTGGATGGGACCCCAACATGAATCGTTTTGGGCGGAACAGAAAGCAAAATTGGCCCAGGCTGGCCTCGATCAACGCTGGGAATATCTCGGCAGCATCGATCGAACGGAGAAGGCGAATTTTCTGCGTTCCATCGATTTGTTCTGCGTTCCAACAACCTACACAGAACCCAAGGGGCTCTTTCTATTGGAGGCCATTGCTGCCGGCACTCAATACGTCCAACCTAACCACGGAGCGTTTCCCGAGATCCATCAGCGGCTTGAGTCGATTGCGAGTGGGCATCATTTGGGAACCCTTTTTCAAGCGAACTCGCCGGCCGATCTTTCCGCCAAGTTGATGGCAGGCATCCGAACCAATCAGAAAAATGAACCGGCTTCAGCCGCGGTTCTTGCTGAATTGGGAATAAAACGGCACGCTCAACGGGTACTGGATTGCATTGGATAGCATCCGCGATCCGTAGCTGAATTCGTAAGAATTCAGCTGGTTCTGAATTCTCACGAATCCAGCTACGGTCGGCTGAATCGAACGCATGTCACAGAGGATTGGGCGTCGTCGGTTAACCCTAGGATATGGAAGCTTTCAACTTCCCTCCCAATATTCGAATCGTCTTTGCGAACTCCAAGTACCTGAATTGAAAATCAACTTGATGACAAATGGTGCAAGGAATTCCAAAATGAACGCATTAACTATTATCCACGATCACGGTTTTGCGATGATTTTTGCGGCGATCGTCATGTTGGCGGCCACTCCAAATGCTTTTGAATTTTGGCAAAATATGAAGCGAACACATAGCGACATGCAGTTGAAGATGGCAATGCTCAAAACTGGGTATTCCGCGGACCAAATCGTCCGAACCCTTTTGCGTCAATATGAATCCGACTCGACGATCCAAAGAGCTTAATTGCAAATGAGCACTGGCGACGTTTCTGCTTTTTTTGTTTATGGCACTCTGAAAAAGTCCTATCTCCGAGGTGGATTGTGGCCTCGCAAGCCCCTAAGAATATTGGCAGGCACGATCCAATCGGACTTGTTTGATTTGGGGCCTTATCCGGCCGCAGCTCCTGGCGAGCACTGGTTGTTGGGCGAAATTTGGGAATTCAAGCCCGAGGACATGGACCCAACGATCTCGGAGTTGGACCAGATTGAGGGGTATCATCCCGGGAGCGAAAACAACGAATATGTTCGGCAGATCGTGACTGCGGAATTTATTAACCAGGACGCATCTACTGAACAAGTACGGGCCTATGCCTATTTCGCTGCGCAGCCAAAGCGGCTGGAGACGGCTCGCAAAATTCGTCCTTTTTTAGAGTTTTTGGGGCGGCCAGTGGCCTCCTGGCCGGACTCGATTTCGCGAGTACCTTCGAGTTTTTCGGAGGAATAGTCGTCCAATCCGAACTTTCCTCCGTATTCGCCTAGACGCTACAATGGCAGTAATTCCAGACTGGGTTCCAGTTCGAGGAAATGCAGGTCGTCGACGCTCCAAACATGATCAGGTTCAAAAATGATTCCATCGAAAATCAGCCCTACCCTTCAATTCGGCACAAAGTTGGTTGCTTATCGCCGTCGTTGGTTTGCGAGCCTATTGTTTGCCGGGACTCTGTTTCTTGCAGCGCCTACTTACGGCCAGGAGACAACGCCCCAAACCCCCGAAGTAAAAAAGCCTAAAGAAATAGTCCTCCCCGAATCGTTTGACGGTGACGAAGATTTCGAAGAGGCGAGTCGGCTGCGGCTTAATGTCGAGTCCGTCGAAACCCTCAAGGAGATCATTGCCCTTGCCAAGTCTGCGATCAAGAAGGGGCTCAACAAAGCTGACATCGATACCGCGAAAAAGCTCATTGCGTCCACCTACCTACAAAAGACGCAAGAGGTCGCTCGTACTATTGCCCCAGGTATGTCGGTTTCGCGACGCAATAAACTTCTCAATGACCTGTTAGAAGATCTCGGAGAGGCCATTGAGTACGATCCATTGCTCGCCGATGCGTACCTGTTGAAATTCCAATTGCATGCCAGTCGGAAAGAAGTCGAAGCGGCGAAGTCCGTAGCTAGCGAGGGCATTACCGAATTGGGGCCTTTCGTCGATTCCAAGAAAGCGGATCCGGATACCAAAATCAAACTCAGTCGGTTACTCATGCTTCGAGCGGGCACACAAGCCGATGTCGAGGACGGTCTAACCGATCTCAAGCGATCCATCCAATACGATGCTGCAAACCAAGCTAGCATCGCTGCGCTTGGCAAGGAGCTCATCCAGCAAGGTCGAACCGACGAAGCGATCACGTTTTTTCAAGAGGTACTCGAAACCAACACCGAAAACGAGACATTGATCCTTTTCACGGCCGAGCTCCTGGCTTCCAGCAAAGATCGTTTGTCCGACTCGCTGGAGTTGCTCAATGCTAAAATCAAACTGCTGCCAAACTCAACGGCACTTTTGAAAACCCGAGCGAGAGTGCACGCTAGCAACAAAGAACCCGAACTAGCAAAAGCGGATTTGGACAAAGTCTTAGAAATGTCCAAAGATGATGTCGAAGGACTTTTGCTGAGAGCTCGAGCATCCATTGATGCTGACGATATCGAAGCAGCCCGCAAGGACATCGATGCAGCCATCGAAATCGCGCCGGATCGAATCGATGCCATTCTTTTGCGGTCAAGCGTCGCAGCGGAACAGAAGCGGTTTAGCGATGCCATTCAAGACATTCGCATGATCATCAAAGATCAGCCTAAGGAAAGCCCAAACCCTGCGCTTCTAATCCAATTGGGTCTGTTGTATTCCATGGACGATCGTCCAGCCGAGGCGATCAAGGTGTTTAGCCAAGTAACGAAACTTGATTCCGAAAATTGGCAAGCGTATCGTATGCGTGGAGACACTTTTCTGGCGATCAAGGACTACCCGAAGGCTATTTCCGATTTTGAAAAAGCCCTTGAGCTTGTTCCCAAGGACAAAGATGAGCGTTCTGGCATTTTGAATAATCTTTCCTGGACGCTTTCGACAAGCGCGAACGAGGACGTTTTGGATGGAAAGCGAGCTCTGGAGCTTGGACTGGAAGCTTGTGAGCTGACAGACTACAAAAAGCCTCACATCTTGAGCACGTTGGCTGCTGCCTACGCGAGAGTTGGCGAGTTTGGCAAAGCGATCGAATGGGCTACCAAAGCCGTAGAGATAGGGACTGAAAACAAGGAGCCACAGCTCGAGCAACTCAAGGAGGAACTAGAGAGCTACCGCAAAAATCTGCCATGGCTAGAAAAAGCCGAAACAAAGCAGAACAAAGTACCACTGGCCCCAGGTGGTTCCGGCGTTGATACTTGAAGCACTTCTCGATTCAATCTAGAAATCCAATTCCCTTGAAATGAATCGGAAACGATGCGGTTTTCTCCCTCTCACCCCGCTTCGGCAACGCTGTGAAGCATTTCAAACAACGAAAACAAAAGGCTACGTTTCAATCTTCGCGTCGGGAAGGTGCGAGTTTTGGCAAGTCACTTTTGCCGACGTGACTAAGATATTATTTGTCGTTTTGTCCGGCTCGGGCTTGCCCCGAATGGACACCGCTTTGGTGTTCTAATTGGCCTCGCGATGAAAATGGCGCTTCCGGATTTGTGGGGCCGGCCCCGCCGGGGGGGGGAACAGCGAGGGGGGGGGGCGGGGGGGGGGGGGTTTGTTTACCAAAGCAGAGGACGGGGGGGGG
>JANPHB010000034.1:0-3813 GCA_031424235.1 Pirellula sp.
GTCATGCCTAAAAAAATCCCGGGGGTTCGGGGGCAGAGCCCCTGAGGAGCACTGAATGAGTTCGAAAAATTTAAAATTTTCGAATCGGCTCTATTGCCTAATTCCTAGACGGTCGCTCATCCCCCGGCCCCTTCTCCTCCCGGGGAGGAGAAGGGGGGAAAGGCAATAGCAAACATTTAACGCCCCAGCCTGGGGCGCTAGCCGATTACTTGCAACACGGATCGGCTAACGTCTCAGGCTCAACGGTTGGTTTCAGCCTTCCGTTCGCCTTAGGGCAAGATGACTTTTGTCTTGACTTGCTTTAGGGGACGCCGCTGAGCGAAAATGCGGCCCAGTAGTAGGGCGGAGCGAGTTGCGTATTGCCCTCTTCGAGCTGACCCGTGGTGCGATTGAATTGACGAAGCACTCGGGTCTGAGCCGCATGCAGAGCATCGGCGGCCGAAAGTCCTCCATCAAACATCTGATGATACATCTCAGTCATCAATAACTGAGTCGCGCGATCGTCGACTTTCCATCCGCTGGCAATGGTGGACTTCACGCCTGAAATGTGCAGAGCGCGCTGGAGGCCAAAGACTCCTTCGCCGTTTCCGATTCTGCCCAATCCGGTCTCGCAGGCAGAGAGCACGACCAAGCGGGTACGTCCAAGATCCATTCCCATGATTTCTTCGGCCGAAAGGTAGCCATCCTGGCCGTTATCCAGGGGAAGCCCATTGGCGTCCAGCCACACATCGCAGTTGCAGCCAGCCAAAGTGAGGCCGCATTGAAGCAGCGGATTGCGTGCCGACAGCGTCGTCGAGGTCTGTCGCGGTCCTAGCGCCGCTCCGCGGGTCGAATCCTTCGTCAAGTCTGCGTCGATGTCATCGGCGAAGTACCCGTGAGTGGCAATGTGAATCACGGTCGCTTTTTCAAGCTCGGATTTGACGATCTCCTCGAGAGCGTGCTCACCCACTAGCTGAAGCGTCTTTTCGGTCGGTAAGACTTCGCCGATTGCAGCGATCTCATCTCGAGTTCCTTTCAGAAACGACCACTTGGTATCACGAGCTTGCGACGTCTGGCCTCCCTCTGGTTTAGCTAACTGCGCGTTGTACTCGATTCCACCGATCAACAGAAAGTTGTTCGAGCGTGTATCCGAATTGGTGGCTTCTTTTGCCATCGCGTCCATGGATTGTTGCTGCTGCAGCAATTGGGCCAACTGTCGACCATCGGCTGCCGTCGTGATTTGTACTTCTTCGATCAGGTAGTCGGATTCGGTGCCGGGAAGCGCGACCCATGGCATTCGATGAAAATCACCGTCGGGGATAATGACAATGCGAGACCGGTTTCCCAACACGCTAGATATCGGCTTCCAAACTCGCTGGTTCAACGCATCACGTGACGCCTCGGCGCTTTTGACATCGGGTTGCGGATCTTTTTTTCCGAGACGTTTGCCACGAGTTCCTCCGTCTCCTCGCAGGATAGCATTCCTCCACGTCGTGATATGGCTGTCAATCTCCGCTGCGTCTCCCAGCTCAATCCACTGGACATCCAATGCGTCGTCGGCTTCAGATGAACCAGCCGCATCGTTCTTCCGAGTCACTACAAATGCGTCATAAACCATCTTCTTGGCAACGTCCGTGGCACCCTGTTCCGTTGGTTGCCAGCGTTCGGTTTTTACGAGTTGAACCACAGCGGCTCGCGGAGGGAGACGCTCCATCAAGTCCTTGGGGGTCACTACTTCGAGTTGGCTGTCAGCTTCGCTGATTGTTCTTGAAGCTCGGGAACTCTCAGCGATGATTCGCTCAAGGGCCTCTTTTTCTTCGTTCAGTTCCCTGAGCAACTGTGTCCGAGTGGCGCGGTGGGAACTGTCCTCGCTTCCACCAAGAATACTCAGCTGAGCTAATCGACGACGAATCTTCGCAAGTTGAGCTCGTTCAGGACTTTGCTTCGTATTGGCCAGTTGTCGTTCACGATTGGCAATGGCGTTCAAAACCAATCCACGAGAACGCCATACGCAATGAAAAGCCTCGTTCGCGTTTCTGGCTTTGTCGACGCTCAATGTCGAGAGCAGTGTGTCGCGTCCGGCTGACGAATCATTGGTCGTGAGAGATGTGAGGAATGCGGTTGCCTGCGCTTCCGGTAGCCAGGGCAACGTCTCATGACAAATGTCCTGCTTGATCTCGAACGAACTTCGCCAGGCGCTGCAAGCATCATCTGGTGAATTGAATACAAAATGAGTCGTCCCAAGTCGATGATGCGCCCAGGCCACCGTTTCGTGCGTAGTCCCGAACGCGGACTCGTAGATTTCAATGGATTTCCGATGTGCTTCGATCGCGGAGGGGTAGTTGCCTTGTTTCCTCTGGACCTTTGCGATTTGATCGTAAATCTCTGCGCAGCGTACATGGTTTGGCCCAAAGGACTCGATCATTGAGGCGAGTACCTCCTCGTACCTCGTCAGCGCTCCAGCCGAATCGCCGCGTTCGAGTAAGACTAGTGCTTTCATGCCCTGCACGGTCGCCACATCACCTGGCGTATGGCTGATTGCTGATTTGAGATACGTCAATGCCGCGTCGAGTTCCGCATCCGCTTTGTCCAGAGCATTCAGCTGAATGTAGAACCTTCCTCTCAGTGAATGCAGCCTCGCTATCTCAACGGGTTGGCGCTGGCTATATTGCAGCAAGGAGTCAAATAGCGTTTCTGCTTTCGCCAATTCGCCAACGCTCTGGTACAGTCTCGCGAGATTTTCGCGCACGGTTAAGTCCGCAGACGACAACGTCGCATTGGCATCCACTTCGTTGATGCTCTTTTCGTAGATTTTCAAGGCTTCCGGAAAGCGTCCCGTTTCCTCAAGCAATGATGCGTAATTGGCCTCTGTTGCCATTCGCAGTTCCAGCCCTCGCCCCTTACTATCGTCGACGAGCATTTTCGCTGCTTCCAGGTAGGAAGCTTCGGCGGCGTCATGCTCGCCAGAGCGTTGCTGTGCAATTGCGATATGATTGAGACAGTTGGCTAACTCGAATGTGTTCGAGCTGGCTTTCCAGATCTCTGCACTCATGTTCAGTCGGTCTAAGGCTTGTTGATAGTTGCCTAGACTACGATGGATTTCGCCAGAGTGCGTGCCGGCCAAACCGCGAAGCGGGTGGTTTTCGCCAATCGTCTCAACGCAACCAGTGAACACTTCATCAAACAGACGTAATGCATGTTCGTTGTGCCCAGCCGTGCGATGCTTTGTTGCCAAACGAACCATGCAACTCGAGTGCTGCACCGATGGCCCGGTTCGGCGATAAGTTGACTCAGATTCTTCCAGCAGCCCTGCCGACTCGTAACGTGTACCAAGCTCGAGAATACTTTTGGCAAGCGTTGGATGCCAGGTCGGATAGATTTGGCTGCGTTGTTGGCTCGCATCTTCAAATAGTTCGAAGGACTGAGCGAATTGCTTTCGAGAGAACGCAACCATAGCAGCGTATTCACGACTTGCAATGCTTCGAGGGACGAGTTCGCCGAAGAGTTCGCAACATTGCTTGTAACCTTTGAGTGCCAGCGACTGCGCGGTTTCCAGATCTTTTTTCCCTACGGCATTCTTGATCTCAGACCGGTTTTCCAAAAACGCTTGAATCATGGACGGTTCTGCGCTCGCCATGCGACCCAGCGCGTTAGCCTCCTGGGTAGCGTCCCAATATTCAGGGCAGTTGATTCCAATGAATCCTGTAAAGCCGTCATTACCTTGCATTGAGTAGAGCTTGAGTTGCGACGTGTCTTGAGCCGTTGAACTTGCGTTTTGGCCTGGGTTTTGTTGGCCCACGAACATGCTTTCGATATCGTTTGAGATCGGCCTGC
>JANPHB010000035.1:0-22735 GCA_031424235.1 Pirellula sp.
TCCTTCCAGGCTCTTGGAAGGCGTCGTCGGATATTACGCTCCCATGTTGTGTCTCTATACGGCGTGTAGCAGCGAGAACGCGTCGCATCATTTCAGGACTAGTAGCACCAACTCGCGTCACGATAGTAGCCCCAATGCTGCGTAGGGGAGGGGCTGGTATCGTTTGGTTTCCTTCCAAATCGTTGTGGCGCCCGGAGTAAGTCGAAAGCCGTTGGCGTCCAAAAGGACCGGTTTGGCGGAATCTTCGCCGAGTCCATCTTGTGAGCGAACGACTCGAGTGGAACCGTACATATCCGCTTTTTGGTAAAGTCCTTCGTGCCGCCAGCGAGCGTACCAAGCTTTTGCGGGAGTTGTTCGATACGGGATACGGAATTGAACAATGGCGGTCACTTCGTAATAGTTGAATGATCCCTTAACCTCTTTCCCGCTAAGCTTCATGAGTTTGGCGGTGCCCGCTGGCCAATCAAGGAAAGTGTCAGAGTTCACCGATCGTCGATAAACGCTGGCCGTGTAGCTGTTGTAGGTAGCCATGTTCTTTTTGATGGTCGCTACTTGGTCACAGAATATGGCTTTGATTCCAGTTACCGGTTCGCCACAGGCCGTTTGGATAGGATTGCCATCGAAGTCCTCGTCGATTTCCTCTTCGACTTCCACATCGTCCCAGTCGATGATGGCTGGGATTTCGAGCGGATTGGTGCTATCCGAGGACTGTGGAATAAAGCCTTTGTAGGAGATGAGAATGTGCCACAAGACAGGCGAAATCCGCGTCGCTTTGGCTTTGAAGGCGTAGACGCTAATCGTGCCATTGAAAACATCCCCCGGGGCGGGAAGGCCTGTAGCATTGAGGATATTGAGCTCAGGTTCGTCTGGAGTGCATGTAACGGCATACTGCTTCACAGGAACGATATCCAGCGAACGAAAATTGTCGGCCAGTGTGGACTCGATTTCGTCCCCAGACCACATGAGAGTCGCTGGATTGACGGTCATGTTACAAGCTCCACTTCGAGCTTGGCTGGCTGGACTCGTGGATTCTTTTCTAGGAGAGCCAACTGCCGTTGAAGTAAGGCTTCCTGGCGTTTAAGTGTCTGAGCCATCTCCCGCTGCGGATCGTTCGACGCGCCGCGGGCTAGGAAGCGAGACTGCAGGACCGCGTTGGTTTCAGTACTGGTTGCTCTCGCTTTCTTCTCGATGGCACTCGAGGCGGCCGCAGCCTCTGGCACTTTCGGCTTCAAGTCAATGTTGGCAACTAAGCCCTGGTCTTTGAGCATTCCTCCCATTTCACGGTAAGCTTTTGTAAAACTCTTCGAGAAGTCGCTTCCGAGTTTCGTATCCATCTCCTTGATTCGGGCAGCGAGGATTTGCTCGGTGGTACTTAAGGCCCGATCTGCAATTTGTGGAAGTTCCTCAAGCTTGAGCGTAAAATTTCCAGCAAGTGGAGCTGAGTTGATGTTTGCCAAGTCAGCGAGGAGTTTGTTCACGCCACCCGAGCCACCGCTTGCTACGAACGTGGAAACGGCGCTAACGCTATCGATGGCCCGAGTCGCCATGTTTTGAAATATTAACCCTGCCATGCGGGCTGCTTCGGTGAATCCGGTGACAATACTCTTCCCTAGCCAGGGAATGTAACTATTCACGACCACATCAAAGGCGTAGTAAATCGACTGCTTCGTCGATTCCCCGAACAGTTCTACCGATGCCAACATTCGCTCAATGACAGTCCCCCAGTTATTGGAAAGGGTTTCAGCGCCAGCGAGCAATCCAGCGAATCCGGCCGTAATGATCTCGATTGCATCTTTACCAGAGAATCCAAACCGCTGCAGTTTGGAATCGAGTGCGTCCACAACGGGTGAAACGACATCTCGCAAGACCGTCCCGAGGATGTCGGTCCCGGATTCCATACGTCCGATGGCTTCAAGCGTATTGCCCAGTCCATTTTTGACCTTCTCGATCGTTCCCCAGAATGTGAGAGTCTCTTGCTGTGCCACTTTGAATCCATTGGCCGCTAGTTTTGAGACGGCAGCCAGCTTTTCTTCGTTGGTTGTCATCGTCGAAATGGACGGGATCAACTTTTCAAATGACTCAAAATTACCTTCGATGGCTTGGCGGACACGGTACATGCCGTCTTCAATGGAAGTCCCGTAGACTTCTGCCAGCCCGACCGAGGCTTTTAGAGCGTCTGCAATCTGCGATGAATCGAGTCCCTTGGGAAGTGAGTTGGTTGCAATCGAAACCAATTTCGAGGATTGCACATTGGTTGCTGTTTGGATTTGCTTCGCAACTTTGGCTGTATCTTCAGCGACTTTTCGAAGAGGGGCAGTGTCGATCTCCTCGAGCGAAACGTTCAGCTTGGCAGCTTCCACAATGGCCAGCTTGTTCGTTAATAGGGTAACTTGCCGTTCGGTTTTGCCAGCGGCTGTGACTGCAGCCAACGCGATTCCAGCGATACCTGCCGGGATCGAGAGTAGAAGTCCTGGAATACCTCCAATCTGAGCCGCGAAGCGACCAAAGCCCGAAACGACTGTGTTTACCGATTCGGCACCTTTAGGAAGGTCTTCAATCTTGCTCGCTAGATTAGCTGTGGCGACGGTAGCTGCCGAGGCACCAGCCTTTACTGCTCCAAGAGCTTTAGTTGTTGTCGCCGTCTTGAGCAATGCCGCGTTGGCATCGTCTGCATTCTTTCGCAAGCCGATGAGGCTAAGTCCGAACCCAACGACGGTCTTGGTAACAACAGCAAAGGCTAATCCCGTACCAGCGATCTTAGCTATCTTGGCCGTTAGGGTACTTGCTCCGTCCTCTGTTTTTTTGAGTGCATTTCGCAGCACAAATGCTGCAAGGGCTCCCTGGCCGATCGCTCCTACTTTGCCGAGTAAGCCCGTCGTGGCCGATGTGGCGCGCAAGGTTGCGTTGGTAAGGGCGACTGTTGCACCAGCAGCGATCGTGTACTTGGAAAACTGTGCAACGACTCCAAATACCCCTCGGCCGGTTCTTTCTGCCCGCTCGGTGATTTGGTTTAGTCGGTTCGGGATGAGGCCAAGGCTATTTGATACTCCGTAGACTGCTCGTCCCACAGTAAAGAAAGCAGCTCCAACCGTAGCGACCCGCGCGGCCTTCGTCACAAAACTCGACACAGAGCTGATCGCAGATTGGATCCGATCCGTCACAGTATCGATTGCGGTGTTAGTCTTGTTTACGGCCGCATCGATCTTCGACGAAGCAACAGAAATGGCCGAATCAATGGCTTTGGCAAGCTTGTCATTGTTGCCAGCTCCGCTCGATGCCTTGGCTAGCTGCTCCTGGAGGCGATCGGCGGCTCCGGCGAATGCCAGCTTCGAGGTCGAGGCCACCGAAGTTACTTTGGTCGATAAGCGATCGAGTACGGCTGTGGCAAGATCCTTAACGCCGACAATGATATCGATGTCATTAGCCACGTTTTGCCTCCTCCCTTTCGATCATGGCGACATCACCTCGAAATGCTTGCCACAAGTGAACAAATCTCGCTGGTTGATCATTGATCCCACCCGCGTCCGGCAACAGCTGATCTTGTATGGCATGAGTCACGAGCCGCATCTCACGCGAAAACGCAGCTCCCATTTCAAGGCGGGGACACTGCGCTATTTCGACGTATCCATCCTTACAGTGCTTGCAAGTAGAATTACCTATTTTGCTTGTGCCGTCACAGAATACGCACTGCATCTCCAGCGAAGTCTGTTTCGTCGGGGGACTGCAGCAAGTCGCTCCGCAACCACGGCACATGACTCCGCAGTAAGTCAGTGCGGCTATTCGGATTTTTTTGCGTCTGCCTCAGTCCCTTGATTGAACTCAATTGCTTCGACCATGATTCGCTGGACGTCCGCATTGCTAGCCTCGTCGAGCAGCTGCTTGGCGTTTTCGATTAGCAAACTTGCCGCCTCCTCGTTCATGCGGTTTCGCTCCTTCCGTTCTGCGGACCTCGCATCCTCGAGCATCTCAATCACCGACTGGAATTTTCGGTAGGTGAGGGTCTTGAATGAGTAGTTGATTGGAAGTCCGGATTCAACGCCAGTTACGGTTTTGGTATTCATGAGTGTCTTAGATGTTGAAAGTGATAGTGAAATCGGAATCGGGTGTGGAAAGACTCTGGTTGAGCTGCCAAGTGAGGTCGTCGATGGCTACCCCATTTCGGTCTCCTTCCTTGTTGGCTGCGATTTGTGCTTGGTTCGCAAGAATCTCGATCGACTTGGCGCCGGTACCGCTGACGTAGCCAGGAGCAGGGATAACGTAGCGAAGTACTTTTTCGGTACCGGCCAGGAAGAGACCCATTCGCGGCTGTTGAGCGACAAGTTTTGATTCCGGATTGCCAGTAATCTTGGCCTTTCGATCCGAGACGATTGCCATGTCGTATCCCTGGTCGGTCGTTGAGCACTGTTTGAGATAGATGGAATTACCAATATCGAAATTCATCGACTCCATGCAGAGTCCGACGGCGTCGTATGTGGTCGGACCACCAGCCGCTCGCAGTTTGGGTTCATTCGGATACGTTGGAGCTGGCATGGCAGCGTCCACTTCGCCGTCGTAGATTCCCTCAAATTCAAATTCCAAGACAGAAATTTCACCAGTTGGAAGTCCCCATTTGAACGTTCCCATCGCTCCGAAGATCGATGAAAATTTTCCGTCGGTCCATTTTCCAATCGTAAGCGTTTTGACCACGGCACCGGCTGTGTCAGGTGTCTGCGTCTTGGGGGAATAGACGTTTCCCGTTTTGATCAGTGCACAAGCGGGAAATAGGATATTGGCCCAAGTAGGAATGACTAGACCATCAAATGCACAATCGACCTTGAAGGTAGCCTTGGCCTTTCGGCCTCCTGGCGTGCTTTTTTGTGTGCCAAAGCTTCCTTGCGCTGGTCTTTCGTCCAGTTTGATGTCCGGAATGATCTCCAAGTCATAGACATTGAAGGCCGCATCGGCAGCCAGTAGTGTTTGCTTTGTGCCAGGAGTCGTTTCGGTTTTCGCACCAAACACACATCGTTTCTTAAGCAGGGTCATTAGAATCCCCTTTTGCGACCGTAAAGTTCACCTTGAGAGGAAGTACAACGTTCCCCTCGTCGATGGTTTGGATTGGGAGCATTTCGCAGCTTGACATGCTGCACCACAGATCGGACTCTGAGGCTGCGTTCAACATAGAAATGACCCTCAGCGCCAATGCATTAAGCGATGTGGCCGTCGAGTTATTCGGCTCTACTCCCGGGGGCAAACTCAAGTGGAGACGAGCTGTTCCATCATCCACCTGCACCACTTCCACAGAATTGGCGATCATCGTATCGAGGGACAGTCGGGTTTCAATTACGTTTGAAATCTCTAGGTCCATGGGCTACCTCACTTGTGAATGGTCGTTTTCAGAGACTCGGAATTGAACAATCAACGGGACAGTAACTCCGCCACGGATACCAATATCTGTAGGTAAATCCCGAGTCTGTCCAAACGTCGCATTGAAGGCCAGACCTCCCAACGAGTACCACATCACCGGATCCACAATTGTGTTGGTAATAAGTCGAACAACATCTGCCACCGCTTGATTGCATTGCTTGGCGAATTCAACTTCATTGGTTTTGTCCTCAATAAAGCAGTTGATATTAAACGTGCCTTCAAATGCCTTGGCTGGCGGATTACCTGGATAATCCAACTGAGGTAGCGGTCGAATGGGCTGCTGCTGGACTACGACCGAAGCCAAATCTGGAATAACTCGGCCGGGACGAGTTATGGTCGCTTGGCCACTGGCTTTGCCGCGATCGGGCACAACTGGATTGAGCCGCTTTTGAATTTCCATGGCGATTCGTTCGATCACAGGCAAACTCATCGAAGCCCCTCCCGAATCGCGACCTCAACCGAATCGGACATGTCCCTGCTAGCGTCTTGCCCAAGCTGGCGAACGTAGTCTTTCCACGAACGCCTTGAGGCTCGAACCTTCTTGCGCCGACGATAGCGGTGAAACTTCGATCGATTGGCAACACTTTGCGGCGGCAGGTTGAGGCTAACCCCAATCTTGGCGGTGGTCTCGTTGCTTTGCTTGGAAACGTCTGGCTCAAACTGCAGCGGAACGAACATGAACTCGTCAATCTGCTTGGTAAGCTCTTCGGAGCCGATTGAGACTCCTTGCTCGATTGCGGCGCCGATCTTGCGTTTGGCATTGCGCAGCTTTTCTTCGAGTCGACTGGTATCAATGAATACATCGATCATTGCAGTTCCTCATATACAGCCGTTGGTAGTTCAGGAACAGTCACAGTCCGATCGTGGAATACGTCACCGGTTTCAATGTCAATCAGTTTAAAGCGGTACCGACCAACTCCAGAAACACTTGACCAAGGCAGATCAACCTGCAGAAGACCAGTGGCATCTGTCTGGCCATCAAATGCAACTTCGGCAAATGCTGAGTCGGCTAGGCGGCCGCTTGGACCGCCAGTGATCAGAACTCTGGCCAAGAGGACGTTTGTGCCTCGTCTGGCTCGGAGCTGGACTCGACACGCATTATCAATATCGGGCGGGGCGATGATCGGAGGAACAACAATTGTTGCATCGATTTGCTGCCAGGTTTGGTAGAAATATGGCTTGCCGTCTCTTACATTAAATGGCTCGCCGTCCCGTTCGCTCACACCCACTAGCTGCACGAGCAAGTCACCACTTGGAACAATGTACGAATACACTTGGCCCGTCACTGAGTCGGGAGAGATAAGTGGACTCCAGCTACCACCAGCCCGCAGCTGAGTACGGATTTTCGCTGTGCTCTCGTAGCCAGTTAATAATGTGAGTGCGAGTGTAGTCATTCGTCAGCTTGATTCCGTCATTATTCCACTGGAGGTAAAGCAAATCGCGAAGATACGATGTTCATGTCCAAGTCGGACCATTCCGGTAGAACTGCTTTCAGGTTGGCAAGTACTCCGTCAACCACAAGACTCTTGATCGAACCTGCAATACTCGTAAGCGAAACCAAATCCTTGATTTCTCCGTAAGTAACAGCAGCTAATTGTGCTTTCTGGTTGACGTAGCTGGACTGTTCTTGAACTACTTGAGCACGATAAGCATCCAAGTCAGGTTGGTTTACAATCTGAGGATTAAACTGAGCTAGGATTGCATCTCGTTGTGCTCCAGCAGGCATTGCCTTTGCTGCCTTGATTGCGTCAATGGCTGTCTGTGCCTCAGCAAGTTGGGTTATGCGTTGATCGAGTGCAGCAATGTTTGCCTGTCTTTGTCGTTTGCTTGCTCCATCTTCGAAAGTCAAAATCTTTCGTTCTGGTTGCGTTTCCTTACATTCAGGGGTCGAATAGATACCCATTGTCACCGTTACCGTCTTGTTGGCTTCGTAGGACAGCCGGGCATCCCATTCCAGTTGGCGAATATATGTCTTTACTCCACCAATTGGAGTAGCTGATTCAGCCCATGTTGGGAACTCGTCCATAGAAGCACTAAAGGCATCGGACCAGAGTCCCTCAAGGGTAGGTATACCTGCTGCTGCGAGTACATCTTCAAGCCATAGCTTTTCGGTAGCCAATCGATCTTGGATTGTCTTCTTGGTAGCTAACACGTTCTGGGGAGGATTTTCGATAGCAGCAATTTGGTCCAAGATGTCGTGAAGATAGTTACGGCTACCAAACGTGTAAGGTGTTGCAAAAGCCTTTTCAGTGCTTCCATCGGAACCAACGATATAAAGAGTCACTTCTACTTGCATCGAAGGCTGGTTAGCCATCAAGCCTTGAGCATCGTTACCCTGTTGGTCTTTGCCGTAGACGACTTGCAAGTTTGGAAACTTGACAATCTTCAAATGGCTGACGTAGGGTAGTGCTTGACGAACTTCTAATGTTGTAGACATATTCTTTTCTTAGGTTAGAGCTACGGACTTCATTGTGCCCCCGTCGTTTGCCCACAAGGACAAGACGCCGGAAGTTGTGTTCTTTACAAGCCGACTTTGGCCTGCAGTTAGGTCTACGGTGGACGGATTAGCGGATAGGGATTGGAACGTGGATGTGACTGGGCCGTAGAACCGCGTATTGAGGTTGTTATCAACCTTCATCGCCAAACCACTGCCATTATTCAACCCAAGCTCAAAGCCATCGTATGTGTCGATCTTGAGCGAATTACCTGAGTTGTAGAACGCAAAGTAAGCACTAGCCCTAAGCTCAAGCCGATTGGCAGCGAGTGATCCAGCGTTGTTTAACTGCAACTGTATTGAGCCGAGGTAATCCTTGCATTGCATCAAATTACCTTGACCAGCGGTTCCGTTTACGATCAGAGGGGCAGTGGTCGTTGCAGTCGATGTTATGTTGACTGCTCCAACATCCAAATTGCCGGGAGCAAAGCCATTGTTTACTCGCAATCTCCAATTGCCGTTACTGGTAGCATCCAAGAATCCCTTCGATGCGATGAACAACGCATTGGCCGCGTAGACGTTGTACCCTGCGGTGACATCGTTGGCAGAGGTCACATAGGTTGCATTCAATGTCCCAGCAAGTACTGTGTTTCCGCTTGCGTCAAAAGTAGCTGCCAGAACCCCGGCAGGTCGAATCGTTATAGGCACACCGGGAGAAGACGCCAAATCTAGTCGTCTACCGTTGGCGTGTGCAACGTCCCAATGCTGCAAACCGCCAGTCTTCCCTTCGGCTGTAACCGCAAGGAGTGACATCGATTGGCCAGATTGGTTCGACTTGAAATTGAACGTCCCGGCGTAGGCTGTTTGCCATTGGTTCGTGCCAGCACTGATATTGCTAAAGTAGTCCGAGGTTGAGCCGCCTACGAATAGATTCCCGTACACCGTCGTGGCAGTATCGGTTACAAGCAACTTCTGGACATAAGTATCGTTCCGAACATCCAGCCAACCGCTTGGGTTTCCAGTGTTGTTTACGCCAAGCTTTGCTCCACCAGACCCGTTGAATACAGTGCCGTAGCCAGTGTTGCCTGAGTAGATTTCTAGGTTATTAACTAAGTTTCTTATTTGATTCGTACTATTGGCACCAATCCAGACTTTAGGTACTTGCAGGTAAGTAGAACCGCTTAGGAAACCAAACTCGGCTGTTTCCGAGTTGTTTGGATTCGTGAGCGTGTAGTTACGAGCATTGACGGTGCCAGTCGGCCCAACCGAGGCTAAGACTGTCCCAGCCGAATTTTGCCATTCTTGGAGATTGGCTGTTTGCGATGCTTCACCCTTAACCGTTAGTCGTGACAAGGTGCCGCCAACGTCTCTACCTGCCCTAACCCCATTAAGCACCAAGTCGTGATTGCCACCTAAGTATGCGTTGTTACCGCTTGTGGTAATTGAGAACGTACCACCATTAGAGAATAGCTGAAGGGAAACGCCGGAAGCGGTGCCTGCGGTAACGGCAAACATATTTGTTGCCGCACTATTTTGGCACTCAAGCAAGTTAGCCGTTTGACTCGCAAAACCTCTTGCTGTGAATGGGACAGTCGTAGCATTACCAGCCGTTGCTCGTACTCCATAATTGGCACCAGCGACCCACAACCCCGCCGAGGCCGTACCAATACGAGCACAAGCGTCAGGACTGGAGTTTCCCGGATTCGCTATATTGAGTGTAGGGGATCCGGTCCCTTGTGCTGCCGCAATTGCGCCTGCTGTTAGTGTTACGGTATTGGTCGTTCCAAACGTATGCACTCCGGTACTTGTAGCCGTCACTGTTCCCGTGGCTGTGATGTTCCCGGTGAACGCGGATGTACCGCTATTACAAAATAAGTGTTGAACACCTCCAGCCGTCACGTTGAAAGCCGTCTGCCCTTCAATATTGACTGCGCCCCAAGTGTTTTTGATCGTCAGAGTGGCGTAGTTGGCTGTTAGATTGTTTCCATCGAACGTTGTGTCTGCTCCGGACCCGCCATAGGACACCCAGTTTTGAGTGACTGATCTAATCCCAACTGTGTGTAGATTAGCAAACCTAACCGAACTTGTCCCAAGACTGATCAGGTTGTCGGATGCTCCTTGAACCGTATTGGACGAGGTGACTTGGAGTCGTGTTGTGCCGCCAGTTTTAATATCAACCGAGTTGAGTCCAGATAGGCCAAGTGCAGCCGATGGATTCGTCACAGAGTCGCAAAAGAAGCCTCCAGTGTTTGATACATAAACGCCCTGGCCGCTATTTCGGGAATTGATGAACAGGTAACCGCCCACAGTGTCCTGCGAATACATCCTCCACCAATTGTTGATACCAACAGTTGCTCCAGTTGTTTGGTACTCTCCAACGGTTGCAACATTCCCCGTATTGGTTACCGAAAACTTACTCCCTGTGTTGACCTGAGCATCGATCAATAGTTGCGTACCGCTACCAACAGCCGTTTGAGTCCGGTTTATAACCAAATCGGTGTTGCTTGCCGTACCGCTGGCTTGGTTCCAAGTCGGGTTGATCTGCATGAACTTCTGAGTGCCGGAAGTTGCAAGGTTCGTGGCACCGTAGATCAATATTTTCGAACCGGAATTACCCGCTGCTGTAAAGAAGAAATTCCAATCTTCGGAAGTTGCCGTCTGAGCAATAGTGTTGACTGTTGCGTTGCCCGACTTATCGATGAATGCGTTTTCGACTCCTACGTTCTGAATCGACAATGCTTTAGGTTGATTCTGTGGCTTGATTGTTAGAGTAGCCCCAGTGGTTGCACCATTATTCAGGATAGTCCAGCCACCGGGGGAGTTTAGTTGCCCGTTGTAGTTGGCTGTAATCGTGAGGTCATTGGCTACATTGGCAACACTTCCAGAGGTCGTTGCTTGGAGTGTCGTTGCATTTACAGTTCCCCAAGGATTGCTAACCGTTCCAAGCGGTTGAGCAAACCCATTCGAGTAAAGCCCTGCATTGTCCCATTTTAGGTTGTAGCCTGTGCCTGTGTTGATCGTTACCGATTGGCCTGAGTAGGGATTGATCGCGTTAGTGAAGACAGTACCGCTGGCCGTTACGTTGCTAGCTGTGATTGGGGCATTTGCCGACCCATCTGAACTCTTGGAGAAGAACCCTACTTCGCTTCTTGATTCAATTTGGTTGTAGATGTTCGCGCCAACTTGAAGGATAACCCCGAAACCGAGCTGAATACGTGAACCATCAAGTCCGGTAACTTGCGCCATGGCACCGTTACTAACGCCGATCCCCATAATAGGGTAGCCATCACCAAACCGATTGAATTGGATGCCTTGACTTGCAGTTGCCCCAGGGAAGATAGTGCTGTTGTCTTGCTGCTTGATAGTGATCGTGCCGAGTGGGTAATTCGGGTTTGATGAGGTTACCGTTCCAACATTGCTAACACTAAACCGACTATTGCCGCCAACCTGAGCATCGATCAATAGCTGAGCACCGCTACCAACAGCCGTTTGGGTGCGGTTGATTAACAGGTCGGTGTTGCTCGCTGTACTTGTTACTTGGTTGTAGGTCGGGTTGATGTAAACACTTTTCTGAGCACCGGAACCCTGCGTGTTAGTTCCGCTAACCGTTGCATTGATAGCTGTCAATCCGCCAGCAACTTGCAGTAAGTTAGTACCGTCGTCCGATCCAGTCCCAATCAACAGCTTACCGCCAGTGCTCAATCGCATGTATTCGGTTAAGCCAACCAGAAACGCCATCGGAGCGGCTGTGGTGTATGGGCCTGATTTGATACAAAACAGATTAGCGTATGCGCCACCCAGAAAAAACGAACTATTTCCAATGCCTCCAATAGTCGCTCCACCGTTGTAAACAAAGAATCCTGATCCTGCCCCAGTACCGGAGTTTCCTCCATTAACCGCAACAGCCGTAGTCCCTGTGCTTGGGCCGAAAGTATGCGTGCCGGTGCCAGCCGCAGTCACCGTCCCTCTAACGTACTCGTTGCCCGAACCGTCTACTGACCACTGCTCAACGCTAGAGTTATTCCACCAGCCAAGTTTGCTATCGACCCAGTACTGATTAACAAAACCAAAACTCCCTTTTTGGTTGTCCGTCATTTTGATCTGTGCGTTACCAGCCACAAACGAAGTGCCTGTGCCTAACACACTAGATATTCCGCCATCGTAGGTGTAGCCGACGTTAGCCCCTCTGGACAACTCCAGGTACGCACTGCTATTTATTTGGAGCTTAGCTTGCGTACTATACGTAGTGCTAGTAGCGATCAGTGCCGAGTTTAGCGCCGTTACGTTGCTCGCTGTGATCGGGGCATCGGCGGTATCGTTCCAGTTACGGAACGCAACCGATTGACTACGAATCTGATTTTGGTAAATCGCAAACGGATAATTCCAATCATGTCCCCATACGGCGAACGGACCACCACCAGCCCCTAAAATCAAGCTCGTAGTATTAGCTGGTGCTGTATTACCCCCTGGGTAGCCACCGAACGTTATACCGTGTTCAAGCCTACCACCGTACTGCGTTATCAATGCGTCAGTTGTGCCTGACCATAGCGTTGGCCAACGCATTAAGACCTGAGCCGTGCTGGATAATGTTTGTCTTGTTATCGGGCTTGTCGCCGTTATTCCCGCAACAGCCAGCGAGCCGTCTGCTGTATCGGCAAGGTTGCGCAACGACAGATTGGATGCATCAATGATCTTTAAGAACAGTCGTGTGTTATCGGATTGAGGATTTTTCGCGATTACAACTCCGCCAGTACCACCGACAGTCATCGTTCCAGTAGCCGCAAGCGCCGTACCTCCTCCACCCATTTGCAGGTAGCAACTTGAATATTGAGATCGAAAATATAAATCAGAAGACAACCCAGCGTAAGTTTGTATTCCCGAAGTCGGGGCAATCGGCGTTGCTATTGCGGTGTATTGAACTCCGGCAGCAGCCAGCGAGCCAAGTGCATTGTTAGCCGTTGTGCCGATTTGAACGACACCTTCGGATTGACGGCTTAATCTCGTGTCGTCGAGGGCGGGATATGCCATTATATCGGCGAAAGAGTTCCACCCGAACGCATTGTTTGCTAGCGTGAACAGACCGACTCCATTGCGCATTACGAATTTTGCCGCAGAGCTGTTTTGCGTGAAGTAAATATGGTCAGAAGCTTGCTGGATTCTAGTTTGTGCGTTGCTTCCTAGCTGGATTGTGCTTCCTGTAGCAGCAATCGTACCGCTGGCCGTTACGTTGCCAGCCGATATCGCTCCAGCAGCGCTGTTTGCCGAGTTCTTAATCGTCAACGTGTCGGCAGTAGTAGCATCAAGGCAGACACCGGAAGTCTGTAAGGCATTGGAAATACGAACTACACCGTTTGCAGGAGCTAGTAGCCCACCGCGATTCGTCCAGAACATCGCCCCGGTAGAGCCAACATAGAAGTTACTGCTCAACGTCAATTGTGTTCCGGTAGCAGTACCGATGTCACCGCTTCGGACGACAGGACCACCATCCGTACCGACCGCAATAGCCAGGGCAGCCGATACGCCAGTACCAAGACCAGAAATATCCGATAACGGGTGAACGTGGGAACTAGGCGTGAAGGTGCTTGGCTTGCTGAGAATGTTCGCCCAAGTGACGTAGGCTTGCATGTCCGACAATCCTAAAGCACCGATCGCATCTCTTTGAGCAGCGACTTCGTTGACGCTAAGCCGAGTGAGGCCGGAATGCTGAGGTTGGAATTCGTATGGTTGAGTCATTAGTTGTCCACAACTCCAACATGCTTCGTGTGGATTCGTAGTTTTTGTCCGTACGGGTCACAGAATCGATAGTGTTGCTCGCTCCCAAATCTCATGACTTCATATGCATGAACCTGGTTTTGGCGAGTTTCAATGATTCGGTCTCCAACTTCAGGAAGGATTCGAACAGCATCCAATACCAGCAAGGCTGACGAAATCAAAAAGTCTCGCGATTCAACGCTGAGAATCATTCCACTGGAGTCAGTTAGTTCAAAGGCAGTTCGCCCATGAACAGCTACCAGTTCGACTGTTAACGATCCTCGGCAGTACAGTACTTCGTTTGAAGCATGCTCGTCGAGTTGGTCGCTAAGCCATTGGCTGGCAGCCTCAAGCAAGTTGCCCACAGTTAGACCTTCAACGCCTCGACGGCATCGGTTCGTACCTTTGTTTCCTGATCGGCTCGCTTCTTCTTGAGAATCGCGCCAGCGATGATCTGCAGCTCAGTCGCATCGAGACCATCAAAGACATTGACCTTGGCCAGCTCCTTCTTGTTCTTGATCAACTTGATAGCACCGAAAACAACAAAGACAGCCACAATTGCAAAGATCACAAATGCGAAGAAACCAGCTAGCAAGAAAATCAACCAAATGAGTGTGTTCACAGTTTTGTTCCCCTATTTCAAAAGCTTGGCGACGAGCAGCACACCGACTACGAAGCCAAGAATGACGAATCCAACGCAGACGCAGCCCGATAGAAAACCGATCATTTCACGACCCACCGCACAACGACGATCATCGCCCCAAAGATGAGCACCGAAAACAGCACGATCACCATCAAGCAAATCACTGCAAAAACCAGGAAGATGCCCGAGGTTATCGAGTCGCTAAACCAGCCATTAAATACTCGATCGATTGGATGCACCGAGTTTCCGCTACCATCGAGTGGGTTCTTTAAAGGGCGAAGCCTTGGGAATCTTGGAGGCGCAGAGTTGTCCAAAGGAATATCACACGAATCATCTGGACATACAGTGCCAGAATCCTCCCAGTCGCTTTGTGTGAATTCTGCCTGAGGTTGAGTGGCGGGGATCGCTTTAGTGGCCATCTGATGAGCAGCTTTGATCTCGCTGTAAAGCTTGTCCCGACTTGGCATCGAATGGCGATCGGCAAAGTAAATAACTCCGCCATCAGGTCGCAAATAGGCGACGATTGGAGTTTCGGTACCAAGCGTCGTCTTGTAACGAGCTTCAAATAGCCCGTCCCTGGCTTCTGGATTGGCTTTTGGTCTCAGCTGTGTAAAGGCCGTTGCGGCCTTGAGTGTGGCCAACTCAGGCACTTCATCAAACCAAGTTACAGGAGCCTTTCCTGGCGTTCCCACGACGATGATTTGGTACTTGTTGGAATCATTGGCTGGTAACTGTGCGATGGCCAACGAGCCCAAACCATAGACACAAAGTAAAAGCAAGAAGATTGGTCGAATGATGTTCATTATTGCCCTATTTCTTGATGAAGTTGACCGGAGATTCCTGCCGACTTGGATTGTCGGGCCAAGTAGCCTTTGTAGGCTCGTTCCCGTTGTTCAGGCGACATCAGCAAGTAGCATCGTTCACACAGGAAAGTGATTGGTGTTCCATCCTCTTTCCAGTCGGTGTGCCAGCCTCCAACTTGTGATTGACGGCAGTTAGAACAAATGAACGAGCCCGTCTTCACGGAGTTATGGCTCGACTTCTTGCAGGTTGCACAATCGTTCGAAGGCAAATGTTCCAGTGGATCGACGGGAACCACACTTGGCATCTCAATACCCGTTGTCGGACTAACGATCGTTTGTCCGACGACAGGATTGGCAATGGTGTAGGAATAGGTGCAGTCCGAGGGATCGACAACCCGGTAATTCGGCTGAATGATTTGCAACGGCTTCGAGTGAGTCACTTCATATTGCGTTGGCAAACAAATCGGTTGTGCAACACTTTGGCCAACGCGGGCTTGTCGGTTCGCTCTCCAGCGATCAAACAGGCCATTCTTGACTTCTCGAGTCGCATTGGAATTGACTGGGCCATACATCAGATCATTCATCTGATGTTCGATCTCGCCCATGGCACCCGTTCGCGGATGAAACACTTCTGGTGAGCACTTGTCGTCCGAATGTGAGCCGACGATTGCAGCTGCGATAGCCAGCACGCCGAAAAGAGTCAGCATGCAAAACAGGATGCCGGTTCCTATCGATACAGAAATCACATGGAATTGTCGCATGTTAAAGCACCTCATAGCCTTGAAACGGAATAGATGGAGCGGGCGTTAGCCAGGGGATTGCCGCAAACCCGCCAAAGCCTCGCCACTCAGTCAGAAACTGAGCCTTCGGGATTGGGATGAACCGTTCTTTGCGGTTGTTGTCCAAAAGCCAAGCAACTTCCTGCCCCTGCCACTGTGAAAAGCCGACGAAGGTCACACAGTGGTTTGGGAAATACCAAATAATGCATGCTCGGCGGGTCGAAGAGCACAGTTCAAGGATTCGAGGGTCGCCATATCGATAGCCGCCAGTTCGAGCAACATCCTCCGGAGATCGTGTTGCCACACAGGGAATCTTGCTCTCTCGATATTTGGTTAAGATGCTAGTTTCGGTCTGGCCACCTGCGTAGGTCTTGCGAAATTTCTGTGCTAGGTCAGGTCGATTAAACCACTCGAAAGCCGAACAACTCGATGCAATTACGCAACTTCCAGAGCCATTGCGATCTGGCCAATTCTTGTACCTAAGCGATGCCGGTACATTCGCCGCAGGCACTTCCGGAGCGGAAAGGGTTAGCTCGCGCCATTGCTGCTCTGTGCAGCCAGAGAGCACACAAAAACCAAAAGCCAACAACAGGAATTTGTTCATCAGATAACTCGCGCCAGAGAAACAGATTACTACGTGGAGAACCCGTTAAGTAAAGTTGACGGAGACTTTGACCTTCACAGGTCCGTTACCTGCAGCTTCAATACAGCGGCCAAGTGGAACAATGCCCGCCGCAACGGCAGCGTTGGTCGCCAATTTCGTTGCCGTCACAAAATTGACGTCATCCCCCACTGCAAACACCGTCGCGGCCGCTTTGTCACAATTGAAGATGGCTCCTTGCTTGCGACATATGGCAGCGGTCTCATTGGCAGCAATGGGCCGATAGGTAATTCCGAACGGCTTGCTATTCGCAACGACGATTTCGCCTGTCGCCAGTGCGGTACCGCCATTGGCGTAGTCGATTGCATCGCCGTGCTTGAAGTATTCGTGTGACATGCGTCATGAGTTCCTTGTATTGAGAGTTCCGTTTACCGAATCGTTAAGAGGCTAGGGCAAAACTATGCTTCGCCCTTGGATTTCAATCCGCCGCGTGGGTCTTGAAGAGCTACGCCAAAGTCGTGGTAGCCACGCATCTGAACCCCTAGCATGTTGAAATCCGCTTCGGCCGTTTCAATCGTTGGCGACTCTTGGCCATTTAGGAAAGCGACCTCAATAACAGGCAAATCGTTCGGATCGGCTAGCAAATACCAAGCTTTGGTCGAGGAGCCGGGATATGTGGTATTTCCTAGGTAACGGCTGACTTCCACTCGGTACTTGCCCTGGTGAGGGTTGCTAGTGGTCGATTTGGTATTGGCAGTGGTGTCTCTCATTTCGAGAGCTTTGTAGAGCTGAGCAGCAATGGTCGAATTGGCGGTTGGTACGAGCATAACTTGCGGCATGATGCCAACTGGCTTGCCGTCGGTGTCGACTTGGTCCATGAACGCCGTTTCACCTTGCGTTAGTCCGTCGATCCCAAGAGCTGTATTGGCACCCAGAATGTAGTTCTTGTTGGTTGCCGAGAAAAAAGTCGCGTTGTTAAGGAAGATGGTCCAAAATACATCGTTGATCTTTAGCCCAGATCCCCGGCCTAGTTTTCGAGGAACCGTCGTAATTGCACCAAGATCGTCATTGATGAAATCCCGGCGGTCGATCGCAAGCATCAAACCATAGGTATCGGCTTTGTTGGAGTACTTTTCCTCGCCGAGCGTACCGCTAGCGATCTCGCCGCCGGGAGCGACCAATTCGTATTGGTCTTTTCCAACCAATCTGTAACTGGTGATGGTCTTAAAGTCATTGACCGTACGGACGGCACAAATGTTTCGCCACACACGTTCAACCGAGAAGAACCCTTCGAGTAAAAACTTGTTGGCGACATTGGACAGAATCCCCGAGACTTCAATAGTCGAAAGACCAGCTTGAATGGACGGAGCGAACGCAAACCGGAGCACTTCACGTGAGTCACGGAAGTTTCGACCCGTGTATCCATTCGCCCAAGCGGCCTCAAGGACAAGCTCTTGAAGAGTGATCCCGCCTCGGAAGCGACGATTGGCGGCATCGAGAGTCTGTGGCTCGTACAGGGTTTCGACATCAGTGTGGCGAGCCGCTATCATGCAGGCTGCCTCGAGTACCTGCCCGGTTACCGATCGATCAACGGATTGGATGGCAGGTGCCTGTGGACGCTGTGAGCGTAGCATTTCTAACTCCGTTCGAGGGGAATCCCAACCTTCTGCAATCGCACGAGCTTCAATTGCTGCGTCACGTCCGTTGCAAATCTTGCGAATCGCAGCGATTCGTTTGAGTTCCGTTGCCATCGACGCGCGGAGATTGGCTACAGCATCGACGTTAGGTGGGAATGTCTGCGGCGATGGTTCCTCGCGAATTGGAACATCGTTGTTCGTTTCTAGTTCAATCTTGCTATGAGCAACCGCAAACATTTGGCGGAGTGAATCAGTTTGCGAAGCACTCAAATTGGAAGCGTCAAAACTGTGGATTTCCAGCCAGGCGTCAAATGGGGTTGGATTCCCCGCCTGTGAATCACCGCCTGAAATGCTGTTTCCTTTGTCTTGAGAGGCCGCGATTTGAGCACTGGTATTGTCATCAGCTCCCAAAACAACAAAGCTAACTTCCCCAAGCATGGATCGACGGGCCACATTGATTGGGCCAGTAACTTCTTGGCCGTTGACAATATTGGTTTTGCCCTCGGCAACGAACTCAACTTGGTCCGCTCGAGCACCAATGGACGCTTGCCAGGCAAATCCCTTGTCGTTAAGTGCGATGACTTGCCGAGCCTTGGCGGAATCCCCCATGACTTGGCCAGCCACAATGAGGGTATTGTTCATAACAGCAATGGAATCCGTCTGCCCCACCACAAAATCCACGTCGCGAGTATGGTCAAGCAAGATTGGTCGGCGTTGCTTGCCCATCTGCATCCCCTGCAAATCGACGACGACAGGATATCGCCAGCCACTGAGTTGCATTGGTCCGCCCGTGTATGCGGTCATGGTGAACCGGCGCAGCGAGGCATCGTTGCCGTCTGCCGGTGCGGCTTCAAAGTCGACCGAACAGGCTTGCAGATTGAGAAGCTTGTCCTCAGACTGCGCAAGGATATTAAGCTCAAGTGGAAAAGGACTATTCGTCATTTGCAGCTGGGTCACTGAGAGACTCCTCGTTGACATCGGGTGGAAGAACCGGCAACGGCGCGCCGGGCAATGCAAGACCAAGTTCGGACATCAGAGCCAATTCCTTGGCTCGCTGAATTAAGGCATCTTCCCAATCTCGACCCTGGCGTGCATACTCATATGCGAGAGTCGTTGTATGATTGGAAAGTCTAGTTGCTTGTGCGTTGGCTTCCTTCAAAGGATCCACATGTTCTTGGCCGTCCCAGAACCATTGGTGGGCCGCATCGAATGTCGTTGTTCTGACAGATTGCGGTAGAAAGCCTTCGATGAGCGCGGCTTCGTTAAGCCACGCCGTTAGGATGCGATCGAGCACCACACGAGCCATGTTCGCTTGCTCGACACGGATCGATTTGAAGTACGTTTGATGGTCTAAACGACCACTCGCATAATTATAACCCGAGGAATTACCAGCTGCGACATTGAAAGGCATGTTGAGGCAACGAGCTATTTCATTGAGAATCTCGTGCTTGAACTCACTATATGTGCTGCAGGGTTGTTCCGCTTGAATCTGGCTCATCTTCCAGCCGCCGGGCATCGTAACAAGCGAACGTTTCTCGAGTTCGATTGGTTCGAATGGTTCGGCAGAATCGGCTTCGCCATTGGCCGGTGAATCGGTGTAGAGGATCCCTGCAAAGTCGGCTGCAGTTTCAGCAGCTGCGATCACTGCAAGAGTGAACCGTCGAAGTTGAGCAAACAGAGGTAGTGCTGGAGTGATCTCAGGAATTCCACGAACCTGGCCGGGCCGATCGACGCGAAACAAGTGCAACATCGCAGCTGATGGAACCGTTCCAAATTCTCCCCACGTTGTGCACATGTCACCGGGATGTGACTTGAGCACATGGTAAAGAACTGGGTTGCCTAGAGAATCGAACTGGATTCCGTCAATATAGTTTGAAAGTCCAATCACACCGAAGGGCGTGGTTACTTGGTCAGCTTCGACGAGCATTAAATCGAGTTGAACTGCTGTTTTGATTCTGGAGTTGCTTGTGAGAATGCCGAAGCCTTCCCCGTCGCCACAACAAGCTAATTTCATGGTTCGTAGCTTTTCGGCCAAGCCAATTGCGTTGGACCAGCGACTAAACTCGGTTTCAATGATTCGATTGGCGATCGGGTCATCGGTTAACATCTGGAGTCGTGGCCCCGTACCAACGATATCGTTGGCCAATGTCAGCGAAATGCCGCGTGCGTAGCTGTTATTGGCAATCTCATAGCGAGCTCGATTACGTAACGTACGCCGAATAGTGGCGCCGTTTGCAGTCTTCGCCGAAAGACCATCAGCGCCAGACCAATGCCGACGATTGTCATCGTTGGTCACGGCTGCGTCGTAACGCGCATTCAAACGGGATGGGAATGAGAAAGGCTGTCGGAATAAGCTTCCAACACTCGATGGACGCGAGGTCCGACGAGGTCTGTTGCTAAGGATCCCTGACAAAAACTGGAACATCCGGTGTCAATCCTTGAATGTCTTTGTTCCGACAGCCTAATGTGGAATTGGAATTCGATGATTAGTCCGCGCCGGGTGGCACGATCTTGTTGAACCGCAATCCGCGATTCTTGGTTCGGGTAGCTCGCTTCGAAGCTAGGTATTTGTCAGCTTCGATTTGATCCTTGAGGTTATGTTGCTCAACGCTACCGGCGTCACCCGAAGCCTTTGCCGGTGCTTTCGCGTTATTGCGAATGTTGTCTTCTAGATCATCTGGCATTTTTGGCACCAACTAGGCGTTAGCTTCTCTCTACCCATAGACCTACTCATCTCGATCTCAAACTGGCGAAGCCGAGCAAGAAATTTCGAATGTTTTTGTGTTTGCGAGGAAACACGTTCTCTACATGTACTACTACCCGGTTCGATGTAAAAGTGCCGGAAGAATTGCGAGAAATTTTTCACCGAAGGCAGTTTGTTGATTGCTTATGACCAAAGGTGTCAACGCGTTTGGCCAGAATCCCGTCAGGAGGATGGATTCGACCTGGCAAAAAAACCAAAAGAAATTGACTTCGACGCGGAGTTCATAGAACGATTGAACAAGCTTCGTGCGAGCGTCGGGCAAGAAGTGCCCCTAAGTCACCATTACGTACGGGGCGCGAAGCCTATCTTAGTTTCGATCGACGGTGATCTAGCAACGTTGCAGTTTCCAAATGGAACGGTAATGACCAAAGTCCCAATTCGGTATCTTTGCGATGATTCCGGGTACTGGCGAAGTTAGCGAGGAATCCCGAAAAACACCAAATTCCTGGCTGGCGAGGAAAAACCCGAACTCGCTCCGGTTTGGGTGACGTTTGGGTGACCGGAGCGAGTTGGAATCGACGAAAATCCCACTTCCAAAGCCCAGACCGCTGACGCTACACCGAGCTGTTTCGACGGAAACAATTTCCGGGACGTGCAGTTTCGCTAAGTGCTCATAACCTCGAGGTCGTCAGTTCAAATCTGGCTCCCGCAACTCCACAGACAGGTAGCGAACAAAATCCTACCCACGAGTAAACGAAAAGGCTGGTACTGTAATGGCACCAGCCTTCTTTCGTTTATCCCCAGTCTTTTCGTTGTCCGGTGGCTTTTCCATCGTAGCGAATTCGGCTCTCTTCGAATCTCTCTATCTCATAACCTCTCGACCGCCTAAAAACCCGTTTTCGACCAGAAATCGCAAAACGGGTCCAAAAGTCTCTCCGATCTCTGTTTTTCCGACCCTGGGGTTATGAGCTTTTCAGGCTAGAGACTCGCTTTTTAGATCGGATTTATCCGCTAGTGGCTGGAATCCACTCCGTAGACGAAAAAAGCTCATAACACGGAGGTCGGCAGTTCAAATCCGTCTCCGAGTAGATGCTCCCCCAAACAAACAGAATTGGAGGTTAGCGGGAGAGAAAGTGGTTTTAAAGCGCGGATTGGCGGCGTTAGTTGGCGAAATTCGTGGTGAATCAACCATTGTGGAAGAAGCACGCTGTTTACCTGGATGGGACAAACCTGTGGAGTAAGTCTAATTCCCGATCGTGGACCAAATTTTGTACGCTGGACGCCGGAAAATGCGGTTTCGACTACGTCCACATGTTGTGGGTAACGCGCTTTACCAGTACGCGTCGAACCTAAGAAAAAAAGGGCAGTTAGCCATTCGGAGCTAACTGCCCTCAAGATGTCTTTCCATCAGTCCATCATGACTAGCGAATTAGGATAGGAAAGCTCGCTCTACACGATTGCTGTTGATTGCGTTCCAAAACAATGCCCTTTGGAACCGCCTGGCTCTTACAGTTCACCAGCACATTTGCGATGCAAACGAAAAAATGCACCATGGCCGTGCCAACCCGTGATAGTCTTCGGCATTGCAATCTTCAGAATGGAGGAGTCTCAGCAAAAGAGGACGAAACTTTTCAGATGCTGATCCTCAGATGAAGAATCTTCAGGAATCAACGGTCAACATGATTCACGGCTAGCAAAGCAAGCGGGAATGCATGCACTGTCAGCACGAAGGACACAACCATGATTAACATGTCAACTTGAACTAGTTTCCGCACGACTACGATGAGGTAGTGATCACCAAACACGGCAAAACGATTGTGCGAACTTAACTTTGCTGGCATTGCGAAGGCTGACTTTAACGCTTGTGAGGGTCAATCTAAATAATTCGCTTGTGTATAGCCGAATTGGTTCGTTAGCCAACAAGGGTTGCATTAAGACGATGCAGCGGCACTAGTATTTAGATTCGCCACGCGGCGGCGA
>JANPHB010000036.1:0-23077 GCA_031424235.1 Pirellula sp.
AAACGATATCGAAAGCATGTTCGTGGGCCAACAAAACCCAGGCCAAAACGCAAGTTCAACGGCTCAAGACACGTCGCAACTCAAGCTCTACTCAATGCAAGGTAATGACGGCTTTACAGGATTCATTGAGGACAATCGTTCTACACTCTAAACAATTGAGGACAATTGTTCGACACTGGATTATCGAAACATGCTTCGGGCTTTTCGCATCATGGCCAAGCATTCTAGCCGATAGGCGTCGCCGCCGGCGGAACTTGCCGCTCGCTCCAGCATCTCGGTCCAGTCGGCATGAGGTGCCATCTCGCTCCTTCGAAGCAACAGTCCAAACTCGGCAACCGACGTTGCCCATTGCATGTCCCGATCCACTAGCGGTTGCTCACCGCGATCCGTGTCCTTAAGCACAAACTCCTGCTTAGTACTAACACTTCCCTCAGGCTCTTTGTATCTGACCTTAAGCGTCAGCAACTCGGTAGGAAACTCAGTCGTTGTGGACGTCTGTGCACCGGTGTCGGGCATTGGATTCTTCAAGTACTTGGACGTTTCTCCCTCTGACGGAGGCACTACACCCACCCATTTGCCAGCAGGGATGACTTCGTAAAGAGCCGTCACTCGATGCCCCGCCCCAATTTCGCCTGCGTCCTTCTGATCGTTGTCGAAATCCTTGTTGGCCAATCGACGGTCTTCGTAACCGATCAATCGGTAGCCTGCAACTTTTGCTGGATTGAAGTCCACTTGGATCTTGACGTCCTTAGCAACGGTAACCAACGTACCTCCCAATTGCTCGACCATCATCCGTCGTCCTTCCAACTCGTTGTCGATCATGCCATAGATGCCGTTCCCCTTGTTGGAGATCTTTTCCATCATGGTATCGTTGTAGTTGCCAGCTCCGAAACCTAGACAAGTCAAGAAAACATTGCTCTTGGCATTCTCTTGCATCATGGCCACCAAAGCATCGTCGCCCGTTACGCCCACGTTAAAATCACCATCGGTGCAAAGTACCACTCGGTTGGCTCCGCCAGGTATGAAGTGTTCCTTGGCAATCGAATAAGCCAGTTGAATTCCTTGGCCGCCATTGGTCGATCCTCCAGCGTTGAGATGATCCAACGAAGACAAGATTGCTTGCTTCTCGGCTCCGCAGGTGCTTGGCAATACGCAACCTGCCGCTCCCGCGTAAACCACGATGGCCACTCGATCGTTTTCGTTCAGCTGGTTCACCATCATCGATAGCGACTTCTTGACAAGCGGCAACTTGTTCGGCTCGTTCATGGACCCGGACACGTCGAGCAAGAAGACGATGTTGGCCTTGACTCGTTTTTCCTTATCGATTTTCTTGGCTTGCAAGCCGACGCGAACCAATTGATGCTCAGTATTCCAAGGGCATCGGTCAACGCTCATGTGGGCAGCAAATGGCCGTTCGTCTTGCGGACCTGCGTAACCGTACTCGAAGTAATTGACCATCTCCTCGATCCGAACCATGTTCGGACTAGGAAGGCGATTGCCTTCCATGATCGTTTGCCGGATTTTGCTATACGAAGCCGTATCGACATCGATCGAAAAGGTAGACAACGGCGCCTTTTGTGTTTCGAGAAACGGCGTTTCGACGATCTTTTCAAATCGGTCTGTACCGGATGGTTCGGTCGCGGGAGCCCGGAACAAATGGGGTGCATTCTGACGCAGATCTTCCGGGAGTCGGTACAAAGGAATCGGCTGTCTGTCTTCTGAGTCCTTGATGCGTTTATCGTGGATCGCATGTGGCATTGATTCTAGTTCTAGCGAGGGAATCGCGGACGCCGATGCACTTTTCCGCAATGGAATGGGAGAACCTGCGCCAGGGCCGCCACTCATGCCACCGCTACTCATGCCACCGCCGCTCATGCCACCCATACTGCCGCCTCGCGAGGCACCGCTCATTGAGTCGCCACCCGCATTGCCTGGTATTACGCTTTCCTTCAAAGTGGCCGAACGATTGCCTAACGCATCTGAGGATGAGCCTGATGGGCCTGATGAACCGGACCCCATTCCACCGCTCATACCGAAGCCCATGCCTCCCGATGAAGAACCGCCTCCCAAACTTCTACGCTTGTCAAGGGCGAGGTCATTCTTGCGGCCAATAGACGCCTGCTGTTTGCTTTCCGAGCCAAAGGGCAGCTCTATATCACTGGGCTGTTCACTTACGGAAGCGACCGCATCGTCTGAGGCTACAATCTTCTCGCGTTCTTCCGACCCTGGGTTGTATAGCTGCACAAACCCTAACCCGGATAGAGCCGGAATCTCAGTTGCTGCGTCAACGGAATCCATACCTTCATTCGAGAGGGAAGGCGCTTTCATCGATGCCGAAGAATCTACCATCGCCGCAACAGAACTGTCTGACTCACGAGAAAGCTGCACTTCGGCATTTAGATCACTGCGAGACAGCACAAAACCAGTATCATGAAGCGTAAACGGGCCGCCATTCTCATACAAACTCGGCATCCAAGTCGCAGCGAGTGGGATCGCGGCCGCCGTTGCTAACAACGCAGCAAACCGCTTGCGACGGTAAAACGGTCGCTCCGCCAGCTTGATCGTTGCGACCGGTGGCAACCCACCTGCGGTGACTGCGTTCGGTGCAGCTGTTTGTGCAAATTGGCTGGATACGACCGCCGTCTGGGTGTCGCTTAGACCAACATTAGCCGCCGTGCTGGCAAACGCAGTCCGCACCGCCGTGAGTGTCTGTTGAATCTGCTCGAACTCGCCTCGAAGCGCCACGTCGGTTTCCAACGCGAGCTCGACTTTGGCTGCGTCCGAGGGCTCTAGTTCGTTGAGCGCATAAGCGGTTAACTGCCACGGTTCTATCGAAGGATGGGATGCTGATTGTGTCATGATTTTATCGAACTTCTGTTGGTCTAATGGTATGATTTGGATATAGGTAGGATGGGACCATTGTCCCGTCCGAGGTCGTGTCAAATTAGCGCTGTGTCAAATTCACGCTCGGGACAATGGTCCCAAGCTACGACAGTTGCAACGCTACGACTTGGATTGCAGTTGGGGACTGGAACCGGTCATGGCGGTTCGCAACTTGGTCACCGCTTCGTGCAAAATCACGCCGACATGCGATACGCTCATGTCCGTGATCTCAGCAATCTGCTTGTACGAGAGCCCTTGGGCCAACCTCAGCGATAGGACCTCCTGCTCGCGGGTTGGCAGCCGCGATATTTGGTCGTGTAGTTGCTCTTGTTCTTCCCGTTTCGACAGATAGCCCGCCGGTTCGCTAGCAGGTGCCGTAGCCGTTGCCAACGCCGTTGAATCTGAGTCGATCATCATTCGAGCCTCCTTGCGATGGTGGTCCATCGCGCGATTGCGACAAGTTTTGAAGAGCCAAGCATCGACATGTCCCTCGACAAGCGACTGGCGTTCACGGCACAACCGCAAAAAACTCTCCTGCACACAATCTCGAGCAATCTCCACATTTCCATTCAACAAGCGCATGGCATAGGCAATCAGCGGACGTTCTAACCGCTCGAAAGTGGCGTGCAGCCACACTCGATGGTCGTCGCCAGTCTGATGGGAATCGTCAATAATTCCCTCGGGCGGTGCCGGTTGCGTCATGTTGGAATGGAGAAAATAGGCATGGGTTTCAAGGCTCGGTAGCAGGATAACAAAGTCGTGCTATCCAAGTAGACGTTGGCGGCCAGAGTTTATTAGCCAGAATTTTAAGATTTTTGCGATGGTGTTCTGGCTTCAGATGCCGTCTAGCTATATGGAGGAAATGTGTTTAGCCGTGTAACGGTGTAACGGTGTAACGGCGATAGTTCGTAGCTGCGGGGCTCGCCCCGCAGACAAAATTCAGAAATCGAATGCAAGAGCCGTGAAACGGCGCCATGTGACGCCGTTTCACGGCTCTTGCGTTCATCGGGCTTAAGGGACCGAGGGGCAAGCCCGAATGGCGTTGAATTAAGCCTGTACTCGTAGCGGAAGTTGTAAAACTTCCTGGAGTTCGAGGCACTTCAGGAACTCTTACGAGATTCCACTACTTGCTAACTCAACGCCATTCGGTGCAAGCCCCACGGCTACAAACTGTCGCCGCTATCGCGGCTAAGGAACAAAGCGCCCGTAACTTGGCACACGAACCTTGTGCCAACTAGGGGCAACTCACCCAATCCGCGTGACAATCGACCAAAAGACAAAGACCACCGCCGCACACCCCAACCACGCTGCTAAGCAAACAGCAACTAGCTTATTCTTTTTCACATCCAATTGTTTGTTCACAACGGGACTCGTCCCAATCGCGAACACAAAAATCGCCATTGGGAGTCCTAAGAAACACAGATGCACCAGAAAAAGCATCGTCCAAAGAACCGTCCATCCAAAATCTCCCCAAGTGGCAAGGGCGAATAGAACGGCAACTGCAATCGTTAACCAAAGTAAATGCCGGATGCGAATCTGCACTGAAGGAATGCCACTGCAAACAGAGTAGCAGGTTTCGTGAGAAACCTGATGTGACACAATGGTTCTGGAACGCCGGTTTCTCACGAAACCTGCTACATAGATCTCACTCTTGCCGAGAGTGACTTACTCAGACGATCTCGAAGTCCGTGGGCGCAACTCCGGCTTCGCAGATCTGGACGTAGTTGGCAACCCACTTGAAGCGACCGGAGGCGCCGCAACTGTGCCGCCATGCAGCATATCCCTAGCGGCCAACTCACGACCAATCGGCTCAAATCGAGTTCGACCCTCGTAACACTCCAACCGCATCATCAACTCCGCCGATAACTCCTCGATCGCACCAAAAATCCGAGTAATCTTCCCTTCGAAATAGTGCGAAGCAACAGCCGCGGGAATAGCGACAATCAAACCAGCCAACGTCGTCACCAACGCCTCATAAATCCCTACCGCCAAAAAATCAGCCCTATTCTGACCCGCCGTCAATTGCGTCGTATCATGAAACGCACGAATCAATCCCCACACAGTTCCAAGCAAACCAAGCAACGGAGCAATCCCAGCCGACAAATTGAGCCAACGCACATTACTATACGCTTTATCCAATTCGCGCTGCGTCGCCTCCGACGTTGCCGCCTCCATTTCTGGCATCGGCCGGCCCGTCTTCAGCACCATAACCCGAAAAATCTTCGCCGCAGCCGACGATGACTCACCACAAATCCGATACACGTCCCTCGGATCCAAATCCCCTTGACGAGCCGCTTGCAAAAGACTCCGTCGAAGCCCCCACGGCAAAATCTTGCCTGACCGCAATCCAATCCATCGATCAAACACGAACGTGACTACGGTCAAGCTGACAAAGCCTATCGGGATCATGAAAATCCCACCCTTGATCATCAGGGTAAAGAAGTCGATGTCGGTATTCGGCGCACTCTTGGCCGTGGCTGTATTGCGATTGGACGCAGCATCCCGAGCAAGCTGGTTCAGTTCGCTTTCAGAAACTTGCCCAAACACCAAACCGGATTGAGATAAAACCAAGCACAAGCTCACTAGCGTGACAAACAAGCCAAGTCGGCAATGACAGACAACGCGGAGAAGTGTTTTCGACATGAATAGCCCTCGGGTGTTTTTTGGAGTACGAACCATTATATCAACCTATCGCCTTTCGTTCACCCTGAATAACTCGGCTTGCGACGAGCTGATTTCCCAGGGATTTGGCGTTAAGCATGATTCGTGCACCAATCGACTAATGGTCGAACGGTAATCCGATTCTAATTTCCGACCAGTCAACCTCTCGCGATACTGCACGCCGGACCAAATCACCAAGACGTAGCCAATCCCGCTTTCTCGAAGCATTGATTCCGCCTCCAGCGAAGACAATTCGTAGCATTTATCCATCAATCCTCGATCAAACGGGCCGTTGGTAATGCACTCCGAAACGAGATTGAAGTCATCGCTTTCCCCTACTAACAAAACCCTAAGATGTGGCTGACCGGCGGCTTGGCTTACTAAGACGGATCGAAAAACGCTAGCGTATCCCGCAGTCATGTTAGCTTCGGGAGCAGATTCTTTTTCCGCTGTAGCTTCGGCCGCCGAATCGACGACAGACGAATCGCGACGTCGGGAAAGTGTTTCCAGCGACACCAAGATCCGATTGTCACTCGTGGGCCATACGGGCACCACCACCACAGACCAAGCGATAGCAATCGATACCAAAAGCATCGTAAAATACCCTCTCGCACGATTCAGCAACCACTCCGATCCCGCTGCCGCAGGCCAAGCCAACAAGACCAATGCCCCAACCCAATCCCGGTCCTGCCTAGTAAAGAATAGCCACCAAACCCCAACCCAATAAAGGAACCAAAGGGATATGACACGAAAGCTCCGGTATCTTCCTAACAACAACCCGACCAAGGCAAGCGGAACCAACATCAAGCCATGAACATTCGAACTCCCTAGTAACCTAGCAAGTCCGTCTTGCAAATTGCTCAAGCGATAAGGTGAAAGACTTCTTGCAACGTCAACTCCAACCTTATCGTCTACCGCAGAAGCCATGGACTCTGCGATCGTCTCGCTCGGAACCCGGTTCGCAAAGTGCAATGCATCTCGGAATTCGTTATGTCCAACAACTCCAACTTGCTGAGCCAGAACTCCACCCCACGGATAGATTGGATCGCCGCTGGCAATCGTGTTACGAATGTAAAAGGCACTGGCGGAAAGTACGACGCCAACAGCCATCGCTACCGCCCAAGCATTCTGCGACTGGCGTTCCGAGAACTTTCCTCGCTGCCCACGGTCTGTCAACCAAAGCACCATGGCTGGCAGCCCAACGAGCACCGCTGCGGCATATCCCGAGCTGACCACGCCGGCCAACAAGAATCCCCAGACCACTCCAAGTGGCAGGCGTTTCTCTTTCGTGATACTAGATGTTTGCCAAACAACAGCCAACGCGGCGCACCAAACACCAGTGAGCACTTCACCGCGTCCCAGCCGCATCAACTCAGCGATGCCAGGTGTTGCGACCAAAAAGAAGCAGATCAACAGCCCCGACAAAAATCCATGACGCCGACCAACGTGAACACTTACGAGCAACATACCAACCAGACAAAGCAACGCGTTCGCAGTCTTGCCTGCCAATACTCCGATTAGCAATCTCGCATTCCACTTCTCTTGAAACGCAATCCAGTCCGTTTCATTCAGCATCAACTTCGGCGATGGTAAATCGACCGTGAGTATGCTCGCCAAAGCCACCGCGGGCATATCGAGCCCAGCTGGTGCGTTCGCCATTGCATGATCCGCCGACCATCGAATCTTGCCCTCCATCGCTGCATGCTTAACCAGCCACCAATCCACCTCGCGCACTTGGGCGTCCTGCGTCGGCATCGTCGCCCCCAGCACATGAAATCCAGCAAGTAAAACGGTAGCCAGGGTCAGAAGACCAACCATTCGCCGCCGAATCGAACTTGCAAACGAAGCGTCAGGAACCGCCTCCAAAGCAGATGAGGATTCGAATCCGAATGCCGGTTCACCTTTCAGAGACGGCTTGCTCCGCATCGATTTACTTCGCATCGATCCAAATAGCCAATTCGCGATGAATAGCAACGCCAAAGCGACCAAGAACCAGACCACCTGCTGAACACCAACAAGCCATCCAATCAGAAAGACAAACACCGATAGCAGCGATTGACCGACCAAGACGGAAATGCAGATACACTCATACTTCGAGAGCCGACTCGAAATCGAATCGAACTTCAAAATCTGATTCCCAACTACCCGACATAGATATAGCCAGGTCGTAGCCAGCACCAAAACCGGAACGCGATCTGCAATGTGAATGGGCTGCAATCCACCAGTCCATTGCCACCAAATGGCCGATGGAACCGACGCGTGCAGCAACCAATATTCCCACCGCGGAACCGCTTGTGCCTCCCCCATCGGGTCTGAAACAGGCATGCACGAAGCGGCCAGCATCGCCAGAACGTAAACCAGCACAAACGCTGGCAACAACACTCGAATGGCAAAAAGCAAGGCAGAACGCATGAAATTCTTTCGGGAAAACGTCAAGGATATTGGGAAAACCCGAAAAAACGTACCCCTGAGTGGTGCCAAATCATGACAAATCCAATGGCCGATTGCCAGCGGCGTATTCAATGTGTTATTGTTGTGCTATGAGCAAACAACCTTTAGCGGGTATTTTTACCCCAAACATCACCCCCGTAGACCGTAACGGCGCACTCGACGAAGACACCCTTCGAGGCTACATCGATTGGCTAATCGAGCATGGCGTGCACGGACTTTACCCGAATGGCAGCACCGGCGAGTTTGTTCGCTTTACCCCCGAGGAACGCAAACGCGTCATCCAAATTGTCGTCGATCAAACGCGAGGCCGAGTTCCGATCCTTGCTGGTGCCGCCGAAGCCAACATCGAAGAAACAATTCGAGCTTGCGATACCTATGGTGAACTGGGTGTACGAGCGGTAGCCATCGTCGCTCCGTTTTACTATCGCTTAGCTCCGGACGGCGTCTACGCGTATTTCAAACAAATCGCGGATCGCGTCTCGGTGGATGTCACTCTTTACAATATCCCACTGTTCGCCTCTCCAATAGATGTGCCGACCGTAAAACGCTTGGCCCAAGAATGCCCGCGAGTCGTCGGCATCAAAGATAGCTCGGGCGACGTTCCACACATGATGCGAATGATCGCTGAGATCCGACCGATCCGAAACGACTTCTTCTTCATGACCGGCTGGGATGCAACTTTGGTCCCGATGCTGATGATCGGTTGCGATGGTGGCACGAACGCGACGAGCGGTGTCGTTCCAGAACTGACCCGAAGCATTTACGAAGCAGCTCGGGCTGGCCAATGGGAACGGGCCATGCAAATCCAATACAAGCTGCTCCCACTGTTCGATACCATGCTGTCGACCGCCGAATTCCCCGAAGGCTTCCGCCGCGGCGCTAAGATCCGTGGTTGGGATCTAGGTCAATCGCGCCAGCCGCTCACACCTCAACAAGTCAACGCCGCCGACGCAACCCAAGGCAAGCTCCAAGAACTGCTCTCTGGCTTTGACTTCATGCAGAACAGACGACCAACTCTTTCGAACGTTAATACCAACAACGCTTCGATCGCGGACGATTCCGTCATCGATCGGATTGTTAGCGAAGTGCTCCAGCAACTCAGAGCCAACTAGTCAGCGTCAACTAGTCAGGGCCAACGAGGACAATCCATCATGCAGGAGGCAAACGAACCCGATGAAGTCGGCACCCGCGATCTAGAGCGGGGCCGAGTCGTCAGGATTCGGACGCAAGCCTTCGCTGCACTCCTCATTCTGATCGTTGTCTGGACGCTCGGCGTTGCTTTCTTTCGTGGTCGCGAAAACACTTCCGAGCAGCAACTTCCCGGTGAATTGATCGTCGATCTTAACGACGCCACCGAAGCCGAACTCAATCTCTTGCCAGGCGTCGGCGAAAAGCTCGCTAGCGATATCTTGAAGTATCGCGACGATGTCGGCGGCTTTCGTTCCATAGAAGAACTGATGAACATTCGAGGTATCAAGGAAGGCCGACTGCTTTCGCTGAAGAAGTACATTCGAGTTAGCGAGAACAGCAGACGGACGAAGTGATCGTCGGATCAATTGGATGTGTGTAGCGAAAGTCGTCAAGACTTTCGGCTGCACCGCCTAAACGGCCGAAAGTCTTGACGAGTTTCGCTATAAATTGCTTCACAACAATGAGCCGTACGTGTTTGGCTGCTCAAATGCGAGCCGTGCAATCGATACAAACGAACAGTCCCAACGGCAGAGTCGTTAATCTTTCCTCAATTGGAAAAACTTCTAAAGCAATCTCCAGTCGCGGCTGTATTTTTCTAAAACTAGCAACCGCATCTCGTTTAACAGTCAGCCGTAGGCGTACTGAGTTCCGTCGATAGTACGCCTACGGCTGACTGTTAAACGACTAAGTAACCCAGTCCATCGACCTGGCGCGAGAAGACTTTCTTCCCACGTATCGCTCATGAACAAAACGCTGACCCATCGCATCACGGTCCTTCTCTTTGCATTGACCATTTTTGTGAGCGCGTTTTTGCTCTTTCAAGTCCAACCGATCATGGGCAAATACATCTTGCCCTGGTACGGTGGCAGTCCGGGCGTCTGGACAACTTGCATGCTGGTCTTCCAAGTGTTGTTGTTCGGTGGATACGCCTACGCACATCTTCTCAATCGATTTCTTACCCTGCGCTTGCAAATTGCACTTCATTGCAGCTTGCTCCTGTTGGCAACGCTAACACTCCCCATCGCCCCATCCAATGCGTGGAAGCCAATCGGCGACGAGTCACCTACTTGGATGATCATGCTATTGCTTGCTTGCAAAGTGGGAGCCCCGTATTTCTTGCTTTCATCGACTGGGCCGCTTCTCCAATCGTGGCTTGGCCAGTCCAAAATTCTCGAGCAACCCTATCGACTGTACTCGCTCTCCAACGTGGGCTCGATGCTCGCCTTGCTCTCGTTTCCGTTTTTGATCGAGCCTGCCTTTTCTTCGTCGCAACAGTCCATGCTCTGGTCAGTCGCCTTCGGTGGCTTTGCACTTGCCTGTAGCCTTTCCGGAGTCGTCCTGTTTCGCTCCAACAAAGCCACTCCATCGAAATCCTATAATCCAAGTACGCAATCGACCTTGGTAGAAGCAACAACGTGGCCAACCGTAGGTGCCTGGTTTGCCCTTTCCATGTTGCCCTCGGTCATGCTCTTGGCGACGACCAATCAAGTTTGTTTAGACACGGGCGTGATCCCATTTCTTTGGGTCATCCCCCTGGCCATCTATCTGCTCACCTTTATTTTGACATTCGATAGCGACCGCTGGTATAGCCGCCGTCCGTGCATCATGTTAGCCGCGATTTCGTTCCTTGCCCTTTTCGCACTCAAGCTGATCGAGTATCGAACACCCCTCACGGTCGATCTCGCACTCTATTTCGGTGGCCTTTTCTTTTCCTGCATGGTCTGCCACGGCGAGCTTGTGCGGCTCAAGCCACATCCAAGCAAACTCACCTCGTTTTATATGACATTGTCAGCAGGTGGCGCTTCGGGCGGTCTGTTTGTCGGCCTTCTAGCGCCGGTCCTATTCCAAGAGTACTTCGAATGGCAGCTCGGACTTTTCGCCTGCGTTTTGGTTTTCCTTGAGACCTACTTGCAAAGCAATGCCTTTTGGAAGAACCGAGTTCCCGCGTGGAGCAAGCTGACCTTGGCCATTGTCTTGCCATGCATCGCTATCGTTTGGCTTACGATATGGACCTCGATTTCCAACCATCAGATCGTTGCCAAACGCAATTTTTATGGCGTTCTTAGCGTGGCCAATAGCCAGGACACTCGAACGCATGAGTCAACCCGAGAATTGGTACACGGACGCATTGTTCACGGATCGCAGTTCCTCAATGAGGGAACAACCAATCGCCCTACAACCTATTACTCGGAACAATCGGGAGTCGGCATCGCTCTGCTGAACCACCGAACGGATCGACCGCGGCATGTCGGAGTCGTCGGACTGGGAGCAGGCACACTTGCTACTTACGGCAAGACCGGCGATCGGTTCCGTTTTTATGAAATCAACGACGTCGTAATCGAGTTGGCCAAAGAGTATTTCACCTTCCTCAAGGATTCGCCAGCTTCTGTGGAGCTCGTTCTGGGTGATGCTCGCCTGACCTTGGAGCGTGAAGAACCACAAGCCTTCGATGTGCTCGTTCTGGATGCGTTCAGCGGCGATGCGATCCCGGTCCACTTGTTGACCCGAGAAGCCATGGGGATTTATCGTCGGCACCTTAACAAGGACGGAATCCTCGCGATCCATATTTCCAATCTTTACTTCGACCTCAAATCGATCGTGGGTGGACTCGCGGAAAACGCCAATTTGGAGTCGTTGATCGTGTCTGATGAACAAGCCGCATGTCCAGGAGCACGCGCGTCCTGCTGGGCCATCATGTCCAACAGAAAAGAGACAATCGACCAAGCGTTAGGAGCCGTCAAACCGACTATCCCTCGCGGAAAAACAGTCCTTTGGACGGACGATCGAAGCAATCTCTTCGAAGCATTGAAGTGAGAAAGTCTACTATTGGGGACGACCAAACTAACGCGATTTAGCGAACCACGAAATACACCGAACACACGAAAAGAAAACAGGATGATAAGTGGAGCTGGACTAGAACTTACATTGCTCCCGCTTGTCGGTACCGCATGGTCTTAAGTGTTTTGTTTTTCGTGTATTTAGAGACTTTCGTGGTTAACTCGTTTTGACACGTTGACCGATGCCGCGGCTTCGGTCGCCCCCTTAGATAGCCTTAGGCCCTCTCGCGCCAGCGAATGTACTCTCCGCATTGGTTTGTCAAGGACACCTGGGGACACAGGTCACGGACAACGATGCTGGTGCATATCGGATGGTTCGGGTTTTAACCTCCGTAACGTCGCAAAAACGCCCTCGTCTCGCGAGCCGACAAAGGGACATCAAGTCTAGGTTGTAGTATTGTTTTCAGCAAGGGAGGGTTGGGTACGCACTGACCTGCGAGCGTAGGAGAGTAAGGGTTGTCCATGTCATTCCCCGCACATAGGTATCTTCTAGAACGAGCCACACTACCCGGCACGCGAGAGCAAGGCTTCTCCATGTAAATGGCCGTCGCGCGCTCGGCTTTGTTATCCGACGCATTTGCTCGCCGAAACAAATGGTTTGACCGAGTGTGGTGCGTAGTCTCGCCCGATAGTCAATTATTGACCCACGCTGTGCAATTGAAAGTGCATGCGGACTCTTCATCTAAGGTGAACTCAACTCAATGGTGCGATAACGATCGCATCGAGCGACGTTCGGTCGCAATGGTTGGGAATTCCCCATTGATTTCCATCGCGATGGTTGTGTTCTTCCCTTTTCTCGGCTATTCACCGGTTCGGCATAGCGTATGCGTAAACATTTTTCGTTCAAAATTTGTTTACTTACCAAAGGATTGTACTATGCGACGTTTCTTCTTTCTCACGCTCTTCACTCTTCTAGCAAGCGAGGTGGCTACTGCTAGCAATGTCACGGCTCGGGTCTCAGGTGGCCAGCTATTTATCTACGGTGATGCAGGCGACAACTCGATCACAATTGAATCATCGCAGATGGGTGAGGTCTTCGTGATTGGTGCTCCGGGATTGAACGGCGAGGCAACATCGATTAACGGACAAGCCAACGGTTCCGTGCGACTCACTGGATGGAACGGTGGAATATTCTGTTACATGTACTCTGGTTCCGATACAGTATCACTACCCTATGGCACGGTACTTGGAGCCACGCACTTCGACTTGGGAGACGGTAATGACGACCTAATCATTGGTTCTTTGCCCGTCGATCTTACAATTGTTCCGCCTCCGGTTATGCTGCCGCATAACGGATTCGTCGACTTGCAATCATCACTTTACATCATTGGTGCAAATGGCGATGACTACGTTTCGTTGGTCAACGCAAAGGTCAAGTACGGTGCTACTTTTGACTTGGGCGATGGTGCTGACGAGATTCATGTTGGAGACAGTTCCTTTGCTGGTTCTATGGTAGAGTTTCAATCGAATTGCAATGTGTATCCCGGAAGTGGTTTAGACATCGCCCATTTTGCTGCCATCCTAATACGCGGTAGTTTCTTATTTGACGACTACACATCAAACCTGGACCTGAGTCTTCAAGGAGTCACGATTCAGCAGAGCGCGCTCATCTTCGGTACGTCTGCAAAGGATTTGATTGTGCTGAATCAAGTTTCGGTCAGAAACCTGCTGCAAATATTTTCGGAGCAAGACGATGATTCCGTTCGGTTGACTTCGACCCAATGCGAGACTTTAGAAGTTTTTGGTGGTTCTGGTGTGGATCAAGTTCAACTCGCCTCCGTTACCTGCAACACCCTGCGTGTTTTCTTGGATTCAGGTGCAGACAACTTGACGGTTAGTCTGGGCAAGTTCCAAAAGATGTTTTGGTATGGCGGTTCAGAAAACGATTTGTTCAATGTTTCCACTACAAGTGCAACAGAGCTCAATCTTTTTGGTGATGGTGGAGTCGACACACTTGTCCGTTCAGGTAACACCATCGGAACGACTCGACTGTATTCGGTAGAGAACCAGTAGGCATTTCAAGTTTCTGATCGACCGTGAGCTTTGATTGCAAAGCCACGGCTTGCCCAGAATGGCGATGAATCAGTCCCATCCCCGTAGCGGAAGTTGTAAAACTTCCGGGAGCTTCAGGTACTCTGTAGCGGAAGTTGTAAAACTTCCGGGAGCTTCAGGTACTATGTAGCGGAAGTTGTAAAACTTCCAGGAGCTTCAGGTACGCTGTAGCGGAAGTTGTGAAACTTCCAGGAACTTCAGGTGCGCTGTAGCGGAAGTTGTGAAACTTCCAGGAACTTCAGGTACTCTCACGAGATTCCTCTTCCTGCGAACTCAACGCCATTCAGGCCTGGCCCGGAGACATGCGCGAAATCAATGCTATGAGTTGCGAAACGGTGCCACTACCGCGTCGCCGTTTTAGTTCAAATCAACTCGTGGTCGATAACGCTCCGCCAAAGACACAAGTTCATTTCGACTAATCGGCTTTGTTGCGAATTCATCGCAGCCCGAATCAAGACATTTTTTTCGGTCGGTTTCCAATGCATGTGCAGTCAATGCCACGATCGGCTTGGAGTATCCACCGCTTCGCAGTCTCCGTGTAGCTTGATATCCATCCAAAACGGGCATCTGCATGTCCATTAGGACCAAATCGAAATGGCAATCCCCTTTCTCAATTCGTTCTGCGGCGATGAGTCCGTTCTCAGCGATGACAACATCTGCCCCCGCCTTTCGCAGGTGGAGTGAAATGAGTTTTTGGTTGTCTGGCCCATCCTCCGCGATCAAAATTTTCATTCCCGCAAGTGGCTGGGGAGCGTTGATGGAAGATGTATTAGAGCTTGTTGGTTCTAATGCTGTAGAGGTCGCTGCATTCTCCACCATGGTGTTTTGTACGACCTGAGGCACTTTCGCTTCAATCGTCACAGTAAACACACTGCCCCTGCCAGGCTGTGATTCCACATTGATAAAGCCGCCCAAAAGTTGAGCCAGAGTACTTGAGATCCTGAGTCCCAATCCGGTCCCACCGAATTGACGGGTGGTCGATGCGTCCGCTTGGGAAAACGCTTGAAACGTGGAAACAATTTCAAGCTGCTTGGCAGTTAAACCAACTCCAGTGTCTACGATGCGAAATTGAATTCGATTGGTTGTAGCAAAAAACGAGGTCCGAATCTCAACACTTCCTGCTTCGGTGAACTTGATTGCATTCCCAACGAGGTTGAGCAAAATTTGCCGCAATCTTGTGGGGTCCGAATAAATACGTTCGGGCATCAACGTGTCGTAAATCAACCTTAGGGAAATTCCCTTTCCTTTGGCTCGTGGGCCAAGAAGCGACTCGACTTCTCCCAAAAGCTGCACGGGGGAAATTTCAATTTCCTCCACTTTCATGCTTCCCGCTTCGATCTTAGACATATCTAGGATGTCATTGATGATGGAGAGCAAATGCGTGGCGTTGGTTCGAATCGTTTGAATCGCATTGGAAGTTATGGCTGGGTCTTTGATAAGCTCCTGGTCTTCAAGCAACTCCGCAAAGCCCAAAATAGCTGTCATTGGCGTTCGAATCTCGTGACTCATGTTGGCAAGAAATAGGCTTTTGGATTCATTCGCGGCCTCCGCCAATTGCCGAGCCGCCTTCAAAGACTCCTCAAATTTACGTTGTTGTGTGATATCCAACAAAGTGCCAATCCATTGAGTCGCTTTGCGACGCTCACCTTCTCCGGTATAAATTGGCTTGGAATGAAGACGCATCCATCGCTCTTCACCGTCGATGCGAATGACCCGAAGATCTAAACTGATACTGCATCCTTCCCCAAGCTTTATCGATTCTTGAATGTGATTCGCGCACGCGAGCATGTCCTCGGGGTGAATCCAATCTGGCAGTCGCCCCGTTTCGACTTGAAGGAGAGCATCCTCGGGTAATCCGATAAGCCTTCTTAATTCGGGCGAGAAGGTCACGATTCCCTGATCGAAGTCTGCGTGCAAAGTCGCAAAGCCTGCTGCTGCCGCTGCGTTTCGAAGCCTTGCCTCATTGAGCTTGATCGTCACCTCGGTCTTCTTGCGGTCTGTGATATCCCAGTTCAATCCGACAAAGCGCATTGGCCGACCATCGTTAAATTTAACAATCTTCCCATGCGCTGCGAGCCAGCGAACTTGACCGTCTGCTCGAATGATTCGAAACTCGGTATTGTACTCCTGCTCACCTCGAATTGCTTTTTCGATGGCAATTCCGTTTGCTTCCGCATCGTCCGGATGGACGAGATTCAGAAAATCGGCACCGGTCATTCTTGTTCGAGGAAGTCCCGTAAGTGCTAGATGTCGTTCGTCCCAGACGACGACATTCGTTTCCGGCTCCCATTCGTACATCCCCATTCGCCCAGATTCCAAGGCGAGATTGAGTTGGTTTGCCTGCTCGATCAAGGTCTTTTGCGCCAATTTGCGTTGGCTGATGTCTACACCCGATGGAATCAGATGCGTGATATGGCCATCCATATCCCGAACAGGGCTCAACATAAAGTCAATGGTCATGCGAGTGTTACCCGCCATGCGAACGACAACATCGTAGCGAACTATTTCGCCTCGTTTTGCCTCTTGAATCGCCTGATGAAGCCGTTGAATGACGGACTCGTCGCCATAGCTCCACCAATAGCACTCATGGAAAGGTTTACCGATCACGTCCTCGCGGCGGAGTGCCGCAGCAGCGATGGCTGTGGCGTTTGCCTCGAGCAATACGCCATCGAGACTTAGGACTCCCACGAAGCACAGTGTATTATCGATCACGCGACGCAGATGCTCTTCGCGATCCTTTAAATCGATCTCCCATCTTTTCCGCTCCGTGATGTCGGTATTCATTCCCACCCAACGATGAATCGAACCATCTGGGTTCCGCTGCGCGACAGCGCGGACCTGAGTCCACTTCCAAACACCGGTATGGTGCCAAAGTCGATACTCATGGTTGAGGACCTCACCGCTTTGGATGGAGGCTTGCCAGCGCCTTGCAATGCTATCTTTGTCCTCAGGATGGATGACGTTAATCCACTCGTCTCCCATGAATTGTTGCAACGTCTGTCCAGTAAATGCTCGCCAGCCAGGCGAATCCAAAACCACTCGACCACTCGCATCTGTGACCCATACAATCTGAGACGAGGCATCGACGAGAGACTGAAACATCGCTTCACTGGCGCGCAGATCCGTGACATCGTGAAAGGTAACGACCATTCCTTCGACATGACCGTCATGCGACACATATGGAAGAATTCGTCGGATAAATGATTTCCCCGATTTTGCCTGAACGGTATGCTCTATTGGACTATCGGCCCGTACGCTCCTGGGATCCGGCAGAGGTGGCATATCAAATACCATGGGCACGAAACGAGCCAATGGACGGCCAATATCGGTACTAAGGAGTTCGTACACTTCTGTGATCGCGGGAGTGAAATTGCAAATTCGAAGATCGTTATCCAAAAAGATCGTTCCAACTCGGGTGCTTCTCAGGAGATTTTGGAGATCCGAATGTGCTTGTTCGATCGCCATCCTGCCTTGTAGGATTTCTTCTTTGGATGTTTCCAACTCCTCATTGGCTGCATAGAGCTCTTCGTTCATGGACAAGAGCTCCTCATTGGAGGATTTCAGCTCTTCATTCGTTGCCTCCATATCTTGAAGGGACCTGTCGAGCTCTTTTCGGTTGGACTCCAATTCGGTTTCAAGCTGGGAAATGATTTTGTCAGCATCGGGAGTGTGATGCGAAATGACATGATCATGTTCGTCGCGTTCGAAGGGTTGTCCCACATCTTGAAAGACGACCATGTACACTTCATGCTCCTCGTCAACTTGCGTTAACGGGATGACGGTTAGCATGACCGGCTGGATTTTGTCTTGAATCCTAACGGATAGATCTACTATCCGGACTTTTTGGCGAGTCGCTTTCGCTTCCTTGAATGCCGTCCTGAGACCAATTTTCAGCCCGCTCGAAGCCATTGCGACGATATCGTTTTTGAAATCACCGTCGTTGAGAGTCAGGTACTTCTCAATTTGTGCCGATGCATTCAAGATTTTCCCGGAAGCGTCGACAATACAGGACCTCGGTAAAAAATCCTCAACCAAGACTTGATGCCTAAGTTCGTTCCAATTGACGCCATCCCCGGCAGTTTGATGCCTTAGCGTCACTTGTGCCAAACGCCCCTGTCGAAACTCAAGCCCTTTCGCAGTACCGGCCGCCAATTCTCTGCGTTGTGCAACTCGGAATCTTGCGTCAATCGTGCGGAAATACTCGTTGCTCGAAGAAATGTTTTCGCTCGGTCCCAACATCAAGTACCCGCCTGCATTCAAAGCGTAATGAAATAGCGGGATGATCTTTTCGTTGGAATGCTCACCGAGGTAAATCATCAAGTTACGACAGGAGATTAGGTCTAGACGAGAAAACGGAGGATCGCTGGTCAGGTTGTGCAATGAAAAAAGGATCAGCGAACGCATTTCTTGGTTTACTTCGTAGCGATCGCCTTTCGCGGTAAAAAAACGCTTGAGCCTGTCGGGGGAAACATGCGTCTCAATGGCGCGTGAATACGAACCGTCGCGGGCCTTCGCCAAGGCACGATCGTCAATGTCGGAAGCAAAAATCTGAACGGAAGGCGGGCCATCCATCTGCTCGATGATTTCCCGGCACAAGATGGCCATCGTGTACGCCTCCTCTCCTGTGGAGCAGCCAGCAACCCAAATGCGAATCGTTTCCTCGGGAGTGCGATTTGCAAAAAGAGTGCGCAAAACATTTTCGTTTAAAAACTCGAACGCGTCCGCGTCTCGAAAAAAGGTGGTGACTCCTATCAATAAATCCCGGAACAAAGCCTTTGATTCCTCGGGTTTTCCTTCCAGATATGCCATGTAGGCATCGACATCTGCGATCCGGACCAGCTGCATTCGCCGTTGGATTCGCCGTGTCAAAGTGCTCGTTTTGTAATCGTGGAAGCTATGCTCGGTAGCCTTTTTCATCAAATCCGCGATCTGCGGAATAGCGATCTCAATTTGCTTTAACAGCAACAGCTGGGAATCCATGGAGGTTTCTGGGTAAAGTGAATTTGGGGCAATGCGTTTGATTTCAATCGCTATATCGGTCGTCGCGATGGCTCTGGGGGACTCCGATTGACTCGATAGAACATGCATCGAATCGAGTTGCCCAGATAGAGAATCGCGTGAAAAGGCCAAGCCACCGTGATCAAGAATCGATTGAAGACCCAATCTGGAGATCGCATCCTCGCGGGACAACTCAATTCCTACCGCCCGTTTGCCTTGATCCTCTGCCAGGGAACGCAGAAAGGAATCAATGACACCTAGTTCGTCGCGTTCGTCAAGAAACGGATCGATAAAAACCGCTCCACCTTTGATTTGAACTCTTTGGTTGGGAGGGCAAACGTAGACCAAGCCGGGTTCAAGTGGCGTTTGGTTCTTCGGGACAGCAATATTGAGCGTCGAGCGAGCAACCAAGTCCTCCAACCACTCTGAGGGTGAGACTTGATGGAAATTATGCACGCAAACAATGGATAGTCTTGGCATTGTCCCGAGCTCGTCAAGCAATCGGCTAAACGCTTCGACCCCATCGTCCGATACACCAATTCCAACCACAACGTGAGCTTCGGCCTCGATATCCATCTCAACACCCCGGGTGACAGTCCAGTCCCTGCCTTTAAGGCTAGGTTCGGTCCAATGATTGTATACGTTCCGCACAAACTCCGTCCACGCCTTCAAGTCAAAACCATGATTTGAACGCTGTAGGGGGCTATGTCGAAAGGCACAATCTGCCCTGCAGATTGACACTCGATGAATGGTTCAGAGGAGTAATTGCCAAAATCTTCGCTGTATCCTTTCCAATCGGAATTGAACTGCAAATCCCATTTTCCAGCTCGAGGCATCGGAACGGGAACGTCAACTCGCTTTTCTGAACTGAGATTCACGACCACCAGTACATCGTCGCCGGTGCCACCGTTGTACCATCGGTGGAAGGCAATCACTCGATCGTCATGGTGTTCGAAGCTGACAGCAAAACCGCTGCCAGTCAGACCTTTTGTGTTGTTTCGCTTGTTCAATCGCAATTGGATGAGATCGCGGTACATTCGGAGAACACCAGCAAATGACTTTTCTTTGGACCAGTCGATGGGATCCGTATCGCGAAACCACTCATCTTCGAGCATTTCTTGCCCTTGAAACAGCATTGGAACTCCGGGCGAAATAAACGCGATCGCCGCGGCCAAAGTGGACCGCTTCTTAGCGTACCATCCGTCTGGGTTCGCGGCATCGATCTCAGTCGTAACACGCGCTTTTCCGTTTGCAACTTCGTCGTGTGACTCCGAGTAGATAACGCGTTGGTAAGGATCGCCGTTATAAGTCGCAGTCGCTGCTGCAGTGAGCACTTCGGTCGATCGGTCTTCGTCGCTCGGCGAACAGACCAATCTCCTTATAGGATGAACGAAACGCGCATCCCATTGTAGATCGAAGCCCGCCCCACCATCGCTGGTCGGCTTCGTAAGCCCGTCGCTATTTTGCAGGTCCTCGGCAATCGTAATCCTGCCAGGAAACTCGCGATCCACCATGTCATTGATTTCTTGAGTTAGGCTCCACCCCTCGGCAAGCTCACCTCCAGGTTCACCGTTTCCCGTGACATGACGAATATAAAGAGTCATATCCAATCGAAGGCCATCGATTCGGAATTCGTCGAGCCAGTAGCGCGAATTGTCGACAATAAATCGACGCACCTCAGGTCGCCCGTAATCAGGCCGCGTATCCCCCCAAGGGGTCGTGCTTTTCCAGTCGTTGTAAAAGTAGATTCCTCCTTTTCCGTTTTCCGACCAACCATCAAATTGCCAAAGGGAAAGGTCGCTTGGTCCAAAATGATTGTAGACCACATCCAGAAGTACGCCGAGTCCGCGCGAATGGCAGGCTTTGACAAATCGTTTGAAGGCAAGCGGCCCTCCATACGCTTCCTCGATTGCAAAAATATGCGCGGGGTTGTATCCCCAAGATAGGTCTCCAGCGAACTCAGCGCATGGCATTACCTCTACGACGTTGACCCCGAGCGAAACCAAATGGTCAAGCTTCTCAATGGCCTCATCTAAGTTCGACGGTCTTCCAGGCTCCTTTACATTAAATGTACCAACATGCATCTCATAAATCACCATCTCGTTCCGAGGTGGCAGTTGGAAGGCATCATCGCCCCAATCGAATGCTAGGTCCGTCAAGATGCCGTTGCCAACCGAGTTTGTCACTGCCCGAGCATACGGGTCGACACGAGTGAAGCGGTTTTCACCATTTCTGATCTCAAAGCGATATTGCTGACCAAAGTTGGCTTCCGGAACTTCGGCGAACCAGCATCCATGATCATCGCGCATCATCTCATTCCGATTCCAATCCCACCCGTTGAACTCCCCGACGATGGATACGCTATCGGCATTCGGTGCCCACACGCGGAAAGACATCCCCTTTTCCAACGGCCATGCACCTAATCGTTCCTCATTTGACATTTATTGATCCTTTCTGATGATCTTTGAGACTCACTACTACAGATGCATTCGATTACAAAGCCGCGTTTCCGTTTCCGTCAAGAAGCAGTTGTCGCGTGGGAATCCTGTAAAGCCGTCATTACCTTGCATTGAGTAGAGCTTGAGTTGCGACGTGTCTTGAGCCGTTGAACTTGCGTTTTGGCCTGGGTTTTGTTGGCCCACGAACATGCTTTCGATATCGTTTGAGATCGGCCTGCACTGCAATTGATTTCATCCATTTTGCGAATTCTGTCGCCGACATAACAGCATACTGCTTCCAGTCTCTATCATTAAAAACGATGTTCAATCCGGCTTGGCATTCCGCGATTTCATGTGCCAAGTAGTAGTACGACAACTCGATTGGATTTTCCGGGGCTGGTTGCTTGCCGTATCCTGCGATGAGTGCTTTTAGAGTACTCATCATGTTGAAAAGAACGAGGGCCAAGCAAAAACAAAGTCCCGCAGCTTTTGGATAACATAGTGTTTTGATCTCGGCGTTCAATGCTTGAGACAAGTAGCCCAAGCAGGTCTCGATTTTCCAGCGGTTGTGATAGACGACCGTGATCTTCGCAGCAGACACTTCTGATGGCAAATTCGTCAACAGATTTAGAGTCGTATCTCCATTGCGAGTCTTTTTCTTGAGCACAATGGTAACCCGCCTAACTTGCAGCCAAGATCCATCAGGAATTTGAATCTCAACTTTTTGTTCGAATACGCGTCCACCAAGCGACGTACTGTGTCTGCAGGCTTTTATTTCATGGCCGGGGATTTCACGCCAACTTGGACTTACGCCATGCTGGCGGATCACGAAAAAGGCATTGGACTTAGCAAAGCTAGAAAGAACTACTCCATCAGAGAAGTTTCGATCTGCGACGTATATTGCACCTTTTTCAAGGCGATTGAACATCGGGGCCAGTATCTTTCGCTCGCAGCGATAGGCGTAAGGTTCGAATTCTACGTCACAAAACAACTCGTACCGAGTGTCAAGCATAGCGACACATCTACCTGGAAGTGGGCAACGACTATCGTAGCGAGATTCCCAGAGGCGATGTTCCGTTGCATTCAGCGACTTGCCGTCAATGATGAAAGTGTGGTACCCAGGAATAATGTCTTTCCTTTGGACTCTCGTTTTATTCTGAAGCGTTCGCAGCTCCCCAACGGTGGCGCGAAGTAAAGCCGTCCCCACAGCGGGCTCAATTCCTTTCAATTTGTCGTAGACAGCCTGACGAGACCTTTCACAATCCGACGCTTGGTGTGCAGAGTTCAAACTGGCTCTGCTACCCGTAATGACGGGTACCAAAAGCCCAACCAAGTACGAGAAAAGCAAAGGAGATTCGACTTGACGACCTCGATGCTTCGCGAAAATATCGTTCAAAACATCATCAGAAAAGATCCGTGAAAACAAACCACGAAACATCAACGCTGCGGGCGCTTGTTTTGCGAACTGCCCTACGATTTTTGCTATCATTGCCAGTCTCCTCGTGCGATGGAAAGGTTACCCTTTTCATCATACGCACCGATGGAATGACGGCTTTACAGGATTCA
>JANPHB010000037.1:0-5264 GCA_031424235.1 Pirellula sp.
GGGTAACAAACGCATTGGCCATACCGCACATCCGATGCAAAAAAGACTCCTGAAACGGCTACCCGAACGTGGGGTACCCGCCCAGCCTCCTACTGCAATCATTGGACCATTCGGAAATTAACGTGCGATTGCCGTGGCCCCATACCGCAATTGAAAGGTACCGGCCTTGGCTCCATTACTGAATAAAATCGTGTTGGATTCCCCCCATTGAACCTTAATCTTTTCCGCTGCAGATCCATCTGCATTGGTGTAATTGAAGTCGGACATGGTGCTAAAGACGCCTTGAGGCGATTCTCGCAAATCTCTGACTAGAGTCCTTACAACAAATTTTTCCCCGGTCTGAACGTTTGCCTCCAACTGTGCATCATTCGGATTCGGGTCAAGATTTCTACCCGTCGTCCCATCCGCGTTGAGTGCGTAGAATTCGTACGATAGCTGTGCAACCTCACCAGCCATGACACGCCGATCTTCCAAAATCTCATATCGAAGCTTCCGCCTAGCCAATCGACAGACTTCTCTGGATTTCTTGATGTGAATTCGGTTCGTATTGACAGCTTTCGAAGTGGTCATTTTGGTCTAACTACAAGATCTGGTGTTTTTGGACGTGTGTTCTTGGGCTAATTGCCGAACAAATCGTAACAAAAAGCATAAGCCGACGCGACGAGGAAGCTAAAAATGAATTCAAAAATAAAGATAAACAAAGAGAAAGGATTGGCGGTACTGTGAAGCATTTTTTCAGGTGCTTCTATGGGGGAAATGTATGCCGGGGCATGCAATTTCAATATTTTTTCTCTGAGTTTGCCCAACTCATTCATTGCTACGTAGGGCGAGGCTTTTCACTGGAATTGGCGTTGCAAAGATGTTTGTAGCGGTGGCCACTCACCCAAAGGTTTTATTCCAACGTTTGGCGTTCTTAGATCGAAGCGTTGATCGCGGCGACTAAGCCAGCAGCTTTGGTCCAAGTCTCTTCCTCCTCGTGCTCAGGAACACTGTCTGCAACGATTCCGCCGCCCACTTGAAACTGCCACCAACCTCTTGAAGCCGTCAGGGTACGAATGAGTATGTTCCAGTCCATGCTGCCGTCGGAACTAAAGTACCCCAGCGAACCGCAATAAGGACCGCGCACCGTCGGTTCCAGCTCTGCGATGATCTCCATCGCTCGGATTTTGGGAGCACCGGTAATGCTGCCACCTGGGAACATCGCAGCCACCAACTCCGTAACCGTCGCATCGCTTCGCAATCGAGCTCGAATGCTGCTCACCAAATGGAGGACATACGGAAAGGCTTCCACGTCGCACAGTTGAGTCACATTCAAGGAATCGATTTCACACACTCGCGACAAATCGTTGCGAAGAAGGTCTACGATCATGATATTCTCAGAGCGATCTTTCTCGCTCGTCTTGAGCTCTTCGGCGATTTGTGCATCGAGGGTCGCGTCCCCTGTCCGCCGGCGTGTCCCTTTGATCGGTCGCGTTTCGATCCAACGCTCTTTCACTTGCAAGAAACGCTCCGGCGAAGCGCTAATGATCTGCGCCGTCCCAAGATCAAAGTATCCTGCAAAGGGAGCTGCGTTGACTTGACGAAGCTTTTGATACAACGAAGCGGAGTCGCAACGCGCAGGACAAAGCAATCGCTGCGACAAATTGACTTGAAAGATATCGCCGGCATAAATGTAATCGCGTGCTTTTTGAACCACTTCGCGAAAGCCACAACTATCGAAGTTCCCCAACCAGCCTCCTCCAAGCCGAGTTTCAAACTGAGGTGCAGTTAGCCCATGCGCCATCGCATGCACTTGATGCATTGGAGGTGCGCTCGGCCCATTGGTGATCGTCGCGCGCTCTGCCTTGTCTCGTAGTAACAAGCCAAGAAACTCATTGCATCGTTGTTTGGCTCGTTCGAGGCGAGCGTGAGCGTTGGACGACTCGGGAAACCCTTGCGAGATGATCCACCCCTCTTGAGTGCTGTGGTCCCAGGCGAGCACGACATCGTAAAGCCCCAGCATCGCCAAAGGCAATTCGAATTCATCGTGCTTGGCCGGCGGGACTCGTTCAAAACATCGGCCTAGTTCATACCCCATAAAGCCCGCCACACCACCTTGAAACGGCGGCAAGCCTGGAATCGTTATCGACTGAAACCGCTCAAGCCACTGCTCTAACTTGGCCAACGGATCGGCAACCACCCGATGGACCGTAAGAACATCGATCGGATCAGCGGCCAGAAAGCTATAGCGAGACTGCTTATCCCCAACCAATGCACTGTCCAACCAGCAGCAGTTTGGCAGATGCTTCAATCGCTCAAAGGCGACCGCCGACGTCAGTCCGCTCGGTAACGGTTCGACGTGAGCGGCAGTGGCATAAGCGATCATGGATATTGGATAATTTCGGAGAATTTTATGTGGGATAGGCTTCCAGCCTGTCGGACTTTTTGCATTGGCAGCTAGCCTTCATACGACAGGCTAGAAGCCGACAGCTTTCAACATGTTCCCTTCGACTTCACCCAAGCAATTAGTTACTCGGGAGGGTGAGGCTCTTGCCGAACCATGACACCACAAGCTCGGCAGGAGCCTCGCTCTCCCTAAGGTTTCTAAGGGACTTGGCATTACAAAGATGTTAAAAGCGACAGGCTGGAAGCCTATCCCACACAATCCTACTGCAACCTCATAACAATACGAGGTCATTTTGACGGCAAAATCGTTGGCCTTTGTCCGTTCCGTCAATACGTCGCTATAATACGAGCAAACTAAAACGACGGCGTCGGCAGACGCAAACCTCAGAATGAAATGCTTTGTAAATGACGATAGATTGGGATACCCTTGTTTCGCTTATCCGCAAACACGATCGATTTGTGCTCACTAGCCATATTCGACCGGATTGCGATGCCCTCGGCAGCGAATTGGGAATGGCTGGGATCTTGGAAGCCATGGGCAAAGAGGTTGTGATTGTCAACGGCCATCAAACCCCGCCAATCCTGTCGTTTCTTGATCCGACCGGCAGCATTCGAGTCATCGGCGAAAACATTCTTGGCGCCGACGTCGAAGGGGATTGCTTGATCGTTCTGGACACGAGCGCTTGGGCCCAGTTGGGACCGATGGCAGAAGTCATGCGACGCTTCGAAGGGACCAAAATCGTCATTGACCATCACGTCGGCGAAGATGACTTGGGTGCCCAATTCTTCAAAGACACCAGCGCCGAAGCAACCGGCCACTTGGTCGCCCTGCTAGCCAAACACGCTGGCGTACCGATCACCCGGTCGATGGCAACAGCCCTTTACGCCGCGATTGCAACGGACACCGGTTGGTTCCGATTCAACTCGACGACCAGTGATACCTATCGCGTGATTGGCGACCTCGTGGACTGCGGCGCATCTCCATCTTCCATTTATAGCGATTTGTACGAACGCGATACGCTCGGACGCGTTCGACTTCGCGGCCGAATCCTTTCACGCATTCAAGTTGAAAATGCCGGCCTGTTAGCCCACACGTTCGTTCGCAAAGAAGACTTCGTGGAATCAGGAGCCCTGGCGAGCGATACCGAGGATGCTATCAACTTTGCATTGGCTATTGTTGGTGTCAAAGTCGCGTTCATCATGATCGAGCAACTCAAAGGTGGCTTCAAAGTAAGCTTCCGCTCGCGATGCCACGTCGACTGCAACGAGTTGGCGAGAACGTTTGGAGGTGGCGGACATCGAGCCGCCGCAGGAGCATTCGTCGAAGGTGACTTCAACGAAATGCAAACGCGCGTTCTACAAGCCACACGAGCTGCACTTAACAACAAACCCGTTCATGCTTGATCTGCTCCGATTCGCGATAGCTTTGCTGCCCCTCGCCGCTTACGCCAACATTCTTGGGCTACTGCGGCTTCGGTCATGCCCAACCGTGCTGAGCGGAGCAATGGACTTGATCCTACTAGGCTTCGCGGTCATCGGCCTCATCTCAATTGGCCCAATCGAGCTTTTTTTCCCGCGAGCCGCTTACTCGCTTCTGGGTGGTTGGGTTTGGATCATTTTGATCGCGTTGTACTTGTTTGTGTTGATGCTTCTGGCATTGAATACAACTCCAAAGCTAGTGGTCTACGGACTCGACCACAGTCAGCTACGCGAGCAAGTGTGCGATATTTTGCAGAAGGAAGAGATCCGCTCGGAATGGCTTGGCGATCTGCTGGAGCTGCCGGAGCTGGGAGTGCGAGCTTGTCTCGAGCAAGCCGGGCGAGGCGTGTCACAGATCCATGCGGCAGGTAAACAACAAAACCTAACGGGTTGGTTTACGTTGGAGCGTCTCTTGGTCGACAAACTAGCGTCGACACGAATTCGACAAAGACCTCAGGCAATACTTTGGCTGAATATCAGCTTCGTACTCTTCGGAATTGCCGCAATACTGATTGCCAACGACCTACCGCGACTTCAACAGGCAATGGTGAGTATTTTCGAAGGGGGGTAGCACTCATATGTAGCAGATTTCGTGAAAAATCTGCGTTCAAGAACCATTCGATTGCATCAGGTTTCTCACGGCACGCAAAGAACTAAAATCCGCCGCTTGTTTCATGGGGTATCCTAATGCCATGCTCTTTCATACGGCATTTCATGGCGGAAATACCACTCGATTTATGTTGCTGAAGATGGCTTTGGATTCAAAGGAATTGGCGAAGTTTTTCGATTTATCCGAGAGCCAATTAGGCGTGGCAACGTTTGGGAATGGTGCCAAGACGGAATCGGTGAATGCTCGATCGAAACGCAAACGAATTCCATTGGTTCTGTAAGGGGAGACGCCGATCGCGTGGTGCGCGGTGGCTCCTGGATCGACCAGGCGCAGTTCTGCCTCGCTGCTTTTCGCTTCCTCGGGCGCTCCGGCATTGTCTGGTTCGGCTACGGCTTGCGATTATCCGCAGGTCATGAGCCGGAACGGAGGTTGGGGGGGGCCTGCAACTGCGGAGCAGTCTTAGGCCGTAGAGGCGGTAGCCTTAAACTCGGTCTTTGCTCCCCTCGCCCCTTTTAGACGACGCTGTGAAGCATTTCTAACAACGAAAATAAGAGGGGAGTACGCTTAAGAAGTCGCATTCGGCAGATGCGACTTTTGGCGGGTTGCTTTGGCCCAAGGATATGTCGTGTTGTTCGGCTCGGGCTTGACCCGACCGAACACCGCTTTGGTGTTCTAATGGGCCTCAAGATGAAAATGACACCTCCGAATTCGTGGCCCCGCCCAGGGCGGGGGGGCGGAATCGGGGGGGAACGATCGGGGGGGATATATAACACCAAAGCTGCGGGAGGTG
>JANPHB010000038.1:0-36773 GCA_031424235.1 Pirellula sp.
CCCGGGGGTTCGGGGGCAGAGCCCCTGAGGAGCACTGAATGAGTTCGAAAAATTTAAAATTTTCGAATCGGCTCTATTGCCTAATTCCTAGACGGTCGCTCATCCCCCAGCCCCTTCTCCTCCCGAGGAGGAGAAGGGGAGGAAAAATCATCTTTTAGCAAGACTTACCAATCGATTCCATTTAGCTTTGCCATTGCCAGGATGAGAGCTTGCGTGCCTGAGCTGCCATTGCCCATAGTTTGCAAGAATTCATAGACTTTTTTGGCATTGTTCAGTCCAGGCAACTGCAACCCGAGTTTCTCCGCTTCCTCGATGGCGATCGACAGGTCTTTAACAATATGGTCGACAAAAAAACCAGGAGCGAAGTCGCGTTTGAGGATGCGAGGCGTCAAGTTGCTGAGCGACCAACTGCCGGCAGCTCCGGACGAAACCGACTTGAGAACGAGTTCGGGATCCAAGCCCGCTTGCTTGGCATAAAGTATCGCTTCGCAGAGCCCAACCATTCCGGAGGCGATCAAGATTTGATTCACCATTTTGGTGTGCTGACCGCAACCTGCGGGCCCTTGAAACACGTACGTTGTTCCCATGACTTTCCAAAGCGGAATTAACGCATCAAAGGCTTTTTGGTCGCCGCCAACCATAATCGAAAGCCGAGCCTCACGAGCGCCGATGTCGCCACCCGAAACGGGCCCATCTAAGGCGATAACACCTTTTGCAAGTGCTTCGGCTGCGATACGTACGGCCAAGCCTGGGCGGCTGGTGGTCATATCGACGATAATCCCCCCGGGGTTGAGGCCTGCAAGAGCACCTTGCTCGCCTAGCAAAACCTCTTCGACATCCGAAGGGTAGCCCACCATTGAAAAGACGACATCACTTTTCGACGCGACTTCTCTCGGGCTTGAACAAGCTACTGCGCCTAAGTGAACTAGATCGTTGAGTTTTTCTGCGGAGCGATTGAAAACAGAAGTCTTGTATCCGGCTTTTAGAAGGTGGGAGCACATACTGCGTCCCATTACGCCAGTACCAATCCAGCCAACGCGTGTCGTTTCAGGGTGTGCGATTTCCATTGGATCAAGTTGCTTTATGGTTTTTCGGGGAGTCGTGTGTAATTGAAGCTTTATTGTTACCCTAACTTAAGGCTTGGGCGAGGGGTAAAGGCTAGTGACTTCGGGAAAGCAGCTTGCAAGTCGAGAGATTTAGGGGCAAAGCCCCGGTCGTTTACATAGCCCAGCCTGAAGGGCTGGGTCAAATCAGGCACAGGAAATTGATAGGGCCAACGGCCCGACAGTTTGCTTTGGTTCGAGGTCGTTGGCCCGAAAGCACAGAAAACGCGCAACTTCAAAACTTACGCGTCGGGTTACCAGAATTCAATACACGTCGCGGACGTAACGTTTTGCATTGGACAAGTCTAACAGGTACTTTTTCGCTTCGGCTCCCGACATGTTGCCGTGATCCCCCACTAGTTCCAGCAGGGCATTTTCAACATCGACGGCCATTTTTGAGGCGTCACCACAGACGTAAAAATGGGCCCCCGACTCCAACCACTCAAATAGTTCAGCCCCCCGTTCCTTCATCCGATGCTGCACATAGACCTTCGACGCATTGTCTCGACTGAATGCTAAATCCAAATTCGTTAGTAACTTTTGATTTTGCCAAGTCTCCAGTTGCTGGCGATAAAGAAAGTCCGAAGTGGAACGCTGGTCTCCGAAGAACAACCAATTCCGACCCCGCGCCTCGTCCGCTTCCCGTTGTTGAAGAAAAGCAATAAACGGTGCAATTCCGGTGCCTGGCCCCACCATAATCATTGGCGCATTTGCGTCGGCCGGAATCGTAAAGCCGTGCGATGGCTGGATGAATACGTTCAAAGCAGAGCCTGGTTCCATACGATCCGACAACATGGTTGAAGCGACCCCTTTGCGGTCCCGATTTCGTACCTTGTTCGTCACACGCCCGACGGTCAAGTGAACTTGTGTTGGGTGTCGAGATTGACTGCTTGCAATGGAATACAAACGTGGTCTCTGATCGTTCAGCGAACTGGCAATCTGCTGTGCCGTTAGCCCAAGCATTGGAAACGCTTCCAAGAATTCAAGTACGTCCCATTCATAGAGTTCGTCGGAATCACCAAACGCTTCCAGTCTTGAAATCAGTTCGCTGGCCATCGCGACTGCCCTATTCTGCTTAGGGCGAACTCGAACTTTTTCAATCGACACTTCGATCAACTCAGGCGTTATCGTCCGAAGGCATTTTCCAAAAAACAAGCTTGATGCGCTGGCATCGAGCGTTGCTGTCCTAAGGATGTTGGACACCAACTCATTGCAGTTGGTAGGCCACAACCCTAGGGCATCTCCAACACGATAGTTTAGGCCCGTGCCGGCAAGATCGATGACAACGTGTCGCGTGTCCTTGGCAGAACCAGGCCCATTAAGCTTGTCGCTGGCGATCAGCTTCGCTTGAACTGGGTTGGCTCGGGTTCCTTGGGGAGCTTCAATCGCCGACGTTGTCTCTGCGGATTGGTTGGCACGCTTTGAACTCGACTGGGATTGCCCTGAACCTTCCTTGATCAATGCTCTCAGAGCTTTGGCCGTTTCGCTTCCGCCGGGCGAGCAAAGGGTTAAGTTCTTCTCGGAGCCGTTGGCTATTGCGGCAGAGTATGTTTTGCAAAGATACCCGCATGAGCCACAGTTTAGCTGAGCCATGGCGGCCATCAAACGTTGTTCTTGCGGCATCCCTTCCGCCAAATTCATCCTGTTCAAGAGAGGCAATGATGGATCCTGCCAAGGAAATGACTCTTCGGACTCTTGACCAACAGATAACCCAGCGCCCAGAGGCGGGGACAACAACGTAGCGGCGGCGGCCAACGTCGCTGCACTCCCGCCCTGGGCTGATTGCTGGTCTAACACACCGAGAACGCCGGCGAAGAAGCCGTTAAGCCAAGCTCTTTGCTCAGCATTAAACGGAGCAGACTCAGGGATGATTTGGTAGGTCATGGGCGATTGAACTCCATCCGTCGCGAGAAATCAGAAAACGACTCTTGGTTGATTCGGTTCTTAATGTAATGGTCAAGTATCGATTCAACGGCAGCTGGGACATCGCTGAACACGACCGATTCCATTACCTTTCGGCCGATCGCAGAATCGATTCCCGTTCGTCCGCCTACTAAAATGTGGTAGCCCTCGAGCAACTCCTCACCGACCTCCACTTTCGTCGCAATCAATCCAAGGTCACCAATCGCATGTTGCGCACAACTATGATGGCAACCTGTGAAATGAATATTGATGGGTTGATCTAGCTCGAATCGTTCCTCGAGATACTCGGCCAGAATCATCGAATGCTTCTTCGTGTCGGCCGCTGCAAACTTGCACCCTGCGTTCCCTGTGCAAGCGACTAAACCGGCTCGGATACTCGAAGCGGACCACCTTAACCCCAACTCTTCGATCGCCCTTTGGACTGTCTCGATATTCGTATCGGCAATGTCTGGGATGATTAGGTTTTGCCAAACCGTTAAACGAACAGTGCCACTTCCAAATTGCGTCGCTATCCTCGCAAGTCCACGACATTGATGGCTCGTCAAACGGCCGACCGGCAATACAACTCCGACATAGCTCATGCCGGATTGTTTTTGAGGATGCAGGTCGACGTGCGCCCAACGATCAGTATGATTCGGTTGTACATAGCGACCTTCGGGCACTTTGCGAAGTGACTGCATAAGTTCTCGCTCGACTTCTTGCAGAAACTTTTCGAAGCCCCATGCGTCCAGTAAGTACTTCAGCCTTGCCTTCTTCCGATCGGTACGGTCGCCGTGCTTGATGAAGACTCGCAATATCGCCTCGCTGATCGCCACGCATTCTTTGGGCTTGGCTAAGACGCTCGTCGAGCGAGCGAAATCGCCGTGTCCCGTTATTCCGCCCAATCCGAGAAGGAAATAAACTCCTACATCAAGATCATCGCTTGGCTTGGCTACTTCCACCGCGTGCCAGCTGATGTCGTTGGTTTCTGCGAGCGAACTAATTCGACCGGAACCGTCAAACGCGATATTGAACTTGCGAGGAAGCCCATAAAGTTCAGGCTTATGGAGAATGTGATAGTGGAGTTCACGAGCCAGTGGCAGCGTTTCGATCAATTCCAACGGATCGATACCGCTCAACGTACTTGCGGTCACATTGCGAATGTTGTCCGCCCCGGCACCCTGAGTGACGATGCCTAGATCGCGAAGCCCCATCAAGACGTTGAGTGCATCACCTGCTTGGATTTCTCGCAATTGAAAATTAGCGCGCGTCGTGATGTCGGCATAACCACCTGCGTACTGATCCGCAATGTCGGCCAACCCGCTGAGCTGGTCCGAACGCAACACGCCTCCAGGAATACGCATTCGACACATGAATGAGTTTTGCGCTGGTGAGACGAAGAACAAGCCATGAAACTTGGTCATGAAGACATCTGTCCCCTTTGGGAACTCACCCTTTCCGGCACGCTCGCCAATCTCGGACCACATCCCAAGCCCGCTTTTTTCCCGTTTGGCTTTTTCCTCCGCAACAAGAGTTTTTCCGTCCGCCTCAAATCGCTGCAGAGCTTCTAAATGAATCTCAGGCAAATGTGTGCTCGTGGCTGCAGCCCCGCCAATCTGCAACGAAGTTCCATTGAGCGACGAACCGTTCGCAACTCCAAGCCCAGCTCCGCTGAGTACGGGCAAATTGCGGATCTTCCGGGCAACATCGGTACCTAACACGAGCCCCTGTAGGTAGGCTTGTTGTTCCTGAGAAAACGTTTCCGGTTTGTTCATGATTGCAATGCCCTTGGTTGGCGATTTACGGGGCGAATGGTCACCGCGCAGTCCTTGTAGGAAGGTTGGCGGGAGTGAGGGTCGACATGTTCAAGCGTCAAAAGATTGGTCTTGGCGTCGTGCATCGGCATGAAGAGTTGCCCGGCTTGTACCGTTGATGTCAATGCAGCCCGCACGATGCATTCCCCTCGGCGGCTTTTCACCAATACTTGGTTTCCAACATGAATCCCCAAATGCGATGCGTCCGCGGGATGAATCTCAACATAAGGTTCCGATGGATACAAAGCACGAAGGACTGGGCTCTTGGAGGTTCTTGTCTCAGTATGCCACTGGCTGACCGAACCGCGGCCAGTTAACAATACAAACGGATATTCCGAACAAGGAGGCTCGGGCAAAGGCTCCGGTTCCGCGAAGACAAATCGAGCTCGCCCATCGCTGTGGAAAAAATGGCCGTCCGCAAAGAGCCGCCGCTCTCGCTCGGGAGCATCTGTTTGTTTTGCGTCTTCAACGGACCATGGCCACTGAATACCACCTTGACGGTCCAATTCCGCGTACCCCTCGATCCCACTGATGTCGCAGGACTGTCCACGTGACAGTTCCTTCATAGACTGAAAAACATCCTCCGCTTTGGTCCATTTCGAAAAAAGTTTGCCACATCCCCAAGCGTCTGCAATTAGCCGGAAAATGGAGAAGTCCGACAGTGCATGGCCAGGCGCTTTCGAAACACGCTTGATCACGCCAATTCGACGCTCGCTGTTGATAAAAGTCCCTTCCTTTTCTCCCCAGCCAGCAGCGGGCAAAATAAGATCGGCCTGCTGTGCAGTATGTGTGGTCGTGTACATGTCCTGTACGACCAAAAAATCTAATTTCGACAACAACTCCCTGGCCCGAGAGCTATGAATCCAAGAATGCGCGGTGTTCGTGGCAATGATCCATAACCCCTTAATCTTGCCTGATTCAATGCCGGCGACGATTTGGTCATAAGCCCAACTGTTCTCCGTTGGGATGTTTTCGAAGGGGATATTCAGTACCGATGCGACTTTAGCTCGGTCTTCTGGATTCGCAAAATCATGATGGCCGATCAGATTGGTCGTGTTGCTAAAAAGGCGGGAACCCATCGCATTGCATTGGCCGGTAATGCTATTGGCTCCAGTGCCAGGCTTTCCGATATTGCCCGTCATGAGTGCCAGGTTGATGATGGCCTGAGCGGTACGCACTCCTTGATAGGACTGATTGACCCCCATCGTCCACCAAAAGGATGTGCGTTTCGCATTCGCAATCGTCTCGGCAACCCGCGTTAGTTGCTCTGCCGAGATTCCGGCTTCATTGCAGACGCGATCGAGTGAGAAAGCTTGGACATGCTCCCGAAAGGACTCGAAACCATTTGTGTGATCTTGAATGAAAGATTGGTCTATCGCACCCATGTCGATCAGTATTTTCGCCAGGCCGTAGAGCAAGCTCATGTCGCTTTTGGGTTGGATCGCCAAGTGCTCTGTGGCTGCCATGGCCGTCTCGGTCTTGCGAGGGTCGATGACGATCAGAGCCGGATTGTTTTTGTTGCGCAAAACTCGTTGCCAAAGTATCGGGTGCCCAATGCAAGGATTTGCGCCAATGAACACCAGCGCATCGGATTGCTCCAAGTCGGCATAAGTAAACGGTGGGGCATCAAAGCCGAACGACTGCTTGTACGCGACCACGGAGGTTGCCATGCATTGACGTGTGTTTCCATCCCCATGCAGCATCCCCATTCCAAACTTTGCAAGCGAACCCAGGAAGGCCATTTCCTCAGTTGGGATTTGCCCCGTGCTAATGAAAGCGACCGAGTCGTTCCCGTGTTCGCTCTGGATTTTCTTAAAACGATCGCAAAACAACTGGATTGCTTCGAGCCAACTGGTTTCGCGAACCGTGCCATCGTTGCGATTTCGGATGATCGGCGTCGTGGCTCGATCCGCGGATTGCAAGACTCGCAGCGCCTCCCAACCCTTGGGGCATGCCATCCCTAGATTGACTGGGTAGTCTGCTGTCGGCGTGAGGCCAATCGCTTGACCATCTTTGATGTGTACTTTGAGACCGCAACCGGTGGAACAGTATCCGCAAACCATGTTCGTCGTCGAATCCGGAATCATCGCGATAGGTAGCGCGCCGAGCCCATGCGTTTTTGGTTCCAGAATTAATTGCTCGGTCAATGGTCCATTCTTTTGAATCAGCGTTGGAATCATGTGCTGGCCCCCGGCATACGTCGATGAACGACCGATGCAAAGTAAATCCAACGATGCAATGCTTGGGCTGCCAGGCAAGTGGCGAAGACTGCGAATTCCCAGGTAGTGTGTTCCGAATTGAGATCAGTCAACGCCAGCCAGATCGCGATGCCAATGGCTGTTACATTGAGAAGCCAAAGACAAGCCCAATGCGTGGCTAGATCTGTTCGCACCACCCGTCCGCTGCGTGCAGAGAAATTCTCCCATTGGTTTGTTGTATGAATGCTTCGAACAAGATCGAGCATTTTAGGGGCCGCGGCCCCAATCGAGCATAGAGTTCCGATGACCAACGCACTGCTGGGCAAGCAATCGAGAATTGCATAGCCGCCGACCAGTCCAATCCCGATTGTGGACAATCCAAAGTCAAGACTGGTTCTGCGCCCTCCCCATAGTTCTCGTCGAGTCGCAACGTAGATCATTCCGGTGCAGATGACTGCGATTAGTCCGACCACGGCAGCCGCGGAATCCACGTAACGGAGATTACTCGCATTCGCACCGTCATTTTCCAAAAGCTTGAACGCGACGGCCAGCGTTGCCACTCCCATGAACAGCCCAAAGCCGATGGCTTCTCTGCTCAGCCAACTGGTTCGCCAACCAAGAAAGGCCCGGTAGGCCAACCACGGCCGCCCTAGATGCAGCAAGGCAGCATGCACCCCAACGATGCCGATCAATGTTGCCATTGTGGCGGCGGAAAAGCTCGCTTTGCCTGCCTCAAGCCACGAAACGCACGCAATAACAATCCACATTCCCACACTTGCTTGCGTCAAGACAATCATCACCACGAGCGGCAAATGCCCTTCATGGGCTTTGTCCACCACGCATTCGCTCGAAACCAATTCCGCAGTCGATTCGCGAGGTTGTTTGGACAAGTAACGAGTTGTAGGGATCGTAATCCTGCTTTGCGGCGCCGTTGGAACCAGCGATGTTTTGTCTTGGGTCAATGAAGCACTCGCAACCACCATTGCAACGTCGACGATCGCAATTCGAATCGCTTGATTGGGGCATGCTTGGACGCAGGCTGGCGCTTCGCCAACAGCCAGCCTTTGAGAGCACATGTCGCATTTCCTCACGATGCCAAGGGTGCTGCTGTACTGAGGAACTTCATAGGGGCACATCATCGTGCAATACTTGCAGCCAAAGCACTGGTCGTCCAAATGGCGAACGATACCTGTCAGAGGATCTTTTTCGTACGCTTTTACTGGGCAACCGTTAAGACAGCCTGGGTCCACACAATGGTGACACGCGGTAGTGACATGCTGAACGATTGGCAATGACGTGAGGCTTTGACTCGAAAGAACTCCTACTTTTCTCCAAGTCTCCTCTTCCTCGAGACCATTCAATGTATGGCAAGCGACGACGCAAGCTTTGCAGCCGCTGCAACCATCCAAGTCGACTTCGAAGGCATATTGCTGACCGCTTTTGAGAGGAGTGGCAGGCATCAACGCTTGGTACGTCGACGCAGCGATCGACTGATGTTCATGCCAATTCGAAAAACGATCGACCGCGCTCAATTCCCCTTGCTCTTGGAGAAGCGATTCTAGAAGGTTTTGAGTTGAAGTTGGCGTAGCCGAAGCGGACATAAGTCAATATTGTTTGAGTTTAGTTTAGTACGGCTCTCCGAGCCGTGATTCCTTTGACGCCGCAGGCCCGAGCCCATATCTTCCAAGTTTATTCCCCGCCATTCACCGGACGGCTCGCGCCGTTCCGCTAAAAAGCGAGCGTTAGTTCTGAGCTACTCATCAAGCGGCCCCAACTACCGGGTGTTCCAAAAACCGAATGACTTCGTCGCGATAGTGCATGTACTCGGTCGTTTCCATGACTGCCTCACGCTTGCGTGGTCGCTCAAAAGGGATCGAGAGGATCTCGCCGATGGTGGCGGCGGGGCCGTTGGTCATCATCACGATCCGATCGCTTAGCATGACTGCTTCGTCGACATCGTGAGTGACCATCATGGTCGTGGTCTGATGCGTGCTCCACACATCGAGCAAAACATCTTGTAGTTCCAGTCGCGTCAGCGAGTCCAGCATTCCAAACGGCTCGTCGAGCAGCAGCATCTTCGGCTGCAGTGCAAACGCTCTAGCGATCCCGACTCGTTGTTGCATCCCTTGGCTTAACTCCGCTGGCTTTTTGTGGGCCGCTCTGCCCAGTCCGACTCGCTTTAGCCAGTTATGGGCAATTTCATCACGCTGAGCGTTGGTCGCTTTGGGTTGTACTTGCTCAAGTCCCAAGGTCACGTTTTCAAGTGCCGTAAGCCAAGGGAGCAAATTCGGCGATTGAAAAACAACCGCTCGATCCGGCCCTGCGCCGACAACCTCGTGATTGTCGAGTACCATGCCACCGCCGTTGAGCTCGTGCAACCCCGCAACCATCGAAAGCACAGTGCTTTTCCCGCACCCGCTATGGCCGATGATGGAGACGAATTCCCCCTCAGCCATGTTCAGCGTAAAGTCGCGAACAGCGATGAAAAGCCCGTTGTCCGTTTTAAACTCCTTGCGAAGTCGCCAGCACTCAAGGAACTTTTTTTGCATGGAAAAGTGTGAAGTCATAGGAGTATGGATTACGATACCGCGGCAAGATTGGAGTTTGGTCCGAGCTCTGCCTCAGACACTAACGATTCACGGCGCGCGTTCAGAAGCAGCTGGACGATCGACTTCTTGAGCGGTTTGTAGGTTGGATGGTGCGCTACCGATTCGCGGGTTCGTGGTCGATCGATGTTGACAGCGAAGGGTTCGCCGAGAGTTGCGCCATGGCCATTGCCAGGTATGAGCGGAATAACACGGTCGGCCATCAGTATCGCTTCGTCGACATCATTCGTGATCAGCACAACTGTGCGGCGGTCTCGCTCCCAAATGCTAACGATCTCGTTTTGAAGAGTGGCTCTTGTTAACGCGTCGAGCGCAGAGAGCGGTTCATCCATCAACAATACCTTGGGTTGAGTCGCCAGCGTCCGTGCCAACGAAACACGTTGCCGCATACCACCAGAAAGTTCGCTTGGTTTTTTATGGGCTGCGTGAGTTAGCTTGACCATTCCAATGTACTTTTCGCAGTGCGCTGTTTGTTCGGCAAAAGAAAGACTCGGCAGTACTTGTTCCACGGCAAAGCGAATGTTCTCCAATACCGACAGCCACGGGAGCAGTGAGTAGTTTTGGAAAACAACTCCACGATCCGGTCCTGGTTGCTTCACCATTTCTCCCCGCATTAAAACTTGCCCAGAGTCAGGTGTCTTTAGCCCAGCTAATGCGGAAATGAGAGTGGTCTTGCCAGTTCCTGAGTAGCCCACAATCGCTACGAACTCCCCTTCCTCGACGGACAAGTTCATATCGCGAAGCACTTCGGTTCGCATTGCCCCTTTGCCATACCCCTTTGATACATTACGCAATTCAAGCAGTGGCATCGGACGTCTCTTTCTGAATCATGGCCGAGGCGGCCTCGTTGTTGGAGAACGATGTAGACGATTTAGATCGCATTTTTTGGGCCAGCCGCATGAGTAAGGACGGGCAACTCAGGATCAATGTCGAGTTCTTTTCGATGACATTCATCAATCGATCCAGCACAAAACCGACCAGGCCGATGAGAATCACCGCTGCGATCATGGGCCCGTAGGTACCCGATTGGTACTGGTTGTTGACGAACGCACCGATCCCGTTCTTGCCGGACAGCATCTCGGCAGCCACGATCACTAGCCAAGCGATCCCGAGGCTCAACCGAAAGCCAGTGAACATGTAAGGGATCGTGGCGGGCAACAAGATGCGAGAAAACAGTTTAAACGAAGAGAGCCGCAAGACTTTGGCAACGTTGAGATAGTCTTGCGGGATAGCCCTGACGCCAACGGCCGTATTGAGGATCGTCGGCCATACCGAACACATGGCGATCGTAAAAATGCACTGCAATTGCGTGGCATCGATCTCCTTGTAGTGTCTCCGAATTGCAATGACGATCAGTCCAGCCAGAGGAAACCATGCGAGCGGTGAAATAGGACGAAGGATTTGAAAAATGGGGTCGAACATCCTCGCAAAGCGGTAGCTGCCACCTAAAAGGAAACCAATTGGGACCGCAGCCAAAATAGCCATGCCATAGCCCATTCCAACGAGCATGAGAGATCGCCAGATCTCCAGCCCGATCCCATCGAATCCTTCGGCGTCGTTGTGCGAAAAGGGACGGGCGAAGTACTTCGCGCTTTCGTTCCAAGTGGTGATGGGGGATGGGAAATCGCAAGAGCTAGTGCTGGAGTCCCAAGTTGCCCAAGACAAGAAACACCAAAGGAGGAGACACACCGCAATGCCGATCGAGGGCAAAGCTATGTTTTCAACAAACATCTTATTTAGTTTGGCTGTATTCATGAGTGTCGTATGGTTTAGGTCGAGAAATCTGCGAATTTGGGCTAACACCGAATGGCATTCACTTGTTCAAACTGAGCCGCTGGCGCTAGCCGCGACAACTGTGGTTGCCAGGGAAACCGTACGCGGCTAGCGCCCGCGGCTCAATCAATTGCATTAGCAACGGACAACGTGAGTGCGCCCCCGTCGTGGTTCGACTTAGCCTTTGATATTCTTAATCGCGAATCCCTTGGCGTAAGCTTCCATGTCCGATTTCGGATCGAAGGTAACTCCGTCCATCATCGTCCAGGGCTTGTTGTCGACGCCCCCGTGCTCATAGCCGATCTCCTTCATCGCTTCTTCGTAGATGCTTGGTTGCATCACCTTGTTCGCGATTCCTTCATAATCAGGATTCCCCTCCACCATGCCCCAACGTCGTAACTGAGTTACCCACCATTTGGCATAAGCCAATTGTGGATAGTTGCAATTTCTCGAGCTAAAGATCATGTAATCTGGGTCTTCCTTTTTGCGACCATCGCCATAGTCGAGTTTTCCCAAGAGGCGGCCGAGAATTTGATCCTTGTTGCACTTGATATAGGTGTCTCGCGAGACGATATCGCATTGTTCTGGGCGATTTTTGAGGTCGTCGAGCCAAACGCTTGCTTCGTGAACGGCTTTGAGAATCGCCTTAACGGTCTTCGGATTCTTGTTGGCGAATTCAGCGGTGAAAGCGCATACCTTTTCCGGATGATCTTTCCAAATCTCCTGAGTGGTGACCGAGGTGAAGCCGACTTTTTCGGCGATCGCACGAGCGTTCCATGGCTCACCGACACAGAAGCCGTCCATTTTGCCAACCTTCATGTTTTGCACCATCTGCGGTGGTGGAATGGTGATCAAATCTACGTCCTTGTCCGGATTGACACCGCCTGCGGCAAGGTAATACCGCATCCACATCGCGTGCGTCCCTGGTGGAAACGTCATGGCAAACGTTGGCTTTACTCCTTTCTTATTGGACGCATCGACAAGCGGTTTTAAGGCTTTCGGATCTCCAGCTACCTTACCAACCCACTCGGTTTTCAAAGAAATCGCTTGTCCATTGCGATTGAGAATCCAAGGTACAATCATTGGCACCGCTTTAGTACCGCCAAGCCCCATCGAGCTGGCGATCGGCATTCCGAGCAGCATGTGGGTGCAATCGATGTCGCCTTTAACGAGTGAATCTCGAACCGCTGCCCAGTTGGCCGGCTTTACTGGTTCCGAGACGATTCCGTACTTTTTGAAGAGTCCCTTTTCGTGTGCAATGGCCAGCGGTGAACAGTCGGTCAAAGCGATGAAACCGAAGTTGACTTTGGATTTTTCTGGTGCGTCCGATGCGTAGACCGCAGGCATGAATGATGGAAACCTGGAGATACCTGCTAATGCTCCGCAGGCCACGGCGGACTTGAGTAACGTACGCCGTGTCGATTTTCGTGAACTGTGCTGCATGGGGTGTTTCCAACCAAAGTCTGCGATGGGAAAAGGTCTCGTCAAGCGAACTGGATCAGAACGATCCAAGTGTCACGGAAGCTAACCAAAAGCATCTGGCGAGCCAAAGGATCAAGCTGCAATTTGCTCTGCCGCACAGATGAATGGCCGAACGAAAACGAATCAGCCAAAGCGGTCACAACTGTGGCGACCAAACAACCCTTAAGGATTTTCGGTCAATTTGCCACGGAATTTTGCTTGCATGCTTTCTTTGCATGCCAGTTGAACAGCCTCAGGCAACCGCACATGGAATCGACAAGCATACTGCGAGCAGCAAAGAGCCAAGTGAGCACTTTATGCTCATCTTTGGGTTTCGCTTGGACTTCAATTGGACTATAGTCATGAGAACCTTGCGGGTGTCTCTCCCAGCCGCGACTGTGTTTGTACGACAGGTGTCCTGCTTGTCTAAAACCAACGTTCACAGGCTATTGGCCTGATGCACGGCTTATCTTTCCGCGTCCCACTGCACCAGAGGCATGATGTCCAGCAATCGAGGAGAATGCACGCGACTGCTCGTCGTTGACGATGACCCGGGGATGCATACGCTCGTTCATGATCTGTTCGCCAACGAGTCGACCAGCATCCTTTCGGCCACGACTCTTGCAGAAGGATTGTTGATCTCGAATAAACAACGGATCGACGTCGTTTTGCTCGATCACATGTTGCCCGACGGAGAAGGCATCGACCGCATCCCTGATTTTCTTTCTCAAGATCGATTGCGACCGATTCTCTATATCACGGCGCAAGCGGGTTCCAGAACCGCGATCGAAGCCATGAAGCGCGGCGCTTTCGAGTACTTGTCTAAGCCGATTGATTTTAACTTGCTCTGCCAACGCATGACTGAAGCGGTAGAATACCGACGGTTGACCCGATTGCCGGTTTTGGTGGACAGCGTCGGTATCCAGGCTTCCGAAACCGATATCCTCGTTGGCCGATGTCGAGGCATGCAAGAAGTTTACAAATGCATCGGCCGTTTTTCCAATCTAAGAACCCCCATACTCATTGAGGGAGAAGTCGGAACCGGTAAGGAAATGATCGCAAGGTCGATCCATCAAAACGGTGACAATGCGTCCGGCCCCTTTCGAAAGATTTCAAGCAAAGAATTCGAAGAAGCCGACCTCCAATGTGAGTTGTTCGGTGCAAACTCTTCTTCACCCGCCTCCAGTGCCCCACCTACCAGCAAGCGGCCTGCTCTGCTTGAGTGCAATGGTGGTACGCTGATGATCGATGACATCGATAGTTGGTCCATCGCTTCCCAGTCACGCTTATTGCGGTACTTTCAAACCAAAACCATCGATGGTGTTACGACAGATACACGAGTCATCCTTGCCACCTCGCATAAGATTCGCGACCTCGTGCAAATGGGTGGAATCCGAAACGATCTCTTTTACTTTGTTAGTCCATTTGTGATACGCATACCAGCGTTGCGAGAACGACAGGATGACTTGGAGTTGCTTGTATCCCACTTCATGCAGCGCATAGCAAATGTGTCTTCCACCCAACCAGGCAAAGGTCCTCCCCGAGTTAGCAGCGGCGCTCTCACGTTGTTGAAGGGATACGATTGGCCAGGCAACATCGCGGAACTAAAGAGTGTATTGCAAGGAGTTCTCACCGAGTCGCGAGGTGCTGTTTTAGCGACCGATGCTCTCATTCGTTTCTTGGATGACGGAAAAACCAAAGCAACCCCTTCTAGCAACCATACTTCTCCATTGCCCTCGAACGGAATTGCATCGCCTAAAAGGGAAGCTGACGTCCATAAACCTGAATCGAAAACCGCTTGGAATCTGAAGGCCTTCGTGGAAGAACAGGTTGCAATTGGCACCGATTGCCTATACGAACAAGCGACGGCGCTACTTGACCAGCAACTTCTCCATCTGGTCATGGAGCACACGCATGGGAATCGAGCCAAAGCGGCAAAGATTCTTGGAATCACCAGAACGAGCCTTCGCAGAAAGATGAATGGTGGGCTACAAGCAGAGTCGGAAGGGCCACTGCACGAGGAGCAGCAACCGGATTTAGAGCAACAATCGGACTCAGAGAATGGATGAGTCCACGCAGCTTCAGTCGGCGGCGTTGACGAAACGATTGACTATTCTCTACATCACAGCGCTTAGTTCGATCGCGATGCTTACTTTTGGCGGGCAATTGGTCGTCCAAAATGCGATCGTCCAATTAGAAGGGGATTCTCGCATCGTCAATATCGCTGGCAGACAGCGAATGCTCAGTCAACGATTGACCCGTTTGACTTTCGAATGGAAGCACTCACAACTCCCTACTCAGGCTGTGCGGTCGTCGCAAAACGAGCTTGTCACCCGCATAAGAGCGGATCTTGAAACGTGGACTCAGAATCACGAAGGCCTTCAGCGAGGGGATGAAGCATTGCAGTTGCCTGGCAAAAACAGCCCTTCGGTACAATTGCTTTTCAATGAATTGAATCCACATTTCGAGGCCTTGCGAGTGGCCATCGAATCCGAGATGAAAGATATCGCGAAGGAGCAGACTGAGGAGCAGACTGAGGAACAGGGCAATACGAATCGGTCCAAAATCGGTTCTCACAGCGATGCGTTTTTGGCTGGAATGGACAAGATTGTATCGCTCCTCGAGAAAGAGGCTCGAGACCGTGTCAATCGCTTGCGTTGGATCGAGACCGCTTTATTAGTTGCCACCATTGCCGTACTGCTCTGCGAAGGATTCTTCGTTTTTTCACCAGCAGTCGCTTCTCTTCGCCGCTCACTGACCAAACTGCAGATGACTTCGAACGAGCTTGAAAGAGCAAAGGTTATGGCTGAAAACGCGAGTCTCGCCAAGACAGATTTCTTGTCTCGAGTTAGTCATGAGCTTCGAACTCCCCTGCATGCGATATTGGGGATGTTAGGGTTGGTCGAGCAAACCAAATTGAAGCCTGAGCAACGCGCAAAAATACGTTTGGCATTCGAAGCCTCAACGTCGCTCTTGTCCCTCGTTGATGATTTGCTGGATGTCGCCAGTATCGAACAGGGGCGAGAATTTGCCATCCATCCGCATCTTGTCCATCTCCCGGAATTATTAACCAGCACGTCCGAGGTGATGAAGCCTTTGGCGCTCGCAAAAGGGCTCCAGTTTGACTTGAGTTTGGACAAATCGTTACCCAATTGGATCTCAATCGACGCGGACAGGCTACGTCAAGTTTTGACCAATCTGCTGCAAAATGCCATTCGCTACACGATCGTTGGAGGCGTTCGTTGCAACGCAGACATCAAAATGGATGTAGAGCAGTACTTGTTGCGTCTAACCATCGAAGACACAGGCATCGGCATTTCGCCTCTGGATCAAAAACGGATCTTCTCCAGCTTCCACTGTGGCGATAGCCCTCAAACACAAAGTGAGTTTGGTCGCCGTATCGGATTGGGGCTAACCATCGCTCAAGCGATTGTGAAGAAAATCGACGGCACGATTGAATTGACAAGCCAAGTCGGAACAGGGAGTCGGTTTGTTGTAACTCTCCCAGTCCAAATTGCGAATTCCATAGAAGGTAATATGGCAGGGCTGCCTCAACTGGTTGCTCGCGTACCCAGCCCATCCCTTGGGGGATTGAAAAAGAGGCTAACAGCGTTGATTGTTGACGACTCGCCTACGAACTTGTTGCTAATGCGATCGTATCTTCGTCAGCTTGGATATCGTTCTATGTCGGTATCGAGTATCAAGGAATCGATCGCCAAATTCAAAAGGCATCGCTTCGACATTGTTTTGATGGACAAAAATTTGGCGGATGGTGATGGCCTAGACTTTCCGCAGCGTCTTGCCGGTCTCCTTGGAACACCAGATAACGGATCATCGAGCTTTTTCTTGATCACTGCCGAAATCTCTGAGACGCAGTCAAGAGATCCCCGATTGAAGGCCTTCGCTCGCGTATTGCACAAACCTATTTCCCTATCGGAACTTCAGGCCGCCCTCGAGACGAACTTAGCGATCAAGTCGGGGAGTGCGCCGGAGAGTTTTGCAGCGTTGAAAAGCAAGTTGGCAAATAGATTTTCGGAATCTCTTCCAAGAGACATTGAGTCGCTACGCAGAATGCTGAATCAAAGTGACTATGATGGACTCGCGTTTCTGTCGCATCGGATGATAGGGAGTGCGGGCAACGCCGGCTTGGCTGAACTAGCGACTCTTTCCAGAAACCTCAACGATGCTTCGTCGGAACGAGATAGGTTAAGAATCGAATTGATTCTGTCGCAATTGGCAACCCACTGCAATGTTTTGTAGCGGAACGGCACAAGCCGTCCGGTGTCTTGGGGTGGACTTCAACTCCTAGACCTCTTTATCGGGCAGCCTCGCGATTCTCCGCTGAGGCCAGCTTTACTAGTGGCATAGGCTTCCAGCCTGTGAAAAGGCTAGAAGCCCACTGATGTCAACTCATGGGAGAGCGAGGCTCCTGCCGAGCTTGCCACGCCACGGTTCGGCAGGAGCCTCACCGCCTCACCCTCCCAAGTAACAAATTGTTTGGTCGAAGTCGAAGAGTACATAGCTCGAGGCCTAACGCCTCGAGCGTTGAAACGACTAAGTCACTCTCGGCAAGAGTGACCCACTTTCGGTACGAGTGACCCACGGGCTAAAAATTGTAGTGCCACTGCGAATAAAAGAAGTCCGCATCGCCATTGAACAGGGCTGCCCCGGTGGAAGTCAGGCTTGTATCGTAGTACTTGCCCGCAAAGAAGTGCGAGTAACCCAGGACCAAATCGCTTCGAGCACTTACTTTGTAAGTACCCAATAGGTCGATTTCATGGCCGAGATCGCGATTGCCGACAGTGCCGCCCGGATTGAACGCACTATTGGTAACGTTGTAGGGACCTTGCGCTGCATTAACCAAAGCGAGATAGTGGTACCAAGCCAAGATTGTAAGCTTCTCGGTTGGGCTAAATGTCAAAATGCTGTTCAGATCATGGATGTTTCGCCGTCCGAAGAAGTCCATGAAACCGAGGTACTTGTGTCCCAATGGAAAGAGTTGATTCCAACCATTATTGATCGAGTCGTCGCCGCTTGCCCAGTCATAGTACATCCAAAGCGTTGGCTTCATCGATCCTTTGGATTTCGCGCCCAACCCGAAGGTTAGCGAGTAAGCCGAAATGTCGGAACCGTCTGGGTTTTTGCCCAATTGGTAACCAAACTCGTCATCCCACAACAGCCCATCCACTTCACCTTTGAAAGCCGTGCCTAAGGTATGCACGTGCAGATTGGTTGAGGTGTCCTCAAAGCCGAGATAGTACGTGTCGATCGTTCCGTTTTCGAGCATCTTGTTGGTGTTGTAGACGCCCCAGAGAGCTTGATTCTGATTCGGTGAATCAAACTTGTTGAAGTTGATGTTCTCGGGACGCACCAAAAGGAAATCGGTCGTTCGATCTTCGTTGCTCCATGTCAGTCGTCCCCCGTCAAATCGGCGTCGGTTGTTTGCCCAATCGAGCGGCGATAGAAGTCGCTGGGAACCGAAGAGCAGTTCTTGACGGCCTGCACGCCCAGTGAGTTTTCCCAAGTCGGAATCAATCAAAACAAGATCGCCGAACAAATTCTGTGCATCAAAGTGTTGAACTTCAATTTGCCTTGGGGCAAAGTTTTCGTATGAGCTTCCTGCATCGAGAAATTCAGCGAACACTCGGGCTCGTTTGTTGATCTTGTAGTCAGCATAAATGCGAGTCCGATCGAGCAAGAAATTGTCGTCTCGGCCAGTTAGCCCCAAGCCTCGCATGTTGTGTTCGTTGTGATATCGGAGTCGATACTGACCTCCGATATCGAGTTTGCCATTGTCGCCAACAGGAAGTTGTTTGATTCCTTCGCCTAGGTTGTAGCCTTGATAGTTTGGATTGCTTAGGTAGCTGAAGTCGTTGAGATAGAACGGATCCTTGTAGGCCGTTGCAACTTTCTTCTTTAGCTCTTCTTTCTTTTTCTTCTCCGCTGCTGCTTTCTTTTTAGCGGTGTCAGCATCTTTCGCTGCATCGGAAACAATGCCGTCAGCGATGGGTGCGGTGTTGGGATTTGGTTCTGCTATAAGGGTCCGAACTAGGTATCCGTCATCATCCGAAGCAGGGAGCGAATCCTCCTCGTAGGATGATTGAGAACTTGTTTTGGCGAATCGTTCCGATGCAACCTGTGCGTCGGCGGAAGATTGCGAGACAAGGATGGCAGCAATGATTGCACATGCTTGCGTGGGATGTTGGAGAGACAATGCGTACTTCATGAACACGAAATCCTTTTCGTTTAGATGGCGGTTTTGTCTTTGCAAAGGATGAGCTCCTGAGAAGGGAGCCGCAAATCAATGCAAGCATTTGCTTACTTCGTAGTGATGGCAAAGTTGCCGCCGAACCAATACTACTTTTGGAGGCTATCGACAGAACGAAAGACTATAGAAAGGGTTTTCGTAGCAAACATCCTGGCTTGCCCAGACGGAAGACTCGCAATGTTAAGCATGTTGCTACTGAGAGTCGAACAATTGTCTCAATGGCAAGGCAACGCCTTGCGCCGAACACTATCGGGACTTAGCTCGTACGAACCGGTTTGTCCAACCGCCGTTTTTAGAATTGAGTTGACTCGTGTGGCAAATTGACGTACAATTGTCAAAACCCTTTTTTGTCTAGGAGTTGGGAAATCATGTCAACGGCTAGAAGTGACGCCCGATTGAATTTCCGATTGTCGGTTGAATCAAAACAAACCATTGAACAAGCGGCCGCGGAGCTCGGTCAAAGCGTGAGCGATTTTGCAGTTTTTTCTTTGGTGCAATCCGCCCGCAAAGTGCTTCAAGAAAACGAGCAAACAAGGCTCACGAACCGGGACCGGGACCTTTTTCTGAAAATGCTGGACCAAACTTCGTCGAAGCCCAATGAAGCCTTGAGGAAAGCCGCGAAACGATATCGCAAGCGAGTTGACTAATGGCGGATTGGGAAATCCAAAGTTTGAGCGACGCTCATGACCGATCTAGATTCGATTGCGGAGTTCCAGTGCGTAATGATTGGCTAAAGCAGCGAGCGGGCCAATTTGAACGGAGGGATTTGTCGCGGACTTACATAGCAACGAAGCTGAACAAAAATGGTTGTTGTGGCTACTATGCGTTGTCAACGCACCACCTGAATTACGAAGCTCTCTCGAGCGATTCAGCGAAGGGCTTGCCAAGAGTCGACTTGCCCGTGGTTCTGCTCGGGCGTTTGGCCGTTTGTCAGTCCTTTCAAGGTATGGGGCTTGGTGAGACGCTACTTATTGATGCAATGCGTCGTGTCGTCTCACTTGCAGACAAAATTGGGATCCGCGCGATCGAAGTGGACGCCATCAACGAATCGGCAAAGCAATTTTACTTGAAGTACGGCTTTCGCGAACTGAAGGACGACGCGAGGCATCTTTATATTCCGATGCACGAAGTCCGTAAGCTTAAGCTGCCACCGTTTTGACTTTGTTCCGTTTCTATATGATGGGCGACTAACCTAGGGCTGTTTCTGGCTCTTGCGAGGCATAAGGCACAATCCGAGTGGGCTTAGCAGCAGAGCCGGCAGCAAGACTAGATCTCCGAGAATGGAACTCCCAATCATTGCGATCATCAGGCAAGCAAACTGCCGCGTTGGCGTGAACTCGGCAAACATGAACGGGAGCATTGAGCAGCAGCTGATTAGCATCGTATGAACCATGGCGACAGCGCAGTTTGACATTGTATCCTCGATCGCTCTGCTTCTCGAGTCGCCGAGCGATAGACGATGGGCGTACCAGTTGACAAAGTGCAATGTGTCGTTCACCGCGATCCCCATCGCGACGCTGGCAGTCAGCAGGCCAGCGATATCCAGTCGGAAGCCGAGCCAGGCCATCGAGCCAAAGACGAGTGTTTCAGGCAGGACGTTTGGAATCATGATCAAAAAGCCTGCCCAAAAACCTCGGGCAATCAACATCATGACGGGAGTGATCAAAAGAAATGCCGTAGTAAAGCTGGCGCCCAGATCTCGCAGTAGCATCTTTTGCGTCTCGTTCATCACCGGCGAGAGTCCCGTAAATTCGGCTTTCGCGATCGGGTTGGCTCCATGGATAGGTATGACAGTTCCAACCAGTTTTTCGACTTTCTTGGTTAGCAACCCATAATCATCGATGGTCAAAGCGGAAACCTTGGTCGTGATTCTCCAAATCTTTCCTGACTTGGTATCGGCGACCCAGCCCTGTTCGATCAGATTCGGCAACGCCTCGGTTAGTTTTCTTCGCAGGATCGTCCGACGCGCGACGTCTCGAGCGGTACCTGATTTAGGCAACGTCGGAAGAAATGAGTTTGCGGACATCACGGCTCCGATTTCTGGAAGCGTGAGTACCTCGGCGGTGATTTTGTCTACCCAAGTTGCCTGCGTGTAGACGTCGAGATCGCTCTCGGGAGGAAACTGAAGCAAAATCTCGATGGAAGATATCGGACCGATTTGCTCCTCGATAAAGGTAAGGTCACGCACCGTTGGACTGTCGCTTGGAAACAAGTCGTCAAACTGCGTTGACGACTTCAGGAACATCAATCCATAAAAGCTCACCAGCAAGATTGCAAACCCACCCATGGAAACAGGAATTGCGTTTCGCTGCATCCATGTGACGTAGGCAACAACACTGAGCGAAGCGTGGTGCGGCAGCTCAACGGTTGGTTGTTCGGGCTCCAATTCAGATTTTTCTTTTGCAAACTTCCGGCTGCAGAACCAATCCGAAATGAAAGGGAAACCAAGCAAAAGAAACAACGTGGCAAACGAAAGCGAGATAGCCGAGTACAAACCAAACTCGCGAATGGGGGACAGCTGGCTAGTCGCGAGCGATGCCATTCCGAGAGATGTGGTGATACTTGCGAATAACGTTGGCTTGAATCCCAGCAGCATCGCTCGACCACCGAGATGATCTCGATAAACAGTCGAAATGTCGCGATAGTAGTTCATCAAATGCACCGCACCGGACAGAGTCAGCATGAATACGAGCGTCGGTAAGACAATCAGAACGGCGCTAAACTTCCCGCCCGTATAATAGACCGTTGCGATGGCTAGTAGCTGGCCAACGCCGGCGATGATCAGCACGGCGACGGCCGCTCGGATGCTGCGGAGGCAGAACCAAGACAACAGAATTCCGATGAAACAGGATGGAGCAACGAGTGTTTTTAGGCTGCCTTCCGCAGCTCGATCGACTGCATACGACTCATACACTGTCCCGGCTACCCGCAGTGCATTGCGACCCAAGCCTGAGACTTCGTCGGCTTGCCCATAAATGTAATCCATCGATGCCGCTTGGTTCTTTATCCCGGCATCGCTGAAGCGAACGATCATGGCCGCCGTACCATCTTTGCCCATCAGGATTCCCTTGAGCCTGGTTCGGGCTTGGTCCAAAGGCAGTTCAAGTGGCGGCTCCGTCAGCGTACTGAGAACGTCTTTCGTGGATTTTACGGATTCAATCCATTTCGGCGACTTCTCTGGAGGAGCAAGGAGTTTGGATTGAAATTGATCGAGTCGCGGATCATCGACCGTGCAGCCTTTCCATGAGGCGATCAAGAACTGATCGTCCCCGAAGTTTCTCTGGAATCGCATGTACCGATCTTTTTCCGGCATTCCATCCGGGAGCCATTGATGTACCGAAGCGGAACCAATGGGGAGATGGGCCAGGCTATAGAGCAGAAGCGGAGCCAAACAGAGCGTTGCTACTATTGCCCAACGAGACAAACGATCCAAGTGCTGAAACATCCAATCCAATTTCTTTCGAGTGCGTCGAGATTACCTTTGCAATCTCTATGTTAGCACAACTAAAGCAGAACTAGGTCGCTTCATTCCTACTTAGACGATTCGTTTCGGTTGTTGGCGGTTTTGGCTTTAACTTCCTTTTGCTGCGATTGCGTCGAATCGGCTTTGAGGGGCTCGACCACATAAAAAGCTACGTTAAACCCATAAATTGCCGAACTGCTTGCGAAATCAGGAGAAGCCTGACAACGACTTTTTTCAGTCGCGTTCGGTGCGTTTCTGCGGCGCGGCGGATACATTTCCTTGTGATTCATCCCACAACGAATCGAAGTCCCTATCAGAGCTTCGTGTAGCCTCTCGGAATTTCTTAGATCGACCTAGGCCGCCGCTTAAAAAGACTCGCAAGGTAAGAAAAGTAGCCAGGAGAACGATGAAGGAGGAAAGCCCCCAATTCGCCCACCACGGTGCATCGTCGACAGCCATCGGTGTTGTTTCTATTGCGGAATGGAGTTTGCCGATGAGCAGAGGGGCAAGCAGTGGCTTTGCGTTCGGAGATGCGCTGCCTGGTTGGTATGCCAGCAGTTTGAAAAAATATCCTGCGAACTGCATTCTCTTTTTTAGGATGGACTCTTCGCTGAATCCGTCTGGCAGTTTATCTGTAATGAAAACGTAAAGCCAAGCGTGCGATTGATCGGTCGAGCCCCAAATCTCGTATACCCCATTCACGCCGGCTTTGTTTCCTGGCTCCGCTTCGTATCGTGTCACACGGCGCACGACAATGTCGCGGGCAATGAGTTCACCACGATGCTTCGAAGGGTTTGCGTACAACTCGTTGAACTTGATTTTGCTGTTTGCCGACTCGTGAAGTTTTTGGAACGATGCTTTTGAGGTCTTTCGGACTAACTCCCAGTATGCGGGCATTTCCCGTTTGCTCATTCGAAGTGAATTGTCTATCACGACCGAGAGCAAGTCTTGCGTTTGACCGTCGAGAGCAATGTCCTCGTCCGCTTCCGAATCCATTTTGACCAGCGCTTCTTGTAGCGTTGAATCAGTTTGAGGCATCGAATCAGCTGCCGGAGTAGAATCGAGCTCCTTCGCCGATCCTTCGTCGGAGACCGCAATCGAGTCGATTCCATCTACTTCGCTTTGTGATTGTCCCACATCCGCGCTGGGAGCAATTCGAAATCGCCCCTCAAGGGTTGAACGCAATTTTGGCAAGATCGCAATCGCCAACGCGAGGATAAGAAGCAAAAAACCCATTTTTGGCAAGGACGAGTTTCCATGCCTAACAGTGCGGTCACGAGCAAAAGTCATGGGGTTAGATGCCTAGCAGGACCAAAAGCGAGTCGTTACTTAAGTGGATTGATTGATATTTTGGTCATTGGCGACCCATCGCTTGTTTTTTGTTTGGTGCACAAATCGACCACTTGCATGAGCGGTTCGTAGTGCAACTCTTTGCCCACACGAATGACGATCGAATCGAAGGTTGGCGTCGCGAACATGGCCAGCATTTCTTGCCGGTAGAGTTGGATCACTTCGGCTGGATCTGCGGATTTCATAACGCGCGATCCGATCACGATCTTTTCAAGCTCGCCAGTGGGTAGGGAATACAGGTCGATGGGAAGAGGGGACTCTAGATCCTCCATTTCTTGAGGACTGCTATTCATTTGAACGCTAGAGCGGGTTGTAGCTTGCGGGCTATCCGGAAGCCTAAGTTCAATTTGGGCTTCAATGGGGGAGGCGCGGAAAGTCAGAATGAAAAATGCGAGCAACTGGAAAGCCATGTCCAGCATGGCGGCCATGTTCAAACTGACTTCATCGGTTGAGCGTTTTTTTTGTTTGCGACGTGATCTTCGGGGCATATCCGCAGTTCCTTCCTGATCTTATGGTGCAGATTCTTCTTTTTTGCGAACGACGACGAAGTCAATTTTGCTAAATCGATTTGCCTTGCAAGTGTCGACGATCTTCATCAGCGTCTCGAAGGCGACTTTCCTGTCGACTCTCAAAACGGTCGTCACAGGTAGAGGCTGGTCGGGCTTGATATCGCGCAATTGCGAAACAACTCGCGACTCGGTTCGCAGAAACAGATCAATGCTAGGCTGCAATGCACCACGGACTTTGACGCTTCCATCGTTGCGCACGTTGAGTACAAGTAGATCGCCCTGGTCCCCTTCATCGGCGGGATCAGCGGCTCCAACAACGGGCAGCACCAAGTCCTTGTCGACATCGCCTGCCTTGAAGTTAATCACCAGCATGAAAAAAGTGATCAACTGAAAAACCATGTCCAAAATGGGAACAAGATTCGGCTCGCATTGATCTGCACTGTGCAATGAAGACATGGATTAGGGCTTCTTTACGAAAAGTCTACACTTGGCCGATGGTTTGGTAGAGCTATGCAGTGATGTCGGGAGAACCGGGCTTCGATTTGAGCAATCGATTGACGGATCGCAAGTGGTCGTCCGCGAGCATCGTCGTTTCAACCGATATTTGCGAGATTCGATTCTTGAAAATGGAATACAAGAAAATGGCGGGAACGGACAAGAAAACTCCTTCGAACGTAATAACCAACGCTTCGGAAATCCCTTCTGCCACCTTTGCCGCGTCGAGAGCCACGCCTGAAATCGCGATCACGCTAAAGCTCTTGATCATCCCCTGGAGAGTTCCAAGCAATCCGATCATTGGCCCAAGAGTACCTATAACGGCTAGAACACTGATCCCCCGCTCCATCTGCACTGTTAGCGTCTCAGCTTTCCTGTCTAGCTTTTCTCGAGCTTCTTCAATTCCAAATCGAAGCTCCGACATTCCTGCAGCAAGGATGCGGCTAAAATAGGAGTCGTCCTCATTGACCAAAGCCATCAAGCCTTTGGCGTTTTTCTCTTCTATCAACTTTGTCGTTAGTTCGAGAACTTCCGGCGGAGCCGCGACCGACATTCGCAGGTCCATGAATTGCTTGAACGCAACTGCCACAAAGTAAACCGAGAGCGCGAAAATCAATACTCCGATCGGCCCGGAAACATGCAAGAGCCATAATAGAGTGTTGACTTGTTTTGGCTTGGTTTCCGCTTCTTGCGCGAAGCAAGGATCAGCGAAGCATAGCACGGTCCAAGCAAACATCGAAAAGACTAAGAGCGTGTAACGTGAGGTTCGATGATTGGAGAATCGAAGGATTCGAGATGAGACTCCAGAAAGCGATTCGAAACCCATGGTGAACCTTGAATTATTGGATTTTGAGAAGAAAATCGAGTCGCGCACTCGCATGAATAGTTAAGATCAAGTGTATCTACGCCGCTAGCGCTGTCAACAATCGGGAAAAACCTGACAACCGTTTACCGGATGTCACTTGTCTTTGCCTTGACTTTGAAAAGCTAGCCTATACCATGGCGAACTCAAGTTCCCTCCAAGCAGAATTTACGAAGCGAACGCGACGAAAGGCAAGCAAATGGGTATTTATGACATTGTTGGGCATGGTGACTATTATGTCCTTGGAGCGGCGGCACTTTGGGGTATTTACTGCATGATCTTGGTTTGGACTCGCGTTTCTCAAAAGCGATTTCGGACCGAAGCAGAACAAGATCAATTCCTGGATGCGGTTGAGGGGCACTTACGTCAGGGGGATTTCGACTCGATTGAGGCCATGTGCGAGGGAAATACAAAGGCTGTGCCCATGATGGTCGCGTTGTCGGTCAAGAATCGTAAGCTCGACCCCGAAAAGCTGGAAAGCTGGATCATGGACCGTTTTCAATTTGATGTGTTGTCGGACATTGAGTCCCGAATCACTTGGATTTCCACGCTGATCAAAGCATCCCCAATGCTCGGGCTAATTGGTACGGTCGCAGGGATGATGGGTGCATTCGACACGCTTGAGAAAGCGACAGCGGAAGAACCGACCAAGCAGTTGCTTGCAGACATTCGAATGGCACTGGAACATACGCTGATCGGTTTGCTTATCACGGTAACGCTACTGACGTGCATGGCGTTCATTAGCAATCGTATTCGGCATATGGAGGAGCTATCTGTTTTCGGCATGAATCGATTTTTTGATGGACTTCGCGAAGTTCCGCAAAACCGAAAGCTTCGTGCTGCACGTTAATCCTTTTCGCACCAACTTGAGCCGCAGGCGCTAGCCGCGACTACAGTACTTAACTTGGACACCGTAACGCGGCTAGCGCCCGCGGCTCAAAGACTTGCAGGCATCGATTGTAAATTGAGTACGATTTTCCGACCGCCGCACTATGCTTTCCGAACGCCGCACTATGCTTTCCGAGCCCCGCACTACGCTCTAGGACGAACGAAATGCTTCGCACCAAGAAAAAGAATAAGAAAAAAGATTTTGATGGCGAGTTTGACATCACACCGATGATCGATGTGGTGCTTCTTTTGCTGATCTTTTTCATGGTTTCGGCCAGGATGGCCCCTCAAAACGTAGCAAAGCTTCCAAAAGCAAAGAATGGTGACATTGCCGCAATGCACGATGCGGTTGTCCTTATCGTAAAATCAGCGTCAGACGCTGCGTCGGTTAGCACGCTGGCTGGGCGAAAATTCTCTACCGATAGGGAAACTCAATCGGCAGAAATCGCTGAGTATGTCGAGGTTGCGTTTCAAGACATTCGGAAGAAATACGTTTTGATTCAAGGCGAACCAAAAGTCTTGACGTCTGAAATGATGCGGATTCAACAAGCCGTGGGGAACGTGCTAAACGCGCTTGGCCCAGGTAAAGAAATCATGATTGCAGTGGAGCACTAGGAAGCCACCATGAGTATCCGTTTCGATTGTGTTGGCTGCCAAAAAAGCATCGTCGTTCACGACCGCTTTCAGGGCCGGAATGTTCGTTGTCCAAGTTGCAGTTTCGAACTTATCGTTCCCAAAAAACAGCAAAAGGATGACTCAGACAGTGGTGATGCACAAATCGACGAGGTCGATGTTGAGCCCGAGGACGACGAGACTTTCGTCGATGCCGAAGCTGTTGATTCTGAATTAAATGCGGAATCTGTAGCTGAATTGACGTCAAGTGTAGAATCCGACGAACCAGAGGAAACCCTTCTGTTGCAGCCAAAAGCGGCGCCCAAGAAGCGGGCTTCAAGATCTATCCGGAGCGGACACGATGAAGCAGAGGAAGACGTGGAGTGGGATATTACCCCTATGGTCGACGTCGCATTCCTTCTATTGATCTTCTTCATGCTTACGGCATCGTTCAGCATTCAGAAAGTGATTCGGACTACGCCGCCTCAGTCCGATCAGGCAAGCACAAACGCTGTGCAAACGCAGGTCGACGACAAAACGGAAAAGATTCGAATTCAGATTGACGAGTTCAATGCCTATACCGTTGTTTTTGCAGATGGGCAGACCAACGAAGCGTCGAGCAAACAAGAATTGATCACCATCCTCAAGGATTTTCGGCTGCAAGCGGGCGACCAGTTGCCTCGCATTGTCATCCAAGCTCATGTGGACAGCTTTCACGGTGCGACGGTCGGCTGCATGGACGCGGCCAGAGCAGCGGAGTTTACGGATTTCCAGCTCTTTGCTGTCGAGAATTTTGACTGATAGGGAGAGCTAGCCCACCGCTCCAAACATCTTTGCAATGCCATGTCCAGTCAAAATCTTTGGGAGAGCGAGGCTCCTGCCGAGCTTTCGACGCTACGGTTCGGCAGGAGCCTCACCCTCCCGGATAACAAATGATTGGCATTCGTCGAGCGTGAGCGGCAAACTTTATTCATTCATTCAAGCCGGCTCTAGCCAGCGATTTGCAACGGCATAGCGAAGAAGTTCAGATCGGCTTTCCAGTTGCAATTTTGTCATGGATCGTGATTTATGAGTCTCGACGGTCTTAACACTTATCTTGAGCTTGGCTGCGACCTCCTTGTTGCTAAAGCCGCATGCGATCCATCGAAGCACTTCTTCTTCACGACGGTCGGCATTTGCCGTGAGAGCCAAGAGTCGACAATCATGCCCGAGTCGACGAAGTTCTTTGACCATTTCGATGCCATTCATTTCGGGCATGCTAATATCGAACACAACGACATGTGGATGATTCTGACCAAGCCGTAAAGATGATCGCCAGTATGTAGGTGACGAAAGGGTGACGATCGCCAACGATCGGATCGATCAGCATTCGCATCCACGTCGCAACGACGATCGCAGCGATTGCGATCCCGTACTTAGCGAGGGTGCCAGGGAATTCTCGAGTGTTAGGCGAAAGAGACGGTTCTGTGGTCGTTTTTTGCTCCTCTCAAGTGATAATTCGAAAAAGGTCTAGGGGAAAGCTGCTTAGGCCCCGACGAGCTTGTCTCGTCTGAGCCAACGGTTCGGAGCTAGAAGCGACGCACCCACGCGAAACCCTGGGCACAGTTGCCTAGCCGCGAACCTTTACAACGAAAGGGGCGCTTCCATTGGGTGTAAGGAAAGCGGGAACTACCCCTAGGGATTCAGGACCCGCATTGACGAAAAACTATAGCCTATCACAATGAACTACAATAGGTATCCAGCCCCACGATCCCAAGCTTAGAAAATGATCTCTCCTCCCTTCTAATGGTACATCCACGATCACTACTCCAAACAACTCACCGAATCACAGCCAAATCGAAACGAAAAATGCAATGAGCCAAGAGCGGAAACGAAGCCCACTAGAATCCGCTCGAATCAAAGCCTTTATTCGGTTGCTGCCCCTTCTCTTTATCTGCTACATCATTGCGTATGTAGATCGAACCAACGTCGCGGTCGCGAAGCTGACGATGGAACAAGACTTGCCCCTTTTTGACAGTAGGGTGTTTGGTTTCGGAAGCGGGATTTTTTTTCTTGGCTACTTTCTGCTTGAGATTCCTGGTTCGATCATCGTCGAACGTTGGAGCGCGCGAAAATGGATTTGCCGAATCATGGTCACATGGGGAATCATGGCCGCAATCACTGCTTTTGTAACGACACCGACGCAGTTTTACATCGTGCGATTTCTCCTTGGTGTTGCCGAAGCTGGTTTCTTCCCCGGTGTCCTCGTCTACCTAACGCATTGGTTCGCCTCAAAAGATCGCGCTCGTGCCATTTCGTACTTTCTAGTCGCATCCCCGATTGCAATGATCCTCGGGCCAGCAATCTCGCGACTGTTCATTGATATTGGGCGGACGCACGAGGTGGATGGATTGATGGTTACCAACCCATTGTTCCTGGGATTGAAAGGCTGGCAAATAATCTATATTTTCTGGGGTATTCCGGCGGTTATTGCCGGGATTGTTGTCATGTTTTACCTAACCGATCGACCGCGGCATGCGAAGTGGTTGACTGCGGAAGAAAGTGACGCGTTAGAAGCCGAATTGACCCGCGAAAAGTCGTTGCGAGTCAATGCGTCTCACCATTCGGTTTGGACGGCTCTCGCCAGTCCCAGAGTTCTCTTGCTCTCATTGGCTTACTTTGGAATTGTTACTGCCAACTACGGGATCGAGTTTTTCTTGCCGAGCATTCTTTCGAAATGGTACTCGCTCGAACCGGCCGCTGTAGCCTATTTGGTCATGATCCCATCTCTGTTGGTGATCCCTGGTCAGCTTTTGATCGGTTGGAGCTCGGACCATTTTCATGAACGACGATGGCATTCGGTTTTGCCTGTCGTGCTGGGTTCGGTTCTGTTGGTGCTTTCCATTTTGACTAACGGAAACATCTACTTGTCGATGATTTGCTTTTCGATCGCTGCGGCGGGGATGAAATCGTACATGCCAGCGTTTTGGGCTTTGCCTAGTTTGTTCTTGACTTCGGCTGCGGCGGCGGGGAGCGTCGGCATGATCAATTCGATTGGAAATCTAGGAGGTTTCCTTGGACCTTATGTCATGGGGTATGTCGACAAGGCCTTTGGGTCGTATAGCTATGGTTTGTGCTTCTTGAGCCTTACAAGCATCCTTTCGGCAACTTTGATTGCAGTGATACCCTTGAGAAACGAGCCTGACAACGAACTTCCCAGTTCATGATGGTTCGATGATGGTTCGATGATTGATAGGCAAGTTTCGTTTAACAGTCAGCCGTAGGCGTATTATACTTAGCGAAACTGCGCGAGCCTTCATGTGTCATCCCACAATTACAACCGTTTTTTCGTCGTCCTCACCGGGCAGCTTGCGCTGCTCCGCTAAGGTGAGTACGCCTTCGGCTGACTGTTAAACTTCTTCGGCCTTTGATGCGGAGTACAGCATCGAAACCGCCGTATAGATGACGACCACGACCACCAGCCAACTTACGTAGACCAACGGCAGTTCCTTGACAATCCATGCGGCGATCGCAACGCCAGGTAGACCGAGCAACGTCAAGCCAAGGGCTGCCTTGGCATCGTACTTGCCAGACGTAATGAAGCGATAGCTTGCCACAGGCATAAGGATCGCGCACGAACCCATCATCAATGGGAAAGCTGCTTTCTGGTTCATTCCTAGTAAACTAACCATGATCATGATCGGTGCATACGCTCCAACGCCGATGGTCATCATGGCTCCGAACGCAAAGTTTCCGATGATTCCAATCAAGAGACTCCAGCCAGTGAGGCCCAGCGATTCTCCTCCGGAGGGAATCCAGCCCATCAGCTTGGAAATGATCAAACTCACTGCCACGAGAAGCGCCCCTCCCATCCCGATTTGGATTGATTTTTTGGAAAGGCGACTAACGAAGGTGGCCCCCAAATACGAGCCAGCCACCGATGCAATAATGAGAATCCAAAGCGTCCAAAGGTCGATCTCCACAATCGTGATGTAGATCAAGGCTTGCAGAATCGTCGGCAGGGTATGTCCGACATTTAAGGTCCCCGGGATCTTGTCATCGTCGACCACTTTGCCAAGTCGGAAAAGCGACGTCGTCGTTGCAAACGAACCGACCCCAAGCGTGTCCAAAAAGTCGGTGACAAATCCGATCAAAAGTTGGAAGGGGCTCGGGCGAATTCCCTCAGTTCGCTTTTTTATCAGAGAGCTTACCCAGCCGATTGCAAAGACGATCGCCATGACCAACATGAGAATCAGCAGGACTAGCTTTCCCAACGGAACGCTTTGTATCTCGTTATTCAAGGTGAAACTTGGGCCTCAAGTCTAAGAGTTGGTTTGATTTGCCAGTGACGGTTCAATCGGCAGACGTCCGCCGGGTCGATTCTGGCGTTGGAAGCACCTCGGCATAATAGCTTCCGGGCTGGCCTCGACTCAGTCCCAAACCGCAATCTTTCCCAAACTAGCCGCAATTTTTCCCAAAAATCTGTTGCATTGACTTGGCGCGACGTTGAACCTCGATCTCAAGGGCCTAGAATCAGAATTCCTCTGAGGTCAACCAATCGTTTAGAAAGTCCCAGTCCAATGTCCTTGAATCAGTTGTTCCAAAAGAAATCTCTCAACTCCATGGTTGGTGACATGGAGAAAGGCCACAGTTTAAAGCGATCACTCGGGCCTATCTCGCTGACGGCTCTCGGTGTTGGCGCGATTATCGGAACCGGCATTTTCGTCTTGGTCGGCAAGGCAGCCGCCAATCAAGCTGGTCCGGCGATTATCCTTTCGTTCGTTGTCGCAGGCCTAGCTTGCGTGTTCGCTGCGTTGTGTTACGCCGAGTTTGCTTCGATGGCGCCCGTTGCGGGTTCTGCGTACAACTACGCATACGCAACCATGGGTGAGTTGATGGCGTGGATCATTGGTTGGGATCTGATTTTGGAATATGCAGTTGCATCGTCAACGGTGGCACATGGTTGGTCCAAATACCTACAAAAGTTACTCCATCAGTTTGGTGTCACGCTCTTTGATTCCGGAGGGGCTTTGCATAGGTTCTCCGATGCTCCTTTTGACTACAACGGCAAGACCGAAGCGATTGACTACACACTTGCGGGTGGAGGAAGTGTTGCAGTGAACGCGGGTGCGTTTTTTGGAACTGGCTTTTTCTTCGATCTTCCTGCAATTTTGATCACTGCCTTGGTCACCTGCATTCTAGTACGAGGGGTATCCGAAAGCGCCTTTACCAATGCGATTATGGTAGCGATCAAAGTCAGCGTTGTTCTTTTTGTGATCGTGGCCGGTTTTTCCTACATTAACGTCGCAAACTGGACCGAAAACTTCGCTCCCTTTGGATACGGCGGGATTACGTTTTTCGGCACACCGATTTTTGGGGGAACCGATAAAGGCATGATGGCAGGGGCCGCCGGCGTTATCTTTGCTTACTTGGGTTTCGATGCCGTGTCGACGCAAGCCGAAGAGGCCAAGAATCCAAAGCGAGACTTGCCCATCGGAATTATCGGTTCGCTTTTGATTTGTACTGTTCTGTACATCCTCGTTTCCGCTGTCTTGACCGGCATGGTTAATTACAAGGACATCGATATCAACGCTCCGGTTGCGAGTGCATTTGAACGTGTCGGATTTACCTCGGCGCAGTTCCTTGTTACAGTTGGTGCTATCGCTGGTATCACTTCGGTTTTGCTCGTTATGATGATGGGACAGCCGCGAATTTTCTTGGCGATGGCTCGAGACGGATTGCTTCCTTATGGTTTCTTTGGTGCGGTGCATGAAAAGTTTCAAACACCGTACAAGTCAACGATCTTGACAGGCGTGATTGTTGCGACGGCAGCCAGTCTTTTGCCACTCAACATCCTTGCGGATTTGACCAACATTGGAACTCTCTTTGCCTTCGCTTTGGTTTGTTCGTCCGTTCTGATTCTCAGGTACACGGATCCTGACCGCGTTCGACCATTCCGCTGCCCGTTTTCGCCAGTGTTTCCCTCGTTGGGCATCATTTTGTGCGTTCTGCTGATGCTGTCGCTGCCTAGTGAAAACTGGTTGCGATTGGTGATCTGGCTAGTCGCTGGCTTAACCATCTATTTTTGCTATGGATTTTGGCATAGCAAACTGAAGCATGGCGATTCGTCTGCCTCGGTCGGATAGGCTATCCGGGTAAGCATGATCTTTGCTCCCCTCGCCCCTTTAGGGGAGAGGGGCTGGGGGTGAGGGGGTTGCACTGAGTTAAACTCGTTCCCAGGCTCCGCCTGGAAACGCAATGCAGCGGAGGCTCCTGCCTCCTGAGTTAGCAAAACCATGCCTAACGCGAGGCGGAGCCTCGCAAGCAGTGCGTTCCAAGGCAGAGCCCTGGAACGAGACTGCGTGTAAGGCGATGAAACGATTCTAAATCTTCCTCCCGAGATTGCTTTAATGACCCACCCCGATATCGCTTTTGACCCCTACGCACTTCCCCCGGATGCCATTCTTGAGCCTCCAACGACACTTTGGGAAGCATTGAAAAAAATTGGACCAGGCATCATTTTGGCTGGAACCATTGTCGGTTCGGGTGAGTTGCTCCTAACGACTAGGTTTGGGGCAAAACAAGGATTCGTGTTCTTGTGGCTTATTCTGTTCAGTTGCGTGATCAAAGTTTTCATCCAGATCGAACTTGGCAGATACGCTATTTTTTCAGGGAAGCCCACGCTTGGAGCGTTGCAGAACATATCGAAATTCAGAATCATCGGAAACGTTTTGCTGATCTGGTGGTTCCTGATGATGCTTTGCACCGTCTTCCAACTCGGTGGAATGCTCGGAGGTGTCGGCCAAGATTTGAATTTGGCGTTCCCTCAATTTGGAGCCTTTTGTTCCAGTTCGATCAAGCCGCTGTCAGGTGACTTGGGAGAATTCTTGTTAAAGCGTTCGGAGTTCCCTTGGGCCTTTGCCGTCTGCCTGATCACCATCGCACTGATTTTCAAAGGTAGTTATCAAAGGATCGAACGATTTACGACCTTCTTGGTTGTTGGTGTGACGTTGGTGACTGTATTTGCAACCATCTGTTTGCTATTCACTCCGTTTTCGCCTCGTTTTTCGGAGATTTGCGATGGTCTTACTTTTCGGTTACCGGAAGGAGGAATCGGCGATGCGTTTGCCGTTTTTGGGATCACTGGAGTTGGGGCAACCGAGCTGTTCTACTACCCTTATTGGTGCCTTGAAAAAGGTTATGCGAGGTTTGTTGGCGTGAATGACGGTTCGCCCGAGTGGCAACACCGCGCGAAAGGTTGGATTCGTGTCATGCATCTGGATGCTTGGACGAGCATGGTTGTGTTTACGCTTTCAACGATCGCATTTTATTTCATGGGCGCAGCCGTGTTGCATCCTCAGGGCATCGATCCAAATGGTCCAGACGCAATGGAAAAGCTATCGCAGATGTACAGCAGTCCGTTTGGAGTTTGGACAAGGACCTTTTTCTTGCTGGGGGCCGGAGCCGTCCTCTTTAAAACACTTTACTTGGCTTGCGCGGCCAATAGCCGACTGACGGTCGATTTCTTGAAGCTGATGGGCTGGGTTCGCATCGATTCGCTTGCCTCGCGTTCCAAATCCATTCAAGTACTTTGCATCATCTTTCCAATCGTTTCACTATCGATTTATCTCTTCCAAAGAGACCCGCAGCTGATGGTAAAGCTAGGAGGTATGGCGCAAGCAGCAACACTTCCTATGATGGCATGTGTAGCGGTATACTTTCGCTACTTCCGAATTAGCCCACAACTGAAACCAAGCGTCCTATCGGATATTTTCCTTTGGATTGCGTTGGTATCCATCCTCTTCGTTGCGGCATATTCCATTCCGGTTGCGATGAAAACCGTCATCGAGAGCTTTGGACTACTAAAATAGACTTGCGTCAGTGACGCACCCTTCAACGGAAACACCCATGCAAACAGCCAATGCACCAGCAGCAGATAAGACAATTCCGCAGGCGCCCAAATCTCTTCGGGTGGCGCTCTTCGCCGTGGTGATTTTGCTGACGGTTTGCGTTTACTTGTTCGAGCCTTATATCGGCACGCGCGGACAAGCAGTCTTTGGTATCTTTGCTTTTCTCTCATTGGCAGCGGCCATGAGTGCAAACTTGAGAGCAGTGAATTTGAAGACGATCGGTTGGGGAATTGCACTCCAGATCGCATTGGCTATCGCGGTAACCCAATTTCAGTGGGTGCAGTCGGCCTTTCAACTGGTGGGGAACGGCATCAAGGTCTTGATCGAATGCTCCGACAAAGGGGCTGAGTTTGTTTTCGGTTCCCTCTCTAAGGTCGATGGTCCAGCCGGCTTTGTGTTTGCCTTCAAAGCATTGCCGCCAATCATTTTTGTATCCGCATTCTTTAGCGTCCTTTATTATTTGGGTGTTTTGCAGTTAGTCGTTAAAGCCTTTGCATGGGTCATGCAGTTTTTTATGGGGACATCTGGTGCTGAAACCCTCTCGGTATCAGCAAACGTCTTCATGGGGCAAACGGAAGCACCGTTGATCGTTAAGCCTTTCGTTCCCAAGATGACCAAATCCGAGCTTCTTACCATGATGGCAAGTGGCATGGCTCATATTTCTGGCGGCATGATGGCGGTATACATCAGCTATGGTGCCGACCCGGTCGCAATTCTTTGTACCTGCGTGATGGCGTGCCCGTCCAGCTTGTACCTGGCAAAGCTTGTGATGCCGGAGGTGGAGGTGCCCGAGACGCTAGTGAGCGCGAACATTGTGGTTCCCAGAATGCACGAGAATCCGATCGATGCTGCTGCCTCTGGAGTGAAAGATGGATTGATGTTGGCGTTGAATGTGGCGGCCATGTTGATCGGGTTTTTGGCCTTTATCGCTCTGTTCGATTCACTCATTGGAGCCTTTAAGCCCATGGTGTTGGGGATGGGAGTGGCTCCAGAATGGATTGCTTGGCTACCGGATGACCTGTCGTTGTCGAAAATACTTGGGACCATCTTTCAGCCAGTGGCTATGCTCATGGGAGTGCCGATGGCGGAGACTCCTCAAGTCGGTAGCTTGCTGGGAATCAAACTGGCTGCGAACGAGCACGTCGCGTACGTGACGCTCACCAAGGATGCCGCGTATGCTGGGCTATCGGATCGAGCCAAGCTGCTATCGGTTTATGCGTTGACTGGATTCGCCAATTTTTCTTCGATTGGAATTCAGCTTGGCGGCATAGGTGCCTTGGCGCCTGAACGGCGAGCCGACCTGGCTAAGTTGGGTCTCACAGCGCTCTTTGTGGGATTCCTGGCGACAGTGTTGAATGCGGCAGTGGCGGGGTTGTTGATTCGTTAATTCGACTTCCCAGCGAATGCCACCATTTTTCATCTATGGGGATGCATCAAATCCCGCAGGCTTGTCCTGCAGATCGTTGGGTTTTCAGCTACTCTGAACGTCTCCCTCGTTTGCAGGGCCGCGGGGGTTTGGAGCGGCCAAAAAGGCGGCCCGGCGGCACGGGGGGAGAAGCGGGTTGGTTGGGGGAAAAAAA
>JANPHB010000039.1:0-24527 GCA_031424235.1 Pirellula sp.
GCGTCGTTTGTGGATCGTGTCATGATGATCTCGCGGAAATAGGGTTCGCTGCTGGTGACGAAGTTGCCACAAGCAGAAATTACCCCGCGAATCAAGCCCGCGCCGACTTAAACCGTACTGGTTGTGGTGTCCGCTTACATTAGGAACAGAAGTCTCATTGGGTTATTCTTCGCGCACTTCAAATAGTTCTGCCGTATTGAGGATGGCTTCTGGGCGACACTTTGGAGAGAGTGGATTCGGTGGTACGACAATTTCTATACTGCGGTAGTGCTTGCCATCGCTATTGGTCATTACATGGATTCGCGATGCAGGAACGTCAACCACCCAATACTCGGCGACGCCACTTTCGGCGTAGACGTCGGCTTTCTCACGCAGATCGTTTGCCAAGCTGCTATCCGAAACTTCGATCAACAACATTACATCGGCGGCAGTGGGACGTGTACGGCCATAACGACGCGGCTTTAACCACAAGATATCCGGTTCAGGTCGATTGTCATCGCAGACAAAGCCGCATTGAACGCGAATGTTCGCAATGCTCGACGTAGTATTGTCCGTCGACCAGCGAGTTAGATAGTCAATATAATCATCGTGAACCGGTCCAGCTGGATTCATAAAACACAACTCCCCTCGAATCAGTTCGATTTTACGTGGACCAAGACCGTCAAACGCGCCACGATCGACCATCGAGTCAAACTCGGCACCGGTGATTTTGCTTGATATACTCATGATTTTCCTTTCCATTGCTTTGGAATGTTCATCCTATTCTACTCCATCCGATTCGGTCGACACAGCAAGTTACTGAGCAAAGCGAGTGCTGTTTTGCTAACGCCCAGCGGCTAACCCACGCAATGCATTGCGTGTGCACCCCATTCTGGCAAATCCACGAAGAGGCCTTGTTCGAATAGCTGCTTGCTCTCTCGTTCGTAGACAGCATCATTGAGTAAATCGACGAAACGAACATTCGTTCGCTCAGTCGCGTCCCATTCCAGTTCAACACATGCTTGGCCTCGTGAGTCGGACATATTCACAACCACAACGAAAAAGGAACCGTCGGAATGCTTCCAACTCATCGCTAGGATGTTTTCGTTGGAGGAGTTGCCGACTTGATTTGGAGTAGTATTTAGAAGTTGCCACTCTCCCTCCTTTACAACTGGCAATCGAACTAGCTTAAGAAGCTTTTCGTAAAACGATTGAAGCTCAGGATCGATCGATTCCTCCGGGCCGCGTACAAGATGCGGCGAGATCCGTTTGTGTTTTCCTGCCAATTGACCTTGATGAAATAGTTTTAGTCCCGGTGTCAGGTAGGTCACGAGGGCGACGGCTCGATGTTTGGCGAAGGCAAATTCGTGAGCAGCTCGAGGTTCATCATGGTTCTCAAGAAAGCGAGCCAGCCGATTCTGAAAATCGAGACCTGCTATCAAATGTGCTCGAACCGGACCTGCATGTCCTTCGTGTAAGCGGTCATAAAGGCGTTTGTCGTAACAGAAGTCGAAGCCTAGTTGTTGCAACTCCCACTCAAGGTCCCAATAAACTTCGGCCATGAAAACGAACTCGGGATTGAGCTCGCGCACTTGTCGAATCGCCGTTGGCCAAAAGGGCTCGATTGCAATCCCCCAGGTGCGATGAAAAATTTCGGGCAGGATGAGCATGGCCATATCGCAGCGGACTCCATCGCAGATTGTCGCAATGCGGATCAACTCTTGCTGCATTGCGATTTGTAACGCGGCATTGCCATAGTTCAACTGCAAGGTATCGGACCATCCTGGAAAGTACGGGTCTCGTCCAAACGCCATAATCCGATCACTGCTAGTCGTAATGACAGGTCGATAGTTTTGGGGCTGGCTCTGCAAATCGTTTTCTGTGCCCTGGACGAAGTATTCAGGATGCTCCTCGACCCAAGCGTGATCTGGTGCCATGTGGTTTGGAACAAAGTCGAGCATCAGCTTCAACCCGCGTGCCTTCATCCGTTCCCGGAGTCGCACCAACGCTGGATCGCCACCTAATTCGCGACTCACCACGTAGGCTTGGATGGCGAATCCGGAGCCACCGATGTCTTCTTCGACCAAGTCCGGGAGCATTTGCTGAAATTCCTCACGCCAAACGCTCGAGGACCTGGATATGGCTATGCCAGCGTCCCCTATCTGCCAAACGCTCAACAACCAGATCCAGTCGAACCCCTTCGAAGCCCAATCGTCGAGAAGTTCGTCCGAAATGTCATCCAACGTAGCCTTTCGCCCCAGCTGCTTCGTTAACGCGGTCAACGTCACTCGGATGTTCACTTGGTATAGCGTCGGCCGGCATGCCATGTTCGAGCTCGTCGAAACAAGAGGAAAGATGAGTCAATCGCTGTCGCGATCGTTGAATCCAGCAGTATAGTCGGAAATTTTCAATGCCCAGCAAATGCCAGCATTCAAATTTCATAGTATCTCGCACATCCGCATTTTCTTTCGGGCGGTCAGGTCTCTATAATGACCCGACAAAAGTAGCAGGCACGCTCCGTCGTGCCGTCCGCTGGTGCTCATTTAGGCGAGCGGCGGAATGAAAACTACCGTAGCTGAATTCGTAAGAATTCAGAACCAGCTGAATTCTTACGAATCCAGCTACCAGTCAAGCAAACTGTACCCACGAGATTCGTAGAACGTGACTAGTCCAACCGCTTTGCTAGCTCAACAAGCTCCGTCTATGAGTCAAAGTCCAACTCCAGCTTTGGAAGTTGTCAATCTGTGGAAAAAATACGGTTCACATCAGGCGCTCAGCGGGACTTCGTTTTCGGTGGCACCCGGCGAGCGGCTGGCTCTGCTTGGCCCAAACGGAGCAGGCAAAACAACTTTGATCCGCTCGATGTGCGGTCGCGTTCGTCCTGACCAAGGACAAGTGCTCTTGTTCGGCAAATCCATACGTGAGCCAGAGGTCCTCCAGCAACTCGGAGTCATTCCCCAGGACCTGGCTATTTATTTGGACCTAACCGCCAAGCAAAATCTTGAATGCTTTGGACAGCTTCACGGCTTGAGGTCGCGTCGATTGCGAGAACGGGTTGCCTGGGCCCTCAAGTGGATTGGGCTTGAGGATCGCGCAAACGATTTAACAAGTCAGTTCTCCGGGGGCATGAAACGACGCGTTAATATCGCTTGTGGAGTCTTGCATCGCCCGAGCATTCTGCTTCTGGATGAGCCGACAGTTGGCGTTGACCCGCAAAGCCGACAGCGAATCTTTGACATGCTGGACGAATTGAGCCAGCAAGGTACAAGCATCGTCCTTACCACGCACCATCTCGATGAAGCGGAGACGCGAAGCGATCGAATCGTCATCGTCGATCACGGCAAGGTGGTTGCAGATGGTCCCATCGAAGAATTGATTGCGAACACTATTGGAGCGCGGCGCGAGGTTGCCATTGAAACACAAGGGATCTTGGTCGCTGCTCCTCCTGGGATGGAGTGGGATCCGACTCGCAATCGTTTCGTATGCTTCGTAGACAACGTGGTCGAGGAATTGCCTTTGATCTTGGAGCGAATCCAACGAGTCGGCGGCACGGTCAGCGATTTGGAGGTGCATCAGCCTAATTTGCACCATGTGTTTCTGCATCTAACGGGCAAAGAGCTTCGTGAGTAGTGCAAAGTCACTCTCGGCAAGAGTGACCCACGGTGGGTCTCACCTGCCGTCTCACTTTTGAACCCAAAAAAACGCTTGGGGGAAATTGGGAGGGCGAGGCTCCTGCCGAGCCATTTACGCATCAAGCTCGGCAGGAGCCTCGCACTCCCTTTGAATTTGCAAGCAATTACTCACGACATCGTCCTCACGGCTGACCTGATAGCGGAAATCCATTTCGGAGCGATGGCGGACCACTCGAAGTCGCGAGCTCGATAAAAAGCAGCCTCGCCAAGTTTTTTCCTAAGCGAGTCGCTGGATAAAATACGCTGCAGTGTATTAGCAATCCGATCTTCGGAAGGAATAACTAGCCCGTTTACTTCATGAGTAATCGTCTGCCGAATGGCGGGACTGCAATCGAGCACAGATACCGGCAGACCTGACGCCATGGCCTCCAGCATCGATTGCGGAAATCCTTCGTAGTCACTCACTAGGCAATAGGCTTGTGAAGAACTCAGAGCACTCCAAACATCGTCGCTCCAAAGTGCCCAATGCACGGACGGTTCTACATTTAGATCGGCTGCCAACTGTTGCAATGCCTTTCGTTCCGAACCATCGCCGACAATTCGCAGTTGCCATTCGACATGGTGTTCCTTCAAACTCGCCCAAGCTTTCAGCAGTCGATCGATACGCTTCTCCTTCGACAGTCGCCCTACGAAGATCAACGTTTTCGGCTGAAGCAAATCGCGTTGACGATGGAGAGACTCCAAGCTCAACTCGGGAGCGCGTATCGCCGATGGAATGACGACGATCTTGTTGGCCGATACCCAATTTTGGGACGTTATGTAGTCCGAAACTTCGGTTGTCTGAGTGACGCACATTCGGCATCTAGGGTAAGATCGCTTGCGCATCAACTCCCAACTGCGGCCAAGTGTTTGTCGCCGCGGATCGCTGCGTTCTGAAATGAGGACCGGGATTTTGCGAGGGCAAGCCAAGAGAGTCAAAATGTTGGTCGAATCGCAAAAGCTCACGACCACATTGGGCTTCCAACTCTGGATGCGAGCGCGAAGACTTGCTATTCTTCGCATATTTGCGATCGCGCCTCGAAAAAAGCCCCCTTGGTTGCTCGCTAGTTTGAGTCCAAATCGTTCGATTCGTGGATTGAGGGGGTAGGCGTCGTTGCCTGTTTCGTCCAAGGTTACTAGGCTGGTTTGTGCACGCGAAGCAATTTCGTTGGCGAGGTAACTCATTTGTCGCTCGGAGCCTCCGCCATGCATCGAATGGATAACGAACATCACTCGTTGCGGAAATTCGGTAGACTGCTCTTCTGTCGGCATCCAAACACTGACCTTTCAACGTGATCGAACGTGGCTCAACTCCATTCTAATTCCAATTCTGCCTGCATCGTATGCGGTTCGAATCTTTGGCACAACGTACCCTCGGTAACCCAGGTCATTCGTTCGCTTTTTGAGCCATCCAGCGTGGTCCGTTGCGGACGCTGCGGATTGGGCCGGTTGGAGCCAATGCCGACTCGAAATGCGGTCCATGCCATTTATTCGAGCGAATCGTACGCTCAATCGTACGATGCCGCCGGCCAGGACTTTGTCGTATCCGAGTCGACTGCAAAGGAACAATTTGCGTCCCGTTTCGCTCGGCTTGCATCTTATTTACCGGCAAAGGGTCGATTGCTCGACATCGGTGCCTCGCGCGGAGTCTTTCTGAAGCTAGCTGAGTCGGAGGGCTGGACCATTTTTGGTCTTGAGGCAGGCCTCGACACGATCGAATACGCGAAATCGAATTTTGGGATCACGATCCAACATGGCACGCTCGAGGAGGCGGCATTGCCAGACGGGTTTTACGACTGCGTTCACTTGAGCCACGTTCTCGAACACTTGCATGATCCCCTGGGTAGCATTCGAGTGATCGCCAGTGCGATGAGAACCGGTGGGGTGTTGACGATCGAGGTGCCTTTCGAGTTCGGTGATTTGTTCGATACGTTCCGCGAAAAGGTACTTCGACGGCCTAGGGCACAAAACACAGTTCCTTCGTCCCATCTCTACTTCTTTACTTTGAAGTCGCTTGGTCGATTGCTGGAGAAGGCAGGATTTGAAATACTGCATGCGGCTACGCCCCGGCGCAATCAGTCGCTGGATAGTTCCTTGCCCATGGGCAAACTGTTCAAGCGGAGTGTCTATCACCTGGAGCAGGTACTGAAAATGGGGCCACTAATTGAAGTATTCGCAAGGAAGAAATGAGATGACCATTCCGTCGAAGAACACGAATTGCGTGCGAGTCATCTTGGTAGGAGACGTCGTTGGCAAACCGGGAGTAACGATGCTATGCGATTCGGTGCGTTGGCTACGGGAGGTATTGCAAGTCGATCTGATCGTTGCCAATGCGGAGAACGCAGCCGATGGTGCCGGTCTCACCAAAGCTCAGTATCACAAAATCATTGCAGCAGGCGTGGATGCCATTACGCTTGGTGACCATATCTACCGCAAGAAGGAAATCGCGAGCATATTGGCCACGGAGCTCAATATCGTCAAACCAGCCAATTTCCCGCCCGATGCGCCAGGCCGAGATCATTGCATCGTCAAAACGGTTCAAGGTGTCTCGGTGGCGGTGATCAGTCTGCTAGGACGTGTCTTCATGAGGCCCGTCGACTGCCCATTTGCAGCCGTAACGCGAGTGCTCTCGCAGTTACCCGAAGAAGTTCGCATCCGACTTTGCGACTTGCATGCCGAGGCAACAAGCGACATGCAAGCGATGGGAAGATTTCTTGATGGCAAGGTGACGGCTGTTTTAGGGACCCATACGCATGTTGCAACTGCGGACGAGGAAATTTTTCCGGGTGGGACTGCGTTTCAATGCGATGTTGGAATGACAGGTCCGCACAAGAGCATTCTCGGCCGAGCGATCGAACCGGTCCTCAACACCACGCTGACGTTCGATCCTAACTCGTTCCACGTTGCAACCGAAGATGTTCGGCTCTCGGGAACTTGGGTGGATGCAGATATAGAAACCGGCAAAGCGATCAACGTCGGACGCGTTCAACTGAGAGAAGCGGATTTGAAGCAATGGTACGCACTTTACCCAACTTGAGCCGTAGGCTTCCCTCGTTCCAGGGCTCCGCCTTGGAACGCACTGCCTTCGAGGCTCCGCCTCGAGTTAGCCATGCTTTTATAACTCAGGAGGCAGGAGCCTCCGGTACATTACATCCCCAGGCGGAGCCTGGGGACGAGTGCGATCGGATGGGCAATCGAGTACGAGTACCATTTCGTTGAGTACGAGTACGAAATCTGTCCGGAAATGTGGGTAAAGATGAGGCTAGCGCCCGCGGCTCAGGTATAATTATGATCAACCGTGAAACTCTTCTACACCGATCATTTTGAGTTGCCTTTGCCGTCTGGGCATCGCTTTCCGATGGCCAAGTATCGGCAATTAAGAGATCGCATTGTGAGCGATTCGTTTTTCCAACGGGACGTATTGTTGGTACCACCGGCTGCCACGCTTGAGCAGTTAACGCTGGCGCACGACATCGACTACGTTGAGAGAGTGATGGAGGGAAAGCTGTCGGCTACTGAGATCAAACGAATTGGCTTTCCATGGTCGCCAGCCATGGTCGAACGATCTCAACGCAGCAGCGGCGCAACGTTAGCTGCGGCACGGTGTGCGATGGAGGATGGGGTTGCCGTGAACATGGCAGGTGGTACGCATCATGCGATGCGGGATGCGGGCGAGGGATTTTGTGTCTTCAACGATGCCGCCGTAGCAATTCTAACCATGCTATCCGAATCCAAGATTCGGCAGGCAGTTGTTATCGATTGCGATGTGCATCAAGGGAACGGAACTGCCCAGATTTTTGCAGAACGAAAAGAAGTCTTTACGTTTTCTATTCACGGTGAAAAGAATTTTCCGATTCGCAAATCCCCGAGCGATCTGGATGTCGATTTACCGGACGGTACGCAGGATGAAATGTACTTGCGAGTTCTCCGGGAGGCTCTCTTACAGGTATTGAGTCATGGCCCATTTGATCTCGCCATTTATTTAGCTGGTGCAGACCCTTTTGAAGGGGATCGATTGGGAAGGCTGAAGCTGACCAAGAGTGGATTGGCTGCTCGCGACTCGCTCGTCCTAACGGAGTTGATGGCGCGCAGGATACCGGTGGCTGTGGCGATGGCAGGCGGTTATGCCCAAGCGGTCGAGGACATTGTGGATATCCATGCCCAAACCATTCGAATTGCATCAGAACACGCCGCATTGCAATCACGGCAACTTTAGTTAAGTTGGTTGGTCATGGAAATCGTCATCACAGCAGTAGGGCCAGATAACGTGGGCTTGGCCGACCCGATCATTCACGATGTGACTTGTCGCGGTGCGAACATCGCTGAGATCCAAATGTATGATCACGACGAGGCTGCGCTCTTTGCGATGATGTGCCGAATCCAAATTGGCTCGGATCAACTGCAGCCCGTTCAGGCCGCGATGAGTCAAATCGCGTCTCAGAAGAAACTCGAAATTCGCGTTTGGAGTCCAGATGAACGATCGGATTGCCCCAATTTAGCGATCTGTGCAACCCGCCTCGAAAAACCGCCACGAGCCATCTTGGAAGCGATTCGAGATGGAGTCATCCGAGCAAATCCAGCGGTCATCATTGGAAATCGTAAAGCTTGCGAGCCTTTGGCCAAAGAGTTTGGTATTCCGTTTGAATATATCGGTCGCGAGGATGGGTCAGGGGACGACGATGCAATGGTCCGATTGATAGACCAATATCGAGCTGACTATGTTATTCTGGCGCGTTACATGCGAGTCTTGCCGCCAGAAACGTGCTGGAAGTTTGCGGGTGGACGCATTATCAATTTGCATCATGGTTTGCTGCCGAGCTTCCGCGGATTGAGGCCCTATCACGACGCATATGCCGTGCGGATGCTTACTTTCGGTGCGACCTGTCATTTCATTGTCCCGGAACTAGATGCAGGGAATCAGACGATTTATCAAACCACCTTTTCCGTGCCTCCAGGGACAAAATTAGAGGACGTAATTCTACAAGGACAGCAGCAAAACGAGCCCGCCTGCTTGGTTGAGGGCGTTCGGCGCGTTTGCAATCGCGAAGTGAAACTACACTTCCATCGGGTGGTTGCACGGTAGCCGCAATAGCTATGCAAAAGTCGATTTGGCTTCTTCTGAGCCTCCTTGTCCTCGCAATCGTCAAAATCGAAACGCAAATTGTGATATTTGCGATGGAATAGGTGCTCTGCGCAAGATTTGCGTGCCATCTTTGGAGGTGAAATTCTTTTGAATGCCCCCCGGAGTTTCGCATATTTACCCCCACAGAGTTATCCAAACCATGAACCCATTTTTGACCAGACTTGGATTGCAGACCGCGATCTTGCTGTGCGCATTGTCAGGGACAATGTCTGCACAGTCCGTCATCAATAGGTCGACTGCCATCCAAGGTGTTATCGAACCTTACAGGGATACCGAAGTCGCCACCGCAGAAATGGGTGTGGTTCGTGAACTCTTTGTAAAACCGGGCGATTTCATCGAGGACAAGGCTGAGATTGGACGTCTCGATAACGAGCAACAGCGAGTTCTCGTCACCGAAGCCGAGTTAGACGCAAATTCGTTTGGAATGCTCGAGACAGCGCGTCGAGAGACTGACTTCAATACGCGTCGCGTGGAAGAAACTTCAAAATCGGTTGCAGCTGGCAGGTCGAGTCCCAAAGAACTAGAACGCTACAAGTTGGATCTTAATATCTCCCGAGCCAAGATGCAGACGCAAGAAGAAGCGAAAATGATTTCGCAAGCCAGACTGGACAAAGCCCAGCTCATGCTTCGCGAACGCACGATTCGAGCTCCTCACCGCGGCACGGTGATCACAGTTTACAAGGACATCGGCGAATACATCGCAGGCAATGCACCTGCCATCATTCGTTTGGTGGACACCTCCAAGCTTCGAGCAAGATTCTATTTGACCGATGAAGTTGCTGAGCGGTTCCGCAAAGTTGAGTTTGCCGAAGTGCGACTCGCAAACAATGTCGTTATCAAAGGCAAAGTCGAGTTCGTTGCTCCATTCGCCATTGCGGATGGGCACGTCATCGAAATGACTTTGATTATTGAAAATGCGAATGGCCAGATTCGGTCATCGAGTTGCGAATTGGTTCAACTCTAGATTGAAAACATGCCAATGATTAACGTCAACTCAATCCCCTCTACCCCTCAGCCCATAGATCGATCCGTTGAACCGATGGTGGCTGCCGTTGGGTCAGGAGACTACATTGACCAATTGTTGGGCCTTGCCGATACCATCGACGGGTTATGCACAACAGCAGCGGACGTCACCGATCTGCCGACGTCTTCTAGCGTGCCGGAACAGGAAAGCTCGATTCCAGCATTTGACGTTTTGGCCAAGAACTTGCTGCAAACCGTCACCAATCATGTTGCGGGGAAAAGCGGCGTGGCTGTAGGAATTTTGGTGGTTTCCAAATCCGGAACCGTCCTCCATTCATCACACAGCGGTTGGGACGCATGCGACTTCCGGATTCAAGGTCGGGTATTCGCAAAAGTCGCCAAAGAGTCGGTATGGCGAATGGAACCACGCTTTTCAAGCAACGCTCTCAGTAAACTCTCGGAAGCAGGCCAAGCTCCCGCTGTGCCAGTTGAATCGAGCGCCTGTTTGAACGAACTCGGAAAGATCCTGGGGACTCCATTGTGCGCAATGCCTGTTTCGCTCAAGGAGTCGGCCGGATTCGCCGTCTTTCTATTCGACGCGACCACGTGCGACACGAAGGGAATCACGGACTTCTTGGCTCAGGCCGCCCAGCTATGGCATAGCAAGACAGCTCAGGAAAGTTTGGTCCGCCAACTTGATACTTGGCTCATTGTGCAGCGATGCAGTTGGGTGAATCGAGTCATCAGTTCGGTTGAAGCATTCCGATCACAACCGAGATGGTGGCTGACGCCGATTGGACTATTGTGCGGTGCCTTGCTCGTCCCGGTTCCTTATTACCCACGCCGTGAATGCGTGTTTGAGCCAGAGACAAAACAGTTCCTAGCTAGCCCAATCCAAGGTCGCATTGCAAGCTGTGAAGTTCGGCCGGGCGATCATGTTGAAAAAGGGCAACTCATGGCAAGACTCGACGACGATCAGTTGCGACGCGACCTTGCGACGGCGAACTCGGAATACGATGGGGCCATGAAGAAGCGGGATTCAGCTTTGGCAACCCGCGCCACCGGCAACGCTGAACTTGCAATCATCGAAATGAATCAGGCTAAGTGGAAGATCGATAGTATCCAAGACCAATTGCGTAGGCTAGAAATTCGAGCCACATCGGAAGGCATCGTTGTCCAGGGTGACTGGCAACGCAACGTAGGAATGCCGCTCACATTGGGACAAAGCCTTTTTGAAGTTGCGGAATTGAAGTCCATGACGGCAGAGGTTCGCTTGCTCTCATCGGACCTCGCTCAAATCAATGTAGGGGACGAGGTGAGTGTGCGAAGCGATGCTTCCGGCATCTCAACCTTCCGCGGAAAAATAAGCCGCATCGAGCCTCGCGCTTCGGTGATTGACGACGAAGCTGTTTTCATTGCAGACGTGGTGATACACGATCCTGAACTGCAGCTTCGACCTGGTATGAAAGCGAAAGCTCAAATCCATGCAGGCTGGAAATCACTCGGCTGGTACTTGTTCAATCGCCCCTACCGATGGATCGCAAACCAATGGATTTGGTAACCCGCTATTGGCTTGTTTCCACACTCGCTCTTTGATCTCAAAATGTCCGGCATCACCCATCGTATACGACCTGAACTTCGATTTTCGCCAGCACGCTCTGGCGAAGAGGTTTACTATGTCGTGGAGGACCAAATCAAGCACCGGTTTTGGAAGATCGGGTTGCTTGAATACGAGGTTTGTTCCGCGCTCGACGGAACGCGATCGCTTTCGAATGCCGTAGCGCTTCTTGCCAGCCGAAGCAAGCTAGGTGCGTCCGCGGGTGCGGAGAAGCTGCATGGTATTGGCGTTTGGCTTCTACAAATTGGCTTGGCCGAGGTCGTTGGCAACGATCCTGCCGCCGAAGCGACCGGGGCGCCGAAGCCAGAATCGACTCCCAAACCATCGCGTCCCTTTGATCCGAGCTTCTTCCGAATTCCAGTTTTTTCAGCCGAAAGCTTGGATCGTTATACCAGCGGATTGACTTGGCTCATTTCTTTTCCTTGTCTTGCATCCGCGATCGTCGTTTGGATTGTCGCATTGGTCATGAGTTTTCAAAACTCCGAGATGTTGATAGGCTTGGGCAGAAAGCTGTTTGTTCCCGGAAGTCAGTGGTGGCTGCTCATCGCTTGGTTTGTCTTAAAGGTTGTGCATGAAGCCGGTCACGCAATCGCCAACAACAAAGTTGGAGCGCGATCGAATGGCGCCGGGATCGGCTTTATGTTTTTTGCACCATCTCCGTTTGTGGACGTCACCAGTCTTTGGAGTGTTCCCAAGCGACGATCGCGCGTATTAGTAAGTGGGGCGGGTATGCTTTTCGAAATCACTTTGTCTGCAATGGCCGTGATTTGCGCTTGCACTATCGAAAACCCAAGCGTCCAGTTTTTGTGCTTCTCGATCGCAACGCTGGGAACCTTTACTACCGTGGCCTTCAATGGAAATCCACTGATGCGATACGATGGTTACTACATCGTGATCGACCTCATCGATCGGCCCAATTTGTGGCAAGACGCATCACAAGGGATGAAGGCCTATTTCTCGACTTGGCTCTTGAAAGGCAATACGAGTCAATCGCTTTCCTTTCCATTGCTGGCTTATGGGGTTTGCTGCTGGATTTCTCGAATGTTATTGCTTGTGACCATGGGATGGGGAATGTGGATGACCTGGGATGGCGTCGGTTTAGCTGTGGTTGGGTTCTTTGCGACACTTTGGTTTGTCCTCCCAAAAATAAAAAAACTAAGTGCGAACAAGTTTGCGCCGTGGGCGTCCTTTCGAACTTTTTGCAGCGCAGTATGCCCTCGAAAAGCAACTCGCGTTGCTGCAGTGTTGGTAGTGCTAGGTCTTGGTTGTTTTTTGCCATCGCCTCTTCAGATCTATTGGCCAGCCATCATTGAGTATGTTGAGCCTTCGGATGTTCGCACCGTTGCGCCTGGGTTCGTTGTCGAAGTCTTGGTCCATGACGGCCAAGGCGTACAGGCGGGTGATGAGATTCTGAGACTGAGCAATCCAGATCTAGAACTTGAGTGTCAAACTGCGAAATCGCTCCTGCAATCCAGCGACGAAAAGTGCGTTTCCTTGCGAGCCCAACACAAGCATTCAGAATTGCAGGCAGAAGAGGCCCTGCGAGAATCCCTTTTGGTAAAAGCCAACAGTCTCATTGCGAAGGTGAATTCACTGCAACTACGAGCACCGCGCGATGGTGTTTTGATCGCTCGAATGTCGAGGAATCTGACCGGTAGCTTCATTCCCGAGGGGCAGTCGATCGGTATGATCGTTACCCCATCGAAGATCGAAGTCAACGCGTCTATCCCGCAGTATGCATGGGAAACAGTCGCACACAATGTCGAAGCCCCGGTATCGATCACGATGCACAACGGAGACCGATGGACAGGCAAAATTCTGAAAACGCTGCCGAGATCGTCTGAGACACTGGACTCACCAACCTTGGGCGGTCTGTACGGTGGGCCGATCGCTGTGACACAAAGCAAAGACGCAAACGGAGAATCACAACTCAAGACTGTTACGCCGCGACTTCACACCCGAATCGAACTGAAGGAGCCCATGCGAACGCAAAAACTAATCTCAGTCTCAATTGATCATGTGTTGCCTCCTCCGGGAGCCATGTGTTCGGTGAAACTGGAATTGGAAAATGAGGCAGTTTGGCAAACCGGCTATCGGTGGATCAAAGCAGGTCTTCTAACTCAGTTCCGTGAAACCAAACAGAACTAGAAAAAAGCCACATAATGAGCAGGAGGAGGGAGGGCCTTGTGCGCCTTGTGCCCAATGTTCGCAACAGGCTTGGTGTGCTAGCCGTCGCTTAGAAGCCGATCGATACCTATCTGCTGCTGTTGTACCGGCTTTTGCCCGCTAAAACCGGTACAACAGCGACGGGCGATCTACGCCCAGCGATGGAGCGACGGTTTGAAACTGTCGCATTGCAAAGCACAACAGGTATAATGCATTCGTTGTTATTTAATGCACGGAGACAGAGCCTTATGCCGTTACTAGATCATTTTCGCCCGCCGATTTTCAATAGAGGATCCTGGGAAGGTTTCCACGGGGGTTGGCCCATGACGATCGTTATGGAACTTTGTAAGTCTCTTCCAGACAAATACACGGCAGAGCCACGGGTTAATCTGGGCAAGAACTTCGAGATCGACGTTTGTACTTTTGATACTGATGACACGTCCGGGTTCGAACCGAGTGCAAGTTCAGGGGGGCTAGCGACGGCGCTTTGGGCACCGCCGGAACCTACGCTCACTTTGGACCTCGATCCGACGGATTTTTATGAATACGAAGTTCTGATCTTTGATCAGCAGCGTGGCCGGGAATTGGTCGCAGCGATCGAAATCGTGAGCCCGGCAAACAAGGATCGCCCAGACACTCGGCAAGCGTTCGTTTCCAAATGTGCGGCACTTCTCCAAAAGAACATTTGCGTTTCCATCGTTGACTTAGTGACCGTCAAGCACTTCAACTTGTACTGCGAAGTTCTCGATGTTTTTGGGCATAGCGATCCCGCCTTTGCCCCAGAAAGGCCGTCAACCTATGCCGTCACTTGCCGCAGCCACAACTTGGCAACACGGTCCAGGTTTGAATCTTGGGCATACCCGATGGTCGTCGGTCAACGATTGCCAGTGCTGCCAATCTGGTTGGACAACGACCATGCGATTTCCCTCGATTTAGAGGTTTCTTATCAACAGGCTTGCATGGCGTTGCGATTGATTTGATTTGGGGCATGATAGTCAGTGTAAAGTCACTCTCTGCAAGAGTGACCCACCGTGGGGCACACCTGCCGGGTGTGCCCTTGAAGTGAAATCAACGATTCCTACATTAGCTACAAAAAAAGGATCGGTTCTGCCTATGCAAAACCGATCCTTAGGGTGTTTTCGTCCTCAGGCTTCGACTACTCGAGAGTGACCTTTAGCTCTTGACCTGCTTGGACAACGACAGAACGTGTTAAGTCAGCTTCGTGGAACTTAGGGTCTACTTTCTTGAGAGTGGTCTCGGAGTTCTTTGCTGTTGACTTTGCAACATAGTAAGAATATTTGCCCGAGATGGTCTCAACCTTAAACGTTCCGTCCTCAGCGACTTGGATGACAGCTGGTTGCTGACCTTCCATCGGGAACAGGTTTAGTTGCAATCCTCCGATCGGTTTCCCGCCCATCTCAAGCTTTCCATTGACCGCCACTGGGGCCGGCAATGGGGTTCCGGATGATCCGCAACCCACGCACATAACGAGCGAAAGTACCAACAAAACAATTCTCATTCGTGAGCCTCAATTACTGTTGATCGTTAACAACTTGACCGTCTGTAGCACCGATCATGAACTTCAGGACTATGCCGTCCGTTGCGTCGGACATGTAACGTACCGAACCGTCACCCAAGGCTGCGTTGGCACCGCCGGTGTGGAACGAGAATGGCTCGTCGTTTGGTCCGCAATTGTTGACTGTCCATGGGCATGCGACTGGGCCGCCGATCGGTGTATTGTATTGATTGATTTTGGCCTTCTTGCTCGCGCCGCTAGCTGCATTGCTTGGTCCTGAATAACCGTTGGTGGCTGCGTCAGGATCTGCCCATGCATAAACGCGGCGACCACCGGAGGAACCACCTGTCCAAGCGATTGGGTCGACCAAGGTGGAGCCAGTCGGAGAATTTCTTGAGGAAAGAGCACCAAATCGGGAAACGCTTGGGTGAGATCGACTAGCATCTTCGATCATCATGACGGTATTGGATGTGCCGTCGGTAACCTTGGAAAGTTTGCTGCTATTGCAATCGAGCATACCTGCAACAACTTCAGCAAGCCAAGCAGCAGTACCGGTCGGAAGTTCGCGCTGTCCAAAGTTGGCTGAACCGACAGTGGAATTGACGTCAGTCAAATCTGGGAACATGTAGTCGAACCCGCCGTAACCAGTTACTGGATCGCGCGATGGACCATCGATAGGCGCCGATGGGCAAAGGAAGGCTGGAACTTGATTCTTGGCTGCGGCTTGACCTGTAGGTTGACTTCCGTCGTCGTAGGTTTTTCCTCTTGCATTTTTGTGAAGAAGCGCACCGGTTGTGGAAACATAGTGGCCTTGGGCATTTGGCACTGCGCCTACACCGCAGTACAACGCAATGGCATCCGAGCTATGATCGAAAGCTTGATATAGCGATTGTTGCTCGATGTAAGGCAACAACTGTGTCGGCACCGAGTGGATGGTGTAAGCTGTTGTTGTGTTTCCAGTCGAACCGCACTGGCCGGAAGATGGCAACTTTTTGTAAGCCGATTCGAAATTGTGAACCGCCAAGCCGAGTTGCTTGACATTGTTCGAGCACTGCATGCGGCGTGCTGCTTCGCGTGCTGCTTGAACAGCTGGCAAGAGAAGGCCGACCAAGATACCGATGATCGCGATAACGACCAGCAATTCTACCAATGTAAAACCAGCGCGAACGCGGTACTGACCAGCTGTCAGCCTGCGAAATGAACTCTTCATATCCGTAGTATTCCTTAGACAAAAAACTCCAACGATGCCACCCAACGCAGCAAAGTCAGGTGCAAAGTATCTTCGGCCATCGCCGAAAATCGATGAAGAACGCGTTAAGAACACGTGAATGCTACATTAAGAAACGATGAGGATGTCGCCAACCACAAGTAGGGTATGCAGTCTTGCGTTACTGGCGAATACTGTAGATTCTGAACGCATTAAGAAATTGTCGATTGAAGCACGGTTTTCCGAATGAAGCTCGTTTTTTCGAGTTAAGCATGCTAGAAGTAGTTTGGGACCATTGTCCCGACCTAGTTTAAGGGACGGGACAATGGTCCCATCCTACATCGGGAGGAATCTCGCACTCCCGTTGAAATTGAAAGCAATTCCAAAAAGACGGAATCCAAGACCATTGGATCACTCATTTGCCAGTTCGTTGCACCCAAATGTTCCTATAAGTCACTGGGTTGCCATGGTCCTGGAGAAACAAAGGGCCGCGACTTTCCGCTTCCGGATCTTTGCCAGGTGTTCCCTTCGGCAAGTCCAATCCATCATGAATCGTCACTCCGTTGTGCTTTACACTGAGCTTTGCATTGCTGATCTTTTTGCCTGAAGCGTCGTACGTTGCTGCTTTGAATTCGATATCGTACGTTTGCCAAGTGAGCGGCGGATAGCACATGTTGGTATTGGGTTTAGCGATTTGATAGATGCCTCCGCATTCATTGTTCTCGCCGTTCAAGCCAAACGAATCCAAAACCTGCAATTCGTATCGCCCCTGAATGTAGACGCCGCTATTGCCACGACCTTGCCCTGAATCGTCCGGTTGGAATGGCGTACGAAACTCGATGTGCATTCGATGATCGCCGAATACTTCTGTGCTCGTTCCGCCAACGCCCAGGAGCCCGTCTTCGCCCATCTTGTTCCCTTTGAAGTCGTTGACTCGTCCGACATCGAAGAGTACGACCGCATCCTTTGGCGGTTGCGCACCCAAGGTCTTGCTCTCGCGAACAATCTTGGTCAATACTCCTAACACTTTTCCTTGTTCGTCTCGTATCTCAATCTTCTTCGGCTGAACCGACACGACAACAGCATCTTTAGTGACGTCAGCTGTTTCCTTCGCGGCATCGATATTGGCCTCGTACTTCTTCGTTGGCGATGCCCCTTTTGCCCCTTGGCCAGGTAGGCCGCCATCGAGCAGATGGATAGCTAGTTTCTTTTCGCTCACTGCGATGACTTGTGCACCCCATGTCCCACCCCAAGATTCAACCACTCCGAGATACTCACCCTGCAGCTTGTAGGTAACGCCCGCTTTTTCCTGAGACGTGTAAGTCTCGGCAGCTGAAAATTGCGGAGCGGCAGTAAACAAGCCTGCTATCAACGCAAAACGAACAAGAGATTTCAAGCCAGCGAAAAGCGATCGTGATTTCATTTTTGCCTAAACATGGGAATGGGAGGGAGTGTCGCACAATTGTCCCAATTGTCGCTTCAGAAGCGCGGGTGGGGAAAAACCGGTGGTGCGAGTGCGGTCCGAATTGTATCAAGAAATCGCCACCACCACAAAACAGGACAATAACATCCGGTATTGCCCCACCCGCCGCCCCTGCTATACTGGACAATCAAGTCCAGTTTTAACCAATTGGGGATTTGGCGACACCAAGTAGTAGGCACATTCCATGTGCCGTCCACTAAGAAACGTGGTAGCGTCAGCTTCCTTCCAATCCTTTCCTTTCAATGGAGCGAATCATGTTGAACTCAAAATTTCGATGGCTACTTTTGGGTGGGGTCTCGTTATGCGGCCTTTTCCTTTGGCACAATGCGGTCGGAAATGGCGCTCAAGCTGGGAAGTCCGAACGGGACAAAAATCTTCGAAGTGCTCGGCGGGAAACGAAAATGCTGGACACTTTGTACAAAACCGCCATCGTCTCGGTGACCCAAACCTATGTCGTGGACGATTCATCGACCGCCGCCTTCACAACCTTCCAACCCGTTTTGAAAGCCATGAAGGACGGAAAATGGCATGAAGTTCGACTTGTGGATGGCCTCGGCGAACCCATCAATCCAGACAATTCCCCCAAGGATGCGTTCGAAAAGCGAGCCATCAAGGAAATGCTCGCTGGCAAGGAAGTCGTTGACGAAGTGGAAAAGATCGATGGCCAGGAATACTTGAGGACCATGACTATTCTGCCGATGGCTTTGGACAAATGTGTGCTGTGCCACGAAAACTATCGGGGCAAAAAAATTGTGGGTGGAGTCGCGTACCAAGTTCCGCTCAATCGGGATGGCGAGTAAGATTGGCGGCATGTTTTCGCAAACCGTCGAATATGCACTGAGAGCAATCGTGCATTTGGCCAAGCAGCCAGATGCACTTCAGACCACCGCGCAAATATCCAAGGCGACTCAAGTCCCCTCTGCTTATCTCTCCAAGGTTCTACAGACGTTGACTCGCGATGGACTCGTCGAAGTCAAACGAGGGGTTAGCGGTGGGTACCTTTTAAATAAATCGCCGGATGAGATGACAATTTATGACGTGGTGCAATGCGTCGATCCCTTGCAGCGCATTCGCACTTGTCCGCTGGAACTCTCTAGCCATCGCAAACGACTTTGTTCTTTGCATGCCAAGATGGACAGTGCCTTGGAGAGTATCGAAACCGTGTTTCGAACAACAACTCTCACGGAATTGATGAACAGTCCCAACCCGAGCATACCCTTGTGCAACGTTTAGTTTGGAATCAACTAAGCAGCTCTTCCCCTTATCAATTGAACCCCAATGGAAAAAAGAACTCTAGGCAAAACGGGACTCGAATTGCCCATCCTCAGCTTCGGCGCTTCGTCACTAGGAGCGGAGTTTCGCAGCGTGCAATTGGACGAAATCTTTGAAAGCGTTCGCGTCGCATTGGAGCTCGGCTTGAACTTCATCGACACCTCCCCGTTTTATGGCCGCGGTATGTCCGAAGTATTGCTCGGCATCGCGCTTCGAGAGGTACCGCGAGACCAGTACACGCTCTGTTCCAAACTTGGTCGATACGACGTTGGGCACTTTGACTTCTCAGCCAAACGCGTGGTCGAAAGCGTCGATGTCAGCTTGCACCGATTGGGTACGGACCACTTGGATATCATTTTATGCCACGACATCGAGTTCGTTCCGTTGCAACAAATCATTGACGAAACGTTGCCTGCCCTGCGCCGTATTCAGCAGTCAGGCAAAGTTCGCTTCGTCGGCATCAGCGGCTATCCAATGAAGATTTTCGACGTGGTCAGTTCGCAAGCCGAATTGGATTGCATTTTGTCCTACAACCAGTACACGCTTCAGAACACACGACTGGCAGACGAATTGGTTCCGAAGCTCAAGGCCAAGAACATCGGTGTGATGAACGCCGGTCCCTTCGCAGCAAGATTATTGACCAACGCGACCTTGCCCGTTTGGTTTCGCGACTCGAAAGAAGTTCAAGCGGCGGCTCGTCAAGCGGCGGAATATTGCCAGAAACGTGGCGTCGACATCGCTCAGTTGGCTTTGCAGTTCTCATGCGCCAACCAGGACATGGCGACAACGATCGCGGGCAGCGCCAATCCAAACAATATTCGCAAATGGGTTCAGTGGCTGGAATCGCCTGTCGACACGGAGTTGATGTCCGAGGTGATCGCGATTCTTGAACCGGTAAGAAATGTTGGCCATCGCGAAGGCCTGCCAGAGAACAACTGAAAGTCCTGACGATGAAAGCACTGCAGCTCGAGAAACCTGAAACCTGGCGAATCATTGACATACCCGACCCACCGCCACCGGCTGCGGGAGAGGTCCTAGTACGAGTACATCGCGTTGGGGTATGCGGCACCGACCTTGGCGGCTACTTGGGCAAGTTCCCATTCTTTTCGTACCCAAGGATCCCTGGCCACGAGTTGGGAGTCGAGGTGCTCGAAGTTGGCGACGGAGTCACGAACGTAAAGCCCGAAGATCGGTGTTCGGTCGAGCCCTATTTGAACTGCCAGCAGTGCTATTCCTGCCGCCGAGGATTTACGAACTGTTGTGAACATCACAAGACGCTGGGAGTCATGTGCGACGGTGGCTTGACGGAACGCATTATTCTGCCGGCACGCAAGCTTCATAAGGCTGGTAGCTTATCGATGGAGCAAGCGGCCTTGGTCGAAACATTGGCCATCGGTTGTCACGCCGTCGATCGAAGCGGTTGCAAGGCGGGCGAAAATGTCTTGGTCCTAGGTGCTGGGCCTATCGGGTTGTCGGCGCTAGAGTTTGTGAAGCTGTCAGGAGCTCGGCCGATCGTGGCGGACATCAGCGAAAGCCGCTTGGCCTTCGTCCGAAACACCATGGGAGTGCCAGATACACTGCAGATCAAGAATGACGAAACGGACATATCGAACTTGGAATCGATGACACAAGGCCAACGGGCTGATGTAGTCATCGATGCTACGGGCAACAACAAGTCGATGGTCCGAGCCTTTGAGTTTGCGGCCTTTGCAGGACGAGTGGTGTACGTCGGCATAACGCAACAGAACGTCGAGTTTGCTCACGCACCGTTCTTTCATCGTCGCGAGATTACGTTGATGGCCAGCCGCAATGCGCTTTCAAGGGATTTTACTCGCATCATCAGCCTGATCGAAGCAGGCCGGATCGATACCAACCCCTGGATCACGCACCATGCCAATTTTGCGGACGTGCCAAAAGAGTTTCCAAACTGGCTAAATCCGAACGCGGGCGTAATGAAGGCGGTTATTCATATTGACTAGGGTAAAGCGATTGTCCTCAATCGCTTTGCGGGCACTTTATGATAGTTTTGACAAAATTGGCAGTAATCGAATTGGTTGTAAATTACCTGTGAATTCGGTTTTTCGGCGCAGCAACAATTGAGGACAATTGTGCGACACTGCTACCTCGAATACTTCTGCAGTGAATGTGGCTCGCGTTCAATGGATGCAATGTCGGAAAGCCTCTCCTGAGATGAAGTATCTTTTTTGAATTGTGCCCTAAGAAATATCTGGACCAGTTCCCAGGCGAGCGATTGACCAGTGACGAGGCTGCCGAGGCACATCACGTTCATTGCATCTTCCTCGACACCTTGGTGAGCGGAAAACGAATCGGTGATAAAAGCCGCTCTTACTCCAGGTACTTTGTTCGCAACGATGCTCGCCCCCACACCGCTGCCGCAAACGGCGAGTCCTTTCGTAACGTCACCTGTAGCGACCGACTCGGCCATGGGCACGAGGTAATCCGCATAGTCATCTAGGTTGCTTCGCCCAAACGTGCCGAAGTCAATGACATCATGGCCAGCCATCTCAAGCGCGATCGTCAATTGGGTTTTTAGCTCATGGCCAAAACGATCTGCGCACAGACCAACCCGAATCGAGGCAACTTTTTGCTCGATGCATTCGCAACCTTCGGAGCTGGACGGGTACTTGATTCGATTTTTTTGCATCACTTTTCTAGCCTTATGGTATGCACATAGAAAATCTGCGTTTTGCATCGATAGCGTTGTGTCATGTGGACGCAACGATCTGTATCAAAACAAAAAAAGCCGATGCGGCTGGAAACCTGTCGGTTTGCAACTGCATCGGCTGACTATTCAACTCGTCTCTCAATTGGCATTGAGCTACGCTTAATCTAGTTTTCCGAAAACGCCGAACGAAGCACATGACTTTGCAAAGCGTCACTTTACATTAGCACTTCTCACGTCGAAGGCAAGGGCGAAAGTGGCCCAACGCTCTAAACATCTTGTCTTGCCCCGAGTTGGCTATGTCAGTGGGGACACGACTGATAAGCTAAAATGCGATCATGTACATTTCACATTGGGGGTTGGGTACATCCAATCGGCTTTCGAGATGCTTTGTCTTATGGTGGCGGCTCATGATGGATTGAGGCTTTCGATGGACAGCTTTTATGTTGGGACGATCGGGCCTCATGATATGGGGCAGTTCGGATGGGGTTGCCGTAGCCCACACCGACCAGGGTCGGAGTAGGGCAATCGCTTCGCGACTTTGTGTCTTAGCTAGCCAGTCGAGCCTCCACCGACGCGGGGTCGGTGGAGGGCATTCGCCCCTCCCCGGCCCCCTCTCCCCGAAACGGGGCGAGGGGAAGGAAAATTTTTAGTATTGATCGCCTCGCAATGGAAGGAAAGTTGCCGTCGGGACCTAAGGTGTCACGACGCTGGCGATAATGTCTCTTGTCAAGTGCACCGGCGATGTCCTCGCCCCACTTGTAGCAACGATTGCACGACTACCGAAAGCCAAATCATGACGTTAACCGCTACCCCCGTCGAGCCAGCAATCCGAAGCATCACCAACCGCATCGCTGCTCTCGTCTCACGTGTGATGCAACAAAGCGATGACCTGGTGATCGTGCTTGAATATGCAGGCAAAGATGGCTCGATCACCCGTCGCGTGGTCAGCCCTATTCGCTTTGTTGGGGCCGATCGATTCTTGGCACTTTGCTTATCGAGAGAAGAACCCAGACAGTTCTATCTGTCCAACTGCCGCAATGTTCGCGTCGACTTGGCCGCAAATTACACCATGCCCGTTGAGCTGCTGTCGGTGGTAAACTAGACTCAGCCGACAAAAGTAGCAGGCACGCTCCGTCGTGCCGTCCGCTGGAGTGATTTGACAATGATTCCTGGTGAACGGCACATGGAATGTGCCTACTACTTTGACTTTTGTCGGTTGTGCTAAACTAGGCTGTTTGACTTTGATAACATCCTTCCGAAACAATGCGGCATGAACATTGCAGAAAAAGCGCAAGGAGCGCTAAACCATGGATTCCAAGCGATCGCGAAACAGTTCGATCTGCCAGCCAACTTCCCGCCTCAAGTTGTTTCTGAAACCGAACGAGTCACGCAAGACGCAAGTGCTGGTCTACTTGATAGTCTTTCCGGTCGCCGCGATGCGACTGCGATTCCCTTTGTGACACTCGACCCCGCTTCCTCTACCGACTTGGATCAAGCGTTTGCAATTGAACGAGATGGCGATGATCTGGTACTGCACTATGCGCTCGCGGATGTCGGTGCCTTTGTCTCATCTGGTAGCGAAATCGAAACCGAAGCTTGGAAGCGGGGCCTGACCATCTACGGCCTGGCCAAAAAAATCTCTCTTTATCCCAAGGAGATCTCACAAGGGGCAGCAAGCATTCTTCCCGATGGCCCTAGACCAGCAGTTCTCGTCAGCGTTGTTCTGTCTCCCTCCGGCAAAGTGCAACTGCGAGACATCGATCGCGTCATTTGCAAAAGCCAAGCCAAACTTGCTTATGACACGGTCAATCTAAGCAGGCTGCCGTTCGTCGAGGAGTTCGCAAGGCGAATGTGGGCAGACGAAGTGGCAAGAGGAGCGATCCGAGTCGAGTTTCCTCAACAGGAAGTCATCGTTGATGAGTCCGCACCTGGTGGCGTTCGACTTGTTCTGCGGCCACGAGTTCTCTCCGAATCCATCAACTCGACTTTGTCGTTGTCTGTGAACATGGCAATAGGAACCTTGTTGCAAGATGCGCACATGGGGCTTTTTCGTGTCATGGATGACCCTGCCACTCGCAACGTCGAGTCATTGCGACGAACTGCGCATGCGCTCGGGATTGCCTGGCTGCCCACGGAGTCTTTGCGAGATCTGCAGCGGCGCATGGATCCGCAGAACTACAGCCACCAACGCTTTCTTTTGGATGCACGGAGAGCAGGTGGACGAGCTCGTTACGCAGTCTACAACAGTGAAAAACCAGCTTGGCATTCTGCCATCGGTGCGACTTATTCTCACGCGACCGCACCCATGCGTCGACTTGCGGATCGCTACGTATTGGACTTAGCCTATTTGATTGCAAACGAGCAACTCGTGCCGCAGTTGCTGAAACAGAAGATTGCCGAGCTACCTGCAGTCATGGACCGATGCGAGAGCCGGGCAGCAAATGTGGAACGAGCCGTTATCGATCTGTTGGAGGCGGTATCGTTGCAGGACCGAGTTGGCGAGATTCTGTTGGCCGAAGTAGTCGACGCGGAAAACGGAATTGTGCAGACAAACGATTCTGCGGTTCGTGCGAAGGCGACCAATTTGCGAGGAGCGAAAAATGGGGCCAACATTCAAGTCCGCATCGATGTTGCCGATCCAAGCACACGTACCGTAAGGCTGAGTGCTGTTTGAATAGAGCCAAGCAGTTGTCCTCAACGAATCCTGTAAAGCCGTCATTCCATCGGTGCGTATGATGAAAAGGGTAACCTTTCCATCGCACGAGGAGACTGGCAATGATAGCAAAAATCGTAGGGCAGTTCGCAAAACAAGCGCCCGCAGCG
>JANPHB010000040.1:0-20147 GCA_031424235.1 Pirellula sp.
ACAGTCGTGATATGCGACATTACAACCTCCTTTGCAAAGAAGCAAAAACGGAAGACGGCTGGCATAGTTACAAGAAGCCGTCGAGAAAGCTATTGGCGAGAGTGGCCAACAGCAATGGTTCCCCATCAGGGTATATGACGCTCTTTTGGGCTGGATTTAGCTATTTCGCTATCAAGCAAATTACAAGAGACGCACGACCAAAAATCAATCCGTTCCATGATCGCGGCGTCGCGTGAAATTTGTCTTGGGGAGTTGCAATTGGGCGGACAATCATTGTACCCATCCGATATCGAGCCGTTCCTTTTGTCCAAGATGGATTCAAACCGCTTGACCGCCGCATCACCATGCTTTTGCCGGACCGGAGAAAAGCGGAATCGTTAGCAAAAGCTGTGCAAATGGTTTTCTTCTAAGTCGCGAAAGTCTACTCCTTAACCTGTTCTTCCGCAGTCGACGTCATTTTCACAGTTGATGGGCTAGCAGCAAATCGATCCTCTGTCCAACCTGTGGAAGCGGTACGTGCTAGGTTGCTGGCTAGGCCGATCCTGCAGGAGTACAACGCTTCCACAGTTGATGAGCTAGCCAGGATCCAGCTTCATTCCAACCTGTGGAAATCAAAGAAGAGTGTCGGAAAGAATCGGACGCTTCATAACACGGAGGTAGGATGTTCAACCCGTCTCGTGAGGTTTGACGAGTGGTAGCGAACGAATTCCGGTGGGTTTTGGGAAAGTGAGATTAAGGCGCACATTCGAGGCGTTAGTTGGCAAAATACTGGCTGAATCGACGACTGTGGAAGGAGCATCGATGTTTACCTGGATGGGACAACGCTGTGGAAATAGACCTCTCGAATTCCAATGGCTTGGCTTAATACCGAGCGTGTCTTGCCCTAGCCGTCTCGCTCAGCGCTTGGCCGTATCGATTGCCATTGCATTCGCGATCGGGGTTGCCATGTCAGTCTCGGCAAGAGGGTCCCACTCTGTTCGCTAACCAGTTGCTCAAATCATTGCTGGGGCGATCCACTGTTTTCGTAACTATATGGGAAAGAATTGCTAGCAGAGGCATCGTACCGGTCACAGCAACAACGGTTGCCAAGAAGTGCCCAAAACTCCCGATCAGATGTAAGTAGAGCCAACTCGCTAATGAACCGAGCAGCAAGAAGTGCAACGCATACATCGCGTACGAGACTGAACCAACATAACGGAGTACGCGATGGTCTACTGTGACTCCATTTCGTCACTCCATGCTATCGAGCATTTCGGTCTAGGACGATACGGAGATCCCATCGACTACGCCGGACACAACAAGGCGATCGAAAACATAACGCAATTGCTTCAGCCAGGAGGCACGTTCTACTTCTCCGTTCCCATTGGGCCTCAGCGAATCGAGTTCAACGCACATCGCGTCTTCTCCGTTGGCTACCTTTTGAAATTGCTCGGAGAGAATTATGACGTTCGCAGTTTCTCGTATGTTGACGACGCAGGAGACCTTTTCGAAGACGTTGGCCTAAGCTCCCATGACGTGGCAGCAAACTTCGGCTGCCGATACGGATGCGGGATCTTTGATTTAAAGCTTAAGGATTAAGGCTGCCACGGCATCGATCGTAAATCGGGCTGAACCGGACGCGAGCGCGTTCCGGCTGATTAGCCGCAGGGCGCTACGCCTATCAGTTCTGGATTCCCCAAGGTGAAGAAGGCGAATTCATGGCCATCGGCGTCTACGGGCAGTTCATCTACGTCAATCCGATGCGACGGGTGGTGATCGCTAAGAACTCGGCCTACATCAATTACAAAGTCGACGGAGAGCTAATGGAGTACGAGGCCATCGAGGCGTTCCGCGCGATTGCCCGGCAGGTGGGCATAGGACCGTCCCAGTAGACTCGGCGTCGCCGGTATTCACTGCCGGTTCACCGCCGATCGAATCTCCAAAGACAATTATATCAAATTCTATCGATCTTTCATCAATACATCATCAACGCATCGATGAAGTGACTCGTTGGTTTGCTGCTCTGGCCGATCCTGCAGGCGTACGTCGCTTCCCAGTGGATGAGCAGTGAATCCAGCCTCAGTCCAACTTGTGGAAGTGGAAGACACTGGTTGCTGGCTAGGTCTATCCTGAAGTCGCAGTCATTTTCACAGTGGATGAGTTAGCCGGAATCCAGCTTCGGTCCAACCTGTGGAAATCAAAGAAGTGTGTCGGAAAGAATCGGACGCTTCATAACACGGAGGTAGGATGTTCAAATCCGTCTCCGAGTACATGCTCCCGCAAACAAACAGAATTGGAGGTTAGCGGGAGAAAAAGTGGTTTTAAAGCGCGGATTGGCGGCGTTAGTTGGCTGGTTGCGGGCGGATTCAAGGATTGTGGAAAGAGCCCGAAGTTCACATGGACGGGACAACGCTGTGGATAGGGTCTAATTCCTGCGGCATGGAATATCTGATGTCGCGGTCCCACAGCAAGCAGCCAGCGCCGTAGCTGAAGTAGTTTCAAGCCAAGATGTGGAAGGGACGAAGTTAGGCAGCCCGCGACAACGTCCACAGTGGGAAGCACCAACCTGCGGAAAGCGGCCGATGGTAGGGTCGAGCTATGACCACTTTTGGATGGGAAGCCTTCAAACGATTCGAGTCCGCATCTGAAACCGCTTTGTTATTCGCCCTGGGACCCGCGGTTGGTTGCGAGCAGCAAAGGCACGTCTAACCAAGGCGATGCGCGCCAGGCTACGGCTATGTCCACAAGAGGATAGGAAGCTTGCTGGCTGATCGCGGCTTGATGACTATTCCGACGTATCAATCCCAAAGCAAGCGACCAGCGCCGTAGCCCACGTAACTTCTAGCCAGACCGGTTGAATTTTTGCAATAGCATTCGCTGAAGCCTCACGCGGGCCCACTCTTGCGACACTCTCAGCATATTGGTGTTGATCCCCCCAGCGTTTAACAGTATCGATTAGACGAAAAAGTTTACCCAACTGAGACCTGTTCCATGAACCGATATTTCTCTCGTTTACTAAGAATCAAAGGGCGACTTATACCTCGCTTCATTCTCCTCACGAAGCCGTATTTACTGTCCGAGAAACGACGGAGTGCCTGGGGACTATTGGTCCTTCTGGTGATTCTCATGCTGGCGGACACCACTGCCAGCGTGCTACTAAATCAGCAGTCCGGAGAATTCTCGTCGGCGCTAGCTGATCGAGATTCACCCCGGTACTGGAAGTCAATTTACTTATCCGTAGCGCTGTTGGTTTTGGCCGTGCCGATTTATGGGTTTTACTACTATGTGCGTGATCGCCTAACTCTTCACTGGCGAAGCTGGATGACAAATCGATATGTAAGCCAGTATTTTCGCGACCGGACCTATTACAACCTCACTTATTCCACCCACATCGATAATCCGGACCAGCGGTTGACGGACGATATCAATTCATTTACCGGTAAATCGATTTACTTTCTGTTGATATTCATCGAGACAGGTTTGCAGATAGTCGCGTTTAGCGGTGTGTTATGGCTTATTTCACATTCACTTGTATGGTTTTTACTGGTGTACGCAATTGCTGGGACAATGCTAACGACAGTTGTTTTTGGACGGCCACTCGTCGGTCTAAACTTTTTCCAGCTGAGAAACGAAGCTGATTTCAGATTCAGCTTGATTCGAGTTCGCGAGAACGCCGAATCGATCGCTTTCTACCGTGGCGAAGAACGCGAGTCGCGATACGCGTTGGACCGCTTTGACGATGTGGTCGGAAATAGCCGCCGATTGATCAATTGGCAGTTTTTTCTCAATATCTTTCAGTTTGCCTATAGTTCAGCGACGTTGATCATCCCAGGAATCATTCTCGCGCCACGGGTGATGAGTGGTGAGCTTGAAATCGGTGTCGTCGTTTCCGCGACTGGTGCATTTGTCAAAGTTTTTGGAGCGTTAAACATTGTAGTGACTAAGTTTGACCAGTTGAGTTATTTTACCGCAGGAGTAGGACGCTTGGATCGGTTTGCAAGGAGTCTCAAGCTCCGCGATGATCAGGATGATCAGCCGCCGAACGACACACTTCCGCAAATTATCACCAAGCCAGACCAAGAAATTGCCTTTGAAGGAGTAACGGTTCAAACTCCCGATGGTAAACGCATTCTTGTTAAAGATCTGTCCATTGAATTGGCGAGTGGCGAGCGATTGCTAATTGCCGGGGCGAGCGGTGGTGGCAAGAGCTCGTTGCTGCGAGTGTTTGCTGGATTGTGGCTTGTGGGGCGAGGGACCGTCTCGCGTCCAAATCTTGACGACATGCTTTTCCTTCCGCAGAAGCCATACATGGTAATTGGAAGCCTCCGTAATCAACTGTTATATCCTATGTCCGATTCTCGCATCAGCGATGACTCTTTACAAAAAGCGTTGGCGATTGTTCAACTGCCGAAACTGGTCGAACGTTGTGGCGGACTTGATATTACGTCCGACTGGGGAAAAGTCTTGTCGTTGGGAGAGCAACAACGATTGGCTATCGCGAGAGCCATTTTATCCGAGTGTCCGTATTTGGTTCTTGACGAAGCAACGAGTGCTCTCGACGAAGACAATGAAGCGGAGATTTACCGCATTCTAGTTGATTCTGGAACCACCTTGATAAGTATTAGCCATCGTCCTCAAGTCGCAAGGTTTCACACTCAAGTATTGGTCCTTGACGGCGAAGAAGGATGGAAAATTGTGGAACCAGAAACCTACCTTAGCGAACACAACAACGCGAGGGGTTAAAGCTGGCAGAACACTAAACGAGTTGATCCTTTGCGGGTAACATGGTTGCTGACGAACCGACGGGTTCGAGTGCCCCTCAAATTACGCGGTCGCGGCGTTTCGTCCCTACAACACAATGAACGTCAACCGTAACTCGAACGCATTTTCTTAGGTAAGTTTCAATCTATCCAACACATCATTCCTACAACAATCAGCCAGCGACGGCAATGGATCTAGCTTGTGGAAAGCGGCCGGTTCCCGGCTACTGTTATGTCCACATGTGGATGGGAAGCTTGCGTCCTAGGGAAGAGGCTGGTTGCTGGCTAGTCCGATCCCGCAGGAGTACGACGCTTTCACAGTTGAAAAGGTAGCTGTGAATCTTGCAAGCCAATGTGGGACGATTTCACTTAAACCATGAGTATGGATTGCGGAGCGTGGGAGATGTAAGTATCGCGAATTGTTGGAGACGTAGGTCTCTTACCGTAGATCGTTGCGATCTGTTGGATGATAGATTGACGGTCAATAGGTTTAGTTGCGTAATCGTCGCACCCCGCACTAATACATTTTGCTCGATCGCCATCCATCGCATGAGCTGTCAACGCAATGATGTGCCCGCTATAGCCCTTGGATCGCAATAAAGCTGTAGCGCCATATCCATCCAGAACGGGCATTTGCATGTCCATGAGCACGACATGGAATGGGTCGCCTGCAATCAATGCATCTAGGGTGGATTCAACAGCCAATTGGCCGTTCTCTGCGATTGTGACTTTCGCCCCAGCCTTCTTGAGAACGAACGAAATCAGGTTTTGATTGTCAGGGCCATCCTCGGCCAGCAAGATGTTGCAACCCGCTAAAACGGATTGTGGTGAGGCGGTTTGAACTGCATTGGCCTCGGCGTTGACACCTGCATTGCGGTAGTTGGAGACTTGATTCGGGTCAATCAACTTGGATGACTCAATAAAGCCTATATCTAAATAGGCGCGGAATCGAGTACCTTGTCCCGCACAGGATTCGACAATGAAAACATCCCCCCCATCAAATTGGCGAGTCGTTTGCTTATCGTTAGGCCAAGTCCAGTACCGCCAAATTGACGTGTCGTTGAGTTGTCCGCCTGTGTAAACGGCTTGAACAATCGATTTTGTTGCTCAGGAGTCATACCGAGCCCTGTATCGACCACATCGAATTCGAGTCTCGGACGATCGCCACTGACGTACCTTGCAACGATGCGAACACCACCGAGCTCTGTGAACTTAATCGCGTTGCTCACCAGATTCAAAAGGATTTGGCGAACCCGAATTGGATCGGTAAGCACGTTCGAAGGAATGGCATTTTCAAATTCGCAGCCCAATGCGATCCCTTTGGCAGAAGACCGAACGCGCATCAGCGACAGGACTTCCTCAATGATTTGAAAGGGTGAATACGGTATGGCTTCGATCTCGATCTTTCCGGCTTCGATTTTTGACAAATCTAAAATATCGTCGATGATCGAAAGTAAGTGAGAGCCGTTTCGTTGAATCGTTTGGATCGACGAAATCCGCTTCTCGGGTTCATCGTGGAAGTTCCTCTCGTCTAAAAGAAGGTCCGTAAAACCCAGGATAGCTGGCATCGGCGTACGAATTTCATGGCTCATGTTAGCGAGGAATTCGCTCTTGGCAAGGTTGGCCGACTCCGCTTTTTCCAGTGCTCGATTCGTCCGTTGCTCGACCTTCTGTTCAATGCGAGTAAACCAAAACATGAGAGCAAAAATGAAACACGTTAATCCTAGCGATCCCGCAAACTCTAGAAATTCGAGTCCGGTCGGTGTCAATTCGTTGGGTAATTCGATTCCCTGCAATTTCATCACGTACAAAGCGGCAATCGCTACGGCGCTGGCAAGTGACCACAAGACTCCCGAGCGAAAACTCGTCAAAATAATTGCAAACACAGGTATTGTCGCGTGCCACATCTCCGCCGGTGCGTTGTGGCCGCCGTTGACGCAAGCCAAACTCGTATAGGTACACCACCCAATGCTGGTCAGTAATTGCCCGGATACTTTGGCTGGACATCCGAACCTCAACATGAGAATGTTGCAGAGGATCAGCGTTCCACCAATGGCCACGATGCACGCCGACATCGATGCTCCAATCGCCAGATAGATGGTAAAAAAGATCGGAGCACAGCAAAACAAAGCCAAATTAAACGCTAAAACACGAATGCACAGTTGCGAGTCTTCATGATCCCACACCGGCAACCATGCCTTCAAGTCACTTGGGCTTCCGATTTTTCTATTGGCGTTGGCTGCAATCACAGTGTTTGCGTTTATTAGACTGCATCCTTCGAATCTAGCGGCGGGAGTTTTCTACCGAACACCCGAAGCATAGACTGCTTTTTAGCAACTTGAATGGAGGGAAATCGTTGAATCCAAGGCAGAATGAGTCGGTGACCCGAGAACTCTGGCGCAAGAATTGCTATTACCCGCACTGTCGGATTATCAGGAAGGCTTCCATCGAACGGCTGCTTCCGCTACTTGCTTGCCTAACGCAACAGCCGTCAGTCGCATTTAACAATTTCCCACGCCCACACGTTGCCCTTGTTAATCCCTCTCTTGCCTTTCAATATAGGGTTGCGTCAGGACCCCGATCGTATTTCCGCGAATGAGGTGCAAGATTAGAAGACGATACGCAGAATGAACTGCAGCATGAAGTAATCCGATTCGAATGTTCTGAGGCATGAGTCTTCTCGCTTTCTGTTAACCAGACTGTAACTTTCTCCGGCAGTCGCAGCCCCGCGGCGACTGAAGACATTCTAGACATTTACGAACTGAGCGACGCTCTTAAAAACGCCAGCCTGGCGAGTGCTCGGCTTGCTGGCTGCGGACAATGTTGGTTGCTGGCTAGGCCGATTCTGCAGACGTACGACGCTTTTCACAATTGATGGGTTAGCCATGTATACCGCGTTTCCCGTTCCAACGGGTCAACTACTTCGAGCTTATTATTGACCGTGAAAACACCTTCAATCGAGCGTATCCGTTCCTATGCGAGTTGCTTCATAAAGAACGATGCTACCTTGCCGCGGAGGATGAGAATCCCTTCGCCGGATTCGCGTTGAATGGTCCTCAGTTCGGAATAGCTGCAGTTACGAAAAAATCGCAAAGCATCTTTAGCAGCCGTGCCGTGAACCGAGGCTGTCCGAGGCTGTGAGCTGATCGGTTTGGGCGCTTGTTTTCGTAGGCCTCACAGTTCGTTGAAGCGTAATTAACTGATTCACAGAATTACTCCTTCGAAAAGAAAACCGATAAGTGGTGGTTAGATGCGGCCCAGAAGTAACAGGATGATCAGAATCAAAACAATCAATCCAAGCCCACCACTTGGAGCATATCCCCAGTTTCTGCTGTGCGGCCAAGAGGGTAACGCGCCCAAAACCATCAAGATAAGAATCACGAGAAGAACAGTACCAAGCATCTCTGTTTCCTTTTTACAAACCCAAGCCATGCATTTTCAATTCGCTTTTTTTCATTGGAGCCAATTGATTGCAATTGTCGTACCAAAGAACGCAATCTTAGTTTTGCCGACTTTGACAATTTGTATTATAGCCCATGTGGCCAAAACCTCGCACACGCACACTTCTAGTGTGTCATTGTTGCAACGGCTAATCTCTTTGTTGAAAACTACCGTTGCATTTTGATGATGGTAGACACCACGCGTTCGGTCAGCAAGTGCAAGATGATACTGACCGCCATTCCTCCACGGTTGCAACTCTACGGATTACTTGGGTTTGACCGCATTCTTTATGTCACGGCCGACATCCTTAGCCGCTTTGTCTATGTCTTCGCCAAGGTCACGTAGTTCTTCGTTTGGACGAGTGTCCAACGCGTCCTTGATGCCATCTTTCTTATTTGCGTCTTTCGCTTGATCACATGCCGGAAGCGTGATCAATGAGACTGCCACAAGGACGAATAGTTTACGGTGCATTTTCATGGTTTAAGATTTTGCTTGTTCAGAGGATTGTTTGTTTGTCGATTGTCAAGGCGTGAAAGCGATGTGACGTTTTCATCTCGCCAACAAAAGCTCCGTACGAATCTCTCCAAGAAGTCGTTCGATTTGGTCGAGTTTAGATTGAATGGATGAAGGTGAAATCCTCGAGCTATCACCTTGGTTAGACGACCTCAAGAAGGCTTCGCCAGACTGACCATTGCGAATATAAACGATCGTTATCGTCGAACCGTTAGTCTGCATTAGGTACGTCGAAATGTCCTGGGGTCGGGTCACAGAGTTGCCGTTAATGCTAACAATTTGATCGCCATCCCGAAGCCCTGCTTGGGCTGCAATGCTGTTTGAAACAAGCGAAGAAATGAAGACACCGTTGTTTCTCGAGCCAAACGACCAGCCAAATTGACTTGCGTTTGAGTTCGACATCGATTGCTGAATTGCGACGATTTTCCCGTTTCGCATAACCCGAAGGTTCTGATTAGCTTGAAGATAAGAGTTCGCGGCATTCAAGTCTCGAATAGTCTGTCCGTTTTCATCGATCAGTTGGTCGTTTGGAAGAATTCCCATGCCTCGCAACTGGGGGTTCACGTCGTTCCGGAATCGGACGGTCCCATCTTGTCCGACAGCTGCATGATCTACAAGATTTGTTCTTAAAACACTTAGCAATTGCGAGCCGAGGGATGTGCCGGCACCTTGCTGATTGTTGAGATTTTGCTGTGCGTTTGCGTTGAGTTGAGTTCCTCCTTGAAATGGCGAACCACCAACTTGGCCGTTTAGCTGCGGAGCTCCTTGAACCTGCACATTTGCAGGTGGATTCTGTGCTCCGGGAAGATTAGGCTGAATGGCATTCTGTATTTGATCGCGAATTGCTCCGCGTAGCCCTCCCACTTGGTTCGGTGGTTGAGTTCCATTGTTTGCAGAACCACTTTGTCCACCTAGTAACCCTCCCACTAAATCTTGCCCACGAGAGTAGTTAGAAAGAGACGTAGCTATGGCAAGTAACAAGCAAAAAACAACCTTTTTCATGACGTAACTTCTTTCCTGATTAATGGTGGCTTCGGCGTGAAACTCAAATCACGGACAACGCATCATTTGTGCCAAACTGTTCTTCACGCCTTGTCATTAGTAGATTACCAGTTTATTACGGTTTGTAGACTCAAGCTTCGTTTCAAATGTTCTTTACGGCGTCACTTTGGTCGCTATTCGACCAAACAATCTGGTTTTCGCGCAATCGTCCAAGTCGCTTTCTGCAGCGTAATCTCGAGCGCCAAGCTCAACACGCGAAACATCTTTGGCCCGGCCAACGCGACCATTTTCCCTATTCCAGACGATGATGTCCTCGAACTGCATGGGCTGCGTAAGACGCCCCAACGTCTTCACCGTGAGTTGAAACGCATTTCCATCCGGCACTCAACGTTGCCCGATCACTCCTGATGCGACCTGGATGTGATGTGGACACAACAAAGAGCGGGCAATCAGTTTGCTTAATAAGCGAGTTGGCCCAATTAGCCTAGATCTTGGCCCATTCGACGCTCCGGCGTGTCAAACCGGTGCGGGTATGTACTGGTCCTGAAAATGTCCTGAGACCGGCTCAACCTCCATCGGTCTGCAACTTAATTGCAGCGAGCCTATCTCTTAGCTCGAATGTTCCTGTTCGATCCGATGATGGCGGTTTACACTTCAAACGTTGTTCCGTTGCCGCATCAGAATATTGCCCTCGTGGACCAGCTTCACATCTCTCCAGGAGCGATCATCCTGCAAAGTATGTATGGCGTGACAATATCAAGCTAATGCCTAATTGCTTAATCTACGTATGCTTACGATGAAAGTTCGCTGCCGCTCAGCATTTTCTACTTGGCTTCACCGGACTGGTCTGAGTAGAGCGGGTAGAGAATTTCATTGGGGAGAAAACAAACGATTCGAACGCGATTTTTATGTCTTTAATTGGCTTGATGCTGCGTGCGCTCAATAGAGAGAATTGAAATGTCGTCTTGCGATCGTTCGAGTCCAAGCCACTGTTCAATAGCGAGCATAAGATTCGCAGTACTTTCCACCAATGAATAAGACCGCCCCTGACCGATCGCCTGTAAAAGTCGGAGATTACCAAACTGCGTGCCAGCAGCGTCCATCGCTTCGAGAACTCCATCGGAGTAGAGGTACAAGCGATCCCCAACTCCCAGGTGGACCGACCGCTCTTCGTAAGCCTCGTCGGCCAAACCAAGCGGAAACCCATCGCTCCCCAAAATCACCGGATCTGCACCGGATGGAAGATACACAGGTCCGGGGTGTCCTGCGGAGACGTAGCGGAACTCTCCGGTCGTAGCATCCAGAATGCCATAGACCATTGTCGTTAATTGCTCGGTCGCCGCGTCAAACGGGAAGAGTCGGTTCAGGTGGGCAGCGACCTCCGCGGGTTGCGTGATATCACAAGGTACAGCAGCATCTTTATCCCGGACCAGAATCGAGGTTGGCTCCGAAGGGGGCGAAAGGAGTCGGCTGAGAGTTACAGACAGCAAGGCCGAAGCGACTCCGTGGCCGCTAACGTCCAGAACGTAAAGCCCAACTTTGTCTTTTCCCAGGGGAACGACGTTTAGGCCATCACCGGCTAATTCGTCGCAAGGACGGAAGACCCAGGAGAAGTCGAGGCCAGTCACGCGAGTCGCATTGCGTGGGAGGAAGGACTCCTGGATTTTTGCTGCCGCCTTCAGATCGCGGGACATGCGACTATTAGCATCCGCCAATCGTGCGTTCGCCTGCTCCAACTCGGTTTGCAGGCCGCGCAGCTTTAAGTGAGTCTCGACACGCGCATGCAGTTCCTCCATTTGAAACGGCTTGGTGATGTAATCTACTCCGCCTGTGGCAAAGGCCTTTACTTTGTCGAGCTGCTCGGTGAGCGCACTGATAAAGATGACGGGGATCCCACTGAGCGCGGGGTCGGATTTAAGAACTTCGCATACTTCGTAGCCGTTCATGTGCGGCATATTGATGTCTAGCAAAATCAGGTCTGGGGGATCGCGACCGGCCGCCGATAGCGCAAGCTTACCGCTGGGAACTGGCCGGACTTTATATCCCCGCTCCTTAAGCATGCCTGCCAGCACCTGAAGATTCGCAGGGGTATCGTCCACGACCAAAATACTGGCGGCACCATGTTTCATACAGAAGCTCCCGAGCCGAATAAATCCAAAAGTTTCTGGTACTGGAAGTCTTCGGCTAACCGGCGGAGAGCCTGAGCAACGTGGGGATCGCGTGCTTCCATCTCTTCGATCTTAGCCAGCAATTGGTCTATATCCGCAGTAATGACGGCTTCACGCATCAAGTGGATGAGATCTGGGGGCCAGAGAGCCAGGGACTCGGGGGTGAGTTTCGCCTGTTCCTCGAGGGCCGCAGTTTGATCCTCGGCAAACACGTAGTTCATTCCAGCGTGGACGTGAATCTTTTGGAATAACTCTGCTTCCCGGAATGGCTTGCCGATAAAATCGTCGGCGCCAATCTCCATCAACTCCTGGCGGTTGTCGTCCATCGCACTGGCAGTCACAGCGATAATCTTGGGCTCCGCGCCGCCGTCCATGGCCCGAATCCGTCTGATAGCTTCATGGCCGTCCATCACAGGCATGCGGAAATCCATCAGGATAAGGTGCGGCCGCCATTCTCCGAACTTCTGGACTGCTTCCGCGCCATTCGTAGCCAGTTGGACATCAAATCCTACGGGGGTGAGAAGCTGCGCTAGGAGCTGGCGATTGTCCTCGATGTCGTCGACAATCAGCACCCGGCACGTCCTCTGCCCGGGCTGGAGTCGCAGAACGTGCAGGGGGTTATCCTTCGCTTGCACCGCTTGAGCTTCTCCCTCCTTCAAAGGCATGTGAATGACGAAGTCGCTACCTTTGCCCACCTGACTGCTCACCGTGATGTCACCGCCCATAAGGCGAATGAACTCGCGGCTAATGGCCAAGCCGAGCCCCGTGCCCGTACCGGTCTGTTGTCCGGTCTTAGTTTGCTCGAAATGCCGGAACAGCCTCTCTTGGTCGTCGGGCGAAATGCCTGGACCTGTGTCTCTGACTTCTACGCGGAGAGTAGGTCCTGTGGCGGCCTCACGATCCGCGCGCACGCATAGGACGATGCCGCCTTGCTCAGTAAATTTGACCGCGTTTCCGAGCACGTTAATAAAGACCTGACGAAGCTTGTTTATGTCGCTCACAATAAATTGAGGGACGTCGCCGATCTCCTCGACCGAGAACGACAGTTTCTTCTCATCGGTGCGCAATCGGAACATCATCTCCAGGTCTTTAAGCAAAGCGGGCAGATCAAACGTGGAAGGGTTCAGGGTTGTGCGACCCGCTTCGATTTTAGACATCTCCAGGATGTCATTGATTAGGGCCAGCAAGTGCTCGCCGCTGCGGTTGATGGTTCCCAGGTACTGGCATTGCCGGGCGGTAATGTCCGGGTCGCGGAGCATCAACTGGGAGAACCCCAGGATAGCATTCATCGGAGTGCGAATCTCGTGCGACATGTTGGCGAGAAATACACTCTTGGCGCGGTTGGCCTGCTGCAATGATTGCTCGTAGCGTTTTCGCTCGGTAACGTCGCGGGCTGCGGCGAATACGCCCTGCAGCTTTCGGTAGCGGTCGTGAAAAGTGCTTGCGTTGTACGACACAACGGTCTCCTTTCCATCGCGAGCACGCGCAGTCAGTTCGTAGTCGGTGAGCTTGCCTTCGCCCAGCACCCGCTTGATGCCGCCCTCAGCTCGCTGGGGATCGGTAAAGTAGTCCTTGAAGGGTGCACCGATCAACTCGTCGCGAGTGCAGCCGGCGAGCTCTTCCATCTGCTTGTTCACATCGGTAATGATGCCGCGCGGATCGGTAGTGATTAGTGCGTCGATGTTCGATTCAATCAGCGAGCGGGTGTAGAACTGCTGATCACGAACGCGCTGATCGAGCAGCATGCGTTCATCTTCCACCTGCTTGCGTGCGGTATTATCGGTGCCAATCAACAGATAGCCGATGATTGCGCTTTGATCATCGCGTAGCGCTGTGACCGAGACGACTGCCGGAAAGCGACTGCCGTCTTTGCGAATGTAGGTCAACTCGTAGATGTCCTCGATCCCACGCGCCGCTTTGAAGACCAGAGCTTGGAAACCGGGAGTGATGGGAGTGGCAAGTTCCTGACTCAACGCAGCGGCACGCGCAATCACTTCCTGCGGATCGGAAATGTCGGCCGGAGTAATCTTGTTCATCACTTCCGCCGCCGTGTAGCCGAGCATCCTTTCGGCACCCACGTTGAAAATCTGAATGACGCCCTTTTCGTCGGTGGCGATACTGGAGAAGTTCGCACTGTTGAAAATGGCGTTCTGCAATGCCCCGGCTTGAAGCAACTCCTCTTCCGCACGCTTGCGTGCAGTCACGTCTTCCATGGCTAGTACCAGCAACTCGCCGTGGTGCCCAGCCTGTAGCTTGCGAGCGTTGAGCAGCATTACCCGGCGGCCAATGACCGGGAAGGTGTGGTCGAGCTCGAAATCGTCGAACACGGAGCTCTTGGGGACGATGTCTTCTAGGAGTGTCCGCAGGTCGGGGATGTCCCACTGGCCGTTGCCTAGCTCGTAGATGAGGCGTCCCTCGGTTTCTGCAGACGAGACGTGAAACGTTTGGTAGAAGGCGCGATTTGCCGACTGCACTCGGAGAGTCGCGTCGAGAATCAGCAGTGGCTCGCGTACCGTGTCGACAATATTCTGGGCGTAATTCTGAATATCCTCGTTTTGAATAACCTCGGGCAACGGTGCTCGTTCCATAGGTGAATTATCTCAAAAATTGGGGCACGTCGTTTGGGCAGCACGTTCAAAAAGTCAGCTCCGACTGGCCTGCTCGACCATGTCCGCTGAAACGTTATTCTATCAGGGCAACTGCATCTTAAACGACTGACTTTCAAAGTCTTAGGAAATAGTCCCGGTTCCAACCGGCTTTTTCGATTGCTTTCCTTCGACTTATTTACCTTGATTACGGTAGGTTGAGTTGATACGGATAGCCGACATAAGTCCAGTTCGAGCGTTTTGCTGTCAGTGGAACTCGCTTTCTGTTAGAATCCTTTGAGTTTGATTGTGTGCTTCAAGTCGGGAAATGCACAAGTGCATATGCACGCAGCCGATCACACCGGCCCATCTTTCTCAGGGACCACTTCAACCGAACGCCTAATCTCGAATCATGCTAACCCGTGGGAATCGATGTTAAGGGAGTCTCATTTAGCAACGTGAGCTACTCTTAGTGTTTCCCATCATGTTCGGGAAGTTGCAGAGCTTCCAGCGGAAGACCTCGTCGTCATTGCTGGATATTAAACCGAAAACCGTCCGGCTGGAGTTCACCGATATGTCAACCGCCCCGTTGTCCAACACAGCCAAGAAGAACATTGAGGCCATCGCTCATGTCGAGCAGGAACTGCACGGACGCCGTTCTCGGGTGGAAAAGATCGGGGACTGGATCGCCCGATTCTTCGGAAGCCTGTGGTTCATCGCAGCCCATGTCGTATTCCTCGTCGTTTGGATGTTACTAAACGTGGGGATGCTGCACGGCGTCCCGGCTTTCGACCCCTATCCGTTCCCTTTCCTCGGCTTGGTCGTCGGAATCGAGTTCATCTTCCTGACGACGTTCGTCCTGATGAACCAGAGGCTCCAGTCCAAGCGGCAGGACCATTGGGGGCACCTGAACCTGCAAATCTGCCTGCTGACCGAGCAGGAAGTTACCAAGACCATGCAAATGCTCCACGTCATCACGCAGCACTTGGGACTACAGAAAGCCACTGCGGATCAGGAGGTCAAGGACATGACCCAAGCGACGCCCCTGACGGTCCTGCTGGACGAGATCGAAAAATCCCGTGATGTCGAATAATCACATCTAAGTTCGTGAAGGCGTGACGGTCGCCTCTACGATTGCTCCTCAAAATTTCATCCTGACATATTGATTATACGTGAGCTATGAATGCGACTTCTCGGTCTGGCCCCAATGCTCCTGGTTGAATCTATCTGATCCACCTCTTGGGATTGTCAGGGTCTTCCAGTGTTCCCCAGCATGGATTCGGGCAATTTGAACGATTTGCCCGATGTGGTAGCAGGTATGTCCCAGCGGAAAGGACGAAGCTAGGCAGCCAGCCAGCACCAACGTCCACCGTTATTGGGCTAGCTCGGGGACGAGACCGGATCCCGGCTAGCGACGCTACCGAACTTAACAAGGATCAATCTCAATGATTCCAGCATGACAGATGTAGGTGCTCGTGCGTTGGCTCAAAATCAGAATCTTGAGAATGTTGTTCTTGCTGGAGCGATTTCGCGAGCTGCAGTCGCTGAGTTCGCAAAGCTACCGAAGTTATCCGGAATTTTCATTCGGAGCAGCGAACTCGACCCAGTCGATTGCGTCGATCTGCAATTTGAATTTCCATCCGTTGGCAGCATCCGTTTCTCGAGGAAAGAGCGTTAAGGCTCCGGCGGCGTGTGATTCAGTTAGATCAGCTCAAAGAAAGTCGCCGAACAAAGCGCTCTTTGGGACAGTCCGGATAGTCGCTGCCCCCAACTCGCACCGGTTTGACACGCCGGAGCGTCGAGATCCGGATCATCCAGCCTGGACTGCCGTTGGCTCATCTGAACAGCTAGGCCGGCTACAATGAGACTTTGTTTACAGGCGCATGCGCTTGAGAATTACTAGTTATTAACCAAAACAGATGCAAACACCTGAACCACTTAACGCCGACTGGGCAGCCGTTTCTGCGACACTCGCGGCGGCTGGCGACATTCGTCCGGAGCAACTTGCATCCGCGATGACCTTAGTGGCAAAGACGTGTGCTAAAGCGATTCGCGATGATCCATTCGAGCCTCTCACGAAGGCTGAGCAAAAGATACTCGAAGATGAGCAGGAGGGGGATCCGCTTTTTTATGATCTGATGTTTCGATCGGATGCTCTCACAGAAACCACGTACGTGCTGGAATGGTTCGACAAAACTATCGCCCTTACGGACGCCTTCACTGCCGATGAAGCCCCCGATCCGAAACACTTGGCTGCCGGCTCAATTATGTGCTGGGATCACATTGTTCCTGAGTACCATAACCACCAACTCGCCCACATGGCGGCATTGGTTGGGTCGCACTTGATGAAACCGCATTCGGAATTCCACAACCGGACTTGGCTGTTCAGGCTCAGCGTTTCTGAAACATGGGAACTGTTTCTCGGGCTGGCACAGCAACTTGATATTCTGAATTCTTCTCAAGTCAAAGACTTGGCAAGTGCCGTGGCATCCCAGCTCGCAGTAGAATAGGGTGCATTACTAAGCGGTGAACGGGAGCCGCCCGATGACGCGGGCGCAGTGCCGGGGAATTAGTTCCGTGGCCAGGAGCAGTTCAATACTGATGCCGAAACTGAAGTGCCCATTTGGAGCCAAAGGATGAAATCAGGTTGGTACGAGACGACCATACGATCGTTCAAAATAGAGCGAGTAATGGGCTGGTACGACGTTTGGACTGGCGATCTACCATTCTCAAAATTCACTTTGAAGGTCGTTGAGTGTGAGGACGACAGTTATCATGCTTCCCCGAACGTTTTTTTCAAAAGCAATGATGGGATTGAATACTGTTGTGGAATGGGTAAGACCGTAGAGTCCTGCATACGCAACGCAATCACAGCGTTTTACCAAGAGATAACAAAACACAAGGCTATCGAATCTGCTTGTGAATCCGAGTTTGTTTGGCTTTGCTGGACCCCGTTCGGCGCGACTGCTGCGACTTTTGAGAACATCGTTGGGGCAACTGCCCCTGTAAGACCGGAAGAGGAACAAGCCGCAGGGGACACTGCCGGGCAGCAATAGTCGGTTCCTCCTTCGCAACAGAGCATTGGGGTAAAGACACAACAAACTGACATGAGTTCGTCTAGCCCCAACTCGCTCCGGTTTGACACGCCGGAGCGTCGGGGGATTCGACTTCCAGGCAGGCATTCATTGCCAAGCAGCTGGACGGCCCATACAACGAGCCAGATCGGGTACATTCAGAATTTGTTTACCGGTGTTGCGCCGGAGAATCACAAGTTCGACCATTTAAGAATATGCCGCTCGAAGACTTTGCACACATGTGGGATGGCACGGACGACGGGTGGACACTGCACTTTTTCGATCGCAAAGAATGGCAAATCACTGTCCGATTTACCACAGGTCGCCCGACGATCCAAGACATCACCAAGCTTAGAAATTTTGACGACGTTCTGCTCAATCTTCCAGCATCGTCGCTATGGGGACAGCTTCGCGATGTTGATCGGTATACGCTTCAAACGAATTTTTCAAGCGTGGACGTACACTCAAAAATGCAACGCGGTACCGAACTTGGCTTTCAATGCGAATGTGTTTGTATTGACCGGAGCGGTTACTTGGCTGTGCATTTAAATGGGGCAGCAATGATCATTGAGGATGATGACGAAGCGAAACAGGTAACCCAACGCATGATTGCTGCTGGCGTGCCGATTGTCGAAACTCACATCGACTGACCGCGTTAAGGACGAACTTAGGTGAGTTCGCGTGACCAACCAACTCGCTCCGGTTTGACACGCCGGAGCGTCGAAATCCAGATGATCCAGCCTGGGCGTCCACTCATCCGCGGGTCGACCTCGACCTGCCGCCTGACAGCGGTATCATTGTGGTTTCAAGCATCAGCGCCGGAATATTCGTGAAACAGTACAGCACGTGGCGTCCGCCGCCGAATGACGCCACGCGACATACTTAGGGCCGCAGCAACCCATTTACATCGACCAGGAACGACGTTCGCACATTTGACCAGCTACGTGGGCTATAATGAAACTCGCGTTTACAGGCGCATGCGCCTGAGAATTACTAGTTCGTCGAAAGGCTCGATGGGTACCAAAAGCATGAACCGACGACTTGCTTCGATGTCTCCATTGGCCGTCATTGTTACAATCGTCGTTGTCGCAGTATTCGATTTCTTCTTATCGCAAGCTGTCGCAATATGCACAATCGTTGCTTGTATTAGTTGCATGCTTGTGTGGCGCCAGTTAGTTTTGGTCACTCTGCTTTCGTCAGATTACTCGACTCGATTTGATTCGGCGTCAAGAGCGGTGATGATGCGTTCTGCGAAGTGGTCAGCAATCATTACTGTCACTGTCTTTGCAATTGAGTTCATGGCGGCCATACTCGCATTTCGCTGGACGGGTTCCTGGTCGACCTTCAGTTCGCTGCTTTTCATAGTCGTGATCCTTGCCAAATCGCCTTGGATTGCAATCGCGACTGACGCTGAATTGAATCGCATTGATGCAAAGCCAAGCTGAGCTTGAAATCGACGAACAAAAAATATCAGGCTAAGAGCCCGGATTGCCCCCGAGCACTGCCACACCACCGGGCATGCAGCCCCCAACTCGCACCGGTTTGACACGCGAATGGCACTTAGTTAGTGCATAAGTCTTTGCTGGATTTCGCTTTTGGCAATGTGTCTTGGCTTTGTGAGTAAGTCATAAGCTCCATCGCGTCTTTTTCGAAGCCTTGGTTCAAACCGGTCAGGCCGATCCCCCACTCGGTGCATGACAATTGCATCAAGAATCTTCTGATAAATTTCAATCCTATGCTTGGTGCGATCGCGGCAAACTGCTTCGATCAGTGGCTGAAATGCAGCGATTGCAGGTACACTGCGCTCAGCCGTACGACCTTCGGCGCTTTGACACTTGCGGACTTTGAAAGCTGCATGGGTAAGGCGAAGTTGTGGATGGGTGCCAAGCAAAAGTGGTAAATCAGCCAGCAAGGTTGGGCGAACTCGATGCAAAGGCTACTCGATGCAGCTGGCGGTAATTCTCTGATCTCGCTTGCAATGGGTGCTGAGAAGACTTTCTTGGGCTTCCCGGTTGTCATCAGCCAGGTTTTGCCATCGGCACTCATAGGCACGACAGGAACGCTTGCTTGTTTCTTCGGTCACTTGAAGAGTGGTGTTTTGTTGGATCGCGCTAAGGAATCAATGTATCGGTGGATTCGTCTTTATACTTCAACTTGGATGCGTTGGCAGTGAGAGCCACCGATCGCTACGATATCAATTGCCATGATCGAGGGGACGCAACAAATGCCGGTGGAATCATTAAGATGATTTTCGGGTCGACACGAAACGATTGGAGCGCCATGCCCTTGGCGTTTCCTTCCAAGAATGGCTAGTCAGAAATGGCGGGCTATTTTTGTTGGTTGTCCCATTTTTCAAAGCTTGGAGCCGAGTTCGTCAAGCTTTTTTGGTGAATTGAGTTCCCGTCTTTTACTGCAATTTTCGAAGCTATCTCCCCTTGCTTGGTTGCCAAATCGATTACAAACAGTCCGTCTTTTGTCTCCCATGCAGCTTTTCCGTCAAAACTAACCGGCTTGCTTCCAAGTTTCTTTGTGTAGATTTCTATTGCGTCTTGTGCGTTTGCGTATTCGATAGTGAGGCCCTCAATGCGACCCTCTATGACAATGTAATAAACAAAAAAATCGGTG
>JANPHB010000041.1:0-5077 GCA_031424235.1 Pirellula sp.
CTTCGAAACCTCACCAGAACGCACTACAATCGGTTTCGAGTCATCTCGGAGAATAAAATCGGCCTTTGGCAACGAAACGCACGCGTCTCGAGAAAAGAAATGCGTTGCTCCAAAATTCTCATTTGTTCAACGGGCTGCTAGCCAAACGGATGCTGATGTTATCGCTGAGGTTCAAAATGCGTTAAAAAACAGCAGACTAAATTTCCAGGATGCAACTGTGACGATTCTGATTAACGATGTCCAAGGTAGTATCGGCGGTGCCAAGCAAAACGACAAAATTACAGTCATTGTTTCGTTGCCTTGGTCAAGCGTGAATTACTCCAAGACCAATTACTTTTTTGGCAATTCAACGATTACTGAACGTACCACGATGTTGAAAGTAGCTTGATTGAATAACCCTTCGATTGGCGGCTTTTTTTAGCATTAGCAGCAGAACTACAACCCTAAGTATTAGCTAGAGATGACTTATGCAAACACAAAAGAAGAAAAGTACGCGTCGAGTTAAGAAGAAGAACGGTGCGATTGCTGTCATATTAGCGGTGCTGCTTGTGCCGATTTTGTTGTTTGTCGCCCTAAGCATCGATATCGGCTGGATTACCAAATCAAAAAGCGAGCTCCAAAATGCGACAGACGCAGCTGCCGCAGCAGGAGCTCGTCAGCTAATTGATGGCTACGGCTCCTATGCTATGGCCTCCCAATGCAATAAGCAAGAGATTTTAAAGCAAGCAGAGTTCGATGCAACGAAATACGCAATTCGATATGGACAATTCAATGACGCCGGAGGTGTGAAAGCGATTTCAATTCTGGGGGGTGATGTGCAATTTGGATTTACGGATGTGAACGGAAATTTTGACCCATCGTATTCTGGATATCCCAATACGGTTCAAGTTTTGTCTCGCCTCGATTCCAAATCCAACAATCCTTTGCGATTATTCTTTGGTGGCGTGACGGGGAAAAGCAACCAACCCCTCGTCGCGACATCTTCCTCTACAATCTTCACGGGTCTGATTAATTCGTTTGATCCAAGTGGCTCTGCATGGGGATATGACTACGGAGGCTCAGGCGATGGATCAGGCTGCTCGCTATTGCCGGTGGCTTTCGATGTGAACCATTGGACAAAGTTCATCGAGTTAGGTGTCTCACCCGATGGCGAATCGCATACGGATTCTAATGGTGTTGCACAAATCCAAATCTACCCAAGCCCAGCAAACGCCCCAGGCAATTTCGGACTTCTTTGCATTGGGAACTGGACGAACTCCGAAAAACAGTATGGCGACTGGGTTGAGAATGGTCCTTCTTCCGATGATATACAATTCCTCCTTGACGACAACCAACTGCCTTTAAGTCCAGATTCCTCTAAAGTATTTAAGGGAAGTCCTGGATTGCGGAGCGCATTGAGCAAGAACTTTGCGGCAATTATTGGACAGCCACGTTTACTCCCTCTGTTTGAGCCGGCATCCACAACTCCGTACCAAGCTGCCTCTGGCGCCGGAAGCAATGCGTCTTATAAAATTGTGGCCTTCGTTGGGGTGACCGTAACATCTGTATCGGGCAAGGGCAACAACTTGGACATTTCGGTTAGTCCGTGCGATGTGATGGACCCGACTGCTATCTTCGAACCATCCAGCTTTGTCCCCGCAGGTGCGCAACCACCAGGCCAATTGAAGACCTTTACCTTTGCTGCGCCTAAATTCACTAAATGAATCAGTGGGAACGCTAACCGGGAAAACGAAGTTGTTGGATTGATCGAACGCCCACGCGTTACAAAAACTCCGCCACATGTTTTGACAGCGATTCGCCCTATGCAAAAACTAAGATCGAGCGCAGTCGTCGATTTCTTGATCTGGATTATCGTCGCAAGTCAAAGATGGCGGCGAGACCATATGCATTCGTTCGGACGGTTTGGCGACAAATGGATCGGTGATCACGTTATCGGCGCGCACGTTCGGCGTCGCGTTGTATTGCAATGGTTGGAGAATCGACGTTGAAAGTGCTAGGCTAAGCAGCAACCCGACGGTAACTTTTAGCAGCCCGCCGAGTCGCTCTTCACATCGAATGTCGCTCAGACGGATCGTATCGACATTAGGTTCGGTCTTCTTCCGCTTCTTCGTTGGCGGTTTCTGAATCAACTCGTTTTCCAAACCCTGGTGGGGTCTTTGCTGATGATAATGCTCTTTGAATTCCCGGCAGAGGACGTCCATGTGCTTGTGCCCGAATACCACAAAATGGTCGAGGCATTCTTGTTTTATTGTTTGAACGAATCGCTCCACGAAGGCAACCGTATTCGGTGATCTAATCGCAGTGCGATGCGGCTTAATCTTGGCCTTTTGGAACACTTCCAGAAATGGTTTCGAGTAATTGCCGTCGTTATCGTGCATCACGATTTTGCATGGCAGTTTTTTGTCTTGAGTGTGCTTAATAAACGCCTCGGCTTGCTCGATCATCCAAGCTTGGTCTGGTTTTCGCGATGAGTTAAACTAATGCGGTCCGGCAATCGGCTACGCAGAATCTGGTTCTCAACCTTAAGGTAACTGACTTGGCGAGCGAGCTCCTTCTGGGTAGACCGAGCGACAATGAGCTTGAGTGACGTGTAGATGTTTCGGAAGCTGGCCATCGTAAAATCGCCGTAATGCCTGGGAAATCATTGGTCGGAGCAAGGTTTTTGCACCCGTATACTGTCTTCAGAGTAGTTTTTGCGTACCGCGATTCAATGTCCTCAAACCGCAAAAATTCTCTGTTTGCATCTTTTGAGCTAACTCGGTGATTCGAGAGCCACTTTTGGGGTGCGAGTGAAACGCGGTGGCTCAAAAAGGTTCGAACTCGTTTATTCGAGTTTGAAGCTCCAAACAGCACGCACATACGGTTCTTCAATGAGATGTTGGTGATCGGGTGCCTTATCGCCCTCCAGGCGTTGAGCATGCTGCTGGTAGCTCTCGTCCTCGTCCACCTTATTTACAAGGGGCGGCTTCTTCCCCGGTTGCGGCGTTTCGATAGCCCCCGGCGCGACTTCTTCGCCGTGTTTTTTCTTCTCGTGCTGAACTGTTTTATCGTGTGCCACGTTTCTCGGGTCTGACATGATTTTCTCGTTAACTAAATTACGCCGCCTAGTCCGACTCCCGTAAGTCGAGAGATACATTGATAGGTGCGACCGTCTTCACTCTGCAAACGGCATACCGTCGCGACGATTGGAAAAAAGGACTTTTTGCTCTCGAAATCAGGCCGCGCGGTACAAAAACTCCGCCACTTTCCGAGGCGAACAACAGTCATACGACAGAGGTCATCCACAACTGGAAAAATACGAAATTGCCATACAGGGTGAACCGCAAGTGAGCGTGTGTAAGTCGTTTGGACCTCCACGGCCGCCACAAATACTCGTTGAGTTGGTAAGTTGAGGGTTAACCGCAGCCGTTTGAATGGACAAACGCTGTTTTCCATACTCGATTGCCCGCTTCGACGAAGAAATATGCCGAAAGCAAAATCAAAACAGCAGAACTCGAATCCAACGGCCTCAGCAAAAGCCGACCCCAAGGTTCAGCAGATACTGGATACCCTGCAAGACCATTGGGACATGGGCCGCAAAATATCGGATGGCAACTTGAGTGTCAAAAAATTTGCAATCAAGATTGGAATCAACGAACGTACCTTGCGCACTAGACGAGCTTTCTACCTAGCGTACAAGTCCAAAAGCGAATTTCAAAGGTTTCGCGATCTTAGATTCAATGAATCTAAACGTCCGCTCGACAGTAGCTACATCAAATATCTACTGACGATTAAAACCCCCTTTACGAAGTTTGGCAAAACGGTTGAAGACGCCAGAAATGGGTTTGCCGAGCATGCGGCAAAAAACGACCTGTCACCAGCACAGCTTCACGATTTGATTAAACGCGAGTGCGGCAGGCCGAAATCATCGCATGGAAAGAAATACAGGCCACGCGATAAGGCCACAGCAATTGAAGGCGTGGTTCGCGAAGCCGTGAAATGGATCAAGCGTTGTGATGCTGCGATTGAGTTGGTACAGAGCGATGAAGAAGCAGACAAAACGCTCTTATCACTGCTGGAACATTTCAGTCAGTGGACATCGAACGCTGTCAAGCTTTTTCCGGTTTCGAAGGTCAAAGCAAAAAAAGGGGCATCGCCTGAGGAAAGCATGAAGGAATCTCTCGACGGAATCCTTGTGCTGCAATCAAAGTGCCTTGCGCCACTAAATGTAAAAAAAGTATGACAACAAAAAAGGCAATCTGCCGTTAAAGCTTGAGGTTCCTACGTCGAAGTGAACCCCTTCCTCTCCCCGATCAACACTTTACCGGCACAACGTCTGAAGCAAGGCTCAAAAACGCGGCTGGAAAGAATGCCCGGCGCCAACTCTGCCTGCAGTCGAGATAGAGGATTTTGTGGTTCGCCAGATTCAGAAGCTAAGCCAGGATCCTTGCGTTGTACGCGACACGTTGGGGCAGGCACGCCTCCAAGCCAGCCAGCAGGCCGAACGCCTAAAGCTCGAAAAACGTTCGCTTGAACGCGAAATTCGCGAGGAGTACAAGCAACTACACGAGTTAGTCAAATCGTGTAACCATCGGTTTCGATTGAGCCAGAATCATCGGGTTGAGGTTTCACGATTTGATCGGTTTCCGTTTTAATCGCAGACAATCGCCCAGCTCTTCGCATCGATTTTTGCGGAGTTCTTCGGTTTCAAATTGTTGTCTTGCTTGATTTTCCAACTCTTGCGGCCATGAGGTTGCATCAACGCATCGTGAGTTGCAGAATCGGCTCGCATCGCCGTCGTTGTGACGTCTGCACTCCGACAACCTAACTCAACTCGGTAAATGCGTGGGAGCAGAGGAGCGACTCACTTGGTCGAATGCTCTTCAGTACAGCACTGAGAACGAGGGATAGGTCTCGGATTCGCTTACCCATCGTACATTTTTCTCATCGAGAAGGTCCGTTCGGAAGAATCCGGTTTGCACAACCGTGATCTTGATTCCAAAATTCTCCACTTCGGTCGCGACCGACAAAGAAAGTCCTTAATCGGCAAACTTCGTCGCGGCGTAAGCGGCGCAGTGTCACAGTCCGACCATACCGG